>NZ_CP136692.1:0-772500 GCF_032922545.1 Sulfitobacter sp. LC.270.F.C4 | reverse complement strand
CTCAACGAGCGATTTCCGACCGCTCTGAGCCAACCTTCGCGCGCCTCCGTTACGATTTAGGAGGCGACCGCCCCAGTCAAACTACCCGCCACACAGGGTCCCGGAACCGGATAACGGTCCGCGGTTAGACATCAAGCAGAACAAGGGTGGTATCTCAAGGGAGGCTCCACCGAGACTGGCGTCTCGGTTTCAAAGCCCACCACCTATCCTGCACATGTTCGGCCTAATGCCAGTGTGAAGCTGTAGTAAAGGTGCACGGGGTCTTTCCGTCTAACCGCGGGTAACCGGCATCTTGACCGGTAATTCAATTTCGCTGAGTCTATGTTGGAGACAGCGGGGAAGTCGTTACGCCATTCGTGCAGGTCGGAACTTACCCGACAAGGAATTTCGCTACCTTAGGACCGTTATAGTTACGGCCGCCGTTTACCTGGGCTTCAATTCAGAGCTCTCACCCCTCCTTTTAACCTTCAGGCACCGGGCAGGCGTCAGACCCTATACGTCGTCTTGCGACTTCGCAGAGCCCTGTGTTTTTAATAAACAGTCGCCACCCCCTGGTTTGTGCCCCCAGCCTCTAGTTGCCTAGAAACCGGGCCTCCTTCTCGCGAACTTACGGAGGTATTTTGCCGAGTTCCTTCAACATAGTTCTCTCAAGCGCCTTGGTATTCTCTACCTGTCCACCTGTGTCGGTTTAGGGTACGATCTAGCGATGGAGCTATTTCCAGGGACCTCTAAGCAGCCCATTCAATCCGATAAGGATGAACTACCCTCGAGATCCGTCACTTCCATCTGGCCCAGGAATATTAACCTGGTTCCCATCGACTACGCCTTTCGGCCTCGCCTTAGGGGTCGGCTTACCCTGCTCAGATTAGCTTTAAGCAGGAACCCTTGGACTTTCGGCGAGAGTGTCTCTCACACTCTTTGTCGCTACTCATGTCATCATTCTCACTAGTGATCTCTCCACCGGATCGCTCACGCGCCAGCTTCACAGAAAGCTCCTTGTGTCCAATCCTACGGTCCGGTTGGGGTAAACCAAACGAACAAGTGTAGGTAAGGACACATGGAACTATGTCACACTACGCTCTGCTACCATGCAATAAATGCATCCTCAGCTTCGGCTCATGGCTTGAGCCCCGTTACATCTTCGCCGCAAGACAACTTATTTAGACCAGTGAGCTGTTACGCTATCTTTAAAGGATGGCTGCTTCTAAGCCAACCTCCTGGTTGTTTTGGTCGTCTCACCTGCTTTCCCACTTAGCCATGAATTAGGGGCCTTAGCTGGAGGTTAGGGTTGTTTCCCTCTTCACGACGGACGTTAGCATTCGCCGTGTGTCTGCCGACTAGTACTCCTCGGTATTCGGAGTTTGGTTAGGATCAGTAAGCCTGTGGGGCCCCATTACCCATCCAGTGCTCTACCCCCGAGGGTATTCGGTCGACGCTCTACCTAAATAGATTTCGCAGAGAACCAGCTATCTCCGAGTTTGATTGGCCTTTCACCCCTAGGCACAGCTCATCCCGATCTTTTTCAACAGATGTGGGTTCGGTCCTCCAATAAGTGTTACCTTATCTTCAACCTGGCCATGCCTAGATCACTCGGTTTCGGGTCTGATCCCACGAACTCAACGCCCTATTAAGACTCGCTTTCGCTACGCCTACACCTAACGGCTTAAGCTTGCTCGTGAGACCAAGTCGATGACCCATTATACAAAAGGTACGCTGTCAGGACGCAAGGTCCCTCCAACTGTTTGTAGGCGTTCGGTTTCAGGTACTGTTTCACTCCCCTCGTCGGGGTGCTTTTCACCTTTCCCTCACGGTACTGGTTCACTATCGGTCAGTAAGGAGTACTTAGCCTTCGAAGGTGGTCCTCCGATCTTCAGACAGAATTTCACGTGTTCCGCCCTACTTAATACGTCCAATCATGCTTCTTATACGGGACTATCACCCACTTTGGTTGCGCATTCCAACGCATTCTAACCACACTCATGGCTCGGCTGGTCCCCGTTCGCTCGCCGCTACTAGGGGAGTATCATATTGATTTCCTTTCCTCCGGGTACTTAGATGTTTCAGTTCCCCGGGTTTGCCTTTTTAAGCCTATATATTCAGCCTAAAAATACCTGGTTTACCAAGTTATTAGCTGCACCGAAGTGCAGTAATAACAAAGTATCAGGTGGGTTGCCCCATTCAGAAATCCATGGATCAAAGCTTATTCTCAGCTCCCCATGGCTTATCGCAGAGTATCACGTCTTTCATCGCCTCTTACTGCCAAGGCATTCACCAAACGCCCTTTTCGCGCTTGATTTGATCCAGAAAAAGCAAGACTTAGCGTCTCGCGCGAAGATCAGAAGCTGGTAAGAAACTGATCCTCTTTATCCTGTATCAAAAGCATACTTTTACCCGCCCAGACTATCGTCTGGACAATGAGCGATGCAGATAGCGAACCGTCCGTGCAGGAGGTCCGCGTCATCGCTCTGGTTAGTGTACTTGACTTGGACAACATATTCGTTTCGATCGCGATATGTCAGAAAGGCCGAGGAAACAGCCCGTCAAACACCGGCCCCGAAGGGCAGCAACCGAGATCATCCCCTAACGCGGGGCGATCAAACATGTTGTTAGTATCTCTCTTTACGATGTCAATTCGTCTGAAGGACGAAGCGATGCTTCATCCGGGAACAGACGTTCAAACACACTGTATGTGCTTGAAGGTATGTTCCGTGTACCACCTTAGGGAAGATGGTGGGTCGAGGAGGACTTGAACCTCCGACCTCACGCTTATCAGGCGTGCGCTCTAACCACCTGAGCTACCGACCCAGTGTGCGCCGGAGGCGCGCACGTCGCACAAACAGCATATTGCGAAGCAATGTGCGAGTTGTGCAAGAGATTTTGCCTAAGGCAAAACTCGTCGTTCCGGAAGGGCATTCCGAAGGAAGGGCCCGAGAGGAACCAGCCCTTAGTGGTTGAGGTAATAAGGGCCTTATACGCTGCCCTTCTCATCGTTGCTGCGCAACGACTGCCAGGGCGACGCCTTTTGCTCTGCAAAAGGCTTGGTGGAGCCTAGGAGGATCGAACTCCTGACCTCCTGAATGCAAATCAGGCGCTCTCCCAGCTGAGCTAAGGCCCCAAACTTTTGAGACCTACGCCGTCAGCGCAGGACCTATTTCTGAAGAGATATGAGGACGGCTCGGTTCTAATATAGTCGGCTTTGTTTGCCGACTTGCTAAGTGTTCCACGAGTGAGACAAGTCTCGCTGCTAGGAACATCCTTAGAAAGGAGGTGATCCAGCCGCAGGTTCCCCTACGGCTACCTTGTTACGACTTCACCCCAGTCGCTGATCCTACCGTGGTCCGCTGCCTCCTCGAAAGGTTGGCGCACGGCCGTCGGGTAGAACCAACTCCCATGGTGTGACGGGCGGTGTGTACAAGGCCCGGGAACGTATTCACCGTGGCATGCTGTTCCACGATTACTAGCGATTCCGACTTCATGGGGTCGAGTTGCAGACCCCAATCCGAACTGAGACAGCTTTTGGGGATTAACCCATTGTCACTGCCATTGTAGCACGTGTGTAGCCCAACCCGTAAGGGCCATGAGGACTTGACGTCATCCACACCTTCCTCCCGCTTATCACGGGCAGTTTCCTTAGAGTGCCCAGCCGAACTGCTGGCAACTAAGGATGTGGGTTGCGCTCGTTGCCGGACTTAACCGAACATCTCACGACACGAGCTGACGACAGCCATGCAGCACCTGTCACTGCGTCACCGAAGTGAACGCCCGATCTCTCGGGTTAGCACAGGATGTCAAGGGTTGGTAAGGTTCTGCGCGTTGCTTCGAATTAAACCACATGCTCCACCGCTTGTGCGGGCCCCCGTCAATTCCTTTGAGTTTTAATCTTGCGACCGTACTCCCCAGGCGGAATGCTTAATCCGTTAGGTGTGTCACCGAACAGTATACTGCCCGACGACTGGCATTCATCGTTTACGGTGTGGACTACCAGGGTATCTAATCCTGTTTGCTCCCCACACTTTCGTACCTCAGCGTCAGTATCGAGCCAGTGAGCCGCCTTCGCCACTGGTGTTCCTCCAAATATCTACGAATTTCACCTCTACACTTGGAATTCCACTCACCTCTCTCGAACTCAAGACCAGGAGTTTAAGAGGCAGTTCCAGGGTTGAGCCCTGGGATTTCACCCCTTACTTTCTGATCCGCCTACGTACGCTTTACGCCCAGTAATTCCGAACAACGCTAACCCCCTCCGTATTACCGCGGCTGCTGGCACGGAGTTAGCCGGGGTTTCTTTACCAGGTACTGTCATTATCATCCCTGGCGAAAGTGCTTTACGATCCTAAGACCTTCATCACACACGCGGCATGGCTAGATCAGGCTTGCGCCCATTGTCTAAGATTCCCCACTGCTGCCTCCCGTAGGAGTCTGGGCCGTGTCTCAGTCCCAGTGTTGCTGATCATCCTCTAAAACCAGCTATAGATCGTAGACTTGGTAGGCCATTACCCCACCAACTATCTAATCTAACGCGGGCCGATCCTTCTCCGATAAATCTTTCCCCCGAAGGGCGTATGCGGTATTACTCACCGTTTCCAGTGGCTATTCCGCAGAGAAGGGCACGTTCCCACGCGTTACTAACCCGTCCGCCGCTAGACCCGAAGGTCTCGCTCGACTTGCATGTGTTAGGCCTGCCGCCAGCGTTCGTTCTGAGCCAGGATCAAACTCTCAAGTTGAAAAGCTATTGCTAGCTTATCCTTGACGTCGAACCTCTGCACATCGACCTGTATCCCTTACTGAAAGATACAAGCCATTCTCTGTTTGTTGTGCTTGAGACTACAAAGTAGTCGAAAGCCGTCCAAACAGTGAAGCTGACACTCTATCATCGGGCCTAAACCCTAAGAGCGCGATATACAGACGTTGATCCATCGAATGAACCAAACCGCCCACATATCTCTTCAGATATCAAATTTTCAAACAGCGTTGAGACAAAAGAAACTGAGATGCGCCCTAACTTCTTGGCGCGCCCCGCCCTAATACCTCGAATTTTTATCCACCTTCCGAACCGAACTCAGCGTCTCCGCTCCCGTCCGCCCCGTCTGGCGCCCCGCCGCTGCATCTCTGCGCCGCCGGTAGAGGGGGTTCTAAGGCGAGTGACAGAAACCCGCAAGCCATTTTTTGAGGTTTTGTGGAGTTTTTGTGAAATGACTTCAAAGCCCAATTATAACAGTAACTTAACACCTTAAATCATTTGCGCAATCTTGCCCTATCCCCACTTGCGCAGCCCCATTATGTTAACGCCACCAGTTATCCACAGGCCATAGAGCCCATAGGCGCGATTCAGGGGCGTGAATCACGGCTCTTAACTGCGAATCCGATTCACCCCGCCCTGCGAAAGCCTCTGCCGGATGCGCTTGAAGGGAAGGCGGTAGATCAAGAGCGCCAAGATCACTCCGGCGTAGATCAGCGGTTCCAATTGAAGACCCTTTGCCAGCCATAGAAAATGAAGCGCCGCCAGCAGCGCCGCGACATAGGTAAGACGGTGGAGTTTGCGCCAGCGGGCGCCAAGCTTGCGCAGGGACCAGTTGTTGGAGGTGGCCGCCAAGGGGATCAGACAGAGGAACCCCGCCATACCAATGGTGATATAGGGCCGCTTTAGAATATCCGTCCAAACTCGCGAGAGCGTCTGCACATCCAACACGGCCCAGACGGTGAGATGCGCAAGCGCATAGACAAAGGTCATAACGCCAATGGCTCGGCGAAAGCGCAGTAAGTTCAGCCCAAGTGTCCGGCGTAGGGGGGTAACAATCAGCCCAGCAATCAAAAGGCGCAGCGCCCATAGGCCATAGAGATGCTCCAACCCCTTCACCGGGTCACGACCCAGCCCACCGTTGAGCCCCTGATAGAAGAACCACGGGATCGGCAGGGCCAGCAGCAGATAGACGGACCAAACCGGAACGCGGCGGGCGAGACTGTTCAGAGTGTCAATCGCCCCCGCCATCACACGGCCACCCCGGGCAACACGCGTCCGCCGAGGCGGTCAAAAGCTCTGTGCATATATAGTGTGTCGCGCATCAGAAGTTCGCGGTCAGGTCCATGCCCTCGTAGAGCCCTGCCACCTCTTCTTCGTAGCCGTTGAACATCAACGTCGGCTGACGCCGCGCAAACAGCCCGCCACCGATGGGGCGCTCATCGGCCTGCGACCAACGCGGATGGCTCACGTCGGGGTTTACGTTACTGTAGAAGCCGTATTCCCGCGGCGCGGCCTTGTTCCAGCTGGTGGGCGGCTGTTTGTCTGTCAGGGTGATCCGCACGACGGATTTGATCGACTTGTAGCCATATTTCCACGGCACCACCAAACGCAGCGGCGCGCCGTTCTGGTTCGGGATGTCTTTGCCATAGATGCCGGTGGCCATGATTGTCAGCGGATGCATCGCCTCATCCAGACGCAGCCCTTCGACATAGGGCCAGTCGAGCACGGGGAAGCGGACGCCGGGCATTTCCTCAGGCCGGTAGGCCGTCTCGAACGCGACGTATTTCGCACCGGATTGCACCCCGGCCATATTCAGGAGATCGGCCAACTCGAACCCGTTCCACGGCACCACCATCGACCAAGCTTCGACGCAGCGCAGGCGGTAGATGCGCTCTTCGATGGTCATGGCCTTCATGATGTCCTCAAAAGCGTAATCGCCTGGCTTGTCGACCATCCCTTCGATGGTCACTGTCCACGGCTTGGTCGTCAGGCTCCCTGCGTATTTCGCGGGGTCACCCTTGCCGGTGCCGAATTCGTAGTAATTGTTGTATTGGGTGATGTCCTCATAGTCATTCGGGGTAAGCTCCTCTTGGGCCATGGCCCCCTGCCCCAAGCCGGCCAGACCAAGCCCCGCCATCGCGCCGCCCATGATCTGACGCCGGTTAAAGTACTGCGCCTCGTCGGTCACGTCTCGGTCTGTCAGTCGATTGATCCAGCGATTGGCCATTTCAGCACTCCCTACTATACTCAATAGAAGTTAGCGCCCGCCGCGGGTGGCACCAAATCCTTTCGCCCGGATTTCAGCCAGCACACCGGAATGTTAGGCGCCGTTATTAAAGGAGTGCCGCCATGATCCGTTTCCTTTTTGCCGCCGGTCTGATGCTGGCCAGCGCCGCGCAGGCGGATGAGATGGTCACTTATACCACGGATCAGAGCTTCGGCGATGTGACCTTTGGGGTGGAGAATGCGATCCTGAACCAAGGGCTGATCCCCGAAAACGTCAGCCATGTGGGTGAGATGCTGGACCGCACACGCGCGGATGTCGGCTCTGACGTGGTGCTGTTCGAGGCGGCGGAGGTGTTCAGCTTTTGCTCGGCCGCGCTGTCGCGCAAGGTGATGGAGGCGGATGTGATGAACATCGGCTTTTGCCCCTACGACATTTTCGTGATGCAACTGCCAGAGAGCGACGAGGTGACCGTCGGCTACCGCGCCTTCCCTGAGGGCGCGATGCAAGAGGTGCAAACCCTGCTAGATACCATCGTGAAGGAAGCGATTGGCGAATAATGGGCGCCTTTCGCGGGTTTTAGTCCAAGCAAAAAGGCCGGGAAAACCCCGGCCTTTCTTAACGTCTTGGGCGTTTAATGCACCGTGGCATCATCCGGTTTGGGCCGGTTCGACGCGGCCACCTGATCGCCAATGATCAACCCATCGGCCCCGGCACGGACGGTGACGGTATCGCCGTCTTTCACGTCTCCGGCCAGCAGCATCTCAGCCAGCGGATCCTGCACGGTGCGCTGGATCACCCGCTTGAGTGGCCGCGCGCCGAAGACCGGATCATAGCCCTCATCCGCCAGCCATTTCCGCGCAGCATCATCCAGATCAAGCGTGATCTTCCGCCCCGCAAGCCGCTTGAGCAGCCGTGCCATCTGGATATCGACGATCCCGTCCATATCCGCACGGCCCAGACGGTCAAAGATGATCGTCTCGTCCAGACGGTTCAGGAACTCAGGCCGGAAATGCGCCCGGACCGCGTCCATCACGTCGCGCTTGGCCCCGGCCATGTCACCGCCCTCGGGCAGTTGGCTCAGCGCCTGCGCCCCGAGGTTTGAGGTCAGGATGATCAGCGTCTGCTTGAAGTCGACCGTGCGGCCCTGACCATCGGTCAGCACACCATCGTCGAGCACCTGCAACAGCACGTTGAAGACATCCGGATGCGCCTTTTCGACCTCATCAAAAAGCACGACCTGATAAGGACGCCGCCGCACCGCTTCGGTCAGCACACCGCCCTCGTCATAGCCGACATAGCCCGGAGGGGCACCGATCAGACGGGCCACCGAATGCTTCTCCATAAACTCGGACATGTCGATGCGGACCATCGCATTGTCGTCGTCAAAGAGAAACTCGGCCACGGCCTTGGTCAATTCGGTCTTACCCACGCCAGTCGGCCCTAGGAAGAGGAAGCTGCCAAGCGGGCGGTTTTCGTCGTTCAGCCCCGCCCGCGCACGGCGCACGGCATTGGCGACCGCTTTGACAGCCGCGCTCTGACCGATCACCCGATCATGCAATTGCTCCTCCATCCGCAACAGCTTGTCCCGCTCCCCTTCCAGCATTTTGCCGGCAGGGATACCGGTCCAACGCTCGACGACGCTGGCAATCTGATCCGGGCGCACGGCCTCTTCGACCATCATGTCGTCTTCGCGGCCCTCGGCGGCTTCAAGGTCGCGCTCCAACTGCGGGATCACGCCATAAGATAGCTCGCCCGCGCGCGCGAGGTTGCCTTCGCGTTTAGCAATGTCGAGGTCGGCCCGCGCATGGTCCAGCTTTTCCTTGATGTCGCGCGCACCGGCCAGCTTGTCCCGCTCGGCCTGCCACTGCGCCGTCATCTCGGCGCTGCGGTCTTGCAGATCGCTCAGGTCTTTCTGCAAAGCCTCCAACCGATCCTTGGACGCGGTATCGTCTTCTTTCTTCAGCGCTTCGGCTTCGATCTGAAGCTGCAGGATCTGACGGTCCAGCGCGTCCAGTTCTTCGGGTTTGCTGTCGACTTCCATGCGCAGACGGCTGGCGGCTTCGTCCATCAGGTCGATCGCCTTGTCGGGCAAGAAACGGTCGGTGATATAGCGATGGCTCAGCGTCGCCGCCGCGACCAGCGCGGTGTCGGAAATGCGCACACCGTGGTGCAACTCATACTTCTCTTTGATGCCACGCAGGATCGAAACGGTGTCCTCCACCGTCGGCTCCTGCACGATTACTGGCTGGAACCGCCGCGCAAGTGCTGCGTCTTTCTCGACATATTTGCGGTATTCTTCGAGCGTGGTGGCACCCACACAGTGCAGCTCACCCCGCGCCAGCGCAGGTTTCAGCAGGTTCGACGCATCCATCGCGCCGTCGGCCTTACCGGCACCGACCAGCGTGTGCATCTCGTCGATGAACAAGATCACCTCGCCCGCGGCTTCGGTCACCTCGGTCAGAACCGCCTTCAGCCGCTCCTCGAACTCGCCACGGTATTTCGCCCCGGCGATCAGCGCGCCCATGTCGAGCGCGAGCAGGCGTTTGTTGCGCAGAGATTCAGGCACGTCACCGTGCACGATCCGCAGGGCCAAGCCTTCGGCAATGGCGGTCTTACCCACACCCGGCTCACCGATCAGCACCGGGTTGTTCTTGGTCCGGCGGCTCAGCACCTGCATCGCGCGGCGGATTTCCTCATCCCGGCCAATGATAGGGTCAATCTTGCCCTCTTCGGCCCGCGCGGTCAGGTCGAGGCTGTATTTCTCCAAAGCCTCATAGCTGTCTTCGGCGGTGGCGCTGTCGGCCTTGCGTCCCTTGCGCACATCATTGATCGCGGTGTTCAGGGCTTGAGCCGTTACTTTGCCCGCTTCCAACGCCGTCTTCGCGCCGGACTTCACCATGCAAAGCGCGGTCAGAATGCGTTCGACAGTGACAAAACTATCGCCCGCTTTCTTGGCCATGGTTTCGGCCTCAGCCAACACTTTGGCGGTGGTGCCGTCCAAATAGACCTGCCCCGCATCGCCGGTGACTTTCGGGATTTTGCCAAGCGCGAGGTCAAGCGCCTGCATCACGCGCGCACCATCGCCGCCCGAGGCCGCGATCAGGTTGCGCGCCAGCCCTTGGTCGTCGTCCAGCAGTGCTTTGAGTACATGTTCAGGGGACAGCCGCTGATGGCTTTCCCGTGTCGCAATGGTTTGCGCCGCTTGAATAAAGCCGCGCGATCTTTCCGTGAACTTGCTCAAGTCCATGGGTCTCTCCTTTTCTACAAGCGCTCCAAAATGCCGCGCCCGATATGTGGCACGCAGCGGTCTGAGCCTCGGTATCAATTTGGGAAGCGGTGCTGCGGGTTCAAGACCGTACGGGCGCAAAATACCGCCGCCAAAGAAGCCGCCAATAGGAAGAATTCAGCCAATAAGGCGAAAATACGGCAACTTTGCGTCAAAAAATACCATCCTATGCCATTGATATAAATACATTGTTAACCTTTATCCACAGAAAGTGTAACCATAATGAAACCATTTGGCTGCCTCTCGCGTTTATTCCCCAGACGAGAGCAGGACGACAAAGCCTGCCAAGGTTCAGAAGAACACAAGAGGTGAAACGATGCAGACGCGCCCTATCCAGTTGACAGAAGTCACCTACAATGCGGCCACTCAGTGTTTCGAAGCGCTGGTGACCGTCCAAGACGGGGAGCAGCTGCGCCGCTACGCTTGTGCCATCGATGCCCCGATTACCATGTCATACCGCGATGCCGCTGACGGCCTGTCCCGTCAAGCGCTCCGCCGCCACGCCCAGAAACGTGGTTTGAGTTCCGAAGTCCTGCGCCACGTCCCCGCTCAGCGGGCCGGACGCCGCAGCTTCGATCCGCTGCGTTGGTTGGAAGAGGTCATGGACCTCCCCGGCCGCGACGCAGCCTAACCCTCTTCCGTGCGGCACCTGCCTGCCGCGCGGCTGCCCGCGGACCTGCTGCCACCTCATCTGTCCCGATGTGGCGTTCCGCATACCAGAGACCGGTGCCTGCCTGCTAAGTCTCTGATCACTTGGCCCGGACCCCGCAACGCGGTGTTCGGGCCTCTTTTTTGCGCCCCTATTTTTTTGCGCCCCTATTGCATGAATGATGGACTTGCCCCGCGCCGCGGCGTAGGTCAAAGCCGTTTGAAAATTGGCAGGAGCCCTCGCATGTCTGATGACCGTCTGATTGTCGCCCTTGATGTTCCCCATGCGGTCGCGGGGCTGGAACTGGCCGAAAAGCTCGGCGATGCGGTGGGCTTTTACAAAATCGGCCTCGGCATGCTGACGGGCGGCGGCTTGGCCTTGGCCAATGAACTGAAACAGGAACATGGCAAGCGCATCTTCCTTGATATGAAGCTTTTCGACATCGGTGCCACCGTTGAGGCGGCGGTGCGCGGGCTGGCCCAGTTCGATCTGGATTTCCTGACCGTCCACGGCGACCCGCATGTGGTGGCGGCGGCCAAGCAAGGTGCCGCCGGCACCGACATGAAGATCCTCGCCGTCACGATCCTCACCTCGCTTGACCGCGCCGACCTTGACGCCGCGCTGATCCAACCGGGCAATCTGGGCGATCTGGTGCTGACCCGTGCGGGCCGCGCGTTGGACGCAGGCGCGGATGGCGTCATCGCCTCCCCTCAAGAGGCCGCCGCGATCCGCGCCCTCCCCGAAGCAAACGGCAAGCTTATCGTCACGCCGGGCGTGCGCCCCCAAGGTGCCGCATTGGGCGATCAGAAACGGGTCGCCACCCCCGGTCAGGCCATCGCGGATGGCGCCGATCACATCGTGGTGGGCCGCCCGATCTGGCAGGCCGAAGACCCCGCTGCCGCTGCCCGCGCCGTGCTTCAGGAAATTTCTGAACTTTAACAAGAACCTCCCTCGCCCTGTAGCAAATCGACCACAGCGCGCCGGGATGCGCCGCGGGGGCGGCCATCAATGTTAGGCGAAAACCGCGTAACATGTTATGTTGAACTCAGGTGATACTCCCCGACGAACTGGTTCTTCCTGATGTTCGTCACCTCCCCCCGCTCACGCAGGCGGGGGGCCTTTATTTCCCCCTCTAGTGCTGGTCTTTTTCTGTCGCGCTTTGCGCCAGATAGACCCGCAAACGGTCCTGAAATGCGGGCACCGCTCGGGGGTGGGTCAGAAACTCATCCTGCGTCATCAAACGCCAGCGCTGCCCCTCGTCGCCAAAGACAATCTGGGCCTCGGCCTCGGCAGGCAAGCGCGCAACGAAGAACCATTTGATCCGCCCCGCCTCATCAAAACTGCCTTGCCAGATCACCGCGTCTTCGGGCACCACGATCCCCAACTCTTCGCGGCATTCGCGCAGCGCGCAGGCCAGCGGGGTCTCTGCCCCCTCGCGGCCCCCACCGGGCAGATCCCAATGATCCGCAAAGGGCAGGCCCGGCGTGTCATCGCGCAGGATCACGGCCAGCTTCTCTCCAAGGTACAGCGCCAGCTTTGCGCCATCAAAGCCCATGTTAAATCCCTCGCGATCTGGTTAGAATTGTCGCCCGAACCCTGCCCTCCCGGTGTACTCATGGCTACCCTCTGTCGCGACTGTCTTTCTGAAATCGCTCCGGCGCGGCGCTGTCCGCGCTGTGGCAGCCCGCGTGTGCTGTCCCACCCGGAACTCTTCGACCTGTCAATCGCCCATATGGATTGCGATGCCTTCTATGCCTCGGTGGAAAAACGCGACAATCCCGAACTGGCTGGCAAACCCGTCATCATCGGCGGCGGGCGGCGCGGGGTCGTGTCGACCGCCTGCTATGTTGCGCGGATACGGGGCGTGCGCTCGGCCATGCCGATGTTTCAGGCGCTCAAGCTGTGCCCCGAGGCGGTGATCATCAAGCCACGCATGGAGGTCTATGTCGAAGCCTCCCGCGCGATTCGCGCGATGATGGAAGAGATGACCCCGGCGATTGAGCCCTTGTCGCTGGACGAAGCATTTCTCGATATGACCGGCACCGCGCGGCTGCACGGTCAGCCCCCGGCGGTGATGCTGGCGCGTTTGGTGCGGCGGATGAAGGTGGAACTGGGGCTGACAGGTTCTATCGGGCTGAGTCATAACAAGTTTCTGGCCAAGGTCGCCTCGGACCTCGACAAGCCGCATGGGTTCTCTGTCATCGGCGCCGGCGAAACGGCGGCGTTTTTGCGCGACAAACCGGTGGGCATGATCTGGGGCGTCGGGGCCGCCACGCAGACCGCGCTGGAAAAGGCCGGCATCCGCAGTTTTTCCGATCTGTTGCGGTGGGACCAGACCGATCTCATCGCCCGCTTTGGCAGCATGGGCGACCGGCTGTGGCATCTCGCGCGCGGGCAAGACAAACGGCGCGTGTCGCGGCACCGTCCGGTAAAGTCGATCAGCAATGAGACAACATTTTCTGACGATACCGGCGATGCAGAGATTCTCGATGGCCACATCTGGCGCTTGGCGGAAAAGGTGGCGGACCGTGCCAAGGCGAAAGAGATGGCAGGCCGGGTGGTGACGCTAAAACTGAAGCGCGCCGATCACTCTTTGCTAACACGCCGCCTGTCGCTGCACGATCCGACGCAACTGGCCGACCGCATTTATCGCACCGCCCGCGCCCTGTTCGATCAGGTCGACCACAATAGCGCCTATCGGCTGATCGGCGTGGGGCTATCGGATTCTTCGGGCGCAGAGGGGGCGGATATGGCCGGCGATCTACTTGATCCCGGAGCCGCACAGCGCAGCCGCGCCGAACGCGCAGCCGACAACATTCGCAGCCGTTTCGGCGATAAAGCAATCGTGAAAGGCCGCGCCCTGCGCTGACCTACTCCGCAGCGAGGGGAAGCCGCTGCTGTCCGATCTGCGCCACTTCGGCCACCACACGCTGCAACGCTGCCTGCACCGCCTCGAAAGCACCGTTGGGCCGAATCAACCGCTCGTTCATATAGAGCGCCCGGTCGATCTCGACCTGCACGGCATGCTGCCCGCGCGAGGGACGGCCATAGGCTTGGGTAATATAGGCCCCGGCAAAGGGCGAATTGCGCGTCACCACGAACCCCGCCTCGACAAAGGCGGCTTCGATCCGGTCGACCACCTCCCCCCCCGCCGCCGCGCCAAAGCGGTCGCCCAACACGACATCGGGCCGCCGCATCCCGCCGCGCGCGACGCCATCCATCGCCTCATGCGGCATGGAGTGGCAATCGACCAGCACCGCCTGCCCGTGACGGCGATGCGCCCCGCTCAGCAACTCCTGCAATTTCGCGTGATAGGGCCGCCAGTAGCTGTCGATGCGCAGCTGCGCCTCCTCTTGGGAAAGCTTGCCACGATAAATCGCCCGACCATTGGCCACCACGCGGGGAATCACCCCAAGCCCCGAGGCCACGCGCGGGTTATGACCCTGCCGCGGGATCCCTTCGATGACCGATGGGTCCAACTCCTCTGGCGCGCGGTTGAGGTCGATATAGGCCCGCGGCGCACCAGCTTTGATGAAAGAGGCCCCATGCAGCGGCGCGCAATCGAACAACAGATCGACAAAAGCATCCTCGGACGAGCGGATCGCATGTTCGTCCAAAACCGACCGCCGCAGGAAAGACGCCGCATAATCCCGACCCGAATGGGGCGAGGCAAAGACCACGCAAGAGCGGTTTCGGTCGGGATGCAGTACTTCGTAGGCGGTCATCGGCATAATAATTCCTTCTAAGTCGAACATAGCGTGTTTATTCCGCTCCAAAAGCCCTTGATCCCGTCGCCGACTCCTTTTATAGCACCCCAACGGCGCGAAATTTCGCGCCCCATTTAGTTTTGGGGCCGGTATGGAAACGCTTAAAAGTGGGTGATTAGCTCAGCGGTAGAGCACTTCGTTGACATCGAAGGGGTCACTGGTTCGATCCCAGTATCGCCCACCATTATTCATCGACCTGCCTTTGGCAGGTTGCCCGCAACCCAGGCGCTGGCCCGCGCCACGACATGAGGAGACGACCATGAAGGTTCGCAATTCGCTCCGCTCGCTCAAGAATCGGCATCGCGATTGCCGTGTTGTGCGTCGCAAAGGCCGCGTTTACGTCATCAACAAGACGCAGCGCCGGTTCAAAGCCCGTCAGGGCTGAGCTTCGCAGCTTTTTAGAATTAAAGGCCGCTCCTTCGGGGGCGGCCTTTTTCGTTGCGGATAACGGCTTGCAACCCCGGCGCAAAACCCCACCTTCAAAGCAGACTTGAATAACAAGGAAGACCATCATGTCGGACACGCCCGAATATACGCCCCCAAAGGTTTGGAAATGGGAATCAGAAAGCGGCGGCAAATTCGCCAGCACCAACCGGCCCATCGCCGGTGCGACCCATGACAAGGACCTGCCCGTCGGCGACCACCCCTTTCAGCTTTATTCCCTCGCCACGCCCAATGGCGTCAAAGTCACGGTGATGTTCGAAGAGCTGCTAGAGGCGGGCCATAAGGCGGCTGAATACGACGCATGGCTGATTGATATTTCCGAGGGCGATCAGTTCGGTTCGGGCTTTGTCGAGGTGAACCCCAACTCCAAAATACCCGCGCTGATGGACCACTCTGGCGATGCGCCCCAGCGGGTCTTCGAATCGGGGGCGATCCTGCTCTATCTCGCTGAGAAGTTTGGCGCCTTTCTGCCCCAAGACCCCGCCCGCCGGACCGAGGCGCTGTCGTGGCTCTTTTGGCAGATGGGCAGCGCGCCCTACCTTGGCGGCGGCTTCGGCCATTTCTACGCCTACGCCCCAGAGAAGTTCGAATACCCCATCAACCGTTTCGCGATGGAAACCAAGCGTCAGCTTGATGTGATGGACAAGCATTTGGCCGAGCATGAGTATTTCGCCGATGAATACTCCATCGCCGATATGGCGATCTGGAGCTGGTATGGTCAATTGGTGCTCGGGCGGCTCTATTCGGCGGCTGAGTTCCTTGACGTGACCTCTTACAAAAACGTCATGCGTTGGGCCGAAGCGATTGACGCACGCCCTGCCGTGACCCGGGGCCGTATGGTCAACCGCGCCTTCGGCGACGACCTGTCGATGCAACTGCATGAGCGGCACGACGCCAGCGATTTCGACACCAAGACCCAAGACAAAATCGGCGGCAAAGACTGACCGCTTAGCCCTCGGCCTGATGCGGCCGGGGGCTTTCCGACCAAATTTATCGGAATTGGTTGCAGGGCCGGATAAAATCTGTTTCTTACTGTTTCAGTCAAGTTATCCCAAATGGAACAGGACCCTGATATGACCTTCTGCAAAACATCGACTGCCGCCGCCGCGCTGATGGCGCTGGCCCTTCCTGCGCTGGCCGATGGCGAGTTGAATCTCTACTCTTCGCGTCACTACGACACTGACGAGCGGCTCTACTCCGACTTTACCGAAGCAACCGGCATCACCATCAACCGCATCGAAGGCAAAGCCGACGAACTGCTGGCCCGTATGGAAGCCGAAGGCGCGAACTCCCCCGCCGACGTCCTGCTGACCGTGGACACCAGCCGCCTCAAGCGCGCCAAAGACATGGACCTGCTGCAAGCGGTCGAGAGCGACACGCTCGAAGAGCGCATCCCCGGCAACCTGCAGGACGACGACAACCAGTGGTTCGGTCTGTCCCAACGCGCGCGGATCATCTTCTACAACAAAGAGACGATGGACAATCCGCCAGCGACCTACATGGATCTTGCCGATCCGGCTTACAAAGGTCAGGTCTGCATCCGGTCTTCGACCAACACCTACAACCAGACCCTGCTGGCCTCCATCGTGACCCATGAGGGCGAAGAAGCCGCGACCGAATGGGCGCAGGGCGTGGTCGACAACATGGCGCGCGCACCCCAAGGCGGCGACACCGACCAGCTGCGCGGCATCGTTTCGGGTGAGTGCGACATCGCGGTCTCCAACAGCTATTACTTCGCGCGCGCGATCCGCACCGATGTCGACGGCGTGAGCGCCGATATCGGCAAGATCGGCCTGATCTGGCCGGACCAAGAAGGCAACGGCGCGCATATGAACCTCTCGGGCGGCGGCGTGGCCAAGAACGCCCCGAACCGTGAGAACGCGGTGAAATTCCTTGAGTATCTCGCCTCCGATCAGGCGCAGGTCTATTTCTCGGCGGGCAACGATGAATTCCCCACCGTGGAAGGCGTAGAACTGGCCGACAGCGTCAAGCAGTTGGGTGAGTTCAAAGCCGACGAGGTGAACCTGTCGGACGTGGCCGAGAACATCGGCACCGCGCAGAAGATCTTCAACTCGGTCGGCTGGGAATAATTCAACCTAGCGAGTAATGCAGAAGGCGGGCTTTCGGGCCCGCCTTTTTTTATGCGCGGCGCTTCCCGCAAGCGCCCGCCCGGGGGCACCCCGGGCATCACCCTCCCCCTCATCGCGCCCCGGCCCGGAATCAAGCCGCAGGCGCCGGGCCATCGCCTGCCCGTGGGGAGGCGATTTGGTGAGGCAGGGCAAGCCCTAGCGAACACACACCAAGATTGCACCCTAAAGTGGCACCAAGGCACGTCAGGATCGCCACCCCACGGGCAGGCGCTGGCCCTTCCGCGTTACCGCTGCCGCCCCACCTGCCGGCAGATCAGGATCACCGGCAGCAGCCCCATCGCCACGATCACCAAGCTCGGCACCGCCGCTCCGTTCAAGCGTTCATCACTCGCCAAACGGTAGGCCTGCACCGCCAGCGTGTCATAGTTGAATGGCCGCATGATCAGCGTGGCGGGCAGTTCCTTCATCACATCGACAAAGACGATCAGCAGCGCGGTCAGCAGGCTCGGCGCAAGGATCGGCAGATGCACCCGGCGCAGCGTCCCCAAGGGCGTCTGCCCCAGTGACCGCGCGGCGGCGTCCATATTCGCATGCACCATCGACTGCCCGCCCTCATAGGCCCCAAGCGCCGCAGCGAGGAAGCGCACCAGATAGGCCAGCACCAAGAGCCAAATTGAACCGGTAATCAAAAGCCCGGTGGAAACATCAAAGGTCTCGCGCATCCAAGCGTCGAGCGCGTTGTCGAAGGCCGCGAAGGGCACCAGCAGCCCCACGGCGATCACCCCGCCCGGCACCGCATAGCCCAACCGCGCGACATAAGCCGCCCCCTGCGAGACCCGGCCCGGGCGCAGCCGCCGGTAAAACCCCACGCTGATCGCCGCCAGCACCGTCAGCGCAGCCGCGACCCCCGCCAGCGTCACCGAATTGCGCATGAAACCGAGGTAGCGCGGGCTGAAAAGGCTCTGCTCGCTATCAAGCCCCATGGTCACGAGGATGACCACCGGCAGCACCGCGCCAAAGAGCACCGGCACACCACAAAGCACGATCGCCGCTGCGGCCTGCCAGCCTTTCAGCTCGGCTGGCGGTGCGGATTGGGTCCGACGCGCGGGGTCGTGATACTTGGCCTTGCCGCGCTGCGCCCGCTCCAGCATCGCCAGCAATAGCGCGAAACTCAGCAGGCAAAGCGCCAGTTGCGCGGCGGCGGCCCGGTCGAACATGGAGAACCAGCTGGTGTAGATGCCGGTGGCAAAGGTCTGGACGCCGAAATAGGCCACGGTGCCGAAATCGGCGATGGTCTCCATCACCGCCAGCAACACGCCGCCCGCAATGGCGGGCCGCGCCAGCGGCAAGCTGACCTTGAAAAACGCGGCCCAAGCGCTGGAGCCGAGCGCGCGGGCGGCCAGGAATGTCGTCCCGCTTTGTTGCAGAAATGCGGCGCGGGCCAGCAGGTAGACGTAAGGATAAAGCACCAACACCAGCATCGCCGCCGCCCCGCCAAGCGAGCGGATCTCGGGGAACCAGTAGTCACGCGGGCCCCAGCCCGTCACGTCGCGCAGCATGGTCTGCACAATGCCGGGATGGTCGAGCACATGGGTATAGGCGTAGGCCAGCACATAGGCCGGGAAGGCCAGCGGCAACACCAGTGCAATCTCCAACAGCTTGGCGCCGGGGAAACGTGTCATCGTCACCAGCCATGCCGCCCCCACACCGATGGCAAAGGTGCCGAGAGATACCAGCAGCACCAAAAGCAGCGTCGTCACCGTGTAGCGGCCCAGCACCGTGTCGATCAGATGCTGCACCGTCTCCGTCCCGCCGCTCAGCGCGGCGATCAGGACCGCCAGCATCGGCAGCGCACAGATGGTGGCGACGGTCAGGGCGACAGCCGACAGCGCGCGCAGCCCGTCGCGGGCGCGGCGCAGATGAGGCGTCTCAGAGGAGGCGGTGTTCAGCGTCATGCGCCCTATTTCGACGATTTCACTCGGAAATGCCAGAGGGCGCGACGCCGCGCCTCAATCGTAGCTGCGGGTATCTTCGATCACCAACCCGTCGCGCGGCAGGCTGCCGGGGGCAACCAGCTCGACCCGGCCCTTGAGCTTGAGTAGATCGGCGACGGATCGGGCATAGGCGTCCTTGTCCTCTCCGGCGGTTTCGATCTGAACTGTCATCACATCGGCCTCGCCTTCCCGGCTGGCGATGACGCGGGCCTTTTGGATCTCCTCGTGCTGGGCGACCAGTGCCGCCACCTGCTCGGGCCGGACGAACATGCCCTTGATCTTGGTGGTCTGATCGGCGCGGCCCATCCAGCCCTTGATCCGCATGTTGGTCCGCCCACAGGGGCTTTCGCCCTCCAAAACGGCACTAAGGTCGCCAGTGGCGAAGCGAATGAGCGGGTAATCGGGGTTCAGCGTGGTGACCACCACCTCACCGACCTCACCGGGCGCGACCGGGATTCCGGTGCCGGGAGTGACGATCTCGACGATGACCTGCTCGTCGACGATCAGCCCCTCCATCGCCGGGCTTTCATAGGCGATATTGCCCAGATCGGCGGTGGCATAGGATTGCAAACAGGTGATACCGCGCTCTTGATAGAAGGCCCGCAGGCTGGGGAAAAGCGCGCCGCCGCCGACTGCCGCCTTGGTGATTTTCAGCTCAACCCCCATGGCATCGGCCTTTTCCAAGATCACCTTGAGGTAATCCGGCGTGCCCGCATAGGCGGTTGAGCCCACATCACGGGCGGCGGTGACCTGTAGCTCGGTCTGGCCAGTGCCTGCGGGCAAGACGGTCGCCCCAACCGCACGCGCACCGGATTCGAAAATCATGCCGGCAGGGGTCAGGTGGTAGCCAAAGCAGTTGTGCACCACATCGCCCGCGCCGATGCCCGCGGCATGCAGGAAGCGCCCCATCCGCCACCAGTCAGGATCGTTGCTGGAGGGCTCGTAGATCGGGCCGGGCGACTGGAAGACATGGCTGAACTCCGTCACCGGCTTGGTCGTGAACCCGCCGAAGGGCGGCTGCCCCGCCTGCGCCTTGCCAAGCTCAGATTTGCGCAGCACCGGGAGGTCGGCTAGGGCGGCGGCTGAGGTGATCTGTGATGCGTCCACCCCTTTGAGCGTCTCGCCATAACCCGGCAAGCCCTGTGCGCGGGCGATCTGCTGCGGCAGCGCCTGCGCCAAATCGGCCGCCCGTTGGTCGGCGCTGCGGGTTTCCAGATCGTCGAAATGGGGCTTGGTCAGCATCCCTGTCACTTTCCTGCTATGGCATCACTGGAGAGGGCACAGGCCCGCTCTGGTCTTGTCTTGGGTCTTTCTGGTCCGGTCGGGTACCGGCTTAACTCAGCCAGCGTTTGCGGCGGCGGTAGCTGCGCACGTCGCGAAAGCTCTTGCGGCCTTCGTCGGACATGCCGAGGTAGAATTCCTTCACGTCTTGGTTCTCGCGCAGGTCTTTGGCGGGGCCGTCCATCACCACGCGACCGGATTCGAGGATGTAGCCGTAATGCGCAAAGCGCAGCGCGACGTTGGTGTTCTGCTCGGCCAGCAAGAAGGTCACGCCCTCCTGTTCGTTCACCGATTTCACGATCTCGAAAATCTGCTCAACCAGTTGCGGCGCAAGGCCCATCGACGGCTCGTCCAAAAGGATCGTCTCAGGCCGGGACATCAGGGCGCGGCCAATGGCGCACATCTGCTGCTCGCCGCCCGAGGTATAGCCAGCCTGCGAGCGGCGGCGCTCTTTCAGGCGGGGGAAATAATTATAGACCATCTCAAGGTCCTGCTGGATCGCGGCATTGCCATCGGTGCGGGTATAGGCACCGGTCAGAAGGTTTTCTTCGATGGTGAGGTGCTCAAAACAGTGACGGCCTTCCATGACCTGCACGACACCTTTCTTCACGGTCTCGGCAGGATCCTGATGCTGGATCGGACCGCCGCGGTATTTGATCGAGCCTTTGGTAACCTCGCCTCGCTCCGAGGCCAGCAGCCCCGAGATCGCCTTGAGCGTCGTCGTCTTGCCCGCGCCATTGCCGCCCAGCAGCGCGGTGATGCCGCCCTTGGGCACATTCAGGCTGACGCCCTTCAGCACGAGGATGACGTGGTTGTAGATCACCTCGATATTGTTGACCTCAAGCAGGTTGTCGACTGCGACGTCATTGGTGTTGGCGGCATCCAGCATGGGAAGGACCTTTCTTGGCGCTTGGGTAGGTTCCCGGCCACCCAGAAGGGCAGCCGGGAGCGGTATCTTAGCAGTTGCCTTCGATGGCGTTTTCGTCGGCATAGGCCGAGCTATCCGCATCGATCAGCGGCTGGATCACGTCTTGATCCGACTGCATGAAGTCCGACACGAGGTTCCATTCCTTGGCTTCCGCATCCCACTGGGTCACGGCGACAAAGCCTTCGCCACCATGGTTTTCACAGGAGACCGAGAACTCAGGCCCGAAGTCCGGCAAGCCAAGCGCCGCCATCTTCTCTTCGGTGATCTCAAGCTGCTCCATCCCGTCGCGCATCTGGCCGCCGGAGATGTCGCTCACACCGTGGATTTCCTGCGCCGTACGGGCCGCTTCAGACACCAGCATGGCGGCATAGACGCCACGGTTATAAAGCACCGAACCAACCTGATCGCCTGCACCGGCAGCTTTGCCCGCATCGACGACGTACTTCTGCAGATCGTCATAGAGCGGATAGTCGGAGCCCACGTTGTGGAAGGTCAGCGCCTTGTAGCCATCGGCCTTGGCACCCGCCGCCAGAACGTCGTTTTCCGAACCGGACCACCAGATGCCAATGAACTTATCCATCGGGAAGCGGATGTTGGCGGCTTCTTGAACCGCAACTTGGTTCATCACGCCCCAGCCATACATGATCACATAGTCAGGCTTGTCGCGGCGGATTTGCAGCCACTGCGATTTCTGCTCCTGACCGGGGTGATCGACGGGCACTTCTTTCAGCTCGAAACCATGCTTCTCGCTCAGCTCTTGCAGCGTGCGGATCGGCTCCTTGCCATAGGCGGAGTTGTGGTACACGAGCGCGATCTTCTTGCCCTCAAGGCTGCCGCCTTCCTGCTCCATGATGTGCTTGATCGCAACAGACGCGCCATCCCAGTAGTTCGCAGGGAAGTTAAAGACGTGGCTGAAAGTGTTGCCGTTCTTGGCCGAGGTACGGCCCAGACCCGATGTCAGCATCGGGATGTCGTCTGCGGTGACTTTGGGGATCAGCTGGTAGGTGATGCCGGTCGAGAGCGGCTGATACACCAGCGCGCCTTCGCCCTTGGTCGACTCGTAGCACTCAACGCCTTTTTCGGTGTTATAGGCCGTCTCGCACTCTGGCACACGGATGGTTTCGCCACCGATGCCGCCGTCACGCTCGTTCAGCAACGTGAAGTAATCGGCGTAGCCATCGGCGAAGGGGATGCCGCCCGCCGCGTAGGGCCCGGTACGATAGCTCAGCGATGGAAAGACAAGGTCCGCCATCACGGGGCTTGCGGCCATCAGGCCAGCTACGGCCAGTGTTCCCAGTTTATATTTCATCGGTGTTTCCTCCCTTGGATTGTCCGACTTGGGTGTTTGGGCCGGGTTTCCTCCCTCCGGCCTCGCTTTTCATGGCCGTCCCTTAGTGCGGGAAGGGCCACAATCTCAGTTTTTCCTTGGCAACGCGCCAGAGCTGCGCCAGCCCGTGGGGTTCTGCGATCAGGAAGATGATGATCAACCCGCCGACGATCACAAGCTGCAAATGCGCCACGATATCCGTGGGCCAGCCCAGCCAGTCGACGCCGACGATCTTCAGAAGCACCGGCAGCAGCACAAGGAATGCGGCCCCCGCAAAGCTGCCAAAGATGCTGCCCAATCCTCCGATGATGATCATAAAGAGCACAAGGAACGATTTGGTGATGCCGAAGGCTTCGCCCACTTCGACCGCGCCGAGATAGATCGAAAAGAACAACGCGCCGGAGATGCCGATGAAGAAAGAGCTCACCGCAAAGGCCGTCAGTTTCGCCCGCAGCGGGTTCACCCCGATGATCTCGGCGGCGATGTCCATGTCGCGGATCGCCATCCATTTACGGCCCACCGAGCCGCGCGTCAGGTTGCGCGCCACCAGCGCCGAGAAGACGGTGAAAATCAGGCAGAACATATAGGTGGCCCAGGCTTCGGCGCTCGGTCCGGTGATCAGGATGCCAAAAGTGTCCCGCTCAGGTGCGCTGATCTGGCCGGAGGCCGAGTAGTTGTAGAACCACGGCACCCGGTTAAACAGCCACACAAGGAAGAACTGCGCCGCAAGTGTCGCCACGGCAAGGTAGAACCCCTTAATCCGCAGGCTTGGCAGGCCGAAGAGCGCCCCAACGGCGGCGGTGATCAACCCGGCGAGCAGGATATGGATGAACATGCTCACATCTGGCATCGCCGTCATCAGTTTGTAGCAGGCGTAAGCGCCCACCGCCATGAAGCCCCCGGTGCCAAGGCTCACCTGCCCGCAATAGCCGACAAGGATGTTCAGCCCAATCGCCGCAATGGCGTAGATCAGGAAGGGCAGGAACAGCGAGTTTACCCAGTAGTCATTGACCATAAAGGGAATGACTAAGATCGCGACGAACAGCACCACATAGTAACGGTAGCGGTCGAATTTGATCGGAAAGGTCTGTTGGTCTTCGGCGTAAGTCGTGCTGAAATCGCCTGCTTCACGATAGAACATTAGACTGATTTCCCTTCTGCGATCATTGTGTCGTTGGATGCACAGTGGCGCATCATGCCTGTATCAAACCCGTTCAATGATCTTCTCCCCAAACAGGCCCTGTGGGCGGAAGACGAGGAAGACCAGCGCCAGCATATAGGCGAACCAGTTCTCAGTCGCGCCGCCCAGGAAGGGGGCACCGATCAGGAATTCGAACAATTTCTCACCCACACCGATGATCAGCCCGCCGACAATCGCACCGGGGATCGAGGTGAAGCCACCCAACATCAGCACTGGCAGCGCCTTCAGCGCGATGAGCGACAGCGAGAACTGCACGCCCGACTTGGCGCCCCACATGATGCCCGCGACCAAGGCCACGAACCCCGCCAGCGACCAGACCAAGATCCAGATGAAGTTGAGCGAGACCCCCACCGACAGCGCGGCCTGATGGTCGTCCGCCACAGCCCGCATGGCGCGGCCCTGCTTGGTGTATTGCGCGAACATCACCAACCCAATCACAAGGATCGCCGCGACGATGGAGGCCACGATATCGAGGTTGTCGATAAAGAAGCCGTAGCCTGTGGCGTCAAAGGTAAATTCATCAATCCAGATGTTAATGCCCTGCGGCAGCCCCACGTCGAGCGTCTTGATCTCAGACCCCCACATCAGATCGCCGACGCCTTCAAGGAAATAGGCCAGACCGATGGTCGCCATGAACAGAATGATCGGCTCTTGGCCCACAAGGTAGCGGAATACGAACCGCTGCACGCAATAGGCCAGCACGATCATCACCACCATCGTCAGCAGGATGGCAAGGAAGGCGGGCACATGCCAACCGAAGTGATGCACCTCGGTGCCGAGGATCGCGTTAATCAGATGGCTAAAGGGCACCTGCCCGTCCATGATCCCGACCAGTGTCAGCGCGGCAAAAAGCGCCATAACACCTTGAGCATAATTAAAAATGCCCGAAGCCTTGTAGATCAGCACGAAGCCAAGCGCCACGAGCGCATAGAGCACCCCGGCCATCAGCCCGTTCATGAAGACCTCGATTGTAAACGCCAGTTGCTCAGGCATCATTGGCCCTCCCCAAAGTCAGAACGGCAGTGTTGCTGCCTGCGGTCGCCATGCAAAGATCACTCATGTGCCACCCCCAGATAGGCGTCGATCACCTCTTGATTGTTGCGCACGTCGTGGGGCGAGCCGTCACCGATCTTGCGGCCGTAATCCATCACGACGACGCGGTCGGACAGGTCCATGACCACGCCCATGTCATGCTCAATCAGCGCGATGGTGGTGCCGAATTCGTCGTTCACGTCGAGAATAAAGCGGGACATGTCCTCTTTCTCTTCGACGTTCATGCCAGCCATCGGCTCATCCAGCAGCAGGATCGTTGGCTCAGCCGCCAAGGCGCGGGCCAGTTCAACGCGCTTTTTCAGACCGTAAGGCAGACGCGCGACCGGGGTTTTACGGATCGCCTGAATCTCCAGAAAGTCGATGACCTTCTCGGCGATCTCGCGGTTCTCGACCTCTTCGCGCTCGGCCTTGCCCTTCCACAAAGACTGCGCCAGCAGGCCCGATTTCATCTGCGTCAGACGACCCGTCATCACGTTGTCGAGCACTGACATGCCCTCAAACAGCGCGATGTTCTGAAAGGTCCGTGCGATGCCCTGCTGCGCCACCTGGTAGGGTTTCATCGGCGGACGCTGCGCGCCTTTGTACCAAACCTCACCCTCCTGCGGGACGTAGAAGCCGCTGATTACATTGAGCATCGAGGACTTCCCCGCCCCGTTCGGCCCAATAATCGCGCGGATTTCACCCTCGCGGATGTCGAATGAGATGTCCTTGATCGCCTCCACGCCGCCAAAGCGCAGGGTGATGTTCTTCATCTCCATCACCGTCGGGCCGATGGTGCGGCCGTCGTCGGTGACATAGCTGTCAGGATTATCTTTCATTATGATGGCCCACCCATTATGCCGCGACAAATCAACCAGTAAATAAGCAGAGCAAACGCCTCGATTACGAACCCATCTGAGAAGCCAGTGATTTGGCGTTCGGCATACAATGCCCCCGTCCCGAAGATGATAGCGATGAATGAGTACCCATAGTCGCTATGACGATTCTCTGCTCCAGCTAACCAACTCGGTGCGCCATCCTTCCAAAGGACGCTTATACCCAAGCCTGCAGCCCCTATTATCCAAGGCACTACTGTAATCATTCCGCTGCCATCTTGTGGCTGGTCGGCTGCACCGCGGCGTCGCGAATCTCGAGCGTCGCCTTGATTGAGCCCTTGCGGCCATCCTCATAAGTCACTTCCGTCTCGGTGCTGACCTGTTTGGAGCCGTCATAAAGCGCGGTGATGATGTCGGCGTATTTCTCTTCGATGATCTTGCGGCGCACCTTGCGGGTGCGGGTCAATTCACCGTCGTCGGCGTCCAACTCTTTGTGCAGCACGACAAAACGGTGCACCTGACAGCCCGAAAGCATCTCATCCTCGGCGACCGAGCGGTTCACCTCCTCCACATGGCTTTGGATCGTGTCCATCACCTGCGGATGCCGCGCGAGTTCTTGGTAAGAGGCGTAGCCGATGTTGTTGCGCTCGGCCCAGTTGCCCACCGCCGTGAGGTCGATGTTGATGAAAGCGGTGCATTCGCTGCGCTGGTTGCCAAAAACCACAGTCTCAAGGATGTTGGGGAAGAACTTGAGCTTGTTCTCCACATATTTCGGCGCAAAGAGCCGCCCATCGGCCATCTGGCCCACATCCTTGGCGCGGTCGATGATCCGCAAGTGGCCCGAACCTTCTTCGATAAAGCCCGCATCGCCCGTGGCGACCCAGCCCTCGGCATCCTTGGTGTCGGCGGTGCTTTCGGGGTTCTTGTAGTATTCCACAAAGACGCCGGGCGAGCGGTAGAAGACCTCGCCATTGTCCGCGATTTTCAACTCAACGCCGGGGCAGGTCACGCCCACGGTATCGCTGCGCACCTCGCCGTCGGGTTGGGCGGTGATGAACACCGTCGCCTCGGTCTGGCCGTAGAGCTGTTTGAGGTTGATGCCGAGCGAGCGGTAGAAGTCGAAAATCTCCGGCCCGATCGCCTCGCCGGCGGTATAGCCCACGCGCACGCGGCTGAACCCCAGCGTGTTCTTCAGCGGGCCATAGATCATCAGCTCACCAAGCGCATATTTCGCGCGGTCCATGAACGAGACCTTCTTGCCGTCCAAAATCGCAGGCCCAACCTTGCGGGCATGGGCCATGAAGGTATCGAACAGCCATTTCTTAAAGCGGCTCGCGTCTTCCATACGGATCATAACGCTGGTCAGCTGTGTCTCGAACACACGCGGCGGAGCGAAGTAATAGGTCGGCCCGATCTCGCGCAGATCGACATGCATCGTCTCGGCGCTTTCGGGGCAGTTGGTGCAGAACCCGGTCCAGAGCGCTTGGCCCACGGAGAAGATGAAATCACCAACCCATGCCATCGGCAGATAGGCGAGGATCTCATCATTGCGTTTGAGATTGTCGAATTCCGAAGACGACTTTGCCGTCTCAATCACGTTGCGGTTGCTCAACACCACGCCCTTGGGCTTGCCTGTGGTGCCCGAGGTGTAAAGCATCACGCCGGTCGAATCGTAGTTCAGCTTGGCCTGACGCGCCTCCAACTCGGCGATGTGCTTTTCGCGATTGGCGCGGCCCAGTTCCTGCACGGCGCTGTATTGGTCAAGTTTGGAGTGGTCGTATTTACGCAGGCCCCGCGGGTCGAGATAGACCATCCGCTCAAAGTCGGGCAGCTGCGCCTGCACTTCGATGATCTTGTCGACCTGCTCCTGATCGCCCACCACGGCAATACGCGCGCCACAGTGGCCCATGACATAGGCCATCTCTTCGGCGTTGGCGTCTTGGTAAAGCGGCACGGGAATGGCGCCAGCCATCTGCGCCGCCATCATCGCCCAATAGAGGTATGGTCGGTTGCGCCCGATAACGGCGACGAAATCGCCCTCATCCAACCCCAGTTCCAAAAATCCGAGCGCCAGCGCTTCAACCTCGTCGCGGGTCTGCGACCAGGTCCAGCTTTGCCAGATCCCGTATTCCTTCTCCCGATAAGCGGGGGCGTTTGCGAATTCACTTGCGTTGCGATGCAACAGCGCCGGCACGGACTGAGGTCCGTCGGCACGCGTCAGCGGCTTGGCCAAATTGTCTTCCTCCCATGCCCGCCCTCCCCGGCGGGTTCGATCGCTTGTGCGATTTCTATGATCTCACAAGTGACGTTCTCTTTTTTGTGGAGGTCAACTTTTTCCTGATCTTTTCCGAATCCTAACGAATTGTTACAGCGCGATTTAGCCGCCTTTTGCGCCTACTTTCTTTCGCGCCTAATCAATGCCATTGGCGCGCTGCACCTCGCGCACATAGGTCACGATGGATTTAACCTCGGCCTGGGTGATCCCTTCGACCGGGGGCATATTGCCGAAAGACCAGTGATGCTGGCGTACGCCATTGGTTGCCGCGACCAGAAAGGCGCCATCGCCGTGGTGGCTGGGTTCATAGATTTTATGGATCAGCGGCGGGCCTGCGCCTTCGCGCCCGGCGGCATTGACCCCGTGACAAGCCGAGCATTTCGCCTCAAATGCACGCGCGCCGATCTGCGCCTGCTCGCTCAGGCTTTCCGGCAGGGTGACGGCTGCCATCGCCGCGCCGCTTGCTGTGGGGGCCGGGGCCTCTTCGGCACGCCACCACATATATCCGCCAATCGCGACCACCGCAGCCACCGCCACCATTCCAAAGTTCTTGTCCATGCTCTGCCTTTCGGGTTTCATTTGCCGCGCTTCTCCGGGCCTCCAGCGCAAGAAGGTCAAGCGCCATTTGGCCTTTCCTCTGCGCGGTGCTGGCCCTACCGTCGACGGATGCCAATGCAGATCACCGATGACCAAACCAAAGCCCTGACCCAAGCCGGTCTGAACCTGATCGCTCAGGCGCTGACGATCTATGACAGCGACCTGCGCCTTGCGGTCTGCAACGGGCCGTTTCAATCCATGTTCGACCTGCCCGATGAACTGGTCACTCCCGGCGCGCCGTTTGAGGATACGATCCGCCACCTTGCCGGAACCGGCGAATATGGTGAGGTCACGGATGTCGATGCCTTCGTGGCCGAGCGTGTCGAACAGGCGCAGGCTTTTGTGCCGCATTACATGGAACGCACCCGCGCGAACGGGCGCACCATCAGCGTCGAAGGCTCCCCGCTGCCGCAGGGCGGCTGGGTCACCGTCTATACCGACATCACCAACACCAAACGGCAAGAGGCGCTGTTGCGCGCGCGGTCCGATGCGCTGAGCGATCAACTGCTCTCCCATGCCGAACAGCTCGCCGCCAGCAACCGCAAACTCGAAGCGACGATCACGGCGCTGGAAGAAGCCAAACGGCAGGTCACCGAAAGCGAAGCCCGCACCCGCCTGACAACCGAGATGATGCCCGCCCATATCGCCCATGTCGACGAGAATGGCCGCTATATCTATTCCAACCGCCGTCTGAGCAGTGTGATGCCGGGGCGGCCCAGCAATATCTACGGTCTGCATATCAGCGACGCGCTTGGGGCCTCCGCCTATGCGCGGATCAAACCGGCGCTGACCCAAGCCTATGCGGGCAGCCCGGCGGTGATCGAGTTCACTCATGACGCCTCTGCCCGCCGGATACGCGGTGCCTTCACCCCCGATGGGCGCGGCGGGGTTTACATCCTGTCGATGGACATCACCGAAGAAACCCAGACCCGCGTCGCCCTGCAACAGACGCTGAAACGCGAGCTCGCCTCACGGATGATCTCTGGGCTGGCGCATGATTTCTCAAACCTTTTGACGATCATTCTGGGGATGCAGTCGAAACTTGCCCGCCTGCCTGACATGCCGCGCCAAGCGGGCGAATTGGTCGAAGGCACCTTGGCCGCCGCGCGGCGGGGCGGCACGCTGCTGAGTTCCATCGCCGATGTGACCGAACCCCGCGCCCTGCGCCCCGCGGCCACCGATCTCGCCGACCTGCTGAACGAGCTTTCGACCCTCGCCGCCCCCACTCTGCCGCCGAAATGCGCGCTGGTGGTGCGCAATGACGCGCCGGAGGGGGCTGTCCTGCTCGATAAAGGGCGGGTGCAGGACGCGCTTTTGAACCTCATCCTCAACGCCCGCGATGCCTGCGGCGCGCAGGGCACGATCACGCTGACCCAACGGCTGGTGCATGACACATGGACCGAATGGGTGATCCACGATACCGGGCCGGGCTTCTCTCCCTCTGCGCTGGAGCGTGGGGTCGAGCCGTTTTTCACCACAAAGGGCAGCGAGGGGTCGGGGCTGGGCCTGTCGATGGTCTACGACATGACCAAATCCGCAGGCGGCGATCTGCGGCTGAGCAATGCCCCCGAGGGCGGCGCGCAGATCAGCCTGCGCCTGCCCTACCGCGCCACCGTGCCCGCCACGACAGGACTGGTGCTGCTGGTCGAAGACACCAGTGATATCCGCGCTGTGGTGCGCGACATGTTGATGGATCAGGGCCATTCGGTGATCGAGGCCACCAGCGCCGATGAGGCCACGGCCCTGATCGCTGATTTGCCCGACATCACCCTTGTCCTCTCGGACATCCAACTCACCGGCGAAGGCACCGGCATCGACCTTGCCCGGCGCGTCGGCAGCAGCCTGCCGCTGTTGCTGATGACCTCCTTGCCCCCCGACCACCCGCTTTTCGTCGAGGCGCAGACCCTCGCGCCGGTGCTGCGCAAACCCTTTGAAAAAGACGATCTGCAAGCGTTGATCGCCCCATTGAAAGCCACCGCCCCATGAGCCGTGATACCGCCCCGCGCCCACTGGTCACCATTCTGGATGACGAACCCGAGATCCGGCAGATGCTGTCGGACACGTTGCAGGAAGCGGGCTTCGACACGCTCAGCTTTGGCCGCGCGCGGGCTTTTGAGGCCGCCTTGGCCAACCATACGCCCGATGTCTGCCTTGTCGATCTTAGCCTGCCCGACACCGACGGGCTGACGCTGGTACATCGGCTGGCGCTGGAACAAGGCGCGATCGTCATCATCATCTCGGGCCGCGCGCAGGTGCAAGACCGGGTGACAGGGCTGGAGCTTGGGGCCGACGATTACATCATCAAACCTTTCGACCCCGCCGAAGTGGTCGCCCGCATTCGCGCCCGCCTGCGCAGTGCCAAGCCGACGCCACAGGCTGGCACCACCGCGCGGTTCAACGGCTGGACCGCGCATTTCGACCGCTATGTCTTGCAGGATGCGACAGGCACCGAGGTGACATTTTCCCACGCCGAAGGCGAGGTGCTGCGCCTGTTCCTAGACGCACCGAAACGCCTGATCAGCCGCGCGCAGATGCAAGAAAGCCTTGGCGGCGTCGCCTCGGAAAGCTTTGACCGGGCGATGGACGTGCGCATCTCGCGGTTGCGCACGAAACTTGGCGAAGACCCGAAGAACCCGCAGTTGATCAAGACGATCTATGGCGCGGGCTATATCTTCCTTGGCGATGTGGATTGGGACTGACGGCGCTCAAAGCGCCGCGACGGCCCGGCCCAGCACCTCAACCGCCGCGACCAGATCGTCTTCGGCTGTGTCCTCTTCGAAAGCATGGCTGATCCCGTTGATCGACGGTGCGAACAACATCGCCACAGGCATCAGCCGGGCCACATTGGTCGCGTCGTGCAAAGCCCCCGAGGGCATCTTGCGCCACTTGCCCGGCGCTACCGTCTCCGCCGCATCGGCCAGCGCGTCGCGCAGCCGGGCATCCATCGCCACCGGCTCCAACCCCAACATCGGACCAAAAGACAGCTCCATCCCGCGGGTCTGGGCGACCTCTTCGGCAGTCTCGCGGATGATCGCTTCCATCCGGGACAGACGGTCGCTGTCGCCGTCCCGCCACTGCATGGAAAATACCGCTTTGCCCGGCACGATGGACGAGGCATTGGGATGCAGGCTGACATGGCCGATGGTCCAGACCGTGCTCGGCGTCACCACATTGCGCAGCCGATCGTTGAGCAGGCTGTTGAAGGCAGATACCGCTTGAAAGGCATCCTTGCGCACCGCCATCGGCGTGGTGCCCGCGTGGTTCTGCTGGCCTTCAAAGGTCACCTTCATATCGCGAATGCCGACGATATCAATGACGACACCGATCTGCTCGCCACTGTCATCCAGCGTCGGACCCTGTTCGATGTGCAACTCAATATAGCCGGTGAACTGCGCGGGATCGACGGGGCCGGTGACCATACCCGTCATCGCGCGGCGCGCCTCGGCCAGGCTGACCCCGGCGTGATCGGTGAGACTGTCAGCATCCATCTGATCCAAAGCGCCGGACCAGACGGTCGAACCGGTGGTCACGCCAAAGCGCCCCTCTTCGTCCTGAAACGACACGACCGAGACCGCAGGCCCCCCGGCCTCCTGTGCTGCGCGGGCCACTTCAAGTGCGGCGATCACACCCAAGGCACCATCAAGCCAGCCGCCTTCGGGCTGGCTGTCGGAATGCGACCCCAGCAGGATCGACGGCCCCTCGGCAAGTCCGAAGAGGTTACCCATGGCGTCGACCTCAACGGTCAGCCCTGCGTCGCGCATCCGCCCGGCAAGCCATTCCCGCGCCTCAACATCGGCGGCGGAATAGGCCGGGCGCACCACGCCCTTGCCCACACCCGCAGCACCGATGGCACGCAGGTCGTGCAGGTCTTTCAGAAATCGGGCGGCATCAATCTTCATCTTTAAAACTTTCTTTACTCGGCGGCGACGGCCCCTTTTGCCGCCTCCACCCTAACGGCAGAGAACTTAAACTCCGGGATCTTGCCGTAGGGGTCAACCGCTGGATTTGTCAGGATATTCGCCGCCGCTTCGACATAGGCGAAGGGCAGGAAGACCATGTCGGGTGATACTGCGCGATCCTCGCGGGCCATGATTTCGATACTGCCGCGTTTGGTCGACAGCCGCACATGTTCGCCCGGGGCGACGCCGAGACGACGCAGGGTCGACGGGTGCAACGAGCAATTCGCCTCCGGTTCCAGCCCGTCGAGCACCTTGGACCGCCGCGTCATCGACCCGGTATGCCAATGCTCCAACTGGCGCCCCGTGGTCAGGATCATCGGATACTCCGCATCGGGCACATCATCAGGGGCCACGATCGCGGCGGGGGTGAATTTGGCACGGCCTTCGGGACGCGGGAAACCCTCGCTAAAGACAATCGCCTGCCCCGGATCGCTTTCGCTGAGCGACGGGTAGGTCACTGCATTTTCATGCGCCAAACGGTCCCATGTGATGTTGTCGAGTGAGGCCATGTTGCGTTTCATCTCCGCAAAGACCTCCGCCGGGCTCTCGTAGTCCCAACCCAGCCCCAGCCGCTTGGCCAGTTCCACCTCGATCCACCAATCCTCGCGCGCCTCACCGGGGGGCGACACCGCGGGGCGGCCCATTTGGACCTGTCGGTTGGTGTTGGTCACAGTGCCCGCCTTTTCGGCAAAGGCGCTGGCGGGGAGGATCACATCGGCGTAATTCGCCGTTTCGGTCAGGAAAATGTCCTGCACCACCAGATGATCAAGCTTGGCAAGGGCCGCGCGGGCGTGGTCAACATCCGGGTCCGACATCGCCGGGTTTTCCCCCAGCACATACATCGCCTTGATGTCCCCATCATGCACCGCGTCCATGATCTCGGTCACGGTCAGCCCCTTCTCGGCGCTGAAATCGCCCGAGCCCCAAACCTCGGTAAACGCACTGCGCACCCCATCGTCGCCGACGGGCTGATAATCGGGCAGGAACATCGGGATCAGCCCCGCATCCGACGCGCCCTGCACGTTGTTCTGCCCCCGAAGCGGATGCAGCCCAGCGCCGGGGCGTCCAATCTGGCCGGTCATCAGCGCAAGAGAGATCAGGCAGCGCGAATTGTCGGTGCCGTGGATGTGCTGGCTCACCCCCATGCCCCAAAAGATCATCGCCGCATTGGCCCCTGCAAAGGTTCGCGCCACATCGCGCAGCACCTCGGCCCCGATCCCGCAGATGGGGGCCATCTTCTCGGGGCTGAAGTCCTTCAGATGTGCCTTCTCGGCCTCCCAATTCTCGGTATAGGCCGCGATATATTGTTCGTCATAGAGCCCCTCTTCGACGATCACATGCATGATCGCGTTGAGCATCGACACATCGGTGCCGGGGCGGAATTGCAGCATATGGCTGGCGAAACGCCGCAGCCCCACACCACGCGGGTCCATCACGATCAGCTTGCCGCCGCGTTTGGTAAACTGTTTGAAATAGGTTGCGGCGACGGGGTGGTTCTCAACCGGGTTCGCGCCGATCACGATGGCCACATCGGCGTTCTCAATCTCGTTAAAGGTTGCCGTCACCGCGCCCGATCCGACGTTCTCCATCAGCGCTGCCACGGATGAGGCATGGCACAGCCGTGTGCAGTGATCGACGTTGTTATGGCCAAAGCCCTGACGGATCATTTTCTGGAACAGATAGGCTTCCTCATTGGTACATTTCGCACTGCCAAAGCCCGCTACTTCGCGCCCGCGTCCTTTGAGACCCTTTGCTGCAAAGTCCAGCGCCTCCTCCCAAGACGCTTCGCGAAAGACCTCGCCCCAATTGCCGGGATCGACGTTCAGCCCTTTCGCGGGCGCATCGTTGCGGCGGATCAGCGGTTTGGTCAGGCGGTGATCGTGGTGGATATAGTCAAAGCCAAAGCGGCCTTTGACGCAGAGTCGCCCTTCGTTGGCAGGGCCGTTGATGCCTTCGACATATTTGACCTTATTGTCCTTCACCTTCAACGAAATCTGGCAACCCACGCCGCAGAAGGGGCAAATGCTTTGGACCTCGCTGTCGTAATCCGCACTGTCACCGACCTGCGCCTCATCCACCACCGTGGCAGGCATCAGCGCCCCCGTCGGGCAGGCCTGCACACATTCACCGCAGGCCACGCAGGTCGATGCGCCCATCGGATCGTCGATGTCAAACACCGGATAGGCATCGTGACCGCGCCCGGCCATGCCGATCACGTCGTTGACCTGCACCTCGCGGCAGGCGCGGACGCAGAGGTTGCACTGGATACAGGCGTCGAGGTTCACGCGCATCGCGACATGGGTGTCGTCGAGAAGCGGCACACGGTCGCGCTCCAACTTCGGGAAACGGCTTTCTTCCACGCCATTCAGCGCCGCCATTTCGCGCATGTGGCTCGATTTGTCGTGGGCCACCTCCTGCGCGGGTTGGTCGGCCAGCAGCAGCTCCATCACCATTTTGCGGGCATTCTCGGCGCGCGCATTGTTGGTGGTGACGACCATCTCCTCGGCAGGCTCGCGGATGCAGGAGGCCGCCAGCACCCGCTCTCCTTCGATCTCGACCATACAGGCGCGGCAGTTGCCGTCGGGGCGGTAGCCGGGGGCGGGCTTATGACACAGATGCGGGATTTTAAGACCCCGACCATTGGCCACTTCCCAAATGGTCATGCCAGCCTCTGCCTCAACGGTTTGCCCATCAAGCGTGAATGTGATCCTCTCGGCCATGGCTGCCCCTCCCGCTAGCTATTGCCCAAACTATAAGCAAAACTCGGCCCTTGTCAGGGGCCAATCCCGACACCCCGTCACGGATAAACGCCGCGGCGGTGCATTGCATTGTATGGCCCGACAAGCTGCCCTATCACTTGGGCGAACAGTGAAAGCCATTTGATGTCCCACATTACCCTGATCCGCCACGGCCAAGCCAATTCCACCGCCAAGGACGAGTTGAGCTATGACCGTCTCAGCCCGCTGGGTCATGAGCAGGCCGCGTGGCTGGGCGACCATTTGCGCCAGAGTGAAACCCACCACACGCGGCTTTATACCGGCACGTTGACCCGCCACATCGAGACGGCGGAGGGGATGAACACCGGGCTGGAACCCATTCGCGACGCACGGCTGAACGAGTTGGAGTATTTCACCCTCGCCAATCTGATGGAGCAGCAGCACAAGGTGCCCTTTCCCCGCGCGGGCGAGTTTGTGCATCACCTGCCGCAGGTCTTTGACTATTGGAAAGCGGGCAAGCTTGCCGACACGCCCGAAACCTATGAGAACTTTGAAACGCGGGTGCAATCGGCTCTGGCTGAAATTGCCGAAGGTGAAGGCCCGGCGCTGGTGGTGACTTCGGGCGGGCTGATTTCTTTAGCGATGGCGCAGGCCATGGGCGTGGGCATCCCGGCCATGGCGCGTTTGGCGCTGGCGATCATGCATACTTCGATGCACCGGCTCTTTCCCATCGGCGGGCATTGGTCGCCCGTGCTGTTCAATGCCGTGCCGCATCTTGACCGTCCCGACCGCCGCCTTGCACAAACGCATATCTGATCCCTCGCCCGCGAAAGGCTGCCCCCATGCTGAAACTCCACTACGCCCCCGGCACAATCTCAGTCGCCGTTGCCATTGCACTTGAAGAAGCGGGGCTGGCCTATGAGCCGGTGAAGGTCGATTTCGCCGCCGCCGAACAGACCGGCGCGCCCTATCTGGCGTTGAACCCAAAAGGCCGCGTGCCGACCCTCGTGACCGAAGCGGGCAGCGCCCTGACCGAGACCGGCGCGCTTTTGGACTATGTCGCCGCCCGTGCGCCCGATGCGGCGCTGGTCCCGGCTGACCCTGAGGCCGCGGCGCATATGCGCGGGGTGATGTACTACCTCGCCTCGACCATGCATGTGGCCCACGCGCATAAAATGCGCGGCCACCGCTGGGCCGACCAGCAATCGAGCTTTGACGACATGAAAGCCAAGGTGCCGCAGACCATGGCCGATTGCGCGGCCTATGTCGAAAACCACGCCTTCCGGGGCGATTACGTCGCGGGCGACAGGCTCTCGCTGGCCGATCCTTATCTCTTTGTCGTGTCGGGCTGGCTCGAGGGGGACGGGGTCGACCGCGCCAATTTCCCCCAGCTAAAGGCTTTCGCCGCCCGCATGGAGGACCGCGCCAGCGTGAAAGCCATCCGGGAAAAAGGAATGTTGGCATGACCCATCTGTGGCTGCGTGCCGAACAGCGCGACAATGAGACCCGCACCGGCCTGACGCCCGAAGGGGCCGCCGCGCTGATCGCGACAGGCATGAAGGTGAGCGTCGAAGACAGCGACAGCCGCGTGATCCCCACCGCCGCCTATGCGCAAGCGGGCTGCGAGATCGTCCCCGCGCATAGCTGGCCTGACGCCCCGCACGATGCCGTGATCTTTGGCCTGAAGGAACTGCCCGAAGACGGGACGCCCCTGCCCCATATCCACATCATGTTCGGCCACGCCTACAAGGGCCAATCCTCGGGGCGGACGCTGTTGGAACGGTTCAAGGCCGGTGGCGGCACCTTGCTGGATTTGGAATATTTGACCGATGATACTGGCCGCCGCGTTGCCGCCTTTGGCTATTGGGCGGGATTTGCCGGGGCTGCGGTGTCTGTCAAATGCCGCATCGCGCAGCTGCGCGGAGAGACTTGCGGCCCGGTGCAGCCCTACCCCGACGCCGAAGCCTTGAAATCGGCGCTGGCCGAAGACCTCGCGCAGGTCGATGCAGGCCAAGACCGCGCGCTGGTGATCGGCGCTTTGGGCCGCGTGGGGCGCGGGGCGAGCGATCTTTGCGAGGCTTTGGGCATTCCCGTCACCGGCTGGGATATGCCTGAGACCGCCCACGGCGGGCCATTCCCTGAGATCCTCAAGCATGCCTATTTCTTCAATTGCATCCTCGCAGGCCCCGAGACTCCGGCCTTCGTCCGCCCCGATGCCTCAAAGGCAGAGCGCGCGCTGCGGGTGATCGGCGACATCGCCTGCGACCCAGACAGCGCCTTCAACCCTGTGCAGGTCTATGCCCGGGCGACCACTTGGGCGGAGCCAGCGCTGCGTGTGCATGACGCCCCGCCGCTGGATGTCATGGCCATCGACAACCTGCCCTCAATGCTGCCGCGCGAAAGCTCTGAGGATTTTGCAGGCCAGTTGCTACCGACCCTTCGAGCCTTGCCAGAGGCGGGAAATCCCGTCTGGCAAGGTGCGCGGGAGCTGTTTGACCAGCATGTCGCAGAGGTCTGAATTTAGGAAAAGAACCGGTAGTAAAGCCAGTCTGGCAAGAACCGCCCCAAACGGAACAGCAGCGAAAACCCGTAAGGGAAATCCAGTTTGAAACTGTCGCCGTTCATATGCTCATAGACCCGCCGCGCGGCGTCTTTCGGCTCCATCAAAAAGGGCATTTTGAAATCGTTTTTGTCGGTCAACTGGGTCTTGATGAAACCGGGGTTGATCACCTGAACCTGTACGCCGGTCTTGCGCAGATCGGCGTGCATCGATTCCGCCAAAGACAGGGTCGCCGCCTTGGAGGCCGTATAGCCGATTGAGCCGGGCAAACCGCGATAGGCGGTCAGGCTGGAGGTGATGACGATATGCCCGTGGTCGCGCGCGACCATCTCTGGCACCACTTGTCCCAGGACACGCATCAACCCGGTGAAGTTCACATCGGCCATGGTCACGCCATGCTCGGCCTGCCACTCCTGCGCAGCAAAGGGCCAATAGGCCCCCGCCAGATAAACCAACCCGTCGATTGGCCCCACATCCTTTGCCGCCTGCGCCACATCCGCGTCATCGGTCACATCCAAGACCCGCACCCGCGCCCGGCCCGGCAGGGCCTGCGCCAGCTCGATCAGCTTGTCCTCGGAGCGAGCCGAGAGGATCACCTCGACCCCGGTGCGGCTAAGCTGATGTGCCAGTGCCGCCCCAAGCCCGTCGCTTGCGCCCACCAGCCAATAGGTCTTGCCTTGCCAGTCTTTCATCTTTCCTCCGCCGGTCGCAACGTGGCGACCAATTCTGCTACTTTGATCCCGAATTTCCGAAACTGGCTGCGGTTCACGATGGTGCCATCGGGGGTGAGATACATCCAATCGACAGTTTTCAGCACATGACTGCCCAGTTCTTCGGGCAGTCGGATACGATAGCGCAGCTGCAAGGTCGGTCCAGCCTGAACGCCCTGCCCCACGCCGATCACATCCGGGGCGGTGCTGGTGAAATTGCCGTTCTCGCCCAATGTGACGGTCCATTCGCGCTCCTGACGCGAACCGTCGTTATAGCGAAAGGTTTCGGCCACGGTGGCCACATTCCCCTCCCAAGACACGTCGAAATTGGCCGTGAAGCTGCTGGTGACCCGGCCTAGGGGGCCGAAAATCACGCCTTCGCAAATCATCTCATCGCGCAGATGCAACCGCAGGTCGAAGACGGGGAAAGAATCGACATAGTCGCTTGGCGACTGGCCATGAAACTCCCCCAAACGGCGGCGCAAAAAAGTGAGCAATAGACCAAGGCCAAGCCCGACAGCGATAAAGATCAACGGCTCTGTCACGGTGTCTCCACGTCTTTTGCACTGGCGAGCAGAGCGATCGCCAGCAATTTCAAGACGCAAGGTACACCGGCATAGAACCAGATCAACAGGGATATGGATGTGTCGGAACTGGTTCCCGCTGCGGTCTGCAGCCCTGCGCGTTCTAAAGCTGGAAGTAGAGCAACGGCCGCGAAAGCCAAGGTCAATTTGGAGACGAAGGACCAGAGGCCAAAACCTTCGGCAGCCGAGGGGGAAATCTGCGCCATGCGGCTGGCGAACATGGCAGGCAAAAGGGTCAAATCCGCGCCCAATACCGCGCCTGAGGCCAGACAGACTAAGGCGAAAAGCGCAACATCCCCCGGCCCCAGCAACAGCGCCCCGCCGAAGGATGCGATGCCCAAAGCCATTGCGACCAGCAGCACCCGACGCGGGCCGTGCCGCTCTGCCAAGATCCCCCAAAGCGGTGCCGCCGCTGCCGCTGCAAGGAAAAACAGCAGCAAAAGCGGCCCCTCCCACCCCGGCGCCTCAAGCGCCAGTTCGACGTAGAAAAGAAACAGGGTCGAGGTCACGGCAACCGGGGCGGCATTGACCAGCGCGATCAACAACAGCCGCCGCGCCTGCGCATCGCGCAACACGGTGCCGAAGCCACTTTCCATCGGCAGCACCGCCGCCCGCCACTCGCCCCGCATGGCGACCGTGGCCCAAAGCGCCAAGATCGCAAAGCCAACAGCAAACCCGGCAAAGGGACGATCCAGCCCGACGCCCAGTAGCAAAGGCGCGACAGAGGCCAGACAAACCCCCAAAAGCGCGCCCGTCTCGCGCCAGCGGGCAAGGGTCAAATGCCCCGCGCCCGGCAGGCTGTCGGCCTTGGCAACCCCTTGTGCATAGAAACAGATGGTCAGAAAGCTGAAGGCGGAAAACACCAGCGTCAGCATCAGCGCGAACCACAGCACCGGCGCCACCGGCGCGGGCATGGCAAAAAGCCCCAGCATCGCCAGCGCCATCACCGCGCCTGCCACCGTCACCGCAGTGCCGCGCTTGTCGCGCAGCTTTTGGGCCAACCAACCAAGGGCGGGGTCCTGCACCACGTCCAACAGCCGCAAACCAAAAAGCACCGACCCAAGTGCCGTCAGCGAGACCCCGTATTCATCGACATAGAACTTCGGCGCGTGAATGTAGATCGGCAGCCCCGCCGACGCGAGCAATGCCGCGAAAAGCGCATAGGCGGGCAGCCGGGCCGCGCGTCCTGTCATCGGCCACCCGTGCCATGCGCCGCATCACGGGATACGTCGATATTGGGCGCCTCGGGGCGGACGCGAAAACCCGCCCGTTTCAGCCAAAGCTTCAACGCCTGCCAATGGATCAGCGCCAGCACCCGTCGCGCACCGAAAGGGCGGCGCAGCAGCGACCAAAGGATACCGCGATTGGTCAGCGGCGCACGCGGCCCGGTCAAAGTGGCAATCAACCCGTTCTCCCCATCCGAGAAATCGATCCAGATGCCGATCCGCTCAGAGGTGATATCGAAACGAAAGACATAGCCACCCGAGACATCTTGGAAGGGGGAGACATGCATGAGCTTTGCCGCCTTCAGCCTGTCGTCGGGCGCGATCGGGCGTAGGTCTGCATGATGGCACAGATAGGAATGCCGGTCGCCATAGGTGTTCGTCACCTCGGCGATCACCGCGATCAGCGCATCATCCGCCCGACGGCACAGCCAAAAGCTGACCGGATTGAAGACATGGCCCAGCACCCGCGGCTGCGCCACAAGCTCAATCCGCGCGACCCCGACAATGCCATGCGCCGCCAAAACCTCGCGCACCCAAAGGGCTCCACGCCCCTGCCCCGGCGCGCCGCCGTGGTCACTGTCTTGCAGGCTGGTCAGGCCCGGCCCGTTGCGGGCGAAAAGCGCGGGCGTCCTCAGCGCCGTGGCCTCGGCATCGCAGATCACATAGTCGACCGAATAGCGGAAACGGTTCTCTACCGCACCTTTGCGGCCATGAAAGGTTTGGCCCCGGATATGATCGACGCCCGCCGTCACTCCGCCGCCAAGGGTGCCGCCCGCGCGGCCTGCATCCGCTCGACCACATCCACCGCGCTGGCCAGCCCGTCTTCGTGAAAGCCATGCCGCATCCAAGCGCCGCAGAACCATGTATTCTGGCTGCCGTTGAAGGCGCGCACCTCGTCCTGTGCGGCCAAGGCGGCAAGGTCATAGACCGGATGGCGCAGGGTGACTTGATCATAAATCAGATCTTCGCGGATGCTGCGTTTGGTATTGAGCGTCACGAAATGCAGATCGTCCTGTGGGATCGGCTGCAGCGAGTTCATCCAATAGGTCAGGTCGATCCGGTCTGATTTTTGTTCTCGATCCTCGGTATAGACCCATGACGCCCAAGTAGAACGCCGCTTGGGCATGATGCTGGCATCGGCGTGCAAAACGATGTCGTTGGGCTGATAGCGGATTGCGCCCAAGGCGCGCTTCTCGGCCTTAGTCGGATCGGAAAGCATCGCCAACGTGTCATCGGAATGAGTAGCAAAAATCACCTCGTCGAACGCCTCCCACTCGCCGCCCCATGCGCGTACCTCTGCGCCTTGCGCGGTGCGGCGCACGGCCTGCACCGCGCAATCGGTACGCAGGTCAACGCCATTGGCGCGCAGAGCATTCTCCAACCGGTCAACATACTGCCGCGAGCCGCCCTTCACCGTGTACCACTGATGCTGGCCGGAATAATTCAGCAGCGCGTGGTTCTCAAAAAAGTTGACCATGGCATGGGCCGGGAAGTCCATGATTTTCTTGGTCGGGGTGGACCAGATCGCGCCGGAAAGCGGCGAGAGATAGAAGTCGCGGAAATAGCGCCCGGTGCCAAGCCGGTCGAGAAACTCTGCGATGGTCATCGACGGGTCACGCGACACCGCCAGCGCGTTCTTGTTGAAATGCACGATATCGCGCAGCATCCGCAGGAAAGGCGGGCTGAACATATTGCGTTTCTGGGCAAAGACCGCGTTGAAACTGGTCAGCGCATATTCCAGCCGCCCGCCATCAATCGACGCGCCAAAGCTCATGTTCGACGGCACCACCGGCACGTCCAATTCGGCAAACAGCGCCGCGAGATGCGGATAGTTGGCATAGTTGAACACGATAAACCCGGTATCGACCGGCTGATCGCCGTTCTTTCCGGCCATCACCGTCCGCGCATGGCCGCCGATCTTGGCTCCCGCCTCAAAAAGGGTCACGCGGTCCGTTGGCGCCAGCATATGCGCCGCCCCCATGCCGGAAATACCGCCACCAATCACGGCGACGCGCCGGCCGCGCGGATGCTGGGGGTCGGTGCTGTCGTTCAGAGCTTCAAAAGGCATAAGGGTCCTGCTTTGGTCCGGGACTTTGGATATGGGGCACACACGGGTAAAAAGGAGTTAAAGTTGCACTGCCCGATACATTTTCTTGGAGAGGGTCTCGCCGCCGAAAGACTGCCTGCGACCGCGCAAAGGGGTGCTATGACAGCAGGCTTTCAAGCGCCGCTTGGCCGCGGCTCAACTGGCCCAGATAGGTTTCGGTGTCGATATTGGCCCCACAGACGATCACCCCCACACGCCGCCCCGCCAGTTGCGCGCGCAGGGGCCCGAGCGCCCCGGCCATCGCAGCCCCGGCGGCAGGTTCCACCGCCAATTTCGCGGCCTGCTGCAGCACCACCATCCCGGCGCAGATCGCATCGTCGCTGACCGTCACCACATCATCGACATAGACCGCACAAAGCGCATGGCCAAAGGGCAGCGCCATCGGCGGGCCAAGGCTGTCGGCGATGGTATTGACCTCAGGGATGGTCACGGGCGCGCCAGAGGCGAGGCTTCGCGACATGCTGTCGGCGCCTATCGGCTCCACGCCGTACACCCGACAAGCGGGGTTGATCGCCTTGACCGCGGCGGCCACACCGCTGATCAACCCGCCGCCGCCAACAGAGACGACGACCGCATCCAAATCCGCCGCCTGCGCCATCAGTTCCAGCCCCACCCCCGCGGTGCCGAGCGACGTGTGCAGCCCCTCGAAAGGGTGGATAAAAAACCGCCCCTCTTCGCGCACCAGCCGCTCCGCCTCGGCAAAGGTCTCTTGCCCGGCAGGTTTCATCACGACCTCGGCCCCGGTGGCACGGGCAAGGGCGACGCGAAAGGGGTTGGCGTTATCCTGCATCACCACCTTGGCGCTGATCCCCAGCTTTGCCGCAGCCCAACCGGCAGCGATGGCATGGTTGCCCGCGCTGGCCGCAGTGATCCCTCGCCCGCGGGTGTCATCATCCAACTGTCGCGCCACCGAAAGCGCGCCGCGGGCCTTGAAGGTGCCGGTATGCTGAAAACACTCCAGCTTGAGCGCAACCTGTGCGCCGCCCAGCACATCATCGACCATGGGAGAAGAGAGGGTCACCACCGGTGTTTTCACGATATCGCTCCGCAACGCGGCGGCCCGCGTCTGCATCGCCTCCAGCGTCATCCCGGTAATGTCCACGTCGTTCATTCAGCCGTTCCCTTCGGGTGTCCTTAGGGGAACAATAGCCTCGGTTTTGTTTTCTGCCAGTTCTTCGAAGTCGAAATTATGCAAGCGGCCCGCGCGTTTGGCGGCTTTTTCGCTGCTGACTTTGATCTCTTCGACATCGCGCCGCGCTTGGCTGAAATGCCGATCAAGGTTGCCGACACGCATCGCCAGCCGTTCGACATCCTTGTTCAGATTGCCCAACTCTTTGCGAATCGCGCCTGCCTGTTCGCGCATCCGCGCATCCTTCAAGATCGCGCGCATGGTGTTGAGCGTGGCCATGCAGGTCGTCGGGCTGACGATCCAGACGCGCTTTTCAAACCCCTCGCGGACGAGTTCGGGAAAGTTGGCGTGCAATTCGGCATAGACGGCTTCGGAGGGCAGGAACATCAACGCGCCTTCGGCGGTCTCACCCTCCAGAATATACTTGTCGGCAATCGCATTCAGATGCACCCGCACGGCGACCTTCATCTGCTGGGCGGCGGCGCGGGTCTCGGCTTCGGTCTTGGCGCGGCGCAGGGCCTCATAGGCTTCCAGCGGGAATTTACTGTCGATTACGATCGGCCCCGGCGGGTTGGGCAGGTGGATCAGACAATCGGGCCGTTTGCCGTTGCTGAGCGTGGCTTGCAAAGAATAGCTGTCGCTCGGCAGGGCTTTCGACACGATATCGCGCAGTTGGATTTCACCGAAGGATCCGCGCGTTTGCTTGTTGCTGAGGATGTCTTGCAGCGACAGCACGTCGCCGGACAGTTTGGTGATATTATCCTGCGCCTTGTCGATCGAGGCCAGACGCTCCTGCAACTGCGCAAGACTGGTGGTGGTGCGTTTCGACGAGCCGTGCAGCGTCTCGGTCATGCGCTGCTGCATCTCGGCCAAGGACCGGGCCGAGCGGGCGGCGTTGTCGGCCAGCCGGTCCTGCATCTGCTGCTGCACATAGGCGAGCCGCGCCTCCATGCTCTGCATCATCTGCGCTTGGGTGTTGCTTTGTGTATCCGAGACCATCTGCAACCCGCCGCGCAGCTGCTCCTGCCCCTGCCCCAACTGCTGCACATGCCCCCCAAGCACGCGCATCTGCTGCGCCAAGGGGGCGGCCACACGGGCCGAGCGGCCAGCGGCGCGCACCGCCATGATCAGCAAGATAACGATGAGCAACAGCAACCCGGCCCCGGCAAGGGCGGCCAGCGTCACAGGGTCAGACAGGTTCAACGTCGTGCCGCCAAGCTCCATCAAGTGCGCCCGAAAAGCCGTTCGATGTCGGCGAGTTTGAGTTCGACATAGGTGGGCCGCCCGTGGTTGCACTGGCCGGAATGCGGGGTCGCCTCCATCTCGCGCAAGAGCGCGTTCATCTCTTCGGCGCGCATCCAGCGGCCCGAACGGATCGACCCATGACAGGCGACACGGCTCAGGATCGCTTCGATCTTGGCCTGCACGATGTTGCTGCTGTCGCCTTCGTCCAATTCGTCAAGCACATCAAGGATCAGCGCGCGGGCGTTCACGGTGCCAAGGATCGCGGGCGTTTCGCGCACGGCGATGGCATTGCCGCCGAAAGCTTCGATGCCAAGGCCGAGTTTGGCAAGCTCGTCCGCCAGTTCCAGCAGCCGCGCGCAGTCATTGGCGGAAAGCTCGACAATCTCGGGGATCAGCAGCGCTTGGGCCGCGACGCCGTTGGCTTCCATCTGGCGCTTCAGCTTCTCGTAAACCAACCGCTCATGCGCGGCGTGTTGGTCTACGATGACCATGCCACTGGCGGTTTGCGCGATGATGTAATTCTCATGCACCTGCCCGCGGGCGGTGCCGAGCGGGTAGTCGGGGGCGGGGGCCGCCTCCTCGCCCTCGGGCTTGGCATTGAACGGCGCGGGCGCTTCGGGCATCGGCGTGCCCTCCACCCGGCCCCAGACGCCTGCAGTTTCGGCAAAGCCCGGCGCCTGCGCGTTATAGGCCGCTTGCCGCGCGGCGGGGCTGGGGCGGTCCATGCCCGCGCGGTCCATCTGGTAGACCCGCGCGCCCTGCGGTTCCGGCTGCATCGCGCCCAAAGTCGCCTGAGCCACGGTGGTCGAAGCGCGGTGCCCCGCCTCGGCCAGCGCATGGCGCAGGGCCGAGACGATCAGCCCCCGCGCCAGACCGGGATCGCGGAAACGCACCTCTGATTTCGCCGGGTGCACGTTCACATCGACCAGCGTTGGCGGGCATTCCACGAACAGCGCCGCCGCTGGGTGGCGGTCCCGGCTGAGGAAATCGAAGTACGCGCCGCGCAGCGCACCAGTCAGCAGTTTGTCCCGCACCGGGCGGCCATTCACGAAGAGATACTGCGCCACCGCAGAGCCACGCGAGTAGGTCGGCAGTGCTGCGAACCCCGTCAGATGCAGCCCTTCGCGCATGGCGTCGATGGGCAGGGAGTTTTCCGCGAACTCTCGGCCCAGCACCTGCGCCAAACGGCCATGCAGCGCCTCAAACAGATCGCCCTGCTCAGCCTCGGCGCGGAATACATCGCGGCCCTTACCGTCACCCGAGACATCGCGCAGCACGAAGCGCACGAAGGGTTCGGCCATGGCCAGCCGCTTGATGACATCGCCAATCGCCTGCGCCTCTGCCCGGTCGGTGCGCAGGAACTTGAGCCGCGCAGGTGTGGCGAAAAACAGATCGCGCAGGGTGACGATGGTGCCGCTGTTCAGCGCCGCCGGGCGTACCTCGCCCATGCGGCCACCGTCGACGGTGATCTCGGCCCCGTCAAACCCCGACGCTCGGCTGGTGATCGTCAGCCGCCCGACAGCACCGAGGGACGGCAGGGCCTCCCCCCGAAACCCGAAAGTGTGGATATCAAGCAGGTCAGAGCCATCGATTTTGGAGGTCGCGTGGCGCGACAAGGCCAGCGCCAAATCCTCGGGCGCGATGCCGCAGCCATCGTCGGTCACGCGGATCATCGTCTTGCCGCCGTCGGCATATTCCACGGTGATGCGCCGCGCGCCCGCGTCGATGGCGTTTTCGACCAGTTCCTTCACGGCGGAGGCGGGGCGCTCGACCACCTCGCCCGCAGCGATGCGGTTGATCGCGGAATCGTCCAACTGGCGGATGACGGGGCGGTTTTCGCTTATATTGGGGGTCGGGCTTGGCATACCGCAAGACCTAGCATGGGCCATTCCGATTCTGCCAGATCGGATTGCGTCTATCAGAGGGGGAAGACAGAGTCAGCGGACCGCCGCCAAGACTGGGGCGATCCGCTTCTGGGTCGGCTACTCGGCGCACTGGTGCTTTTGTTATTCCGGTCTTATCAGAGCGGCGGGCGACCCGGGTACAAGTCGTCTCCGGCGGAGCTTGCACCCTGTATAAACGCAGGACGAATCACAGGTCAAAGCAAAATCGAATCGGTTGCCCAGAAAACGAATCGTTGCGATTCGATTAAGCGGCGGGGGCAGCGGCGCCTCTTTGCCGATGCGGCCCCATAAGTGCCGCAAACCCAAGGATAACACCCGAAACCGTGGCGATCATCCCCGCCGCTGACACCGAATCCCGCATGCCGATCCACAGCGGCCCGTATCCGGCCAGCACATAGCCCAGCACAGCGGCCAAAGTGGCAAAGAGCACCGACCACGCAATCTGGTACTCCAATCGGTTGGTCATCATCCGCGCGGCGGCGGGGGGGCAGATGAACATGGCGATGACGATGATACTGCCCACCGCGTCAAAGGCAGCCACAGCGGCAATCGCCGCAACGATGACCAGACCAAGACCCAGTGGCCCGGTCTTCATGCCGATGGTACGGGCGAAGCCCTCGTCGAAGGTGCTGATCTTGAGCGGCCGCCAGAAGATCGCGGTAAAAAGCGCGACGAAGAGCAGCGTCACCGCCATGCGCGGCAGCTCCACCGGGAGGGTCGCTAGCGCCTCGGGGTCGAACAGCGACCCCCAGCCGGTCGCATCCAGCCAGATCAGGCTTTCAAGGTTGCCGTAAAGCGCATGTTCCACGTCGAGATGCACATTGCTGGTGTCCGATTGCTCAAGCAGCAGCACGCCGCCCGCGAACATCGCGGTAAAGACCACGCCCATCGCCGCGCCGGATTCGATCTTGCCCAAACGCCGCACGCCTTCGATGGCCAGCACGGCGACCAGCGCCGCCCCCGCAGCGCCCAGTAGCATCGGCCAAGTGCTGACCACGCCGGTCAGCAGAAACGCCACCACAATCCCCGGCAGCACCACATGGCTGATCGCATCGCCGATCAATGCTTGGCGGCGCAGGACGAGGAAATTCCCCGGCAGGGCACAAGCCACGGCAACGAAGATGCCCGTCAGCATCGGCACCAGCGACAGGGGGACAAATTCGGAACCGTTCATGCCATCACCCCGCCGCGCATGTCGATGCGGCTGTCAATTTCGCGGATTTGGTCGGCGGTCAGCACCGTCTCGATGGGGGTCAGACCATCATATTGCTGGGCCGCCGCCTCGTAAGCTGGATCGCGGCGGATCAACTGCCAGCGGGTTTCGTCCCGCAGCGCCTTGGCGGCGCGGCCCCGGCCCGCTTTGGTGGCGACCCCATCGGGCAGCGCATAGCCTTCGGCACGCAGCAGGCGCAGGGTCAGTTGTTCGTAGATCGGTTGTCCATGGGCAAGCGCCAGCAGCCCCTGTCGCAGATGCACCCGGCGCTGATACCGGCGGTGGCGCAGCAGAGCCGAAAGCGCGCCGCGCCCCGGTGCCAACAGCAGCGACAGCGCAAAGAGCGCAAAGCCCACCAGCACAATGATCGGCCCCGTCGGCAGGTTCGGCTGGGCCGCAGACAGCGCTGCGCCGACATAGGCCGCGATACCGCCAAGCGCACCGGAGATCAGCACCACGTGATCGGTGCGCTCGCTCCAAAACCGGGCGGTGACGGGCGGGATGATCAAGAGCGCGACAATCAGGATCAGCCCAACGATTTTAAGGCCCACCACGGTCACCGCCAGCACCAGCCCCATCATCGCCAGATCCGTGCGCGGTACGTTCTGGCCAATGGCGGTGCCATATTCAGGATCGAACGAGGCGAGCGTCAGCGGACGCCGAAGCAGCAGCACCAGCGCCAGCGTCAGCGCCGCGGCCACCGCAATGATCAGAGCGTCGTTGCGCAGCATCCCGGCGGTGGAGCCCAAAAGGAAATCCTCAAGCCCCGCCTGCCGTCCGGCACTCATGGTCTGGATCACTGTCAGCAAGACGATGCCAAGCCCAAAGAAAACCGACAGGACCGAGCCAATCGCCGCATCTTCGGCCAGACGTGTGCGGTTGCTGAGCCATGAGACCAAAAGCAGCCCCGCCGCCGCAGACAAGGCCGCGCCTAGCAGCAGGCCGATCAGGTTGCGGCCGTCCCCGCCAAACGCGACCATCACCATGAAAGCCAGCGCCACACCGGGCAGCGTCGCATGGGAAATCGCGTCGCTGACCAGCGCCCGTTTGCGCAGGAATAGAAAGGTGCCGCCAACGCCCGCAGCCATGCCCAGCAGCGTCGCCCCAAGTGTTACCAGCGTGGCGTTATAGCCCAGTTGCAGCGTCAGCGCGTCCCAGATCATGACAGTTGCAACGCATCCATCTGCGCACCCGCCAAGCGGCCGCCATAGGCATCTTGCAGGTGGTTGGCTTGGAATACCTCTTCGACGCTGCCTTCGGCGACGCGGTGGGTGTTGATCAGGAAGACGTTGTCGAAATACTCGGCCACGGTGGATAGGTCATGGTGAACCGCCACAACCGTTTTGCCTGCGTCGCGCAGGGATTTCAGCACGGCGATGATCGCCTTTTCAGTTGCCGCATCGACCCCGGCAAAGGGTTCGTCCAGCAGATAGAGGTCTGCATCCTGCGCCAAGGCGCGGGCGAGAAAGACCCGCTGTTGCTGGCCCCCAGACAATTGGCCGATCTGACGGGTGGCGAAATCTTCCATGCCGACGCGGGCCAGACAATCGGTGGCGCGGGCGCGGTGCACAGGGCGGATGCGGCCCAGCAGGCCCAGTTGCGGATAGAGCCCCATCAGCACCACGTCGATCACGCGGGTCGGGAAATCCCAATCCACGCTGGCGCGCTGCGGCACATAGGCGATGCGGTGGCGTTGTTCGGCCACCGGCTTGCCATAGACGGTGGCGGTGCCCGCCAGCGGGGTCAGAATGCCCAAAGCAGCCTTGAGCAAAGTCGACTTGCCCGCGCCATTCGGGCCGATGATCGCGGTCATCTTGCCGGGCGCAACGGTCATATCGACCGAAAAAACCGCAGGTTTCTGCCCGTAGGAGACGGTCATGCCGCGCACGGCGAGCGGGCTGTCGGCACGCGATGTCAGCGCGGTCTCACGACTGCTGGCGAGTTCAAGTGTCATGGATCAGCTTCCCTGTGCCAGCTTGCCGGTCATCCCGCCCGCAGCCACCGGCGCGCCGAGCGCGCGGGCGATGGTGGTGACATTGTGATCGATCATACCGATATAAGTGCCCTCATAGCTGCCCGGTTCCCCCATGGCGTCGCTATAGAGCGATCCGCCGATCACGACCTCATGACCGCGCGCCGCAGCCCCTTCGACAAGCGCACGCATGTTGCGGTCGGAAACCGACGTTTCGACAAAGACGGCGCCGATTTCGCGGTCGACCAGTTCATCGACCAACGCAGAGATGCGGTTCAGCCCCGCCTCGCTGTTGGTTGAGATGCCCTGAATGCCGATCACCTCGAACCCAAAGGCGCGCCCGAAATAGCTGAAAGCGTCATGGGCCGTGACCAGCACGCGCTGGCTTTCTGGCACCTGTGCCACGGTCTCGGCGGCATAGGTGGCCAATTGTTCCAGCTCGGCGCGGTAGGTGGCCGCGTTCTGGGCGAAAGTCTCGGCTCCTGCGGGATGGGCCTCGGTCAGGGCGCGGGTCACCTCATCAACCACGGCGATCCAAGTTTTCGGGTCCATCCAGACGTGGGGGTCATAGCGCCCCTCGTAATCCGGGTGGCTGAGCAGATCATCCTTGGGTAGCGCGTCGGCCACAGCGACCACGGCGCGCTTGCGGCCCAGATCCTCAAAAAACCGCTCCATCTGCGCCTCAAGGTAGAGACCATGCCAGAGCACCAGATCGGCCCGTGTCAGCGCCACGATGTCACTGCGCGTCTGGCGGTAGCTGTGCGGATCGACCCCTGAGCCCATGAGCGAGCGGACCTCGACCAAGTCGCCCCCCACGCGGCGGGCGGCGTCGGCAATCATACCTGTCGTGGCGACAACGTTAAGCTTTTGTGCCGCGAAGGCGGCTGGCGCGGCCCCGAGAAGTGCAAAGGCACTCATGCCACCGATCAATGCGGTGCGGCGGGACGGGCGAAAAGGGTCAGATGTATGTTTCATGAGGTATTAATGAGAACGATTCTCAATTAAGTCAACAGTTGCGAATGGTTCTCATTAACAATTGCGGTATCTTGCCTGTTTTTCGGGCAATCGCCCCGTGACGCGGGGTTAGCGTCGCTTGCTTTGGCCCCTGCCCCATGCCATTTTGCCCGCCTGACCAAACCGGAGAGACCCGATGGCCACCCAAACGACCCCGCGCGAAAGCACGACTGAAACCGGCGCCACCGGCCATCTGCCGCAGGTGACCGAACGACGTGTCGAGCCTATGCCGCTTGATATGGACTGGCTGCGCTCGGTGCAGGCGAACACCTCAGCGATCGAGCGCCGCGCCGCCGCCCTGCCCGCCCGCCGTTCGCTGAAAAAAGCACATCAGGCCGCGTGGCTGCTGCGCGCCGTGACCTGTATCGACCTGACGACCCTTTCGGGCGACGACACTGCGCGCCGGGTCGAGCGGCTCTGCGCCAAGGCCCGCCAACCGATTGCGCCCGATCTGCTTGATGCGCTTGGCATGGCCCCGATCACCACCGGTGCGGTCTGTGTGTACCACGAGATGATCCCCGCCGCGCGGCGGGCGTTGGAAGGCACCAATATCCCGATCGCTGCCGTTTCCACCGGTTTCCCGGCGGGCCTGTCGCCGCTGGAACTGCGCATTCGTGAGATCGAGATGAGCGTTGAAGCAGGGGCGACAGAGATCGACATCGTGATCTCGCGCCGCCACGTGCTCTCGGGCGACTGGCAGGCGCTTTATGATGAGATGCGCGCCTTCCGTGAGGCCTGTGGCGAGGCCCATGTGAAAGCGATCCTTGCGACGGGCGAATTGGGATCGCTGCGCAATGTGGCGCGCGCGTCGCTGGTCTGCATGATGGCCGGGGCCGATTTCATCAAGACCTCGACCGGCAAGGAAAGCGTCAACGCCACCCTGCCCGTCAGCCTCGTGATGATCCGCGCGATCCGTGAGTATTATGAACGCACCGGGGTGCGTGTGGGCTACAAACCTGCGGGTGGCATTTCCAAAGCCAAGGATGCGATCACCTATTTGGCGCTGATGAAAGAAGAGCTGGGCGACCGTTGGTTGCAGCCTGACCTGTTCCGCTTTGGCGCGTCTTCGCTTTTGGGCGATATCGAGCGGCAGTTGGAACATCATGTGACCGGCAATTATTCGGCGGCTTACCGTCACGCGACCTCCTGAGCCTGTTGCAGGCTGCGGGACGGTATTTGGAAAAGGATGAAGGCATGAGCGTGTCTGAGATTTTTGAGAGCATGGAATACGGGCCAGCCCCGGAATCGGCGGCAGATGCGCTGGCTTGGATCGTGGATCAAGGCGGGCGTTTTGGTCATTTCATTGATGGGGCGTTCACCGCGCCGGGCGCGGGTTTCGACAGCACCAACCCGGCAACGGGAGAGGTTTTGGCCAGCCTGACGCAGGCGACGCAAGGCGATGTCGATAGCGCCGTGAAGGCCGCGCGAAAAGCGCAGCGGAAGTGGGAGAAGCTGGGCGGCCATGGCCGGGCGCGTCATATCTATGCGCTGGCGCGGTTGCTGCAGAAACACGCGCGGCTCTTTGCCGTGCTGGAGGTATTGGACAACGGCAAGCCGATCCGTGAGGCGCGTGATATCGATGTGCCTTTGGCGCAGCGGCATTTCTATTACCACGCCGGCATGGCGCAACTGATGGAGAGTGAGCTGCCCGATGCGCAGGCGCTTGGGGTGTGTGGACAGATCATTCCGTGGAACTTCCCGCTGCTGATGCTGGCGTGGAAAATCGCGCCTGCGCTGGCGATGGGCAACACGGTGGTGTTGAAGCCTGCGGAGTATACTTCGCTGACGGTGCTGCTTTTTGCTGACATTTGCCGTCAGGCTGGATTGCCGAAGGGTGTGGTTAACATTGTCACCGGTGATGGCGCTGTGGGCGAGATGATTGTTACCCATGAGGATATCGACAAGATCGCCTTTACCGGCTCCACCGCCGTGGGGCGCCGCATTCGTGAGGCGACGGCAGGCTCGGGCAAGGCGCTGACTTTGGAGTTGGGCGGCAAGTCGCCTTACATCGTGTTTGATGACGCCGATCTGGATAGCGCGGTCGAAGGGCTGGTTGACGCGATTTGGTTCAATCAGGGGCAGGTCTGCTGTGCAGGCTCGCGGTTGTTGGTGCATGAGCCTGTTGCGGATCGCTTCTATGCCAAGCTGCGCACGCGGATGGAGAAGCTGCGTATCGGTGATCCGCTGGACAAGAGCATTGACGTGGGCGCGCTGGTGGACCCGGTGCAATACAAGCGCGTGAGCGAGATGGTGGAGGCAAACACCGCGGGCGAGCGTTTTGTTACGCCGGGCGACATGCCTGAGCAGGGATGTTTCTATCCGCCGACGCTGATCACCGGGCTGAACCCGGCCGATACGCTGATGCAGGAAGAGATTTTCGGGCCGGTGTTGGTCTCGACCACTTTCCGTACGCCTGGCGAGGCGGTGCAGCTTGCTAATAACACGCGCTATGGGCTGGCGGCGACGGTCTGGACCGAAAATGTGAACCTCGCACTCGACATTGCGCCGCAGTTGGAAACCGGGATCGTTTGGGTCAACGGCACCAATATGATGGATGCCGCTGCCGGGTTTGGCGGCAAGCGCGAGAGTGGCTTTGGCCGTGAGGGCGGCTGGGAAGGTCTGGCGGGCTATACCAAGCCCAAGACCGCCCAGAAGCCGTTGAAAGAGATCGAAGCATTCAGCGGTGAAGGTGGCCCGGAAGACGGGATCGACCGCACCGCAAAGCTTTATATCGGGGGCAAGCAGGCGCGGCCCGATGGGGGATATTCCGCGCCGGTCTGGGGCAAGTCTGGTGGGCTGTTGGGCCATGTGAGCCTTGCCAGTCGCAAGGATGTCCGCAACGCGGTTGAAGCAGCGCATGCGGCGAAGGGGTGGTCGAAAACCACCGGCCATCTGCGGGCGCAGATCCTCTACTACATTGCCGAAAACCTCTCGGCGCGGGGCGATGAATTCGCCGCGCGGCTGGATGCGATGCAGGGGACAAAGAATGGTCGCAAAGAGGTTGATGCCGCTATTGACCGGCTGTTCACCTATGCCGCTTGGGCCGACAAATACGACGGTCAGGTGCACGGCGTGCCGATCCGGGGCGTGGCCTTGGCGATGAAGGAGCCTGTGGGCGTGATCGGGGCGCTTTGCCCGGCAGAGGCACCGCTATTGGGGTTGGTCGCTTGCATGGCGCCAGCGATTGCCATGGGCAACCGGGTGATCCTGTCGGCGAGCGAACCCTTCCCGCTGGCGGCGACCGATTTCGTGCAGGTGCTTGAAACATCGGACGTACCTGCCGGGGTGGTCAATATCTTGACCGGGCCACAGGCCGATTTGGCCGAGCCGATGGCGCGGCATATGGATATTGATGCCGTCTGGTGCTTTGGCGCAGCGGAATTGTCTGGCGTGGTTGAGAAAGGGGCGGCGAGCAATATCAAGCGTACCTGGGTAAACCACGGTATGGCGCGCGATTGGTTCGGGACCGATGGCACGGGGCGCGAATTCCTGCAAGCCGCGACAGAGGTTAAGAATATCTGGGTGCCTTACGGCGAATAAGCCCTGTCACCAGAGACAAGTTGAAAGCGCCGCCCCTGTGGGAGCGGCGCTTTTTTCATTCTTGTGGTGGGGTAGAAGCCTCAAGCCCTTCAGGTTGGCCAACCACCACGAAATGCAGGTTTTCGGGGTCCAGCAATTCAGCCGCGACGCGCTTGACGTCGTCCAGCGTGACCGCTTCGACCTTGCCGCTGCGGGTCGCGATATAGTCGGTCGGCAGGCCAAGCATCTGCATCCCGACGAGGATATTGGCGATCGGGCTGTTGCCGTCAAACCGCAGCGGATAGGCGCCGGTGATATAGGTTTTGGCGGCCTCCAGTTCCTCTTGGGTGATGCCTTCGGTCGCGGCTTTGGCCCATTCGGCGCGGATCACCTCAATAGCCTCACCGATACGGTCGTTGGCTGAACTGACGGAGCCGAGGTAGGTCTCAGCCAGATCGCGCGGGGCGAGGTAGGAATAGACGCCATAGGTCAGACCGCGCTTCTCACGTACCTCGGTCATCAGACGGGATTCGAAACCGCCACCGCCGAGGACGTGGTTCAGCACTGTCGCAGTGAACCAATCGGGGTCGTCCTGCGCGAGGCCGGGCTGGCCGAAGATCGCAACGGATTGCGGTGTGGCGAAATCGACCACTGTCGTGCCCGCGGGGATATCCACATCTGCAGTCGGGGGCATCGGCGCGCCCTTGGCGGGCAGATCGCCCAACAGCGTATCGAGCAACTCGCCCAGTTCTTCGGGGGTGATGTCGCCTACCGCGCCGACATAGATGCGATCACGGGCCAGCACGGCCTTATGCGCCCCAATCAGGTCCTCGCGGGTCAACCCGGCCACCGTCTCAAGCGTGCCGTTCAGCGAACTGCCGTAGGGGTGGTCGCCGAACGCGATCTTGTCGAAGGTCTGGCGGGCGATGTCGTTCGGGTCTTTCTGGTTCGACTGGATGTTCGAGATCACCTGACCGCGCACCCGCTCTACCGCGTCTTCGTCAAAACGCGGCTCTAACAATGCGGCGCGCAGAAGCTCGATGGAGGCTTCGCGATTTTCGGTCAGGAAACGGGCCGAGACGGAAAGCGAATCGTCCGACACGTCAAAGCTGAGGTTGGTTGCCAGCGCTTCGGTCTCGCGGCTAAAGGCGCGCGCGTCCATGTCGCCTGCGCCCTCTTCCAAGAGGCCGGTCATCAAGTTGATCGCGCCGCGTTTGCCGGGGGCGTCCAGTGACGCGCCGCCCCGGAAACGGATTTCCAACGCTACAAAGGGGATCGAATGCTCTTCGACCAGCCAAGCGTCGATGCCGCCGGGGCTGGTGACGGGCTGGATGTCGACTTCGGCACGGGCGGGAAGTGCGGCGAAAACCGTCAGGATCAGGGCGTAGAACAGTTTCATTGCGCGTCCTCCTTCATCAGCCAACCGGTGACCGATGCGCGTTTGTCGAACAGGGTGCGGGCCGCCTGCATGATGTCTTCGGCGGTGACGGCTTGCAGCACATCGGGCCAGTCCTGCACGTCTTCGACGGTCAGGCCGATGGCAAGGGCCGAGCCGTAGCGATTTGCAACGCGGTCGGCATCGTCGCGGGCGTAAATCTGATCGGCGCGCAACTGTGATTTGAGGCGCTCAAGATGCTCGGGGTCCACCCCGGCTTCCATGAACTGCACGAGCACCTCGTCCAGCGCCTCTTCGGCCTGCTGGAGGCTGACACCGGGCACGGGCAGCACCACGACATCAAAGGTCGTGTCGTCGAGCGTATCGGCCTTGTAGAAGGCACCGGTGTAATTGGCGATCTGTTCGTCGAATTGCAGCTTTTCAGCGAGGTAGGAAGTGGTGCCGCCGCCCAGCAATTCGCTGAGAAGAAAGAGCGCCGCCGCCTCTTCCTGCGCACCGCTGTCACGCTCTTGAGCGAGGTAAGAGCGGCGCACATAGGGCTGGGCCACGCGGGCGTCTTTGTAGATCAACCGGCGCTCGGCAATCTGCGGTGGCTCTTCGGTGCGCAGGCGCTCGGGCAGGTCAGGGTTGGCGGGAATCTGGCCATAGGTGGCTTCGGCCAATTCGCGCACGTCCTCTGGCGTCACATCGCCGGAGACGACGAGGATGGCGTTGTTGGGCGAATAGTAGAGCTCATAGAACGACAGCGCATCTTCAAGGTCCAACTCCTCCATCTCATGTTTCCACCCGATGATCGGCACGCCGTAGCGGTGGTTGAGAAATTGCGCGGCGTTGAGTTGTTCGCTGAAGAGGGCGGCGGGGTTGTTCTCGGTCCGCTGGTTGCGCTCTTCCAAGATCACATCGCGTTCGGTTTCGATGTTTTCGGGCGTGAGGCGGATGTTCTTCATCCGGTCGGCCTCCATCTCCATCATCAGGCCGAGGCGGTCGGCGGCGACGCGCTGGAAATAGGCGGTGTAATCGTAGCTGGTGAAGGCATTGTCGCGCCCGCCGTTGGCCGCGACGGTGGCCGAAAACTCGCCCGCTTCCAGTTTGTCGGTGGCTTTGAACAGCAGGTGTTCAAGAAAATGCGCCACCCCGGATGACCCTTTGGGTTCATCGGCTGAGCCTGCGCGGTACCAGACCATCTGCTGCACGACCGGGGCGCGGTGGTCTTCGACGACCACGACCTCCATGCCGTTATCGAGGGTGAAATGGGTTACCGCCTCATTCTCGTTATCGCGCGCCTGCGCGGAGGGGGCTGTGAAGAGCGTCGCCACCAGGGCCGCCATCATCGGCAGTCGGATCATTGCTTACCTCGAAATATATCGCCTCCCGCATTACCTACGCGGTCTGGCGCTACTTTCAAGAAGCCTAGCGAAAACGTGTGTTTTGCGGCGGGTAAGACGGCGTGCGTCCGCCTGCGTCGCGCCAACGCTCTGCCTCGGTATAGGCATCGAGAGTTTGACGCTCATAGGCTTGGCTATAGCGGTCGACTGGCACGATGCGGAACTGGGTAAACCGCCCCTTACGCTTGCGGAACTCCGCGTCAGATTGCGCTAAAGTTGCCCGAATACCGGGCTGCACGCCCATACGGCCCGTATGCTGCACCAGCGCCGCGTCCCCGGCAGGGATCGCCGTAGAAGTATCCAAACGCCCGCCAAATGCCGCCACACCTTCGGCCACTGCCGAGCGGTCTGTCAGGTTCGCCTGCCCCGGTACGGGGGTCGGCAGGGTGTTGAGATTATCGGGGCGTTCCAAGGGCTTGACCGGCTGGATCAAGAATTCGTCCGGTCCTTCAGAGACAGGCTGCAAATCGCGAAGGCCCTGATTGCTGCAGGCGGCGAGGGCCAGCGGGATCAAGCTGATGAGGGCAATGCGACGCATGGTGTCTCCTTTCGGGGTCTGCTTGTTCAATATCGCAGGCAAGCGGGCAATGTCACTGACCTTTTTTGCCCCGGCGCTTGGGCGCGCTTTTTGGCTCTCCGGTAAAGAGGATCAGCCCCAAGGCCCCGGCAAAGATAAAGACATCCGCCAAGTTGTAGACGAAAGGGTTGTTAATGCCACAGCAAGAGTTGTTCAGGAAATCCAGCACATAGCCATAGATCAGCCGGTCCGCCACATTCGCCAGCGCCCCGCCGACCAACAGGCCGCCGCTCAGCTGTGCCCACCGCCCATGCGGGCTGCGCCAGAGCCACAGAGTGACGCCCGCGCAGATCACCAGCGCCACCACGACCAGCACCAATTGGCTCATGTCACCCCCGAGGCCAAAGTTGATGCCCCGGTTTTCGCCATAGCGGAAATTCAGCACCGGAGGCAGCACTTCGATGGAGCGGATACGTGCCAGTTCCATCATGTGAATGACCACATATTTGCTGATCTGATCGATCATAAAGGCCACGAAGGCCGCGATGCCGAATGTCCGCATGGTGCTGCCCTTCGCTTAGTGCCGGAAGTGGCGCATGTTGGTGAAGACCATGGCAAGGCCCGCTTCATCCGCTGCCGCGATCACCTCTTCGTCCCGCATTGAGCCGCCGGGCTGGATCAGCGCCGTGGCACCGGCTTCTGCCGCTGTGATCAGACCGTCCGCGAAGGGGAAGAACGCATCGGATGCCACGACCGAGCCTTGGGTCAGCGGCGCGTCGATGTCCATCACCTCGGCCATGTCTTGGGCCTTGCGCGCGGCGATGCGGGTGCTGTCCACCCGGCTCATCTGGCCTGCGCCAACGCCGACGGTGGCACCGTCTTTGACATAGATGATGGCGTTGGATTTGACGTGTTTCGCCACGGTCCACGCAAACAGCATGTCGTCGAGTTCTTGATCCGACGGCTTGCGCTTGGTCACGACCTTGAGGTCATCGCGGCTCACGCGGCCCACGTCTTTGTCCTGCACAAGGAACCCGCCCGAGACCTGACGCACGGCCAAAGCGGCGGCGGCAGGGTCGGCCAGACCTTCGGTGGTCAGCAGACGCAGGTTCTTCTTGGCGGCAAAGATGCGTTTGGCATCCTCATCCGCGCCGGGGGCGATGACGACTTCAGTAAAGATCGCAGCAATGGCTTCGGCAGTCGGGCCGTCGAGCGGCTGGTTCAGCGCGATGATGCCACCAAAGGCCGAGGTACGGTCACAGTCAAAGGCGCGTTTGTAGGCGTCGAGCATCGTCTCACCCCGTGCCACGCCGCAGGGGTTGGCGTGTTTAATGATCGCGCAGGCGGGGCCGTCTTTAGGGTCAAATTCGCTGACCAGCGCAAAGGCGGCGTCGGTGTCGTTGATGTTGTTGTAGGACAGTTCCTTGCCCTGATGCTGCACGGCGTTCGCCAGACCGGGGGCGGTGGAGCCATCGGTGTAGAAAGCCGCCTGCTGGTGCGGGTTTTCACCATAGCGCAGGGTTTGCGCCAGCGTGCCGCCAAAGGTCCGGCGGCGCGGGGTGCCTGCGACCTGCTCGGCCATCCAAGTGCTGACGGCAGTGTCATAGGCCGCGGTGCGGGCATAGGCGGTTTGGGCCAAGCGCTGGCGCAGGGCATAGGTGGTCTGGCCGTCGTTGGCCTCAAGCTCCGCGATCACTTCGGCGTAGTCCTCAACATCGACCACGACATTGACGAAGCCGTGGTTCTTGGCCGCCGAACGGATCATCGCCGGTCCGCCGATGTCGATGTTCTCAATCACCTCGCCGTATTCCGCGCCTTTGGCGACGGTTTCCTCAAACGGATAAAGGTTCACCACCACCAGATCGATCGCGCCGATGTTATGCTCATTCATCGCGCCGACGTGCTCATCGTTGTCGCGCAGGGCCAGCAGACCGCCGTGGACCACCGGATGCAGCGTTTTCACGCGCCCGTCCATCATCTCGGGAAAGCCCGTCACATCGGCCACATCCAGCACCTCAAGCCCCGCCTCGCGCAGCGCTTTAGCGGTGCCGCCGGTGCTGAGCAACTCAACGCCCCGCGCCGCCAAAGCTTTGCCAAGGTCCAAAAGACCGGTCTTGTCGGATACGGAAAGAAGCGCGCGTTTGATGGGATAGAGGTCGGGCATGGGGCTGGTTCCTTGGTCAGTCTTCATCAGCATAGGGATCGTCGATCGACAAATCTCGCACGCCAATCGCAGTTTCCTGCGCTTTTGACAACGACCAGCGCACCCGCGTGGCATAGTTCATGGCATATCCGGTCAGCACGATCTGCTGCGCAGCACGTGGCTTCAGCCGCGTCGTCTCAAGGTAAACCCCCGGTTCCAAAGACAGATTATGCGTACCGTCATGGCGAAACACCCAAATTTCACCGCTTTTCAGCGCCATGGATATTGCAGCCCCGCCAAGGTCGACCGTGGCATCGACATCCGGATGCAGGTGAAAACGGATGTCGAACGGCACGCCCTTCAGTTGTGTGGCGCTCAACACCTTATCAAAGCGCCGCTTCTCCGCCCCCTCTATCGCCAGCAGCATATCCTCCCCCGTCAGCCCGCGCCCGTCCGAGGTGAGTTCGAGCCGCCGCGCATGGGTCAGCCCGTGGCTGCGCAGATAGGCGTCATGGCCGCCCTCAAAACGCAGCCCATCCGCCGCCTCTCCGATCTCCACTGGCACTTGGCTCGGACCCGCGATGAGCGCCTCTGTCCCGCTGTGGGGGTCAGGCTCCGCCAGTCGGGCGCTGGAATGGCCGACAAGCGACAGGGCCGAATGCGACGGCGTGGCCCGCCCCGCCCGCCGCCATTCCAGCCCGAAAGACGCGCCTGAGCCGCAGTTCACCACCAAGGGCCGCCGCCCCGAGGTCAGCTCGAACGCCAGTGTCGAGGCATGGGCATTGCCCGACGCCGCGCCGCCCGGCGGAGCCGCCGCATCGACGATCACGCTGGTGCGCCCTGCCGACAGCCTTGCATAGCCCATGGCCAGCCCATCAGGCTGCCGCGTCTTGACCTTGGCCGCCGCCAGCGCGTGGTCCAGCCAGCCCTCCATACCGCGCCCGCCGCCATGAAACCGCGCCAAGGCGCCATCGGCATGACGCAGGCTGCGCAGGGTCGGCGCGATACGCTCAATCGCGGTAAGGTGCTCTTTGGGCGTGCTGCGGCCTGCATCGCTGAGCGCCGCTGCGGCCCATGTAAGCAGGGTAAAAACGGCGAGCAGTTCTTCGGGGTTTCGGGTCGGCAGACCGCCCTCGGCGTCGATCTGGCTGGCACATTCGCGTGCTAATGCCTTGATGGCGGGATCGGCCAGTTCCTCTAGCCCCTCCAGCGACAGGCCCGCGTAAATCAACCCGGTCAGCGCTTCGAAGCGCGGCAGGCCCGGCGCAGAGGCGCGCCAGCGTTTTGACAGGAAACGGGTCTGCTGTTCGAGGGACCGGTAGAAGGCATCGCTCTGCGCGGTGTCCGTCCCGCGCAGCATGAAAAGTGCGTGGTTGATCCAGCGGATCAGCCGCCGACCGGTCAGCGCCGGGGTCCAGCCCGGCCCCTGCCCGCGCCCGAAACAGTCGATCCAGCCCCAAAGCCAATCCTGCGCTGACGCCCGCGCCCGTGCATCCCCCACGGCGGCAAGATCATCCAGCCATGCAAAACCGTGCAGTTCCGCCGCAAAGGCAGGGCCAGGCGGGGTCAGATCCCACATCGCGGTCTGCGGCGCGGTTAGCAGGCTGCCGGCAAAAAGGTAATTGCCCGCCATCAACTGCCGCCCCCGCGCGAAAGAGCCGATGGTGCGCGGCTCGGGCGACGCGGTGAAACCCGCCACCCGCCCCCGGCCCCGGGTCGCACGCCAAGCGTGCCAGCGGTTCAAAAACCGCACCCTTCGGGCCATGACGCTGGAAAGATTAATCATATCAAGCTGCCCCTGACGCTCTGATGGCGTTTGGCGGCAGCATAACCGCGGCCCTGCAATGAGTCACCGGATTTTCCCCGCGCGCCGGGGGATCGGCGGGGAACGGACGGTTGCCAGCCCGCAGGGGTGCCGCCTAAACAAGGGCACCGCAACCGGAGCGCACCGATGATCGCCAGCCTGATGATGTACCTACGGCCAGAAACCGCCGCGGCCACGGCCCGCTACTGGGCGTTGATCCGCGACGGGCTGCGCGCGCGAGGCGTTGTGGCCCCGGAAGAGTTGGACAATGCGCGAGAGGAATTCGCGGTCTGGAAAGCCCGCGACCTGACCCTTTCGCAAACCTGCGGGATGCCCTACCGCCTGTGGCTGCACGACCATGTTACGCTGATCGGGACACCAGACTTTGCCGTTGAGGGCTGCCCGCAGGGCTATTACAACAGCGTCTTCGTGGTCCGCGCCAATGATCCCCGTGAAACAATTTCCGACTTTCGCGCGGCGCGGTTCACCTACAACCAGACGTTTTCGCAGTCAGGCTACGCCGCCGCCTACGCGCATTGCAGCGCAGAGGGTTTCTGGTTTGCAGATCGCAGTCAAAGCCACGGGCACCGGAACTCCGCCAAAACCGTGGCCGAGGGGCGGGCGGATATTGCGGCGCTGGACGGGGTGTCGTGGCGGCTGATCCAGCGGTATGACGCTTTCGCGGGTGGCTTGCGGGTTCTGGAAACCACGACGCCGACGCCCGGCCTGCCCTATATCGCGGCGGCAGATACCGATCGCGAAGCCACATTTGCAGCGGTCCGCGATGCCATCGCCGGGCTTACGCCCGAGGATGCCGCGACGCTGGGCCTGCGCGGCCTGGTCGAGATACCGAAATCCGCATACCTCGCTGTGCCCTCCCCACCCGACGGGGCGTGAGGGTCAGCCCTTCCGCAGACACGCGATATAGAAACCGTCCATCCCGCCTTTGTCAGCCCAAAAGTCAGGACGCAGACGCAACCCGCCCTCTTCGGTGACCCACTCAGCCGCGACCCCCGGCAACTCCAGCGCAGCGCGGTCGACCGTCATGTCGCCGTGCCGTTCCAACGCCTCATCGACCTGCACTTCGCCCTCGTCGGGCAGCAGGCTACAGGTACAGAACACCAGCCGCCCGCCGGGTTTCAGCAGGGTCCATGCGTGGTCGATCAACTCGGATTGCAGTTCAATCAGGTCCCCGAATTCCGAGCCATCCTTGGCATGGGGCAGATCGGGGTGGCGACGGATGGTGCCGGTGGCGGAACAGGGCGCGTCGAGCAGGATCGCGTCGAACGCGCCCTCTACGGCACGGGCGTCCTTGGTGAGCGTCTTGGCCTTAAGCCCCACGCGGGCAAGGTTTTCCTTCACCCGCTGCATCCGTGGATGCGATTGGTCGACGGCAGTGACAACGGCCCCCGCAGCGGCAAGCTGCATGGTCTTGCCCCCCGGCGCGGCGCAGAGGTCGAGCACGGCTTCACCTTCCGTCGGGGCCAGCACCCGCACCGGGATCGCGGCGGCGGCATCCTGCACCCACCAGTCACCTTCGGCAAATCCCGGCATGGTGGAGACCTGCCCTGCGTTCATTACGCGCACCGACCCTGTCGGCAACAGCGTGCCGCCCACGGCCTCGGCCAAGGCGGCCGGATCCCCCTTGGCGGTCAGATCCAGCGGTGCGCCCGCGAAATGCGCCTCTTCCATCTTGGCGATGGCGTCGGTGCCCCAAGCCTCGGCCAGTGGACCGCGCAGCCATTTGGGCAAGCGCGGTGCGCGCAGGGCGCCCCAAGCCTCAGGCCCCTGTGCGGCGATCTTGCGCAGCACGGCGTTGGTCAGCCCCTTGAGATGGCTCAGCGTGCGATGCTGCGACACGAGATTGACCATCGTGTTCACGACCCCATGCGCCGCGCCGCCCTGACACAGCTCAATCGTGCCGACGCGCAGCACGTTGCGCACGGTCAACGGCGGGGCCTTTTGCAGATGTTTTTGCAACAGCCGGTCGGCACGCTCCAACCCGCGTAGCGTGTCCTGTGCCAGACGTTGTGCCCGCGCCCGGTCATCGGGGGGCAGCTTGTCCAACGCGCCGGAGGCGAGCAGTTCCGACATCAGACGTGGCTCATCGCCCAAAACCTGATCCAGCAGATATACCGCGCTTCTGCGGGCCTGAACGCCTGTGTCTGCCATGGTCATGTCCTATCTGGGTCTCGCTTGAGGGGTTGCCGGGTTGTCTGGGCCAGCGCGCGACGTATATCAAGGGAGAACTTGGCTCAAGAGGACCATGATGCCCGATCAACGCCCCATTCCCGACAGCAAACCCGGCCCTGACCCAACCCCTAGCCCCGCGCCGGACCTGCCACCGCAGCCCAAACCGGGGCCAAAGCCGATCCCCGACACGCCGCATGACCCGACGCCGCAGCCCGGCCCCGATCTGCCTGCCGCCGCACAGCGCGCGCTGGCCGAGGCCGCCGCGCGCCGCAAGGCCGCAGCCGCGCTGGACCTGCCCGCTGAACTGGGCGGGCGCGATGGGCCGGAGCCGGTGCGCTATGGCGATTGGGAGAAAAAAGGCATCGCCGTCGATTTCTAAGCGGCCTTAGCGCAGGGTCAGCACCGCCAACTCGCCCGCACCCTTGTCAGAGGTGAAGCGGAGTTTCGCGCCATCGCGCATCACGACTTGGCAATTATAGCCCAAATCCTTGCCGCCCCAAACCAGCGTGCGGCAGAAATAGCCGTCTTTCCACGACCAACTGCCGGTGATCTGCCAAGCGGCCCCCTTGCCAGCGATGGCCCCGCCGGGGGTCACCTGCAGATTGACGAGCGGACGGGTCAGCCTTTTGCCATTCACTGCCGCGACAAAATCTGACTTGCTCTGAATACGGGCATACTCCGCCGCCGCGGGCAGGCCGCTTAGCGCCAGCACCGCAGTCGCGGCGAGTGCAAAGGTAATCCTCATCGAAACCTCCCTTGGTGAATTGCCTTTGGCATTCACGTAAGCAAAAGAGGTAAAGTTTCAGATAATCTGCATCTGGTTCAGCGTTTCAGGCCCAGCACATCAAGCATGTCATATTCGCCCGGCGTCTGCCCCCGCCCCCAAAGCGCGGCCTTCAGCGCGCCGCGCGCGAAAAGGGCGCGGTCAGACGCGATGTGGCGCAGGATGATCCGCTCCCCGGCGGCGGCGAACATCACGTCATGCTCCCCCACGATGTCACCGCCCCGGATCGCGGTGAAACCGATATCGCCCTGCTGCCGCGCGCCGGTGATCCCATCGCGGCCCCGGTCTGACACATCAGCCAGCTTTACGCCGCGCCCTTCGGCGGCGGCTTCGCCCAGCATCAGAGCCGTGCCAGAGGGGGCATCGACTTTCTGGTTGTGGTGCGATTCGATGATCTCAATGTCGTAATCCACGTCCAGTGCAGCGGCGACCTGACGGGTGAGCTGTGTCAGCAGGTTCACGCCAAGGCTCATATTGCCTGCACGGATGATGATGGCCCCCTGTTCGGCGGCTGGGGCAAGCTGCGCGATTTCCTCATCGGTCATCCCGGTGGTGCCGATGACATGCACGATCCCGGCCTTCGCAGCCGCAGCGGCAAAGGCGATCGTGGCTTGGGGCGCGGTGAAGTCGATCACGGCCTGCACCTTGGCAAACGCCTCAGCGGCATCATCGGTCACGGTGACGCCCAGCGCCGCACCGCCCATCGCCTCGCCCACATCGCGGCCAACCCAATCATGACCCGTCCGCTCTACCGCTGCCGCCAGATGCATCTTGTCGCTGACGGTGATCTCACGGATCAACATTTGGCCCATGCGGCCAGAGGCGCCTGTAACGGCGATGCCGGGGGTCTGTGTCATGAGGTAACTCCTGCGGTTCGGGGGCATGAATGGCTCGGCTGGTTTAGCCCGTCGGCGAGCGCTTGGCAAAGTGCAACCGAAGCCTTAGATGGGGTTCATGGCAAAGAACAAGTTTCATGAGGGCGCAGGCCCGTCGCAACGACAACTCCGCGTGGGCGAAACCGTCCGCCGCGCCTTGTCTGATGTTCTCGCACGTGGGGACGTGCATGACACCGATCTCAACCGGCTGTCGATCACCGTGGGCGAGGTGCGCATCTCTCCTGATCTCAAGATCGCAACGGCCTATGTGCTGCCGCTGGGCGGTGAAGGTCAGGATGAGGTGCTCAAACTGCTGGCGCGCAATAAGAACGAATTGCGCCGGCAAGTGGCTAAGAAACTTACGCTCAAGTTCTCTCCTGATCTGCGGTTCCAATTGGATCGGACATTCGACCGGATGGACGACACGCGCCGGATGCTGAACCAAGATGTGGTGCGCCGCGATGCGGACGCGCCAGACGATGACGCTGCAGACAGCGCGCCGGATCAGTGATCCGCGCCGGTCTGATCGCAATGGCGCTGATCGCGCTGAAAGGCACGCCTTCGGACGCTGCTGAATGCCGCAACATCACGTTCGACGGCAGCTCCTACACCGTTTGCGAGGTCGATCTGGAGCGTGACGATCTGCGGCTCTTTCTCAACGATGACGCAGGCGCGGCCTATGGGTTCTTCGGCTCGCTTGATGAAGCGCTGAAAGCGCAAGGCCTCCGGCTCGGCTTTGCCATGAACGCGGGCATGTACCACGAGGATCGCTCTCCGGTCGGACATTACATCGAAGAGGGTGTCGAGGCGCGCGGCGTGATCGACAGCGCAGGGCCCGGCAACTTTGGTTTGCTGCCCAATGGCGTCTTCTGCCTGCGCGATGGCCGCGCCGATGTGATCGAGACCAAGCGCTATCTTAGGAACAGGCCCGCCTGCCGCTTTGCCACGCAATCCGGCCCGATGTTGGTAATCGATGGCGCTTTGCATCCGCGGTTTTTGCCCGACAGCACCTCGCGCTATATCCGCAATGGGGTTGGTACCAGCACCGATGGCAAACGCGCGGTCTTTGCGATTTCCAATGACGTGGTCACCTTTCATGAGTTTGCCCGGCTCTACCGGGATGAGCTGGACCTGCCTAACGCGCTGTATTTCGACGGCAATATCTCGCGCCTGCGGGCGCCGGGATTGCGCCGCACCGGGGCGGGGTTCACCACGCTGGGGCCGATCGTCGGCATCGTCACGCCTGCAAAGTGACCTTTTCCCCGCTTGGGGGCTGGGCAGCGCGGCATGGCTCCGTTAGAGGGCAGCACCACAAAGGCGAAGGGGCAAGACATGGCACGCAAACGCAAGGGTCGCGATATTTCAGGCTGGCTGGTGGTGGACAAACCCGCCGGGCCGACATCGACCGCCGTGGTCAACAAGGTCCGCTGGGCGCTGGAGGCCAAAAAGGCGGGCCACGCAGGCACCCTTGACCCCGAAGCGACCGGCGTTCTGGCCATCGCCTTGGGCGAAGCGACCAAGACCGTGCCCTATATCACCGACGCGCTGAAAGCCTATGAGTTCACCGTGCGTCTTGGCATTGCCACCAACACCGACGATGCCGAAGGCGAAGTGATCGGCACCTCTGATCTGCGCCCCGACGATGCAGCCATCAAGGACGCGCTGAGCGACTTCATCGGGGACATCCAGCAGGTGCCGCCGCAGTTCTCAGCGGTGAAGATCGACGGCCAGCGCGCCTATAAACGCGCCCGCGACGGCGAAGAGATGGACATCGCCGCGCGCGCGCTCTGGGTGGAAAGCCTGCTGCTGCTTGATCGGCCTGATGCCGATCACGTCACGCTTGAGATGGTCTGCGGCAAGGGCGGCTATGTCCGCTCCATCGCCCGCGATCTGGGGCAGAAGCTTGGCTGCCTCGGCCACGTCCGCGAGCTGCGCCGTACCTGGTCTGGCCCGTTTGAGGCCGCGAATGCCCTGACACTGGCACAGATCGACGAGATCGCCCGCACGCCAGAACTCGACACGCATCTGCTGCCGCTGGCCGAAGGCTTGACGGAACTGCCCGAGGTCAAAGCCACTCCCGAAGGCGCGACGCGTCTGCGCAATGGCAACCCCGGCATGGTGATCGCCCATGACGTGGAATATGGCGATGAATGCTGGGCCTCGCTGGATGGCCAGCCCGTCGCCGTGGGCCGCTTCAAGGCAGGCGAATTGCACCCCAGCCGGGTGTTCAACCTATCTTCGGACACGAACGAAGGCTGAATGGCCCTGATCACCCGCAGCCATACCAAGGGCGATGCGCCCTCGACGGCGGTCTATTCCCCTTGTGAGCAGTATCGCTACAGCCTCACACGGATCTGGGACAACGCTGCGCCGCGGGTGATGTTTGTCATGCTGAACCCCTCCACCGCGACCGAGGTGCAGAACGATCCCACCGTCGAGCGTTGCGAGCGTCGGGCGCGGGTGCTGGGCTTTGGCGGTTTCCGGGTGACCAATATCTTTGCCTTCCGCGCCACCGATCCGCGCGACATGCGCGCGGCGGTTGATCCCATCGGCCCCGAGAATGACGCCACGCTTATCGAGGGGGCCGGTTGGGCTGACCGGATCATCGCCGCTTGGGGCGTGCATGGCGCACATCTGGACCGGGGTTTGGCCGTCGCCGCTCGGTTGGCGCGGGGGGATAAACCGCTTTACCACCTTGGTCTCTCCAAAGCTGGCCACCCGCGCCATCCGCTTTACCTGCCCTATACCCAGGAGCCGGTTTTGTGGCAGCCCTAGCGCACTGCGCTAGCAACCACGCGTTAACCATTCTCCGTCTATTCCTTTGATTTTAAAGCCGCGCCATGGCCTTTTAAGGGTGGGATGATGTGTAGGGCATTAGGCAATGAACGGTGGAACTGCGGATGCTGTGGCTGGCTGGAATGATGGGATTAATGGCGGTTGGCGCTGTCACATTTGTGGAAATCGAAACACCGTCAGAGGATGATACGCCTGAAGCCGACACCCCGCGCGGCGGCAGCGCTACTTTGGGGGACATCCTTACCGGCAGCGATGCCGGTGAGGCGGTGCAGGGCGGTAGCGGCGAGGACCAACTTGGCGGCTACGGCGGGAATGATTTGCTGAATGGTGCTGCTGGCAATGATGATCTGCACGGCCATGACGGCAATGACACGCTGCACGGCGACGAAGGTAACGACAGCCTGCACGGCAATGACGGTGATGATGACCTTTTCGGCGGCGCGGGCAACGACAGCCTTTTTGGCCACAATGGCGATGACTTTCTCTATGGCGGCGCGGGTGATGACGCGCTGCAAGGCTCTGCGGGTGATGACCTGCTGAATGGCGACGCAGGAAACGACGCACTCCAAGGCGGGCTTGGCGATGATGCGCTGCGGGGTGGCAACGACGAAGATACGCTTTTTGGCGGCTGGGGGGATGACACGCTCAACGGGGCGGATGACGAGCAGAGCCGAGACTACCTTAATGGCGGCGGCGGGGATGACCTGATTGTCGCAGGCGCGCAGGACGTTGTGACGTCAGGCGAAGGTACGGATCAAATTGTTTTGGGGGATTGGATTACCGAGCAGGGCGCGGCACAGATCATGGACTATCACGCACAGAATGATTCGCTTTTGTTTGTCTGGGATGACAGCACCGCCACCGGGTCAGAGCCGCCTCTTTCCATCCTTCCCGATCCCGACCAACCGAACCAGACGCTCGTCCTGCTGGATGACATCATCGTCGCGCGGGTCGCCGGAGATAGTGTCGCGCTGGAAGATATTGCTCTGATCCCGCTCAGCGCGGCCCTTGCACTTGTTCCTGCCGCGTGACGCATGCAACCGCCGCCGCACAAATCACCCTTTGCCAAAGGCGCAAATTCGCCCTATACGCCCCCATCGCCTGCTGATTCCGTCAGCGGGTGATATCTCCATGGGCCTGAGCTGGACGACATCCCGGCCTGCGCCATCCATTTAAACTCTTTTCGAAAGGAGACCCCGATGTCGATTACTGCTGAAGAAAAAGCAAAAGTCATGAAAGATTTCGGCACCAAAGAAGGCGACACAGGTTCGCCCGAAGTACAGGTTGCCATTCTGACCTCGCGCATCGTCACGCTGACCGAGCACTTCAAGACCCACAAAAAAGACAACCACGGCCGCCGTGGTCTTTTGAAAATGGTCGCGACGCGCCGCAAGCTGCTGGATTACGTTAAGGCCAAAGATGACGCCCGTTATCAGGACCTCATCAAGCGTCTGGGCCTGCGCCGCTAAGCGCACGCCACCGGGTTACCCGGTGACAGAACTGATAAAACCTCCCGGCCCGCGCCGGGAGGTTTTTTTGTGCGCGCAGCCTGCACGATAGCGCAGCGGAAAGAACCCGCCGCTTATAGCTCTGCCACGATAGAACGCTTCCCATTTGCCTTGAAAACCTGTATGTCCGCGCAATCTGAAATCCGGCGCGCGGACTCCTGCGCCTGAAAAAGAAGATACCGGAGTCAGGGGCAATACGGCCCCTATGCAATGGCCAATGGGCCAAAAAGGAAACGTAGATGTTTAATGTAACGAAAAAATCGATCCAGTGGGGCGAAGAGACGCTGACACTGGAAACCGGTAAGGTTGCCCGTCAGGCGGACGGGTCGGTGATTGCCACGCTGGGGGAAACCAGCGTTATGGCCAACGTGACGTACGCACGTCAGCAAAAGCCGGGCCAGGACTTCTTCCCCCTGACCGTGCACTACCAAGAGAAATATTATGCCGCCGGTAAAGTACCGGGTGGCTTCTTCAAGCGTGAGGCCCGCCCCACCGAGAAAGAGACCCTGACCGCGCGTCTGATCGACCGTCCGATCCGCCCGCTCTTTGTCCCCGGCTTCAAAAACGAAGTTCTGGTGATGTGCACCGTGCTGAGCCACGATCTGGTCAACGACCCCGATATGGTCGCCATGATCGCCGCTTCCGCCGCGCTGACGATCTCCGGCGCGCCGTTCCGTGGCCCGATCGCTGGCTGCCGCGTGGGCTATGAGGATGGCGATTACATCCTGAACCCAACAATCGACGACATGCAGGACCTGCGCCTGAACCCCGAGCAGCGCCTCGATCTGGTTGTCGCCGGCACCAAAGACGCCGTGATGATGGTCGAATCCGAAGCCTATGAGCTGTCGGAAGAGGAAATGCTGGGTGCGGTGAAATTCGCCCACGAGCAAATCCAGCCGGTTATCGACCTGATCATTGATCTGGCCGAAGACGCCGCGAAAGAGCCGTTCGACTTCCAGCCCGATGATTACTCTGAGCTGTCCGCCGCTGTAAAAGCCGCCGGTGAAGAAGAAATGCGTGCCGCATTCGCCATCGCCGACAAGCAAGAGCGCACCGCCGCTGTTGCCGCCGCCCGCGAGACGATCAAAGGCAAGCTCAGCGAAGAGCAGCTGGAGGACAAGAACCTCGGCTCCGCGATGAAGGGCCTTGAGGCCAGCATCCTGCGCGGCGACGTGGTGAAAACCGGCAAGCGTATCGACGGCCGTCGCACCGACGAAATCCGCGACATCGTGGCCGAAACCGGCATCCTGCCGCGGACCCACGGTTCGGCGCTGTTCACCCGTGGTGAAACGCAAGGTTTGGTTGTGACCACGCTCGGCACCGGCGATGACGAACAGTTCATCGACGCGCTGCACGGCAACTTCAAATCGAACTTCCTGCTGCACTATAACTTCCCTCCCTATTCGGTTGGTGAAGTTGGTCGCGTGGGCCCTCCCGGCCGTCGCGAAGTCGGCCACGGTAAGCTCGCTTGGCGTGCCCTGCAGGCGGTTCTGCCCGCAGCGACAGACTTCCCCTACACCATCCGTCTCGTGTCCGAGATCACCGAATCCAACGGCTCCTCGTCGATGGCATCGGTCTGTGGTGGTTCGCTGTCCATGATGGACGCGGGCGTGCCGCTGAAATCGGCTGTGGCCGGTGTGGCGATGGGCCTGATCCTCGAAGATGACGGCTCCTACGCGATCCTGTCGGACATCCTGGGTGACGAAGACCACCTCGGCGACATGGACTTCAAAGTGGCCGGGACCGAAGCGGGCATCACCTCGTTGCAGATGGACATCAAGGTTGCAGGCATCACGCCCGAGATCATGGAAAAAGCTCTGGCTCAGGCCAAAGAAGGCCGTATCCACATCCTTGGCGAGATGAACAAAGCGATCTCCGGCGCAGCGGACTTCTCCGTGCACGCACCGCGCATCGAGACCATGCAGATCCCCACCGACAAGATCCGTGAAGTGATCGGGTCCGGCGGCAAGGTGATCCGCGAGATCGTCGAAGTCTCTGGCGCCAAGGTCGACATCAACGACGAAGGCATCATCAAGATCGCCAGCGCCAATGGCGACGCCATCAAAAAGGCCTACGACATGATCTATTCGATCGTGGCAGAGCCCGAAGAGGGCGCCGTCTACACCGGCACCGTGGTCAAGATCGTCGATTTCGGCGCCTTCGTGAACTTCTTTGGCAAGCGCGACGGTCTGGTCCACGTGTCCCAGATCGAAAACCGCCGCCTGAACCACCCTTCGGACGTTCTGAAGGAAGGTCAGGAAGTGAAAGTGAAGCTTTTGGGCTTTGACGATCGCGGCAAGGTGCGCCTGTCGATGAAAGTCGTCGATCAGGAAACTGGTGAAGAAGTCGCTGCCGAGAAGAAAGAACCGGCAGAAGGTTGATTAAAACCTGCTGCGGACCCTCACCGGGGTCCGCAGTTTTTCCCGCAGGGCAGTACAAGACATGAGCGCAGAGAATCTGGTCACGATTTGCATCACCATGGGGCTGCGCCCCGATGTCCTGCAACAAACGCTCGAAAGCCTCGGCCCGGAACTGCGTAAGCTCCCCATCATTGGCATCAACGACTTTGGCGATGCCGAAACAAGCGCGGTCTTCGACCGTCTCTGCCCCCACGGCCAACGCATTGATCTGGGCAAACAGGTCGGACACCACCCCGCCGTTGACGCCATGTATGCCAAGGTGCGCACGCCTTATGTCTTTCACATGGAAGACGACTGGGAATTCACCCGCCACGATTTTTTAGATGACGCCCTGCGCCTGCTAGAGGCACATCCCGATGTTTCCTCGGTCTGTTTCCGCGACACCGATAACTTCTTCATCGAAGACGCGGCCCGCGCCCAGATCGTCAAGGAGGACTGTGCAGGCGTCTCCTACGCGCGCATGGATGCTCTCAGCCCTAAATGGTATGGCTATACGTTCAACCCGCATCTTGCCCCCCTCTCCCTCTGGAAAGAGGTTGGCGGCTTCAGCGGTTTCAAACGTGAAAGCCATATTTCGCGTCACCTGCGCAAACAGGGTAAATTCACGGCCTTTCTGAAACCCGGCGCTTGCCAGCACATCGGGTTTGTCAGCGTCGCCCACAAACCGCCTTCCGCCTTCAAACGATTCAAAAACTGGCTGCGCGGTCGACCCACCCCCAAAGTTTAACCCGTAAGAACCTGTTGCCGTCCCCCGGGCCGACAGGGATGAGGTCAAATCCATGCCGCAGCGCCCCAAGGGATTCGTCATCAATCTCGCCGCCTCCCCCCAACGGCTGGACAGCGCGAAGGCCGAACTGGACGGGGCGCAAGTCGACCCGATCCGCGTAGACGCATTTGACGGGCGTGAAATCGACCTCGCGCAGTTCGCGCCCTATGATGATAGCAAAGCCCGACGGTTCATGGGCCGCTCGATGACCCAAGGTGAGGTCGGATGCTACGTCTCCCACCAGCGCGCCGCCACGGCCTTTCTAGAAAGCGGCGATGAGATCGGCTTCGTTTTCGAAGATGATATCGCCCTGCAGCCTGATTTCAAAACTGCCGTACCGCAACTGATAAAATGGCTCCGCGCCCGCGACGATTGGCACTGCGTCAACTTAGGCGCAACGCCCTTGAAGATCACCAGTCCCATGGCCAAGGTCGCAGGCATTGAGGTGCTCCGCGCCCACTATTTCCCCATGCTCGCCCATGCGCTGATCTGGAACCGCGCCGGAGCCAATGCTTTCCTTGCCGCCTCCGAGCCTATTTTCTGCCCCGCAGACAATATGTTAAGACAAGTCCTCACACGTTCCGACATGGGGCTGGCAACCGCCCAAAGCCTCGTGACCGCTGGCCGGTTCGACAGTGACATTTCCGCCCGTTCAGGCGGAAATCGGGGACAATTCCGCCGGTCGCCGCTCTATGGCCTGCGCAAACAGCGCCGCTTGCTGCATGAAAAAGCGATGGCCTTCGCGCATAAGCTCGGCCATCGCTAACAGCGCATCAACCCGGCAGCTTGGCCTTACGCAGATAGGGCAACACAGTCTCAAACGCCCCGAACTTCGCCTTGGCGTCCTCGTCTGACACGGTCGCGGGAATGATCACATCCTCGCCCACCTGCCAATCCGCCGGCGTTGCGACGCCATTCTTGCCGGCAGTCTGCAACCCATCCAGCGCCCGCAGGACCTCGGCAAAGTTGCGGCCCACGTTCATCGGGTAGGTCATGCTCAGCTTCAACTGCTTATCCGGCGAAATGATAAAGACCGAGCGTACAGTGGCACTGTCATTGGGCGTGCGGCCATCAGGCATATAGGCTTCGGCGGGCAGCATATCAAAAGCCTTCGATACCTCGAGCCCTGCGTCAGCGATAATCGGGAAACCGGCCTTCGTCCCCGCAACCTTCTCAATATCGCCCTTCCACTTTTTATGCTCTTCCACCCCGTCAACACTCACGCCGATCACCTTGGTGCCGCGCTTTTCCCACTCATCGGAGAGCCGCGCCACGGCGCCGAATTCGGTCGTGCAAACGGGGGTGAAATCCTTCGGATGCGAGAACAGGATCGCCCAGCTGTCACCGACGAACTCATGCAGCGAAAAACTGCCCTGATCGGTTTCGACGGTAAGGTCGGGAATAGTGTCGTTGATACGCAAGCCCATGATATCCTCCGGGTCAATCTGTGAACAGATAGGCTAGAGGTAATCGCAAACCCCGCCATTTTCACCCCCCGATTGCCACAAAGCAAAACTTCACCGCAGCGCCACGGCCCCCTTCTCCTTCATCCTTTCTTAAATACCGATCCCGCCCCCGCCTCACATCGAAAGGCTGGGCACGGAGCGCCCTTCAGAACGGCGCCTTCGCCCGGACCTTGGTCGATGCCCCGCCCTGCGGATGGTTAAACCGCAACTCTTCACTGTGCAGCATCAACCGAGGAAAATCCCGCGCAGGCCCGGTGGCATAGAACGGATCGCCCAGAATAGGATGCCCAAGCGCCAGCATATGCACGCGCAGCTGGTGGCTGCGTCCTGTTTTGGGGAACAGGCGCATGCGCGCGGTCTCGCCATCGGACTTGATCTTTTTCCAGTCGGTCTGCGCGGGCTTGCCGGTCTCATGACACACCATCTGCAGCGGACGATTGGGCCAATCAACGATCAGCGGCAGATCGACCGTGCCGGACTTCTCTTCCGGCACACCCCAGACCCGAGCAACATAGGTTTTTCGCGTCATGCGTTTTTCAAACTGCAGCCCAAGATGGCGCTGTGCATGGGGTGTCATCGCAAAGATCATCACGCCCGAGGTGTCCCGATCCAACCGATGCACCAGCAACGCCTCGGGAAAGACCGCCTGCACCCGCGCGATCAGGCAATCGGCCAGATGCTCGCCTTTGCCGGGCACGCTCAGCAAACCAGAAGGCTTATCGACCAGCAAAACTTCGGCGTCTTCATGCAGAATGACCAGCGGGTCCTGCGGCGGGTTATATTCGCTATCCATGGTTCCCCCTCGCAGATGCCGCCCCGCGGATCAAGCGGCGCGTGGCGGTCAGGCGACCGCAGCGAAACTGTCTTTGAGGATCGCGGCCAATGCATCGGCATCCGCTTGGGTGAATGCATTGGGCTGGTCGCTGTCGATATCAAAGACCCCCAGCAAGTCCCCCGCGCCGTTCCAGACCGGCAGCACCAATTCCGACCGCGTCGACGAGGCGCAGGCGATATGGCCCGGGAAGGCATCGACATCTTCCACCAATTGCACCTCGCCCGTGCGGGCCGCAGCCCCGCAGACCCCGCGCGAAAACGGGATCACCAAACAGCCGTGTCCGCCTTGATAGGGCCCGATCTTAAGCAGCTCAGGCGCGGTGACACGGTAGAACCCGGTCCAGTCGAACCGGTCATCTGCGTGATGTACCTCGCAGGCGATGGTGGCCATCAGCGCCACGGCATCGTCTTCGCCCTCCGTCAGAGCGGCAATGGTTTTCGATAGGGTTTGGTAGTCGACTGTCATGGAAAAACTCATATTGCGGATAGAGAAAGGGAGGCAGCCCGCCCCCCTTTGGATACGTGAAAAAGCCGTGGGATCAGGGGCGTTCAATCGCGATGGCCGTGCCTTCGCCGCCGCCGATGCAGATCGCCGCGATACCGCGCTTCAACCCGCGCTTCTCCAGTGCGTTCAACAGGGTCACCATGATCCGCGCGCCTGAGGCACCGATGGGATGGCCAAGCGCACAGGCGCCGCCGTTGACGTTCACGATGTCATGCGAGAGGTCCATTTCATGCATGAAGGCCAGCGGCACCACGGCGAAGGCTTCATTGACCTCCCACAGGTCCACGTCTTCTTTTTTCCAGCCGATCCGCTCCAGCAGTTTCTGCGCTGCGGGCACGGGTGCGGTGGTGAAAAGCCCCGGCGCTTGGGCGTGGCTGGCATGGCCGACGATCCGAGCGCGGATAGTCTGGCCGCGGGTCTTGGCGGTCTCCTCATCCGCCAGCACCAACGCCGCCGCCCCGTCGGAGATCGACGAGGAATTCGCCGCCGTCACCGTACCCCCCTCACGGAAGGCTGGTTTTAACTGAGGGATCTTCTCAGGCCGGGCGCTGGCAGGCTGCTCATCCGCGCCGACCGTGGTGCTGCCCTTGCGCGATGTCACCTCAACCGGGGCGATTTCATCGGCAAAGGCACCGCCCTCTTGGGCCTCAATCGCCCGCGACAGCGACGCGAGTGCATAGTTGTCTTGGGTCTCACGGGTAAACTGAAACCGCTCGGCGCAATCTTCGGCAAAGGTGCCCATCAGACGGCCTTTGTCATAGGCGTCTTCCAAGCCATCAAGGAACATATGGTCGATCACCTGCCCATGGCCCAACCGCGCCCCGCCGCGCATTTTCGGCAGCACATAGGGCGCGTTGGTCATGCTCTCCATGCCGCCCGCGACCATCACATCGGTATGGCCAAGCGCGATCTGGTCAAAGGCCATCATCGCCGCTTTCATGCCAGAGCCGCACATTTTATTGAGCGTGGTGGCGGGCACACCTTCCCCCAGCCCCGCCTTGAACCCGGCCTGACGCGCGGGCGCTTGGCCCTGCCCTGCGGGCAAAACGCAGCCCATCAGCAGCTCCTGCACTTCGGCGGGGTCCGTCGTCCCCAACGCCGCCTTAATCGCACTGCCGCCCAATTCCGCGGCTGTCAGCCCTTGGAAAGCCCCTTGAAAACCGCCCATCGGGGTTCTGGCTGCACCGGTTATCACGACATTGCGCATCACGTTCTCCTAGAGTTGCACCGCACACCAGTTGGTAAGGTTTTACGGTTAATCACGTCTCGAACTTCAAAGTCTCGAGGCATGTTTATGGAAGTTTCCGCCAAAACAGAAGACCGCTTTTGCGTGGTCAGCGTGCTGCACGAACGGATCGACGCCGCCGCCGCGCTGGAGTTCAAGGACGCGGTGCGCCGCGCCACCACCCAAGCGCCATCGGTGGTGATCCTTGACCTGCACCGGGTCAACTTCATCGATTCCAGCGGGCTGGGCGCGATCGTGGCGGCGATGAAACATCTGGCACCGCAGCGGGCCTTGGTGCTGGCCGGGCTAACTCCGGCGGTGGAAAAGGTCTTTACCCTTACCCGGATGGACACGGTCTTTGGCATTTTTCACACGCTGGACGCCGCCCTCATCGCGCACCGGGGATAGCGCCATGCGGCAACCCGCCGCGCGCTCTGCGCTTTGCCCGTTTGAGATCACCGTTCACAGCGGCCCCCACGCCGCGCGGGAGGCTCTGACGCTTTTGCTGGACGGTCTCACTTGCCTCGCGCTTGAGGCCAAAGAGGTCTGCGTGGTGCGATTGGTCGTCGCCGAAATGCTCAACAATATCGTCGAACATGCCTATTCGGATGCCGACCTTCCCGGCCCCATCCATATTGCCTGTCATCATGCGCCCGATGGCCTGCACCTTGCCGTGTCGGACGAGGGGCTGCCGATGCCCGACCTGCAAGCGCCCTTAGGCCTGCCGCAAGAGATCGACCGCCCGGTCTGCGATCTTCCCGAAGGGGGTTTTGGCTGGTTTCTGATCCGCGATCTAGCAAAAGACCTGAGCTATCGCCGTCTGGCCCAAGAAAACCGGATCGACCTGCGGCTCCCGGTCGGGTTGCCGCCGCGTTAACCCCTGCGGCAGTGCAGCAGGCAGATTTCGCAAAACGGCCCCGCTGGGATCACAATTGCGCCTTGGTTGTAGGGCAAAAGAGTGCCTGTAGCTGCAAAAAGCTTCCCTCGGCACCGTGTTTAATAGCCCCCACCCAGTACGCGGTGCCGAGGATCTTTCCCCGCATTGGCAGAACCGAAATGACCGTCTAGGGTCACGCTGATATATCAGCGAGGGACAGCACATGCGCGATTTTCACTTTCCCGGCCGGTCACCGGTCTTGGCCACCAATGGCATCTGCGCCACGTCGCACCCGCTCGCCGCGCGGGCGGCGGTCGATATCCTTGCGCGCGGGGGCAACGCCATGGACGCGGCCATTGCCGGGGCCGTTCTGCTGGGCATTTGCGAGCCGCAGATGACCGGGATCGGCGGCGATTGCTTCGTGCTCTACTCTCCAGCGGGGAGCGAAGAAGTCCATGCACTAAACGGCTCAGGCCGCGCACCCGCGGCGCTGGACGCCGCCAAGCTGCGCGACAAGGGCGAGAAGACGGTGCCGCTGCGCTCAGCCGATGCGGTGACCATTCCCACCGCCATAGATGCCTTTTGCCACCTGTCCGACAGCCTCGGCAAGCTGGGGCTGGACGCGTTGCTGGCCCCTGCGATCCACTATGCCGACGCCGGGGTGCCCGTCGCCCCGCGCGTGGCTTTTGATTGGGCCACGGACGGCGGCACCCTTCAGGGGCGCGCGCGGGACCACTTCCTCATCAAAGGTAAAACGCCCCGCGTCGGTGATATTTTCCGCGCGCCGGGACAGGCCGAAGTGCTGCGCCGCGTGGCCGCGAAAGGGCGCGATGCCTTCTACACCGGAGAGATCGCCGAAGACATGATCGCCACCCTGCAAGCCGCAGGTGGCAGCCATAGCGCCGAGGATTTCGCCAGCGCCCGCGCCGAGGTCTCGACGCCCGTGTCGGGCCACTACAAAGACCTCGAAGTGGTCGAACATCCGCCCAATGGCCAAGGGGCGACCGCCTTGCTGCTGATGAATATCCTAGATCACTTCGACATCGCCGGAATGGACCCACTGGGAGCCGAGCGGCTGCATATTGAGGCCGAGGCCACCAAACTGGCCTATGACGCGCGCAACCGGTTTCTGGCGGACCCGGATCACACCACGCGGTTGGAGCATATGTTGGCGGCAGAGACCGCCCGCGCCCTTGCAGCGCTGATCGATCCCAAACGCGCCATGGCCGCCGCCGCGCCGATCAGCGAGGCGGTGCACAAAGACACGATCTATATCACCGTGGTGGATGGGGACGGGATGTCGGTCTCGCTGATCTATTCGATCTTCCATGGCTTCGGCTCTGGCATCGCGTCGGATAAGTTCGGCATCCTGCTGCAAAACCGTGGCGCGGGCTTCACGCTGGAACAAGGCCACCCGAATGAGCTGAAAGGCGGCAAACGCCCGATGCATACGATCATTCCCGGCATGATCCGCGAAAACGGTCGCGTGACCATGCCCTTTGGCGTGATGGGCGGGGCCTATCAGCCCTGCGGCCACGCGCGCTTTGCGTCCAACCTCACCGATTTCGGCATGGACGTGCAAAGCGCCATCGACGCGCCGCGCGCCTTTGCCGATGGGCAAGTGATGAAGGTCGAACGCGGCTTTGGCGACGACGTCCGCCAAACCTTGAGCGATCTGGGCCATAAGGTTGAGGTGCCTGAAACGGCAATCGGCGGCGCACAGGCGATCCGCATCCGCGAAGATGGCGTGCTGGAAGGCGCGAGCGACCCGCGCAAGGACGGCTGTGCCTTGGGGTATTGATGAAATGTCCGGCGGGCAAGCGACGGCCCGCCGGGCTCAGTTCATCTGGAAATGCAGCGGATAGGCACCGTCGGTGAAGGGGCCGAAAAGATCGGGGATATCGGGGTGGTCCACAGGCTCCCCCGAATAATCAGCCACGAGGTTCTGCTCGGACACATAGGCCACATAGTAGCTCTGATCATTCTCGGCCAAGAGATGATAGAACGGCTGGTCTTTCACCGGACGGTTCTCTTCGGGAATCGCCTCATACCATTCTTCGGTATTTGCGAATTCCGGGTCGACGTCAAAAATCACACCCCGAAAGGGATGCTTCTTGTGACGGACGATTTGCCCGAGGTGATATTTTGCGCGCGTACGTATCATAACATGCTGCCCCTACCCCTCGACGGTAGCCCTTTCAAGGGGCTTTTGTCCAATCAAGGCGGCTCCGCGCGGGGAAACAGACTGTGAACGCAGCACCGACAGTGGGTTTCCGGCAGCACTCCGGGCGGGCGATCAACAGGTTTGTCGGGATTTCGCGGAATACCGCCTGCGCAGGGCTGCGCGGTCAGCGCAATATCGCGCAACGCGGCGCGCATTTTCCCAATTTAGTGATGTGATGAAGGGGGTGAATCGGTTAAAGTCCTTTGAAAAAACGTCCCCTAACAAAAAACGAGAGGCGAGAGGCAGATGAGCAAGCATTTTTGCGCAATGATGATCGTACTGCTGGTGGCATCCTGCGGCGGCGGGCCTCAAACGGCCCCGCGTGATCTGGATAACGCCTGCACGATCCTGAAAGAGCATCCCGACTATCTGAGGGCATTCCGCGCGACCGAGCGCAAATGGGGTGTACCGATCCACGTGCAGATGGCCACCATCCACCAAGAAAGCAAATTCGTGGCCGACGCGCGGACGCCGTTCAAATACGTGCTGGGCGTGATCCCGATGGGCCGCCAGTCCAGCGCCTTTGGCTATTCACAGGCCTTGGACGCGACATGGGATGAATATCTGGAATCCGAAGGCCGCTGGCGTGCGAAACGCGATGAGATCCGCGACGCGAGCGATTTCATGGGTTGGTACATGAACCTGACGCGCGACCGGAACGGCATTTCCCTGCACGACGCCAGGAACCAATACCTCGCCTATCACGAGGGGCACACGGGTTTTTCCCGGCAGAGTTACAACAGCAAGGCTTGGCTGGTCGGGGTCGCGGGCAAGGTCGATTCCCGCGCCAAACTGTATGAAAGACAGATCGCCGGCTGCCGTTTGGGCCGCTGGTAAAAACGATCTAATCCAATGCAAAACGCCCCGGCTGGATCAGCCGGGGCGTTTTTTTGTTCAGCAGGGCCGCTTAGCGTTTGCTGCCTGCCCGTGCGCCTGCGGTGTCAAACAGGCTGTTGGAGATATTGCCCCCCACCTGCATGTCACCCAGCACAACGGTCGTGGCACTGCCATTGCCGTCGTTGATGATCCACTGACGCAGCTGCACCGGGTTGCCGGTGAACTTCATCTGGATGTTGCCATATTGCGGGTTGGCGGGGTCTTGGGCCGTGACTGTGGTGGCGGTGCCGTCATAGCTGTGACCGGTCACCATTTTCGCCCGGCCCAGATTGACGTTATCCGCCAAGATGATCGACAGCGGGGTGCGTGCCAGCGGATAGGTCTCGGCCGGCTGGTTGGATTTCTTGTCATAGATCACAACCGTATTGGCACCCGCAACGACCAGACCGGAATCAGGGGCGTTATATTCGAAACGTACCTTACCGGGGCGTTTGATATAGATCGTGCCCGTGCTGATCGACCCATCATCGTTGATCTGGGTAAAGTCGCCCTTGGCGGTGCGAAGCTGGTTCAGATAGCCCGAGATCTCGTTCAGCGACAGTTGCTGTGCCGCCGCCGCGAGGGGGGCCGATACGGCCAGACCAACCGCCAGAATAGCAGAAGTAAGTTTACGCATGTTGTTCGTCCTGTGTTGCCTCACGTTCTGACATAGGGCGGGTGGGCGTGATATTCGATATCAGGGGGCGGTTTTTCGCTATCGCGGCCTCTGCCCCATAAAAAAAACACCGCCGGGAGGGAGGCCCGGCGGTGTTTTTTATGCCCCCCCCCCCCCCCCGAGAGGGGAGGGGGGGGGGCGTAGCCTTTATGCCTGTTCCGGCACCAGAATCTCGCGCTTGCCGACATGGTTGGCCGGAGACACGAGCCCCTCTTCCTCCATCTGCTCCACCAAACGCGCGGCCTTGTTATAGCCGATCGCCAGTTTGCGCTGGATGTAAGAAGTCGAGCATTTGCGGTCTTTGATGACCACCTGAACGGCGGTGTCATAAAGCGCGTCTTCACCATCGGTATTGCCGCCAAGGCCCAGCACCGCGTCGATGTTGCTTTCTTTATCCTCGGACGGCCCTTCAACCACGCCACCGACATAGTCGGGCTCACCGAACTGCTTGAGGTGGTTAACGATCTCTTCGACCTCTTCGTCGCTGACAAAGGGGCCGTGACAACGGGTAATCTTGGCCCCGCCCGCCATATAGAGCATGTCGCCCATGCCCAGCAGCTGCTCGGCACCCATCTCACCCAAGATCGTGCGGCTGTCGATTTTCGAGGTCACTTGGAAGGAAATCCGCGTCGGGAAGTTCGCCTTGATCGTGCCGGTGATAACATCGACCGAGGGGCGCTGCGTCGCCATGATCAGGTGGATACCCGATGCCCGCGCCATCTGCGCCAGACGCTGAATGCAGGCTTCGATTTCCTTGCCCGCGACCATCATCAGGTCGGCCATCTCGTCTACGATAACGACGATATAGGGCAGCGCCTCGGGGGTATTTTCCTCGGTCTCAAAGATCGGCTCGCCGGTATCTTCGTCAAAGCCGGTTTGCACGGTACGAGAGAACATCTCGCCCTTGGCCAGCGCTTCGCGGACGCGGCCGTTGTAGCCTTCGATGTTGCGCACGCCCATTTTGGACATCTTGCGATAGCGCTCTTCCATCTCGCCCACGGTCCATTTCAGCGCGACAACGGCCTTTTTCGGGTCGGTCACAACGGGGGACAGCAGGTGAGGGATGCCGTCATAGACCGACAGTTCCAGCATCTTGGGGTCGATCATGATCATCCGGCATTCTTGCGGCGTCAGCTTGTACAGCAGCGACAGGATCATCGTGTTGATCGCCACGGATTTACCCGAACCGGTGGTCCCCGCGATCAGCAGGTGCGGCATTTTCGCAAGGTTGGCGACAACCGGATCACCGCCAATGTCCTTACCAAGCGCCAGCGGCAGGCGCTGGTTGCCGTCGCCGAAATCACGACTCGACAGGATTTCGCGCAGGATCACCTTCTCGCGGTGTTCATTCGGCAGTTCGATCCCGATCACGCTGCGGCCCGGTACGGTCGAGACACGCGCCGACAGCGCGGCCATGGAGCGCGCGATGTCATCCGCAAGACCGATGACGCGGCTGGCCTTGAGACCCGGCGCAGGCTCAAGCTCATACATGGTGACGACGGGGCCGGGGCGCACGGCGACGATCTCGCCCTTGACGCCATAATCATCCAGAACGGTTTCCAGCATCCGCGCGTTTTCTTCCAGCGCCTCGTCGCTCAGGTGCAAACGCTGCACGCCTTCGGGGCTTTCCAAAAGGCTCAGCGGCGGCAGTTCGAAACCGGGGTGCGTGTCGTCGAAGGTCAAGGTGGGCTGCGCTTCGACCTGCGCCTGTTTCGAGGGTTGGACGGCCTTGCGGACTGGCTGCTGCACCACTTTGCGCGGCTCGGCCACGGGAATTTTCATCGCTTCGGGTGCAGGCGCTTGCTGCAAAGGCAGGGTTTCAGAGGCCACTGTATCCTCGTAGCCCTGAACCATCGGCTCTTGCATCACCCGCTCTTCGTGCATCGGTGCCGGTGCCGGCTCGGGCTGAACCTGCGGCCTACGCAGCAGCGGCTCGGGGCGCAAGGTCGCGGCGCCGGCGGTCAAAGGCGGCTCGGCGCGCAGGGTGGCGGGCTGGCTGGTGTTCAGCAACAGCGGGTCCGGTCCACGGCCCCGGCCTTTGGTCAGCGGCGCGGTTGTCGGCGTGTGGATCGCATTGGCATTACGGACGCGGTTCTTGATGACATCGGCGATCTTGCTCTTGATGCGCTCCTCGCCCGGTGTCTCATCCACGATGGCGTCGCTGTAGGTCTCGATCAGTTCCGGCTCGGGCATATCGTCCGCTTCGGGGCGTTTGATAAGACCGGGCATGCGGCCAAACAGGCTGCGCGGCTCTGCTTCCGGCTCAGGCATAGGGGCTTGCTGCGCGTAATAATCCTGACCAGCATCCTGTGCGGCCCAAGTCTCGGCTTCCTCAGCCTCCTGGCGGCGGCGCTCACGGCGTTCGGCCTGACGGGCCGACAGGTTCTGCGCGGCAACGACGGCACCGCTGGCCCCCCGGCCCAACAGGGTCATCAACCCGGCATAGGCCATGATCAGACCGACCAGCAGGAACCGCGTGATGCGCATCAACTCGGCCTTGGTGAAGCCCAGCACAAAAGCACCCAGAGCCACGATTGCCACGCCCATCAAAAGCGACATCAGCTTGACCGTCAGGGTCGAGCCGATGGGCAGGATCGTCAGCAGCGCGCCCATGACGGTATCGCCAAAAAGCCCGCCCAGACCGAAGCTATGGGTCAACAGCCATTCCTGACCGGGGGCCAAGGTCGCGGCATAGATGGCGCCAAGCGCCACGGCGATGGGGGCAAAGATCAGACGCCCGAGGGCGCGGTCATCGCCTTGATGCAGCGCGAAACGCCCGCCCCAGAACAGCAGGACAATGGCAATGCCCCAAGCGCCCCAGCCAACGATCATGAACAACGGTGCAGCGATGGAGGCACCGATCCGGCCCATCCAGTTCTGCACCGGCGCATCCGTCGAGACCATCCAGTTGGGATCGTCGGGCGTATAGCTGCCGATCATCATGGCGGCCATAATGCCCAGCATGATCAGCGCCAGCCCCAGCAGTTCACGACCGCGCTTTTCGATTGCCTCGGCCATGTTGCTGTCTAGCAATGGATCGCGTCCCCGTGTCTGATATGCCATGTCGTCCCTCGCTTATGTCGAATACAGACAGTCGCGGATCGCTTCCAACCCGCGCGTCGTTTCGTCTTTTGGGGCCACCAAGGCGACCCGAATGTAATTCTGACCGGGATTAACCCCGTCTACGTTCTGCGCCAGATAGCTGCCGGGCAGCACCCGCACGCCTGTCTCGCGCCACAGTTTCAGCGCTGCGGCCTCGTCATCCTCGACCGGGAGCCACAAGAAGAACCCCGCCTCGGGGCTCGCATAGCCCGGCACATTGCCAAAGATCCGGTCGGCGATGGCGTATTTCTCTTGGTAGAGCGCGCGGTTCTCTTTCACATGCGCCTCATCCGCCCAAACAGCGGCAGCGGCCTGTTGCAAGGGCAGCGGCAATGGCGCGCCCGCGTAGTTGCGCAGCTGCTTGATCTCGCGCATCGTCTCTGCCCCGCTGGCGGCAAAGCCCGAACGCAGCCCCGGCAGGTTGGAGCGTTTCGACAGCGAGTGAAAGATCACCACCCGGTTGCGGTCGGTGCCGAGCTCCTTAACCACCTCCAGCGCGCCAGTTGGCGGCGTGTCGCGGTAGATCTCGGAATAGCATTCATCGGCGAAGATCAGGAAATCATATTTCTCGGCCAGCGCGATCAGTTCGGCCCGATAATCGCGCGAGGCGACAACGCCCTGCGGGTTGGCGGGCGAGCAAAGATAGGCCGCCGTGGTGCGGCGCAGCACCTCTTCGGGCAGGCTGGCGAAATCGGGCAGATGGCCCGTCTCCGCCGTGGCGGGCACCATGATGGGCTCTGCTTCTCCGGAAATCGCGCCGATCATATAAACTTGGTAGAACGGGTTCGGCATCAGGATGGCCGATTTCTCCCCATTCTTCGTCGCGGGGCAAAGCGCTATGACGGCATTGTATAGCCCCTCGCGCGTGCCGTTCAGGGCCATAACCTCGCTGTCGGGGTCCATTTCAACACCGTAGCGCCGCGCGATCCATGCGGCGATGGCGGCGCGCAACTCGGGCGAGCCGTCGTTTGGCGGGTATCTGTTGAAACCTTCGGCGTGTTTCGTGATCTCATCCGTGACCCAAGCCGGGAAAGCATGTTTCGGCTCGCCAATGGTCATATGGATAGGCGTACCGCCGCCCTCATGCCCATCAAGCAAGGCACGCAGGCGCGGCCACACGTGGGCCGGAAGGTTCGAAAACCGCTCGGAATACATCATCAAAACTGCCTCGGATCGGGATCATTTGCGCCCCGTTTGCCCCAAGGTACCCAAGGCCGCCTCTCCCGTCCAGAAAAACCGGGAGATTTGCGGCCCTTGTGGCTTTTCGGTCGTGCGCTGTTATGCCTCGCGCAGGGCCGCTTCAGCCGCTGCACCAAGGCGCAAAAGCTGCTCTTCTGCGTTGGGGGCGGACATGAAAGAGATGCCGCAGGACGGCGCACCAGTCGGCAACGTAAGCGCGCAAAGCCCCATGAGATTCGCGACTCGCGTATTGCGCAGCGAAAGGAGATTCTGCGCGAGGTAATAGTCGTGATCGCTGTTCAGCCGCTCGATGTTCGGCGGCAGCATCGGCGCGGTCGGCACCAGCACCGCGTCATAGCCCGCAACGGCCCGGTCATAGCCCGCCCGCGCAAGATCAAGCTTGGCCCACGCGGCGACGTAATCGGGGCCGGAGAACCCCTTACCCAACCGAAAACGCTCAAGAATTTCAGTGAACATCGCTTGCGGATCGGCCTCGATCACATCGCGCCACAGCCCATAGGCTTCGGTGGTGTAGAGACAAGAACTCAGCGGCATCGCGTCTTCGACCTCGGGCACGGCGATTTCATCAACCGTGGCACCGGCCTTTCTCAGCCGCTCCACTGCCGCGTCGAAAGCAGCTTTCGGCTCCTCGGAAAGCGCTTCCATCACCACATTGGTCAGCACCGCAAAGCGGCAGCCTTCCAACTCACTCTCTTGCAAATCGGCGGGTTTAGCCCCTTCCAGAACGCCCAGCAGCAGTGCCGCATCCTCGACAGAGCGGCAAATCGGGCCAACCGTGTCGAACTTTGCCGCCAGCGGCACCGTCCCGGCGAGGGAGACCCGTCCCGCCGTGGTTTTAAGCCCGACCAGATCATTCCACGCTGCAGGAATACGCACTGACCCGCCGGTATCCGACCCAATCGCCGCCGCCGCCAGTCCAAAGGCGACCGAGGCCGCAGCCCCCGAGGACGATCCACCAGAGACACTGTCAGGCTCGTTCACGCAGGGCGGCGTCGCAGTGCTGGGGTTATGGCCAAGGCCCGAGAAGGCCAATTCGCTCATGTGGGTCTTGCCAAGGCAGACCAGCCCCATCGCCGTGGCATTGGCCAGCACTTCTGCATCACGCTCCGGCACACGACCTTCGAGCAGTTTGGTCCCCGCCTCCGTCGCCGTGCCGGCGGTGTCAAAAAGGTCTTTCCAAGAGATTGGCACGCCATCAAGCGGCGAAAGGCGCTGCCCATCGCGGGCGCGCTCTGCCGCCGTCGCCGCTTCGGCGCGGGCGCGCTCGGGGGTGACGCGGGCATAGATACGGTCGCGCATCGGATGCGCGTCGATGGCATCAAGAAAGGTATCGCAAAGCGCCACGGGGTCGATATCGCCCGCCGCGATTCCGCGCCCCAGATCCGCTGCCGTCATTTCCAACCATTCGCGCATGTCGTACCCCTTGCCGATGTTCGTGGCGAACCTAGCGACCGTTCGGCGCATGGACAATCCCTGCGCGCAGGTCATATCTAGGGCCATGGATTTTGACCACGATATCGCGATCATCGGCGGCGGGCTGAACGGCCCTGCCCTTGCTCTGGCCCTCAGCCGCGCGGGTTTGCGCGTGGCGGTGATTGACGCCCTGCCCGCGCAGACCTTTGAGAATGCCGACTTCGATGGCCGCGCCTATGCGCTGGCGCTGACCTCGGTCAGGTTGATGGAAGGCATCGGCATCTGGCCCGAGATCGCCGGCGACGCCCAGCCGATGCTTGAGATCAAGGTCACCGATGGGCGCGCCGGAACCGGCCCCTCGCCCATGTTCATGCATTTCGACCATGCCGAGATCGAAGAAGGCCCGATGGGCCATATGGTCGAAGACCGCCACCTGCGCCGCGCCTTGCTAAAGGCCGTTGCGGCCGATCCGGCGATCACCCTGTTGAACGACACCCGCGTCACCGATCAAACGGTAGAGCCGACAGGCATCACCCTGACGCTGGAGGGTGGCAAGACCCTGCGCGCGCGACTGGCAGTCGGGGCCGATGGGCGCGGCAGCGGCACCGCCGAACGCGCCGGGATCAAGCGCATCGCATGGTCCTATGCACAAACCGCATTGGTCTGTGTGGTCAACCACGAGAAACCCCACCACGGCACCGCGCATCAGTTCTTCATGCCGCCCGGCCCGCTGGCAATCCTGCCGTTGACGGGTAACCGCTCGCTCATCGTCTGGAGCGAAGCCAAAGCCAATGCCGCCGCGATCGACGCCCTGCCAAACGCGCAATATCTCGACGTCCTGCGCCCGCGTTTTGGCAGCTTTCTGGGTGAGATTTCTCTGACCGGCCCGCGCTACAGCTATCCACTTGGCCTATCACTTGCGCATTCCATGACCGCCCCGCGTGTGGCGCTTTTGGGGGATGCTGCGCATGGGGTCCACCCCATTGCAGGTCAGGGATTGAACGCAGGTCTGCGCGATGTGGCGGCCTTGGCCGAGGTGATCGCCGATGCGGTGCGACGGGGCGAAGACCCCGGAAACGACGCGGTACTGGCGCGTTATCAGGAATGGCGGCGCTTCGACAATGCCAGCCTCGCGCTGGCGACAGACAGCTTTAACCGGCTGTTTTCGAACGACAATGCACTTTTGCGCTTGGCCCGCGACATGGGCATGGCCGCGATCAACGCCCTTCCCGGCCTGCGCCGGACCTTCATCCGCGAAGCGGCGGGGCTGACGGGTGAGCTGCCCAGATTGATGCGTGGAAAGCCCCTGTAGCGGGGGCCAGTTACAGCGTCCGCGCTTCGTCCGGCAGCATCACCGGAATGCCATTGCGGATCGGATAAGCCAGTCCGGCGGCCTTCGACAGCAGCTCTTGTTTTTCCGCATCATAGGTCAGCGTGGTTTGGGTGCGCGGGCAGATCAATGCCTCCAACATCCGGCGGTCGAATTGAACGGTCGCATCCGTCATTGCATCAAGCCCTCTTCCTGACCGCCGCGCATCGCGAATTCGATCAATGTCACCAATGTCTCGCGCCGGGTTTCCAGCGACGGCGCCTCTAGCAACGCCTGTTTGTCCTCGGCCTCAAACTCCAACATCATCGACAGGGAGTTTATCAGCAGCTCATCCTCGGCATCTTTCAACGTGTCCCAATCAGCCGAGAGACCGCGGGTGTCGAAATACCGCCCCAAGAGATCAAGAAAACGCACCCGGTCGAAACTGTCGTCGACCTCATCCTCGCCCAAGTCACGGTCAAAGCCCGCCCAGTTCACATCGCAGCGGCGATAGGGGGAAAAGCCTTCAATCTCTTCCACCACGCGAAAGCGCGAGACGCCGCCAAGAGTCACCATATAGCGGCCATCCTCGGTCTCGGAAAACTGGGTGATGCGGCCCGCGCAGCCGATCTGGTGCAGCCCGTTGCCGTCGCGGCCGGGCATCTCGTTGGGCTGGACCATGCCAATCAACCGCGTATCGGTCTTGAGCGCGTCTTCGATCATCTGAAGGTAACGCGGCTCGAAGATATGCAGCGGCAGGCGCGAGCGGGGCAGCAGCAGCGCCCCTGCCAACGGAAAGATCGCAATAGTCTTGGGCAATTCTGCGGGCTTGATCATGACAAAGGACTTAGTGCGCCCGTCTCCTCAGGCAAATATCATTGACGACAGTTTGCGACGGCCATTCAGCACCACCGGATCATTGGGTTTAAGCGCCTCAAAAATGGTGAAAAGCTGCGTCTTGGCGGCGCCCTCGTTCCACTCTTTGTCGCGGCGGAAAAGCTCCAGCAGATGATCGACAGCGGCCTCGGCATTGTCATGGGCGTAAAGCGCTTGGGCCAGATCGAACCGCGCCTGATGATCGTCGGGGTTCGCCTCTACCTTCTCGGTCAACTCGGCCACGGGGCCGGCATCGGCGGCCTGATGCGCCAGTTGCAATTGGGCATGGGCGGCTTCAAGTTCGGGGGCCTTGGAGATCTCAATCGGCGCACCGTTGAGCAGGGCTTCGGCCTGATCCAAAGCGCCCATGGCGATATGGGACCGGACCATGCCGCCATAGGCGGGCGCGTTCATCGGGTCTTCTTCCAGAATTGCGGCAAAGGTCTGCGCCGCATCCGTGGCGGCCCCCTCGGCCAGCATCTCTTCGGCTGCGGCGACGGCATCGGCCAGCGTATCACCGGGGGCTTCGCCGCCCCCCGCCTTTACCACGCGGTCGACGAAAGCCTTGATCTCGGACTGCGGCAGCGCGCCTTGGAAACCGTCGACCGGCTGGCCTTTGAAAAAGGCATAGACCGTGGGGATCGATTGGATCTGCAATTGGCCCGCGATGTTCTGGGCCTCATCGACATTGACCTTCACCATCTTCACCGCGCCCTTGGCCGCGCGCACGGCGTCCTCCAACATCGGGCCAAGCGTCTTGCAGGGGCCGCACCACGGCGCCCAGAAATCAACGATGACCGGCACCGTTTGCGAGGCATCGACCACGTCAGCCATGAAGGTCGCCTCGGTCGTGTCCTTGATCAGGTCGGCATCCGCAGGGGCGGCGGTGGAAAGGTTCAGGTCGGTCATGCTGTTATCCTCGCTAATCGCGTTTGGCCTTATATGGACGTGCGGGGACGCGATTCAAAGGTCAAAACTGGCAAAAACCGGCGCGTGGTCGCTGGGTTTCTCCCACCCGCGCGCATCGCGGACGATATGGCTGGAGTGCCCGGACTGCGCGATATCCGATGTGGCCCAGATATGATCGAGCCTGCGACCCTTGTCGGCGGCATCCCAATCGGCAGCGCGGTAGGACCACCAGCTATAGAGATTGCCCGCGGGCACATCTTGGCGGGTGATATCGACCCAATTGCCCGCATCCTGCACCGCGCCAAGCGCTTCGACCTCGACGGGCGTGTGGCTGACGATCTTCAACAGCTTTTTGTGGTCCCAGACATCATCCTCACGCGGGGCGATGTTCAGGTCGCCCACAAGGATCGACTTCTCGGGTTTGTCGCCGTGGAACCAGTCGCGCATTTCCGAGAGGTAATCGAGTTTCTGGCCAAACTTCTCATTGATCTCGCGGTTGGGTTTGTCGCCGCCTGCGGGGACGTAGAAATTGTGGATCGTGGTGCCGTTTTCCAGCTTGGCCGCCACATGGCGGGCGTGGCCCAACATGGCGAAATCCTGATCGCCCGCATCCACCAAGGGCAGCTTTGACAGGATCGCCACACCGTTGTAGCCCTTCTGCCCACGCGCAACCATATGGGTGTATCCCGCCGCCTTGAACGCCTCGACCGGGATCTTGTCGACCGGGCTTTTGCATTCTTGAAGGCAGAGCACATCCGGCCCGTGTTCGGCCAGCAGCTTCAACACCAAAGGCTCGCGCAGACGGACAGAGTTGATGTTCCAAGTGGCGAGAGAAAAGGACATGGGGGCAGGCTCCGGTCTGGGGGTAGGTCGGCACAATAACGCGGGTGGCGCGGCGGTGCCATGCGGAAATGGGGTTCCTTGCGGTAAGGGCCATCGCCTGCCCGCGAGTCGGCGACCCAAGGCCGCTTGTTGCCACTTTATGGTGCGGCCTTGATGTGTGTTCTGAAGGTCGCGCCCAGCCTCTCTAAATCGCCTATCCGGTCGCACCGGAGGTGCGCTCAGAATGATACGGCACGCCTTTGGCGTGACGGGCGGGCAGGCGATGGCCCGGCGCCTGCGGCGTGTCTCCGGGCAGGAGTGACGATCTCAACCCCGCCCCGGACAAAAAAAGGCCGGGCACTATGGCCCGGCCAGTCCAACAGGGAGGTATGTACCTTTACCCGGGTACAAAAGTCGGGCTTCAAACCGAGTGGCGGGTCATGAAAACCCCGCCTCTCAGGGTTTCCAACCAAACGAGGTTGGAAATGGTTCCCGGTTTTTATGCCATCAGGCGATAACCACCGGATTCGGTCACCAGCAAGCGGGCATTCGAAGGGTCAGGCTCGATCTTCTGCCGCAGGCGGTAAATATGGGTTTCAAGCGTGTGGGTCGTGACGCCCGCGTTGTAACCCCAGACCTCATGCAGCAACACATCGCGCGGCACCACACCATCGTTGGAGCGGTAGAGGAACTTGAGGATATTGGTCTCTTTCTCGGTCAGACGCACCTTGCGGTCGTCCTCCGTGGTCAGAACCTTCATCGCGGGTTTGAACGTATAGGGTCCAAGCTGGAACACCGCATCTTCGGACTGCTCGTGCTGGCGGAGCTGCGCACGGATACGGGCCAGAAGGACGGGGAATTTGAACGGTTTGGTGACATAGTCATTCGCCCCCGCATCAAGGCCGAGGATGGTATCGGCATCGGTGTCATGACCGGTCAGCATCAGGATCGGGCTTTTCACCCCCTGTTTGCGCATCAGACGGCAAAGCTCACGGCCATCGGTATCGGGCAGACCCACGTCGAGGATGATAAGATCATAGAGCGCCTCTTTCGCCTTGGTCATCGCCTCGGTGCCGTTGGCGGCCTCGAACACATCGAAATCCTCGGTCATGATAAGCTGTTCGCTCAGCGCTTCGCGCAGGTCATCGTCATCGTCAACGAGCAGGATTTTCTTAAGCTGGGCCATCTATCTCTCCGTCTGTTGCCTTATACATGCGCTTCGGCACGGGCTCCGACAAGGTATGTGACCTCTGTCTCACAGCCTCGTGTCAACAAAGCGTGAAATGTTTCAATTCCTTGGGAAATAACTTAGATAAACGCTGAAGCCTTTGCGGAGTTGCAACAAACCATGAGTTTCGCCCCGGACATCACCGAACAACTGGCGCGTGCGCGGGCCGATTTACGCATGGGCGTGCCCGTGGTTTTGGCCGGTGGGGCGCAGGCCGCGCTTGTTCTGGCGGCGGAAACGCTGACCGCGCAGCGCCTTGCGGATGTGCTGGCCTTGGGCGGTGCGCCGGTGTTGGCGATCACGGCGCGGCGGGCGGAAACGCTTAAGGCGCGCGCCTATGATGGCAATCTCGCGCGCGTGCTGCTGCCCCCCGGTGCAACGCCCGCTTGGGTGCAAAGCATCGCCGACCCGGCGGATGACCTGCGCGCCCCGATGAAAGGGCCCCTGCAGACCGCGCGGGGCGGGGATACGGCCGCCCACAGCGCCGCGCTTGATCTGGTAAAGGCCGCGCGGATGCTCCCCGCCGCATTGGTGCTGGACCTGCCGCAGGGCGCTGACTTCGCGCGACTGCATGGGTTGACCCTGATCGATCTCACCGCCGCCGCCCCCATCCTCGCCCGTCGCAGCGCCCTGCACCCGGTGGTCAACGCCCGCCTGCCGATGGAGGTGTCCGAGGCCGGGCGTCTGCATATCTTCCGCCCTGAGGACGGTGGCGAAGAGCATTACGCCATCGAGATTGGCCGCCCTGCCCGCAACACGCCCGTCCTCTGCCGGCTGCATTCGGCCTGTTTTACTGGCGATCTGATGGGCAGCCTAAAATGCGACTGCGGCCCGCAGCTTCGGGCTGCATTGGCGCAGATGGGCGGTGAGGGCAATGGCGTGCTGCTTTACCTCAACCAAGAGGGGCGCGGCATCGGCCTTGCCAATAAGATGCGCGCCTATTCCTTGCAGGATCAGGGTTTCGACACGGTTGAGGCCAATCACCGGCTGGGGTTTGAGGATGATGAGCGCGACTTCCGCCTCGGGGCCGACATCCTGCGCTCGATGGGGTTCTCCGCCGTTCGTCTGCTGACCGACAACCCCCGCAAGGTCGGCATGATGGAGCAAAGTGGCATTGCGGTGACCGAGCGCGTCCCGCTGGCCGTGGGCGAGAACCGCCATAACACCGCCTATCTGGCCACCAAAGCCGCGAAGTCTGGGCATCTGCTGTGACCCCGAACGATATGGTTTTGACCCCGACGGGGCTGCGGTTTCAGGGGCGGCGCTATGCCTGCAGCATCGGCAAGGGCGGTCTGACCCATGACAAGCGCGAAGGCGATGGTGCCACGCCGCGTGGGGTCCATCGCTTGGTCGGCATGCTCTACCGGCCTGACCGCATCCCGGCCCCAAGCGCTTGGGCGCAGCCGATCGGGCCCGGTGATCTGTGGTCCGACGCCAGCGGCCAGCCTGACTACAACCACCGCGTCCATGCCCCCTACCCCCATAGCCACGAGGCGCTGCGCCGCGCCGATCCGCTCTATGACTTGGTGATCCTGACCGATTGGAACTGGCCAGAGGCCGAGGCCGGGCGCGGCTCCGCGATCTTTATTCACCAGTGGCGGCGGCCCGGCTACCCGACCGAGGGCTGCATCGCCTTTGCGCGGGACGATCTTCATGAGATCGCGGCCCGTGTCGGCCCGGCGACGCGGCTGATTATTCGCTAACCCGCTCGCCAAAGATGGCAGAGCCGACGCGCACATGGGTAGCACCAAGCGCGATGGCCTGCTCAAAGTCACCGCTCATGCCCATCGACAGGCCGCTTAGATCGTTGCGCGCGGCAATCTTGGCCAGCAGGGCGAAATGCAGCGATGGGGCCTCATCCACCGGGGGGATGCACATCAGCCCCTTGACCGGCAGGTCCAGCGCACGGCATTCGGCAATGAAATCATCCGCCTCACGGGGCATCACCCCGGCCTTCTGATCTTCTTCGCCGGTGTTGACCTGAATGAACAGATCGGGACAGCGGCCCATTTCCTGCGCCAGACGCGCGATGGTCTTGGCCAGTTTGGGCCGGTCGACCGTGTGGATCGCCTCTGCCAGTTCCATCGCCTGACGGACTTTGTTGCTTTGCAAGGGGCCGATGATGTGCAGGTCGATGCCGTCGAATTCTTCGCGGAAGCCGGGCCATTTGCCCGCCGCCTCTTGCACGCGGTTCTCGCCGAAAGAGCGGTGTCCCTCTTCCAAGACCGCACGCACACGCGCGTCGGGCTGAACCTTGCTGACGGCGATCAAGGTGACCGACCCCGCCGCGCGGCCTGCATCGGCTTCGGCTTTCGTGATGCGGTTTTGGATGTCGCTCAGACTCATTTTCGGCCCTCCATTTCAGGCGCGCAGAAAACAACAGCCTTGAGTAAAAGAAAAGGGGCAGACCGAAAGGCCTGCCCCAATATTCAGAGTATGTCGTTCAACTTAGAAGTTGAAGCGAACACCCATGTCGGCGCGGTCGTCGCCGTTGAAGCGGTGAGCAACACCACCACGCAGGGAGACACCGCCGCCCAGGTCGTGGTTGAAGTCAACGCCGTAACCGGTGTCGTTGCCTGCGCCGTCTTGGTCAGCAACATAGACTTCTACGTCTGTCGCTGCGCCAACGTCGAAACGACCGGCCAGAACAACGCGGTCACCGTTGGTGCCGTTGTCAGCAAACGCCAGTGTCACGTCGGCGATGCCGAAGGAACCGCCAGCTGTTGCTGTGAACTCGGTGTCGCCTGCGTCGTCGGAGTCTTGACCACCAACTGCGAAGGTCCAGCCGCTCCATGTGTAAGCAACGTAACCAGCAACGCGGTCGTTGGTGTCGGAAGCCGACACGTGAACCGACAGATCGCCAGCGGAGTACATGACTTCAACGCCGTTGGAGCCAGCTGCGCCGTTACCACCGGAGGAGTATGCGTCGCCGTTGCCGGCGTAGGCGGTGTAGTCATAGCCCAGGCCGGTCAGGCCGAGGTCGATCGGGTACTGACCCGGCATGGATTCCAGAGCACCGAAGATGTTGCCAACGCCGACTTCAAAGCCACCGGAACGAGCGAAGAAACGAACGCCGTTGATGCCTGTGCCTGCGGGACCAGCATTTTCTGCGAAGTCGTCAGCTGTGCCGAGAATGTTGTCGGGACCAGCGTTGATCGACTGCTGCTCATCGGAGTTGTTCTGCTGGATACGTGCACGGGCACCAACAACAACGCCAGCGTCGGACTCAGCTGTCGCGTCGATCTGCAGACGGAAACGGCTGGTGACGTCTGTGGAGTCGCCTGCTGCTGTGTCGTTGTACAGGATACCAAAACGGCCGTAGCCGCCGAATGTTACGTCTGCTGCTGCTACACCGGCGGTCGCAACCAGGGCTGTTGTAGCGAAGAGAACTTTTTTCATGAGTTTTCCCTCGGTTTGAATTCATATGCCCAGACCGGGGAATCCGGTAAGGGTATGAAGGGTGTTTGCCCCCAATGCCCCGCACTTGGCAAGGTTCGCGCGCCCCCCGCCCTCAATGTCGCTGACGCTGGTGCAGCTATGCCACAGTTTCGCCGCCCGGGCCTGCCCCGCCTGCCCGTTACTGCCTTTGGCGCAGGGGCAGAGCGCCCGAACAGGCACCTATGACATAGACCTTGCCGATAAGGGCCTGCTTGGATAGACCGGAGCGCAAACAGGCAAAGGAAAGCTGCAATGGCCCTTCGTACCGCTTGCAAGATGGCGATCTCCGTTCTGGCGCTCAGCGCGCTTGCCGCCTGTGGTGGGGGCTTTGGCAGCCCAGCCACGGAACGGCCGGATCAATACACCAACCCGAACAATCCCAATAACATTGAGACCAATCCAGACAATACGATCTGGTCGATCTTCAATCGCAAGAACACGGATTCCAGCGTTTCAGTGAACAAGTACCTCTGGTCGGCCTCGCTGGAAGTGTTGAACTTCCTGCCGGTGCAATCGGTCGATCCTTTCACCGGGGTTATCGTCACGGGCTACGGCACCCCTCCGGGCGGTGGCCGTGCCTATCGCGCGACCGTGCTGATCGACGACCCGGCACTGGATGCCCGCTCGCTCAACGTGGCGCTGCAATCCTCGGGCGGCCAGCCGGTGGCACGGGCGACAACCCGCGCGGTAGAGGATGCGATCCTCAGCCGGGCGCGGGAGATGCGCGTGTCCGACAGCAAATTCTGAGCCCGCTTAACTCAACACGTTTCCAACGCCGGGCCTTGTGAGAGCAGCAGCCCGGCGTTTTTCATGTCACGAAGGTCCCCTCATGCCCCGCTATACCCCCGCCGAGATCGAAGCCCGCTGGCAGCAAGCCTGGGAAAAGGATGGCGTCTTTCAGGCCACCCGCAACGCCGAAAAGCCGAAATACTATGTGCTTGAGATGTTCCCCTATCCGTCGGGCCGGATCCATATGGGCCATGTGCGCAACTACACGATGGGCGACGTAATCGCGCGCTACAAGATCGCAACGGGGCATAACGTGCTGCACCCGATGGGCTGGGATGCCTTTGGTATGCCCGCCGAAAACGCAGCGATGGCCATCGGTGGCCACCCGGCGGATTGGACCTATGCCAATATCGCTGAGATGAAAAAACAGATGAAGCCGCTCGGCCTGTCGATCGACTGGTCGCGCGAGATCGCCACCTGCCACCCCGGTTACTACGGCCAGCAGCAGGCGCTGTTTTTGGACTTCCTCAAAGAGGGGCTGGTCTACCGCAAAAACGCCGTGGTGAACTGGGACCCGGTCGATATGACCGTGCTGGCCAACGAGCAGGTCGAAAACGGCTGCGGCTGGCGCTCTGGCGCGCCGGTAGAGCGGCGCGAGTTGACGCAGTGGTTCTTCAAGATTTCGGACCACTCCGAAGAGTTGCTCTCGGCGCTCGACAGCCTCGACAACTGGCCCGCGAAGGTAAAGCTGATGCAGGCGAACTGGATCGGCAAATCGCGCGGGCTGCAGTTTGCCTTCTCGACCATCGAAGCGCCTGAAGGTTTCGACCGCATCGAAGTCTATACCACCCGCCCCGATACGCTGCTGGGCGCGTCTTTTGTCGGCATTTCGCCCGACCACCCGCTGGCCAAAACGCTGGAGCGGGACGATGAAGCCGTCGCCGCCTTCTGCGCCGAATGCCGCAAGGGCGGCACCACCGAAGAGGCGATCGAGACCGCCGAGAAGCTGGGCTATGACACCGGCATCCGCGTGCGCCATCCCTTTGATACGGCCCATGAACTGCCCGTCTATATCGCCAACTTCATCTTGATGGACTACGGCACCGGCGCGATCTTTGGCTGCCCGGGCCACGACCAGCGCGATTTCGACTTTGCCAGCAAATACGATCTGCCGATCATCTCGACCTTTCTGCCCTCGGAAGATGCCTCACCCAAGTTCGACGAAGCCTTCGTGCCGCAGAAATCGGAAAAGGTCTTCTACAACCGTGGCTTTGCGGGTGACCCGTGGCAGACCGGCGAAGACGCCGTCGATGCGGCCATCGCCTTTTGCGAGGAAAACGGCATTGGCCAAGGCGTCACTAAATACCGCCTGCGGGACTGGGGCCTCTCGCGCCAGCGCTACTGGGGTTGCCCGATCCCGGTTGTCCATTGTGACGACTGCGGCGTGGTGCCCGAAAAGAAAGAGAACCTGCCGATCGAGCTGCCCTACGACGTCACTTTTGACACCCCCGGCAACCCGCTTGACCGCCACCCGACATGGCGCAACTGCGCCTGCCCCGCCTGCGGCAAGGACGCCCTGCGCGAGACCGACACGATGGACACCTTCGTCGACAGTTCGTGGTATTTCGCCCGTTTCACCGCGCCGCGCGCGGACACGCCCACCGTCATGGAAGACGCGCAATATTGGATGAACGTCGATCAATATATCGGCGGCATCGAACACGCGATCCTGCACCTGCTCTACTCGCGCTTCTTTGCCCGTGCGATGCAGATCACCGGCCACCTGCCCGAAAGCGCTGTTGAGCCTTTCGACGCGCTCTTTACCCAAGGCATGGTGACGCATGAGATCTACCAGACCCGCGACGATAATGGCCGCCCGGTCTATCACCTCCCCGAAGAGGTGACCGAGGGCAAACTCAGCGACGGCACCGAGGTTGAAATCATCCCCTCCGCCAAAATGTCGAAGTCCAAGAAGAACGTCGTCGACCCGCTGCACATCATCTCGAACTACGGCGCCGACACCGCGCGTTGGTTCGTGCTCAGCGATTCGCCCCCAGAGCGCGATGTGGAATGGACCGCCAGCGGGGCCGAGGCTTCTTACAAGCACCTGTCGCGCGTGTGGAACATCTGCGACCGCGTGAGCGAGATGGACCGCGAAGCACCCGGCACCGGTGATGATGACCTGCTGCGCGCCCTGCACAAGACGATCCATGACGTGACCATGGGCGTGGAATCCTTCGGCTTCAACGCGGCGATTGCCAAGCTTTACGCCTTCACCGCGACATTGCAGAAATCCAAGGCAGGCTATGCCGCGCAGCGCGAAGCGATCATGACGCTGGCGCAGCTCATGTCCCCGATGACCCCGCACCTGGCCGAAGACATCTGGGCACATCAAGGCGGCGAAGGGCTGATCACCAAGGCCCCATGGCCCAAGGCCGATGAGAAGATGCTGGTCGATGACACCGTGACCCTGCCGATCCAGATCAACGGCAAACGCCGGGCAGAAATTCAGGTACCTGCCGACATGCCCAAGGAAGAGGTTGAAAAAATCGCGCTGGCGCATGAAGCTGTCATTCGAACGCTGGACGGGGCCACACCGAAAAAGGTCATCGTCGTGCCCGGACGGATTGTGAATGTCGTTGCCTAAGCCCACCCATATGCGCCGCCGCTTCCTGTTGGCTCTGCCCCTGCTGGCGCTCGCCGCCTGCGGGTTCGAGCCGGTCTATGGCCCCGGCGGCGCGGGCACGGCCCTGCAAAACCGCGTGCTGGTCGATGCGCCCGAAGACCGGTTTGGCTATTTTCTGGTGCGCGAGGTGGAAACCCGCTTGGGCCGTGCCGCCACCCCCCGCTGGGGGCTGGCGCTGACCACCACCACAACCGAAGACGGGCTGGCCATCGACAGCGAAGGCAACACCCGGCGCTATAACCTGCTTGGCACCACCTCTTACGCGCTGCGCGATCTCGACAGCGGACAAATCGTGACCTCGGGCAAGGTCGAAAGCTTTACCGGCTATTCCGCCACCGGCACCACCGTCGCCACCCGTGCCGCCGAGTTGGACGCGCAAGAGCGCCTAATGGTGATTCTGGCTGACCTCGTCGTGAGCCGCCTTTATGCAGCTGACCTGCCGCAATGAAGCTCACCCCGCGCGAGGCGAAACCCTATTTCGCGCGGCCTGATCCCGCGCGGACGGGGCTTTTGATCTACGGCAGCGATGCCATGCGCGTGGCCTTGAAACGGCAGGAATTCCTGAAAAACCTGCTCGGCGCCAATGCCGAAGAGGAAATGCGCCTCAGCCGGATGCCCGCAGGCGAATTGCGCCGCGACCCGGCGATGCTGCTGGACGCGATCAAGGCGGTCGGGTTCTTCCCCGGCCCGCGTGCCGCGCTGGTGGAAGAGGCGAATGACAATATCGCGAAAATCCTGCTCGACGCGCTCAAAGACTGGCAGCCGGGCGATGCGCAGATCATCGTCACGGCGGGCGATCTAAAGAAAACCTCCAAGGTGCTTAAAGCCTTTGAGAGCCACCCCAACGCCTATGCCACCGCGATCTATGACAATCCGCCCGACCGGGCCGAGATTGAGCAGATGCTAAAGGATGCGGGCCTCACACCCGAGGCCGACGCGATGGCCGCGCTCAGCGATCTGGCCCGCACCCTTGATCCGGGTGATTTCCGCCAAACGCTAGAAAAGATCACGCTCTACAAACTGGGTGACAGCAGCCCCATCGGGCTGGAAGACATCGCCGCCTGCGCCCCCACCTCGACCGAGGCCGAGGTCGACGACATCCTGCATGTGGTCGCCGAGACCCGCGCCGCCGAAATCGGCCCGGTGATGAGCAAGCTGCAAGGCCAAGGCGTGAACCCGGTAACGCTGACGATCATGGCGACCCGGCATTTCCGCACCCTCTACCGCATCGCCGCCAACCCCGGCGCGCCGATCTACGGCGTGCGTGACCGCGACCGCGCCATGCGGCAGGCGCGCAACTGGGGCGCGGTGAAGCTGGAAACCGCGCTTGCGGTGCTGACCGAAACCGACCTCAAGCTGCGCTCTGCCGGGCAGCACGCCCCGGCGCTGGCGCTGGTTGAGCGGGCCTTTATCCGTCTGGCAATGCTGGGCGCACAACGTTGATTTTGGGAGAGGAAATTCAATGTATACTGTCATCGGCGGCACCAAATCCCGCGCTTTTCGCGTCATGTGGATGCTCGAAGAATTGGGCCAACCCTACGCGCTGAACCCCGCCGCGCCGCGCTCGGAAGAGGCGCGCAAATACAACCCTTCGGGCAAGATCCCCGCCCTTGTGGACGGCGATGAGGTACTGACCGATTCCCTCGCGATCATGACCTATCTGGCCGACAAGCACGGCGCGCTGACCGCCCCTGCAGGCACGCCCGAACGCGCGCGGCAGGACGCATTGACCTTTTGGCTGATCGACGAGTTCGACGCGATCCTCTGGGCGGCGGCAAAACACAGTTTCATTTTCCCCGAAGAAGCGCGCGTGCCCGCGATCAAAGACAGCCTCAAGGCCGAGTTCGAACGTGCGGCCAAAAACCTGTCTGACCGCCTGGAGGGGCCGTTTCTGATGGGCGATCAGATCACCGTCCCCGACCTGCTGGCGGTGCATTGCATCAACTGGTCCATCGGCGCGAAATTCCCGCGTGTGGATGATAAGCTGAACCTCTGGGCGAAATCCCTGCGCGAACGCCCCGCTTTCGTCGCGGCGATGGCCAAAGAAAACGGTTAACGCCGCGCCCATTCCACGGCATGGCGGCCCGCCCAATGGCCGGTCGCCAGACAACCGTTGATCAGATAGCCGCCCGTGGGCGCTTCCCAATCCAGCATTTCCCCGGCGGCAAAGACGCCCGGCACCTCGCGCAGCATCAGCCCCGCATCCAGCGCGTCGAGCGCTATCCCCCCCGCCGTCGAAATCGCCTCATCCATCGGACGCAGCCCGGCGTGGGCGATGGGCAGGTCTTTCAGCAAGGCGGCCAGCGCCTCGGCCTCCTGCGGCAGCGGGCGCGCCATCTCTTGCAGCAGCGCGATCTGGGCGGGGGTCAGTTTCAGCCGCTTGCGCAGATGGTTGGCCTGACTGTCCTTGTCGCGCGGCTTCGCCAAACGTGCCGCGACATCGCGGGCCTGCAAGTCCGGCAGCAGATCAAGCGACAGCCCCTGCCCTTCGCGCAGCCCGCGCGAGACGCTGTAAATGCCCCCGCCCTCCAGCCCACGGGCCGAGATCACCGCCTCCCCACGTGAGGTGTAGGGGCCAGCGCGCCATGCCACACCCTTGAGCGCCGCGCCGAAATGTCGGGTCATATGCGGCGACCAATCGACCAGCAGCCCGACGTTGGCCGGGGCGAAATCGCGCAGGGCCACGCCGCGCTCGGCCAGCAGGGGCGCCCATGCCCCCGTCGCGCCAAGCCGCCGCCAACTTGCACCGCCAAGGGCCAGTACCGTCACATCGGCCTCGACCACTTCCCGCCCGCCGGGCGTATCGAAAACAAAGGCATCCCCGTCCCAGCCCTGCCACTGCCAGCGGGTGTTGATCGTCACCCCGCATTCCGCCAGCCGCGCAAGCCAAGCCCGCAGCAGCGGAGAGGCTTTCATCGCACGGGGGAAAACCCGCCCCGTCGAGCCGGTAAAGACCTCTTGCCCCAATCCTTCGGCCCAGTCCTGCACCGCTTGGGTATCGAAGGCTTCCAGCATCGGGCGCAAGGCGGTCTGCGCCTCTTCATAGGCGGCGAGAAAGGGCGCGAACGGTTCGGACTTGGTCAGGTTCAACCCGGATTTGCCCGCCATCAAGAACTTGCGCCCGACCGAGGGCTTCGCCTCGCAAAGCGTGACCGACAGCCCCGCCTTTGCCATGGCCTCGGCCGCCATCAGCCCTGCGGGGCCGCCCCCGATGACCAAGGCGCGGGTCACGCGGCGCGCCCTTCGGTCTGATTTTCTGACGGGGAAGCCATCGGCCTGTCCTTGCCTTGGGGAGGATTTGACACATCCTCTTGCCTGCCGTGGCCCTGCAATGCAAGCGAAAGGGAGGACCGTGACCGAAGGCGAGGACTTGCCAGATTGCCCGCTCTGCCACCGGCCCATTCCTCGGGATGTGCCACAGAGCCTGCATCATCTCATCCCCAAGCTGCGCGGCGGCAAGGGGGGGCCGACGGTGCTGATGCACCACATTTGCCACCGCGAGGTGCACGCCGCTCTTACCGAGACTGAGTTGGCGCGGCACTACAACACGCCTGAAGCGCTGCGTGGCCATCCGAGGCTGGCCAAATTCGCCGCATGGGTGGCGAAACGCCCGCCCGGTTTTCGTTCCAAAGTGCCGGGTGGCACGCGCAAGCGTTAGGCGGGGCTGCACATCCGTTTGATTTCCTGCGCGATTTCGGGCCGCGCAGCCAGCGTATCGGCGGCCAGCGCCAGCGCGTGATCCTGCAGTTCTTCCGCCTCGACAAGGCGGTCGATCAGGCCAAAGGTCAGCGCCTCCTCCGCCGTGATCTTCTGCCCGCCCATCAGCAAAAGCTTGGTCCGCGCAGGGCCGATCAGCGCCGCCATCCGCGCCGGGTCCGAGGGCTGCGGCAGAAACCCGAGCTTCATCACCGGATAGAAGAATTTCGCCCCCGGCACCGCGATGCGCAGATCGCAGGCCAGCGCCATGCCCATCGCACCGCCTGCGAGCGTGCCGTTGAGCGCGGCAATGCTCAGCCCCGGCAGCGCCGCCACCGCGCCCGACAGACGCTCCCAAACATCCGATTTCGCCAGTCCCGCGCGGGCTTCGTCAAGATCGGCCCCCGCGCTGAACACCTTGCCGCGACCGGTCAGGATCACCGCGCGGGCGGCCTGTGCCTCCTCCATGATATCGGCGAGTTCGACCAGCATGGCATGGGTCAGGGAATTGGCCTTGTCGGGGCGGTTGATCGTGACGGTCCAGATGTCGCCCGCGCGGTCAAGCTCGATCATATGAGGCCCACCGCCTTGCGGATGCCCTCATCCCGCAGGGAAATCTCATCGCCGAGGAAACGATCCGCCTCGGGGCCGCACATCCACAGCAGCGTGCGCGCGGGCCAATCGGCGGGGATATGCACGTCCCAGTCAAGCTGGCTGACCGGGTTCACGCCGCTGTCTTTGATGTCGCGCTGCATGTCGGTGGCCACGGTGCCCGGCGACAGACCGATGGCGCGGATGCCGTTGCCGCCCTCCTCGTGGTGCAAACACTGGGTCAGCATATTCGCCGCCGCCTTGGAGGCGCAGTAGTGGCTCCATGCCTCCACCGGGTTGTGCGCGGCCCCCGAAGAGATCGTCAGCACCGTGCCGCCGCCGTTTTCCTTCATCAGTGGCAGAGCCGCGCGCATGCCGTGAAAGACGCCAGTCACGTTGATGTTGATCGCCTTGGCCCAATCCGACGGATCGGCCTCTGCCATGAGCGAGATCGGATCGATCACGCCTGCATTGTTGATCAGCACATCCAGCCCGCCAAACGCCCGGCGCGTTGTCTCAACCGCAGAGGTCATCTCGTTATAGCGGGTCACATCGCAGGGGATGGCGATGGCGCGATTGCCCAACTCTCCGGCCAATTCGGCGATGGCATCCTGACTGCGCGCCAACAGGGCGACATTGGCGCCTGCCTCGGCGAAAACCCGCGCGGCGGCGGCGCCGATGCCCCGGCTGGCACCGGTAATCATGATCGTCTTGCCTGTCATGTCCATGGGGTGATCCTTCCGCTAATTTTGTACATTACTTGGAGGCTGTGGTAATCTGCCGATCAACCCGGGTCCAGCCTCGCGTCGCTTGACCCTGCGCGGGGATTGGCAGACCCTATGCACAACTCATTGCCGAAAAGGAATTTCCGATGTCTCGCATCCCCACAGCGTCGCTGCTTCTCGCCCTGCCGGTCACGCTGGCCTCGACGCCCCTCTGGGCCGACCTGACCCCTGCCGAAGTCTGGGGCGATTGGCGCCAGTATATGCAGAGCATGGGCTATCAGGTTGAGGCGAGCGAAGCCTTTGACGGCGCGGACCTAACCGTCAGCGATGTGACCCTGAAGATGGACATGGCCGAAGAGGGTGGCGATTTTTCCCTGTCGCTCGGCACGCTGCGTTTCGAGCCGGAAGGTGACGGCGCGGTCAATATCCGCATGCCCAATGTCATGCCGATGACGATCAACGTCGCGCCCGAAACGCCCGAGGATGAACCGGTGTCGATGGTGTTGAACTACGCCCAGACCGCCCCGGTGATGCGCGCCAGCGGCAGCGCTGAGGCGCTGCAGTATGACTATGCCGCCGACAGCATCTCGCTCACGCTTGCGGGGCTCAAGGTCGGCGAAGAAAGCTATACCGAAGAAGAAGCCAAGTTCACCCTGACCGGCAGCGGCGTCAGCAGCCGGACCGAAATGACCGGGACCGATACGCGCCGCTACGACCAGTCGGGCCGCATCGACAGCCTGCAATATGACGTGGTGATGAAAACCCCCGAAGACCCTGCCCGTGTCGCCGTGAAGGGCGGCGTGGATCAGGTGGTCTTTGACGGCAGCGGCACGCTGCCGATGATCGACGCAGGCGCCGACGTGGCCGCGATGATGCGCGAAGGTCTGACCTTTGACGGCAGCTTTACCGCTGGCGCAGGCCGCACCGACATGCAAGTCTCTGACCCCGAAAATGGAGAGTTTCAGCTGGCCTCAAGCTCAACCGGGGCGAAGCTGGGCGTGGCGATGGGGCCCGAAGGGCTCTCCTATGACGGTGGCCAGCAGAACATCGAAGTCAGCGTCACCGCCGCCGACATGCCCTTCCCGATCCAGTTCAGCATGGCGGAAAGTGCGTTTAATCTGAAAATGCCGGTGATGAAGTCCGAAGAGCCGCAGGACTTTGCCTTTGGCGTCAAGCTCGACAGCTTCAAGATGTCGGACATGATCTGGGGCATCTTTGACCCCACCGGCCAATTGCCTCGCGACCCGGCAACTTTGGTCGTGGACCTGTCGGGCAAGGCCAAGTTGCTGTTTGAACTGATGGACCCCGAAGTCACCGCCACCATGGGCGATGAGGCACCGGGCGAAATTCACGAATTGAACGTAAACGAAGTCACGCTTGACGTAGCAGGGGCCGAGTTCGATGCCACGGGGGCGATCACCTTTGACAACGAAGACATGCAAACCGTGCCCGGCATGCCAAAGCCCGTCGGCGCGCTGGACCTGTCGTTGATCGGCGGCGTGGCCTTGCTCGACAAATTGGTGACCATGGGGCTGATCCCACAGGAGCAGGCACTGGGCGCGCGGATGATGATGGGGCTCTTTACCGTCCCGGGCGAAGGCGAAGATTCCCTGACCTCCAGAATCGAGTTCACCGAAGAGGGCGGCATCCTCGCCAACGGTCAGCAGATCAAATAACAACCGACGCGGCCTTGGTCCGCGCCCTTTCCGCGTGGGAAAATACAGCGCGGCCCTTGCCCCTCTCGGGGCGGGGGATTACCCCTTTTCCAACCCCAAAAGGAGCCAGACCATGCCAGACGCCCTTGATGCATTGACCAAGTCCCTCCTTCAGGCGGCCACCAAGGCCGGTGCGGATGCGGCCGATGCCATGGCGATCACGGCAAGCTCCGTCTCAATCGAAGTGCGCGGCGGGGCGCTGGAACAGGCCGAACGCTCTGAAGGAACGGACATCGGGCTGCGGGTTTTTGTCGGGCAACGCTCGGCCAATGTCTCGGCCTCCGATACCTCCGCGCGCACGATTGAAGAGATGGCCGAACGCGCCGTCGCCATGGCCCGCGAAGCACCCGAAGACCCCTATGCGGGGCTGGCCGATCCCGCTCAACTCTCTGCCCGCCGCGATGCGGAAGGGCTAGAGCTTTGCGACCCCGCGCCAGAGCCTTCCCCCGAAGCCCTGCAAGATGACGCTGCCCGCGCCGAAGCCGCCGCGCTGGCCGTCAAAGGGGTGAGCCAAGTGCAATCCGCAGGCGCTGGCTATGGCGCACAGAAAATCCATCTCGCGGCGACCAACGGGTTTGAGGGCGGCTATGCCCGCAGTGAACGCGGGCTGTCCTGCGTTGCCATTGCGGGCAGCGGCACGGGGATGGAGCGGGACTACGACGGCGACAGCCGCATCTTTCAGGCCGACCTGCGCGACGCGCAAGAGATCGGCACCCGCGCGGGCGAACGCGCGCTGGCGCGGCTCGATGCCCGCAAGCCGCCCACCGGCAGCTATCCGGTGCTGTTTGACGAACGCATCGCCGCGTCGCTGATCGGGCATCTGCTGGGCGCGATCAACGGTCAGGCGATTTCGCGCGGGGCGTCCTTCCTGCGCGATGAGATGGGTGAACAGGTGCTGCCCGAAGGTTTGTCCCTGATCGAAGACCCGTCCCGCATCCGTGCCACCGGCTCACGTCCTTTCGATGCCGAAGGGTTGCCGACCCAGCAACGCGCCATCGTTGAAAAAGGCATCCTGCAAGGCTGGACCCTCGACCTTGCCACGGCCCGCAAGCTGGAGCTTACCCCCACCGGCAACGCCGCGCGGGGCCCCGGCTCTGGCCCGCAGCCGTCGAACTGGAACATCGCGCTGACCCAAGGTGAGGCCAGCCGCGACGATCTGATCGCTGAGATGGGCACCGGGCTTTTGGTGACCTCGATGATCGGCAGCACGATCAACCCCAATACGGGCGACTATTCGCGCGGAGCTTCGGGCCTTTGGGTCGAGAATGGTGAGATCACCCATGCAATCAACGAATGCACCATCGCGGGCAATCTGCGCGAGATGCTGCGGGCGATGATCCCCGCCAATGATGCCCGCAGACATCTCAGCCGTGTTGTGCCCTCTCTGCTGGTACCGGGAATGACCCTTGCCGGTGCCTGAGGACGACCTCTCCCTTTTGATCGACGCCGCCCTTAAGGCAGGTGCGGTTGCGCGCGGCTTTGTCGGGGCCACGGCCAAACGCTGGGACAAGCCCGACAACGCAGGCCCGGTGACCGAGGCCGATCTGGCGGTGAACGATCTGTTGCTCGCGGAACTGCGCGGCGCACGGCCCGGCTATGGCTGGCTCTCTGAGGAGACTGAGGACAATACCGACCGACTGGGGCATGAACGGGTCTTTATCATCGATCCGATCGACGGCACCCGCAGCTTTGTCGAAGGTTCCGACACATGGGCGCATTCGCTGGCGGTGGCCGAGGCGGGTGAGGTTACGGCGGCGGTGGTCTACTTGCCGATGCGCGACATGCTCTACGCTGCCAGCCGGGGCGGTGGGGCGACGCTGAACGGCACGCCGATCCGCACCTCAGAGATCGGCGATCTGGCCGACGCGACCGTCCTCGCCGCGCGGCCCGCGCTGGTGGCAGAACGCTGGCACGGCGGCGCACCGCCTGTGTTCAAACGCAGCTACCGTCCCTCGCTCGCATACCGCATGGCACTGGTGGCGGATGCATCGTTTGACGCGATGATCACCCTGCGCCGCACGTGGGAATGGGACATCGCCGCAGGCACGTTGATCGTGGCCGAGGCGGGCGGCACCTGTACAACCGCCACTGGCGCGCCGCTCAGGTTCAACAACCCCGACCCGCGCGTGGATGGCATCGTTGCGGGTGGCCCTATGGTGCAGCGCGCGCTGATCGACGCCCTTGCGTGACCGGCCCCATCTGCTAGGCACTATGCGCAGCACCGCAGCTTTGACAGATCAAAGGACAGCTCCATGACCCAACGCCTGCACCTTGTTTTCGGTGGCGAACTTGTCGACCCGACCAAGAACGCTTTCAAGAACGTCGACGACATCCATATCGTCGGGATCTTCCCCAACTACGCCAGCGCCTATGACGCATGGAAATCCGAAGCGCACCGAACCGTGGATAACGCCCATATGCGCTATTTCATCGCGCATCTGCACCGCCTGCGCGACGAAGAGACCTCGGCCTCGCCCACCGAAGAGCTGGAATAAACCACCATGGCGGCGCGGTCGCTGGGGCTTGCAGCCTATCGCGCCCTTGTGCGCCGGGGCGGGGCCGAAGACGCAGCGCCCCATGCCGCGCGCCCCGAGGGTGAGCTGGTTTGGATGCATGCCGCCGAGGCGGGCAATGTCTTGGCCGTGCTCGACCTTGCCAAACGTCTGATGGCGATGCGCGACCGCGTCGCGGTGCTGGTGACCCTTTCGGAGAGCGCGGCCACCCAAGACCTCCCGCCGACCGACACCCGCGATCTTTTCATCCTTCCCGCCCCCAGTGAACATCCCGAGAATGTGGCGCGGTTCCTTGACCATTGGCGCCCCGGCTTTTGCCTGTGGACATGGGGTGGGCTGAGGCCCAATCTGGTGTTGGAAACCGCGGCGCGCGGCTGCCCGATGATGATGATCGACGCCGACAGCGCTGGTTTCGATGGTCGCCGGGACCGCTGGATGCCCGATGTGACCCGACAGTTGTTGTCCGCCTTCGATCAGGTGCTCACCCGCTCTCCGGCCGTGCTGCGCCGTCTGGTGCAACTGGGCCTGCCGCGCAGCAAGGGAGAGGTGACTTCGCCACTGCTGACGGGCGGCCAAGCGCTGCGCTGCGCGGAAACGGATCTGGCGGATATGTCGGCCTGCCTTGTCGGTCGCCCGGTCTGGTATGCGACACAAATCCTGCCCGAAGAGATACCCGTCGTGCTGACCGCTCACCGCCAAGCGCTGCGTCTGTCGCACCGGTTGCTGCTGATCCTGCACACCCATGACTACCCTACCGCCGATATCGCCTATGAACGCGCCCGCGCGCGGGGATTCACCGCGATGCGGTGGGGGGATGATCCCTACCCCGATGAAACCACTCAAGTCATGGTGGCCGATGACCCCGGCGACCGGGGGCTGTTTTTCCGCGTCGCACCCGTGTCGTTCCTTGGCTCTTCGCTGGTGTCGGGCCATGGCGGCTGCGATCCCTTCGAGGCGTCAGCGCTTGGGTCTGCCGTGCTCTATGGTCCCAAGGTGCGGAACTTTCTGCCGTCCTACGGGCGGCTTGCCACGGCGGGGGCGGCGCGGATCGTCAACGATGCGGGTGCGCTTGGCAATGCGGTCTCGCGGTTGATCGCACCGGATCAGGCGGCGACCATGGCCCACGCGGGCTGGGACGTGATCAGCGAGGGGGCCGAACTGGCCGACAGGGTGATCGAATTGATCCAAGACAGCCTCGACGACCATGCGGGAGCCTCAAATGCGCGCGCCTGATTTCTGGCATCAGCCCCGACCCGATTGGCGTGCACGGTTGCTGCAGCCACTGGGCGCGCTTTATGCCGCTGCCACCGCGCGGCGGCTGGCCAGCGGCACGCCGCTGCGCTTGGATATCCCGGTGATCTGCGTCGGCAATATCAACGCGGGCGGCACCGGCAAGACGCCCACGGTGATGGCGGTGCTGCAATATCTGCTAGAGCGCGGCCATCGCCCGCATGTCGTCTCACGCGGCTATGGCGGCACGCTGGAGGGGCCGGTGCGGGTCGACCCCGTACAGCACAGCGCCGATGAGGTGGGGGACGAGCCGCTGCTGCTCGCCGCCTTTGCCGATGTCTGGGTCGCCCGGGATCGCGCGGCGGGGGCGCAGGCCGCCGAAGCGGCGGGGGCCACGGTGGTGGTGCTGGATGACGGTTTTCAGAACCCCGCGCTGGTGCAGGTTCTGAGCATCGTGGTGGTGGACGCGGTCAAAGGTTTCGGCAACGGCCTGTGCCTGCCTGCCGGGCCGTTGCGTGAGCCTGTCGCGGCGGGGCTGGCGCGGGCTGACTTACTGTTGTCGATTGGGGCTGACGCAGCGCAGGCAGCTTTTGCAGCAAGGCTACCGAACACCGATCTGCCCCATGCACGCGCCGAACTCGCGCCCCTGCAGACTGGGATGGATTGGTCGGATTCCCAAGTGCTCGCCTTTGCAGGCATCGGCCACCCTGAGAAGTTTTTCGCCACGCTGCGCGGGCTGGGGGCCACGATCCTCCATGCCGAAGCGCTAGAGGATCATCAGCCGCTGACGCCACGGCTGATGTTGAGGCTAGAGACCGAAGCCGCGATGCGCGGCGCGCAGCTTGTCACCACCGAGAAAGACGCCGTGCGCCTGCCGATGGAGTTCCGCGCCAAGGTGCTGACCCTGCCGGTGCGCCTGTCCCTGCCCGAAGGCAATGCGCTGCACGCCGCGCTGGACAGGCTGCCACCGCCCTAGGCCTTGTTGTCTTCGCCCAATTTCGGTGCGGGCCGGTGCAACGAAAGCTCAGCCCCCGAAAAGGTAAAGGGCGAGCGCAGCCCCGGCACGCCATCAAGCTCAATCTGCATGCCCCGCGCCACGACCTGCGGATCGGCCATGACATCGGACATATCGTTGATCGGCCCAGCAGGCACGCCATGCGCCTCACAGGCGGCGAGCAGGTCATCGCGGCTGCGCAGACGGGTCGCCCCGGTCAGGCGGCGGATCATCTCGGGCCGGTTGGCGACCCGGTCGGCGTTCTTGAGGTATTCCGGCGCGGTGGCCATGTCATCCAGCCCCAGCAATTGACACAGGCGCTGATATTGCCCGTCATTGCCCGTGGCGATGATGAGATGCCCATCGGAACATTCAAACACCTCGTAGGGCGTCAGGTTCGGATGCGCATTGCCCATCCGTGTCGGTGCCTTGCCGGTGGTGAGGTAGTTCATCGCCTGATTGCCAGTGATCGCCACGGCACAATCCAAAAGCGCCATGTCGATATGTTGCCCCACGCCGGTTTGGTGACGCTGGTGCACGGCGGCCAAAATCGCGGTGCTGGCATAGACCCCGGTGAAGATATCGGTGATTGCCATGCCGGATTTCTGCGGCTGGCCGTCCGGTTCGCCAGTGATCGACATCAGGCCCGACATGCCTTGGATGATGAAATCATAGCCCGCGCGATGCGCATAAGGCCCGGTGTGACCGAAACCCGTAATCGAGCAATAGATCAGCTTGGGGAACTGCGCAGACAGGCTGGCATAATCCAACCCGTATTTCGCCAATCCGCCAGTCTTGAAATTCTCAATCAGGATATCCGCGTCGGCCAAAAGTTCCTTGACCTGCGCCTGACCTTCCTCGGTCCGGAAATCCACGGTGACAGAGGCTTTGCCCCGGTTCGTCGAGTGGAAATAGGAAGCGGTCACATCCTCGTCACGGGTCACAAAGGGCGGGCCCCATTGGCGGGTATCATCCCCCGCCGGGCTTTCCACCTTGATCACCTCACATCCGAGGTCCGAGAGTGTCTGACCGGCCCAAGGGCCGGCCAGAACACGCGCCAATTCGACGACTTTCAGTCCTGCAAGCGGGGCGGTCATTAGCCCGCCAGCGCGTCGTCGAGGAGTTCTTTCATGTCGGCATAGGACATGTTCGAGTGTTTCTTGCCGTCGATGACGAAGCTCGGCGTGCTAGAGATATCATCCTCTTTGGAGTTCTCGGTGTACCATGCCACCAGCGCCTCGGCTTTGGCGCCGTCTTTCAGGCATTCGTCCAACGTCTCGTTATCAAGGCCAGCCAGACGGCCAATCTTGCGCAGCTCGTCGACGATGGCCGCAGGCTCGCCCGCGCGGGTCCACTCACTTTGCGATTTGTAGATCAGGTCAGCGATGCCAAAGAATTTCTCTTGCCCGCCGCAGCGCGCCACCATGGAGGCCCAGAGGCCGTAGCGGTCGAAATAGACTTCGCGGTAGATGAATTTCACTTTGCCGCTGTCGATGTAATCAGCCTTCAGCTTTTTGAAGGTGTCGTTGTGGAAGGTCGCACAATGCGGGCAGGTGAAGGAGGCGTATTCGATCATCGTGACCGGCGCGTTTTCGTCGCCCATGGCCATCTCGGTGATGCCGGAGGTATCCACATCGCCCTCGGTCGTTTGCGCGTTCGCAGCACCAACAAAGGGGGTCAGCGCGGTGCTGCCAAGGGGGGAAGAGCCGAAGCTGCTTGCGGCAAACCAGCCACCGACGCCGAGTGTGGCGAGACCGCCAAGGATTACGTTTCTGCGATTCATGAGATGTTCCTTTGTCTGTTACGTCAGCTTTAGGTGGTCAGCTTTGGTTCTTGTTCAATATGTTCTCGCCCAGACGTGCAAGGGCTTCGCGCAGCCCTTCGTCGGCCACGGGCTGAGCGGCTTCGGCTGCTTTGCGTTGCAATGCAGGGCTCGGAGCGGCCTTTTCGGCCTTGGGCTTATGGTCAAACGCCACCTGCCCTTCGGCAAAGCCGGTCGCCGCCGTCTGGGTGATGCGCACCCGCGCGATCGCGTTATAGCCATAGACCGCGTTGACCCGCGCGCGCAGTTGCTCTTTTTGCATCTCCAGCATGGGCGCATTGGCCCCGGTGGTCAGCAGGGTCAGCGTGGCACCGATGCCTTCCTTGCGGCCATAGCTGACCTCAACCGGGCGCGAGATGGCGGCAGTTGCTTCGCCTGCGATCTCGGTCCAATGGGTCAGCAGCCGCGATTGCGCGAAGCCACGGGTCTCGCTCGCCTTGCGAATCTGCTGCGAGAGCAGGCTGTCGGTGCGTTTGAACCCTTTTGTAGTCGTACGACGTGGCGGCATGGCTTTGTTTCCCGAATGTGCTGACATACATAACCATTTGCCCCAGCGTCACCAGCCCCTGCCCTGTGGAAAGGCTTAAACATTGCGTGAGAATACATCCGTCAGCAAGCTGCCGCCGATCCTGCTGGAATGGTACGACACCCACGCCCGCGCCCTGCCGTGGCGGGTGCCGCCGCACGACCGGATGGCAGGTGTCACGCCCGATCCCTACCGCATCTGGCTGAGCGAGGTCATGTTGCAGCAGACCACCGTGGCCACGGTGAAGGACTATTTCGCGCGGTTCACCGCCCGCTGGCCGGATGTGGCGGCCCTTGCTGCGGCTGAAGATGCCGATGTGATGGCCGAATGGGCGGGGCTTGGCTATTACGCCCGCGCCCGCAACCTGTTGAAATGCGCGCGTGTGGTGGTGGCGGACCATGGCGGCAGCTTCCCTGCGGATCATGATGCGTTGCTGAAACTGCCGGGAATCGGGCCCTATACGGCAGCGGCGATTTCTTCCATCGCATTCGATCTGCCCCATGCGGTGCTCGACGGCAATGTCGAGCGGGTGATGGCGCGGGTCTATGACATCCACACGCCGCTGCCCGCTGCGAAGCCCGAGTTGATGGCGCGGGCCGTCGCGCTGACCCCGCAGGACCGGCCCGGAGACTATGCCCAGGCCGTGATGGATCTGGGCGCTACAATCTGCACGCCAAAGTCCCCCGCCTGCGGCATCTGCCCGTGGCGCGAGCCCTGCGTCGCGCGGGCAGAAGGCACAGCGGCGCTCTTGCCCAAGAAGATACCGAAAAAGCCGAAACCCATCCGGCACGGCACCGTCTATCTGGCGCAGCGCGAGGATGGCGCGTGGCTGCTCGAGACACGGCCCGACAAAGGGCTGCTTGGCGGGATGCTTGGTTGGCCCGGTTCTGATTGGATCGATACGGCAGAGCCGCGCCCCGAAGGCACGCCGCCGCTGGCCGCCGATTGGCAGCCCCTGCCCGGCGAGGTACGCCATACCTTTACCCATTTTCACCTGATGTTGACCGTGCAGCACGCGCGTGTCAGCCATGATACCGCGCCGCAAAACGGTGAATTCATCGGCCAAAACCAGTTCAGCCCCAGCGATCTGCCCACCGTGATGCGCAAGGCTTTTGATCTGACCCGCTAGCGCCGCGTCAGGCTTTGTACCCCCGGCGATCTGCGGTATATCTGGCGCACAACAATGAGGTGCCCCATGCCGAACCGCATCATCGCCCCACAAGACCTTGCCCGCCTCAGTCGCGCCCTGCCGTTTTGGCTGTCGCTGCTGCTGATCCCGCTGGCGTGGTTTTGTGCCCTGCAAGGCGGCTGGACCATCGCGCTGCTGCCGCTGGTGACGTGGTATCTCTTTTCCCTGCTCGACGCGGTGCTGGGGCTGAACCTCGACAACGCTGATCTGGAGGCGACGGAGGATGATCTCTATTGGTATCGCCTCGTCACGTTAATCTGGGCCCCGCTGCAATTTCTCACTGTCTTTGGGCTGATCTACTATGCCACGCGGGCCGAGCATCTGGACACGGCGGAGCGGATATTCCTGTTCTTTGGCGTTGGCGTGATTACCGGCACCATCGGCATCAACTATAGCCATGAGTTGATGCACCAGCGGAATAAGACCGAACGCCTCTTGGCGGACAGCTTGCTGGCGATGGTGCTCTATTCTCACTTCCGGTCGGAACATCTGCTGGTGCACCACCGCCATGTCGGCACCCCGCGTGACACGGTGACGGCGCGCTATAACGAAGGGTTCCACCGCTTCTATCCCCGCGTGCTGCGCGAGTCGCTGACCTCGGCCTTTCATGCGGAAAAAAACATGCTGGCGCGCAAGGGGCTGCCTTGGACCGATCCGGGCAATCCGTTTTTCAAATACTGGGCGCTACAGGCCGCCTTTTTGCTGCTGGCGCTGGTCTTGGGCGGGTGGAGCGGTCTGGGCCTGTTCCTTGTCCAAGCCGGGGTCGCGATCTGGCAGTTGGAGCTGGTCAATTACATTGAACACTACGGGCTGACGCGCAAACATCTGGGTGGGGCCAAATACGAACATGTCCAGCCGCGCCATTCTTGGAACGCGGCGCATAAAGCGTCGAACTGGCTGTTGATCAACCTGCAACGCCATTCCGATCACCACTACAAACCCGATCGGCGTTTCCCGGTCTTGCAAACCTATGGTACGGGCGACGCGCCGCAGCTGCCCTATGGCTATCCGGTGATGACGATGGCCGCGATGGTCCCCCCGCTGTGGCGGCGCATCATGAACCCGCGCGTGCGCAAATGGCGCGAGATGTACTACCCTGAGATCACCGACTGGAAAGCCTACAACAAAGCCAGCAATCCCCTGCCCCGTCTCTGAGCGCGGCAACGCAAAGTTAAACTTTGCCTGTCACATAGGCTGCGATTGTTACCAGTGGAGTGGTATTGATGCAGCAACAGCAAGCGCCCTCGGGGGCGGCGTATGATGGCACCTGTCTGATCGTCGAGGACAGTGAGTTTGACAGAGAGAGGCTGCGCCGCGTTCTGGCCCGCGCCTATGGCGGGATGCGGGTGGAGTTCGCCCCCAGCATCGACGCCGCGCGCAAGGCGCTAAGCGCGGGGGACAAGGCGCTGATCCTGCTCGACAACAACCTGCCCGACGGGTTGGGTGCGAATTTCGCGCTGGAACTGGCCTGCGACGACCGCCATGCACAGACGCCGGTGATTATGGTCAGCGATTGGCCCTCCCCCGGCATGTGGGAAAAAGCCGCCTCTGCCGGGGTGCTCTACGTGGTGAATAAATCCGATTTCGATGCCCGCTATATTGACGCCGTGCTGCGTGAGTTTCAGGCCCGCAAGCGGTGGGTGAATTAGGCCGATCCAACAAAAAAACCCCGCCGTGGGGCGGGGTCAAGGTAGGCACCCGTGTGGCTGCCCCTCACGCAGAGGGGCCACGGGTGCTGGCGGTGTTCGATTGTTCGGAGTAGATCAGTTGGCCATCTCGGCCCTGATCTGCTGACGCAGAATGTCGATGGGGACATTCTTGCCGTCTTTCTTGTAGCACCAATAGGTCCAGCCGTTGCAGCTTGGCGCTTTCTCATAGGCCGCGCCCACCTGATGGATCGACCCTTTGACATCGCTGCCAATGAGGGTGCCATCGGCACGGACCTTGGCCTTATGGCGGCCATTCATGGAATAGAGGTTCTCACCCGGGCGCAGCATGCCGCGCTCGACCAACTGGCCGAAGGGCACGCGCGGCTCGGCACGTTTGGAGGTGGTGGTTTGCAGCGCTTCGTTGTCGAACTTGCGCACCATCGAGATGCGTTTCTCGGCCACCTTGCGGTAAGCTTCCTCGCGCTCGATGCCGATAAAATCACGGCCCAGCATCTTGGCGACAGCGCCGGTGGTGCCGGTGCCAAAGAACGGATCAAGAATCACATCGCCGGGGTTGGTCGAACCAACGAGGATGCGGTGCAGCAGGCTTTCGGGCTTTTGCGTCGGATGCGCCTTGTCGCCTGCTTCGTCCTTCAGACGCTCATGGCCGGTGCAGATCGGCAGCACCCAATCGCTACGCATCTGAATGCCTTCGTTCAGCGCCTTCAGCGCTTCGTAATTAAAGGTGTATTTGCTGTTCTCGCTCTTGCCTGCCCAGATCATCGTCTCATGGGCATTGGTAAAGCGCTTGCCGCGGAAGTTCGGCATCGGGTTGGACTTGCGCCAAACCACATCATTGAGGATCCAGAAACCTTGATCCTGCAACGCTGCACCAACGCGGAAGATGTTGTGATAGCTGCCGATCACCCAGATCGCGCCATCGGGTTTCAGCAAACGCCGTGCGGCTTTGAGCCAAGCGCGGGTAAAATCGTCATAGGCCTTAAAGCTGGCGAATTGGTCCCATTCGTCATCAACTGCATCGACCTTGGAGTTGTCCGGGCGATGCAAATCACCTCGCAACTGCAAGTTGTAGGGCGGATCCGCGAAGATCAGATCCACCGACTCTGCTGGAAGGGCGTTCATTGCCTCAATGCAATCGCCCGCAACAATAGTGTTCAAGGGAAGCGCCGCAGCGCCCTTTGTCATCGTTTTCATATCTCTGCCTCATTACCCGGCGCTTAAGCGCTCATTGGTTGTGGATAAAATGGGCCATCAGAGATTCGTGGTCAATTTCTTTTTTGAATCAATCAGTTAACAAATTAGCTTGATACAAGATATTGTGTATAGGTTTGAACAAACGTCTATGGTGTGGGGTAACACCAAGATCCCGCAGGGCAGCCATGTGGCTTTTCGATCCGTAGCCCATATTGGTTTCCCAGCCATAGCCGGGATGCTGTTGCGCCAAATCCACCATGAGGTTATCGCGCACGGTTTTGGCTACGATGGAAGCCGCCGAAATGGACAGGCAGCGCGCGTCCCCCTTCACCACAGGTTGCGCCGGAAGGCTCAGATCGCGCGGGAGCATATTGCCATCGATCAATGCGTAATCCGCCGCGCAGTCCAATCCGGCAAGCGCACGGGTCATCGCCAGATGGCTGGCACGCAAGATGTTGTGTTCTTCGATCTCTTCGACGGTGGCATGGGCCACGCAAACCACGGCCACCGACATGATCTCATCATAGAGCCGTTCACGGGCGCGGGCGGTCAGCTTTTTGGAATCGTTCAGCCCCTCGGGGATCTGCCCTTCGGTAAAGACCACGGCGGCGGCGGTGACCGGCCCGGCAAGCGGGCCACGGCCCACTTCGTCCACCCCGGCGATGGTGCGAAAGCCGCGGGCAGCCGCGCCGCGTTCAAATTCAAAGTCAGGTATCATAGGGCGAGGTGAAACCGCATGCGCCGAAAAGGTGCAACAAAAAAAGAGAAAGGGGAGGCGCCCGAACACCCCCCCTTTCAACACCCGAGCGACAGGGACGTGCCGCTCGGTCAAGGCACGCCGGATTTACCGACGGGCCAAGCTGTAACCCGAGTCGCGCAGGCAGCGGGCATCATAGCCGTAGCGTGCGCCGTCCGCCGTCTTCACGCGCTTGGCGCAGTAGTTGGGCAGTCGGTCGACTTGGGAATAATTCTTTTCAAGGCAGGGCTCGCCAAACATCATCACCTTGCCGTCTTCGCCGTCATAGCTGCGGAAGCACTGCTGCGGCAGCAGCTTGCGGTCCACCCGCTCTGGCAGGGGGCGCACTTCGCGCTCGGGGTAGGTGGCGCGGTCGCGCTCTGGGTAGGTCCGGGCGCTGCGGTGCGGCTCGGGGCGCGGATCGATATAGGGGCGCTGGTGCGGCCGCTTGGAAACCGTGGGGTAATAGCGCGGCGCCTCATAGACGGGGGCGGCACGGCGGCGGGTGACCGTCTCGCGCTCGTTGCGCTCTTTGTTGTTGTCGTAGATCATCTTGCCCACGATCGCGACGCCCGCAATCGCGGCGAGGGTGCGCAACACTTCCTTTTCATCGGCGGCGGCAGGGCGGGCACCAAAAGCGGTGATGGCAACCGCTGCGGCGGCGATGGTAGCAATGAACTTGCGGTACATGGGTCTGGTCCCTTCTCGTTTATCGGCGCGTTGCTGCGCCCTTGATCGTATGCGGTCATAACTCGGGGACCGCGTATCGGTTCGTGTGTCTGTTGGTGCCACCAAATTGGGGTGAGGGCCAAAGACAGGCAATAACAGGGGGGCGTTATCCAATAACAAGGCGCCCAAAACGCCTTGGTTATTGAATAACAGCGGGCGAAAGCGCATTAAAAACATATGAAAAACCCATGTCTCTCAAACCCATGTCTCTCCTTGCTGACCGCGCTGGCGGTCATACTGGCCCTGCCCGCTGCGGCAACGGCTGGATGCTTTGCCGATTACAAGGCCAAGCAAGACAATCCGCTGCGCCTCCATTACGGGGTGGCGCAGATTTCCGGGGCCTGTGAGCCAGCCTCCGCCGAAACCGAACTCACGCCGCGTCTTGCAGCGGAGGGCTGGACATTGTTGAATGTGCTGTCTGTCTTCGGTGACGAAGGCTTGGATCAAAGGAAAGACAGTGCAGGAACATTCTACCTCCGCTTCTGACATGCGCAGATTTGGCGGGCGTTTCGTGATCGGTGGCATCGCCGCCGTGGTCGCCGTGCTTTTGGTCGGGGCGCTTGTCCTGCTTTGGGCGCTGCCGGATGCGAACGTCTTTAACGCTCGGGTCGAGCGGATCTTTATCGAGAATGACGATCTGACCACCCAAGCCGAGATCAAGCTTCTCGAAATCCTCGCCCAGTCCGGCACCGCCTTTTCTGAGACTTTGGCCAGTTACCGCATCGTGATCGTCGTGCTGCTGGTCTTTGCCAGCGCCATGCTGGTCGCGGCGATGGTGTTTTTGTTCATGCTGGTCGGCTTTAACCGCCGCATGGCGCAGATCGAGCGGACCGGCATTCAGGTGAATTCCCTGCTGATCAGCCGCGAAGAGAATACCGTTTACCTTAACAACCTCGGTTTCAAACTGACCGCAGCGGCGATGGAGACGATGTCTGTCTTGGCCGAAGCGCGGATGGACGATGACGTGCTGTCAGGGTCCGAGATCGAAGGCATGATATCGGGCCGCAACGCCGCCGACTGTGATGAGGCCGCCGGGGCCACGCGGATCAAGCGTTTGCGCGACACCTTGGGCAATCAATTGGTGTCAGAACTGCTGGTCAAAAACATCGCCCGGCGTGGCTATATGCTGGCGATCAACAAGGACGTCATCAAGGTTCTTTAACCCCGGCAGAGCGGCGCTCTGCCCGGTCTGCGCGCGGCTGGCCCTAGCCAATGCCCCGCAGGCACGTTAAATGGCGTCAAATTTAATTGGACAGACTGGAGTAATCAGATGGGTTATCGCGTCGCCGTCGTCGGTGCCACAGGCAATGTGGGCCGTGAAATGTTGAACATCCTCGCGGAGCGTCAGTTCCCCGTGGACGAGATCGTGGCTCTGGCCAGCCGCCGCTCGCTGGGTTCGGAAATCAGCTTTGGGGACAAGACCCTCAAGACCAAAGACCTCGACACTTTCGACTTCACTGGCTGGGACATGGCGCTTTTTGCCGTGGGCTCGGAAGCGACTAAGAAATACGCCCCTGCCGCTGCCAAGGCGGGCTGCGTGGTGATCGATAACTCCTCGCTTTACCGTTATGACCAAGACGTGCCGCTGATCGTGCCCGAGGTGAACCCGCAGGACGTGCACGGTTATTCCAAGAAAAACATCATCGCCAACCCCAACTGCTCGACCGCGCAGATGGTCGTGGCGCTGAAGCCGCTGCACGACCGCGCCAAGATCAAGCGCGTCGTCGTCTCGACTTACCAGTCGGTTTCCGGCGCGGGCAAGGAAGGCATTGATGAGCTTTGGGATCAGACCAAGAGCATCTACAACCCGACCGATGACAAGCCCGCCAGCAAGTTCACCAAGCAGATCGCCTTCAACGTGATTCCGCATATCGACGTCTTCCTCGAAGACGGTTCGACCAAGGAAGAATGGAAGATGGTCGCCGAGACCAAAAAGATCGTCGACCCGTCGATCAAAGTCACCGCGACCTGCGTGCGCGTGCCGGTCTTCGTGGGCCATGCGGAATCGATCAACATCGAATTCGAAGACCACCTCGACGAAGCCGAAGCGCGCGACATCCTGCGCGAAGCGCCGGGTCTCATGGTGATCGACAAGCGCGAAGACGGCGGCTACGTCACGCCGGTGGAATGTGTGGGTGACTTCGCCACCTTCATCAGCCGCATCCGCCAGGACAGCACCATCGACAACGGCATCAACCTGTGGTGCGTCAGCGACAACCTGCGCAAGGGTGCCGCCCTGAACGCCGTTCAAATCGCCGAACTGCTGGGCCGCGAAGTGCTGAAAAAGGGCTGAGGTTCAGTCGCAGTTCTGGAATAAGAAAGGGGGCCAAACGGCCCCCTTTTTCGTCTCTGTCTCATGCGTCTGCGATGGGCTCAAACCGGCTCGAAGGTCTGCGCCTTGGCGTCGTAATATTCCAAGCTTCCCTCGCCGATGTCGGTCCACAGGCCGTGCAAGCTCAGCGTGCCATCTTCGACCTTTTCTTTGATCCACGGGAAGGTCATCAGGTTCTCAAGCGAGGTCATCACCGCCTGACGCTCCAGCAAAAGCTGCTGCTCTGCCGGGTCTTCGACCTTTTCAACCGTCTCGTATTTCGGGCGCAGCAGGTCCATCCAGCGGCCCACGAAACTGTCTTGGTTCTCAAGCTCGGGCGCGTTGCCTTTGCACATCTGGATGCAGCCCGCGACGCCGCCGCAGCTGGAATGGCCCAGCACGATCAGATGCGCGACCTTCAACGCGTTGACGGCATATTCCACCGCCGCCGAAGTACCGTGCTGTTTGCCATCCGGCTCATAGGGCGGGACGAGGTTGGCGATATTGCGGTGGATGAAGAACTCGCCCTGATCGGCCCCGAAGATCGAGGTCACATGCACGCGGCTGTCGCAGCAAGAGATCACCATCGCGCGCGGGCGTTGCCCCTCGGCGGCCAATCGGCGGTACCAAGTTTGGTTCTCGGCATAGCCGGTCGCCTTCCACCCTTGATAGCGTTGCAACAGATACGACGGCAGAGCCTTGGCCTTGTCCATGTGTAAACGTCCCTTAATGCGTGATGTGGTTTTAGCGCAGATAGCGCAAATGCCATACGAATTCGAGAGAAAAGGCACAGCCATCGCAACCCTTTGCACACCTTCCCGCGCCATATTGTCTCAAGGCCGTGGGGGCTGATTGAAGGATGATACCAATGCAACTTATGCAAATACGCCCGACTGAGCAGGTCTATGTCGATCAAGAGCGGCTTGGCCTGCTCTACACGCAACTCGGGGAGGTGGGCGCCGAAGATGTCGTCTGCCGCGCGATGGAGGAATTGGCCCTGCGCCTGTCGCATTGCAAAAAGCTGCACAAGGACCAAGACCGCGCCGGGCTGCGCAAAAGCGTGCACCGCCTGATCGCCATTGCAGAGCAGGTCGGCATGGCGCTGGTCGCACGGGTGGCGGCGGATGTGGTGATCTGTATCGACGCGGGGGATGACACCGCGACCGCCGCCACCCTGTCGCGGTTGATCCGCAGCGGGGAACGGTCGCTCACCGCGATATGGGACTTGCCCGACATCACGATCTGACCGCTTGCGGGTGGCGATGGAAAAGGTAGGCTGCGCGCAAATCCAGATTTGCAAAGGTTTGTCATGTCCGCCGAATTCGCCGCCCCCTCCGCCGCCGCCCTGCCGCTTCATGTCTTGAGCGAGGCCGCGCTTGAAGGCTGGCTTGCCGATCAGCCCGGCCCGGTGCAGGCATGGGTCAAGGCCAGCGGTTTTGCGGGTGCTCTTGGTCAGGCGCTTGTGGTGCCGGGGGAGGAAGGCACCCCCGCGCTGGCATTGGCGGGCTACGGCACCGAAGCCGCGCGCCGCAGGGGCCGCTTTCACCTTGCCGCCGCAGCCGCCCGCCTGCCTGCGGGGGACTACCGGATCGAAAGCGGCCTGCCAGAGGATCAAGCCGCGAACGAGGCGCTTGGCTGGCTGCTGGCGGGCTACCGTTTCGACCGTTACCGCGACCAAACCACGCTGGCCGCCCGTCTTGTCGCGCCCAAAAGCATCGACGCCGATCAGATCGCGGCGCTGGCCACGGGTGAAATGCTGACCCGCGACCTGATCAACACCCCCGCCTCTGACATGGGGCCGCCCGATCTGGAAGCCGCCGCGCGCAAATTGGCCGAGCAGCATGGCGCGAAGATCGAAGTCACAACCGGTGATGCGCTGCTAGAGAACAACCTGCCAATGATCCACACCGTTGGCCGCGCCGCCGACCGCGCGCCGCGTTTGATCGACATGGCATGGGGCGACACGGGGCCAAAGCTGACGCTGGTGGGCAAAGGCGTCTGTTTCGACACCGGCGGGCTGAACCTGAAACCCGGTGCGTCCATGGCGCTGATGAAAAAGGACATGGGCGGCGCCGCCGCCGTGCTGGGTCTGGCGCATATGATCATGGCCACCGGCATGGCCGTGCAGCTGCGCGTGCTGATCCCGGCGGTAGAGAATTCGGTCTCCGGCAACGCCTTCCGCCCCGGTGACATCCTGACCTCGCGCAAGGGGCTGACGGTTGAGATTAACAACACCGACGCTGAAGGGCGTCTGGTATTGGCCGATGCGCTGGCGCTGGCGGATGAGGACAAACCGGATCAGATCATCTCGATGGCGACGCTCACCGGGGCCGCGCGGGTCGCCGTGGGGCCTGACCTCGCGCCCTATTACAGCGACGATGCCGCTTTCGTCTCGGCCTTGGAAGACGCCGCTGCGGGCTCTGCCGATCCGGTCTGGCGGATGCCTTTCCATGACGCTTACGAGGCGCTGATCGAGCCCGGCATTGCCGATCTCGACAACGCGCCCAAGGGCGGCTTTGCCGGGTCGATCACCGCAGCGCTTTTCCTGCGCCGCTTTGTGACCGAGAGCAAATATGCCCATTTTGACATCTACGGCTGGCAGCCCGCCGACGCCCCCGCCCGCCCCAAAGGCGGCGCGGGCCAAGGCACCCGCGCGCTCTATGCTGCGCTGCCAGCCCTGCTAAAGCCATGAGCGATCCACGTCTCACCCCGGACCCGGCGCTGGCGAGCCAAAGCCGCGCCGCGCAGGTAGCGGTGCCGGTGGCAGACCTCTTCCGCCGTCCCGACGGCCCACGCGATCGTCAGGTGTTGTTTGGTGAGCCGTTGACCGTGCTGCATGAAGCTTCGGGCTGGGCCTATGTGCAGGCCGAGAAGGATGGCTATTACGGCTACGTCCTGCAACGCGCGCTGAGCATACCGCGCAAGGCTACGCATCGCGTGTGCGTGCCTGCCACCCATGCCTATACCAGCGCCGATCTGAAATCGCCCGACCTGCTGAGCCTCAGTTTCGGCGCGCTTGTGACGGTCATTACTGAGTCCGAGGATTTTGCCGAGACCCCTCAGGGCCATATCCCGCGCGGCCACCTTGCCCCCATCGATCGCCAGGAGGCCGACCCCGCGCAGATCGCGGCGCTGTTCCTCGGCACACCCTACCTTTGGGGCGGCAACAGCCGCTGGGGGATTGATTGTTCCGGTCTCGTGCAGGCGGCGCTGCTGGCCTGCGGCATCCCCTGCCCCGGTGACAGCCACCAGCAGGAGCGCACCGTGGGCGCGCCGGTCGACGGTGACTACCAACGCAACGACCTGCTGTTCTGGAAAGGCCATGTCGCGTTGGTGGTCGATGCCGAAACGATGATCCACGCCAATGCCCACGCGATGGCCGTGAGCTATGAAAACATCACCGATGCCATCGCCCGGATCGAAGCCGCTGGCGACGGGCCGGTGACTGCACATCGCCGCCCCGGCGTTTAATCCACCGACCGGATCAGCTTGCGTTCCAACACCCGCAGCACGGCCTTAAGGTCGTGGCCCCGGCGCAGCACCTGCCCGCCGGTGCCCACCACAGCATACATGCCTTGGCGGTTGCGCAGCTTTGGCCGCTTTTCAATCCGGTAAAGCGGTATCTCCGCCGTGCGCCGAAAGACTGAAAAGACCGCCACTTCTTTAAGGTGGGAAATCCCATAATCGCGCCACTCTCCGGCGGCGACCATCCGGCCATAAAGCGATAGGATCAGCGACAGTTCCGTGCGGTGGAATGCGACCTGTTCCGCGGGGCGCTCGAAGGCCGTGATCGGCGATGGGGGCTCTATGCTCATGGCTTTACAGTTGACCCTGATGGGGGCCAAATCAAGCCCTGACATGGTCGAATGCGCCGCTCAAAATTTCTTGAAAGCGTTACAAAATTGTGCAACCAATCGAAAAAATGAAACACAAAGGCCCGATGGAATGACCCCAGAAGCCCGCGCCCGCAAATGTGCCGAGGTGATGTTCGCCCAAGATTCCGCCTCTGCCGGATTGGGCATGACCATCGACGATGTGACCCCCGGCGGCGCGGTTTTGTCGATGTCGGTGCGCCCGGACATGCTGAACGGTCACGGGATTTGCCACGGCGGATTTATCTTCACACTGGCCGATAGCGCCTTTGCCTTTGCCTGCAACAGCTACAATCAGACCACCGTCGCACAGCAGAACCAGATCACCTATCTCAGCCCCGGCCAGCCGGAGGAGCGGTTGACCGCCACCGCACGCGAAGTGTCGCGCAGCGGTCGGTCGGGCATCTATGATGTGACCGTCACGGGCGAGGATGACCGTGTCGTGGCCCTGTTTCGCGGGCTCTCCCGCAGCATCAAGGGCCAGCTATTTACCGAGGAGGAGCCGACCTGATGAAAGACCTGACCCCCGCGAAGGATACGCTCGACCCAATTGAGATCGCCAGCCGGGACGAGATCAGCGCCCTGCAGTTGGACCGTCTGAAATGGTCCCTGCGCCACGCCTATGACAACGTGCCCTTCTATAAGCAGAGCTTTGACGATGCAGGCGTGCACCCCGACGATCTGAAACAGCCTTCCGATCTCTCGCGCTTTCCCTTCACCGTCAAAACCGATCTGCGCGACAATTACCCCTTTGGCATGTTCGCCGTGCCGCGCGATCAGGTGGCGCGCATTCATGCATCTTCTGGCACCACCGGGCAGCCGACCGTGGTGGGCTATACCAAGGATGATCTGGCGAACTGGGGCCAAGTCGTCGCCCGTTCCCTGCGCGCTGCGGGGATGCGTCCCGGCGATATGCTGCACAACGCCTATGGCTATGGGCTGTTCACTGGCGGCTTGGGCATTCACCTTGGGGCAGATGCGCTTGGCCTCTCGACCGTGCCAATCTCGGGCGGGATGACCCCGCGCCAAGTGCGGCTGATCGAAGATTTCCAGCCCAAAGGCATCACGGTGACGCCCTCCTACGCCCTGTCGATTTTGGATGAATTCGCCAACCAAGGTATTGATCCGCGCCAATCTTCACTAGAGGTGGGCATCTTTGGGGCCGAGCCTTGGACCAATGCCATGCGGCTTGAGATAGAGCAGGCCTTCGACATGCATGCGGTCGATATCTACGGCCTCAGCGAAGTCATGGGGCCGGGCGTTTCGATGGAATGTGTGGAGACCAAGGACGGGCTGCACATCTGGGAGGATCACTTCTACCCCGAGATTATTAACCCCGAAACCGGCGCGCCGGTTGAGGACGGCGAGATGGGCGAGCTGGTGTTCACCTCCCTCACCAAACAGGCCTTTCCGATCATCCGCTACCGCACCCGCGATCTGACACGGCTGCTGGCGGGCACCGCGCGCTCCATGCGGCGGATGGAGAAGGTGACGGGCCGCAGCGACGACATGATCATCCTGCGCGGCGTCAACGTCTTCCCCACCCAGATCGAAGAAGCGCTGATGGCCACGCCGGGGCTTGCCCCGCATTTCCAGATCGAACTGTCGCGGCCCGACCGGATGGATCAGATGCGCGTGTTCTGCGAATGCGCCGATGCCAGCGTGACCCCCGACGCCCGCGCCACCGCGATCAAAGCGCTCTCGGCGCAAATCAAGCAAACCGTCGGCATCTCGGTCAAGGTCGAGGTCATGGACGTAGGCGGCGTTGCCCGGTCAGAGGGCAAAGCCGTGCGCATTCTCGACAAGCGTCCGAAGGGCTAGACCGAAAACCTAGCCTAGCCGCAGGTGACCTTGGCGATCTTCCCTTCCGCGTCCAACACGATGTTGGTGCGGTTGGGGTTGGCATCCATCGTCACCGGGTCGCCCTCGGTATAGACGCGCTTGGGCTCGGACACGATGTTTGCCGCCGCGCGGGGACGGCCAATCAGACCCCACCAACTGCCTTCTTTGCAGGATTCCGCCAGTGGCTTGGCAGGCGTGGGCGCTATAGGCGTGCTGGAACTGCTAGAGTTACTAGACGGCTCGTTCACCGCGTCGATCACCGAATTGGGCAGGGGCTTGGGCTTGGTCGTGGAGGCGCGCGCTTCTGTCCGTGCGGGGCGTGGCGCGGTCTGTGTGGGCGGTGTTGTTGTGGCCGCCGGTGGCGTAATCTGCCCCCTCGGCGCAACCGGGGCCGGAATGGGGTTTTGCACCGGCGCTGTCGCCACTTCGGCGCAGCCCGCCACCAATAGGGGTGCCAAGAAAACTAATCTCATGTTCCAAACCTCGTTATTCGCGTGGCGTCGGAGCAAGGGCCGACCATCCCGCAACAGGTAGGTCCATCACGCGCGCCGCCAAGGGCAAGGCGCTTTGCATTTGCTGGAACCCGCCGATGGCCCTACTGTGAGGGCCAGACCACGGAGCCTTCTCGATGCGATTTTCCCTCAACCGCAAACGTTTCAAAGACCTGAGCGAACAAGAGGTGCTGGCGCTGGCCATCTCCTCTGAAGAGGATGACGCGCGCATCTATCGCGACTATGCCGAAAGGCTGCGCGAGGCATACCCCGACAGCGCCGCCGTCTTTGACGGGATGGCCGAGGAGGAGAACGAACACCGCCGCCGCTTGATCGACCTGCACCGCGCCCGTTTTGGGGATGTCATCCCGCTAATCCGGCGCGAGCATGTCTCGGGCTACTACGCGCGCCGCCCGGTCTGGCTGATCGAGAACCTGTCGCTAGAGCGTATCCGACAAGAGGCCGCCGCGATGGAACAGGACGCCGAGCGGTTCTACCATGCCGCCGCCGCGCGCACGTCAGACGCGGCGACACGGCAACTGCTGGGCGATCTGGCCGCTGCCGAGGCAGGCCACCACGGCAGCGCGCAGGATTTGACCGAGAAACACCTTAACAGCGACAGCCGCAGCGACGAAGACAGCCGCGCGCATCGGCAGTTTTTGCTGACATGGGTCCAGCCGGGGCTGGCGGGTCTGATGGACGGGTCTGTCTCTACCCTCGCCCCCATCTTCGCCACCGCATTTGCCACCCATAACACTTGGACGACCTTCCTCGTCGGCCTTGCGGCGAGCGTCGGGGCGGGCATCTCAATGGGCTTCACCGAGGCGGCATCGGACGATGGGGAACTGTCGGGCCGCGGCTCTCCGATCAAACGCGGGGTAGCCTCGGGCGTGATGACCTCGGTGGGCGGGCTGGGCCACGCGCTGCCCTACCTGATCACCGACTTCTGGACCGCAACTGTCGTGGCGATCATCGTCGTCTTTGTAGAGCTTTGGGCCATTGCGTGGATCCAGAATAAGTTCATGGAAACACCCTTCTTTCGCGCCGCGTTCCAAGTGGTGCTGGGCGGCGCATTGGTCTTTGCCGCCGGGGTGCTGATCGGCTCAGGGTAAGGCAAAGAGCCATGCCCCATTGCACCCCAAGGGCGGGCTGGCTAATGCTTGACCCATGGTCGCGATCTTCCTGAAAACCCTGCCGTTCTTTGCGCTGATCGGCCTTGGCTACTGGGCCGGGCGCACGCGGTTTTTCTCAGCCGAAGCGACGGCCTATCTCACCAAATTCGTTTTCTATTTCGCCCTCTCGGCGATGCTGTTCCGCTTTTCCGCCAATCTCTCACTGGCCGAGGTTTGGGACAGCCGCCTTGTCGCCGCCTATCTCTGGGGCACGGCGTTCGTCTATGCCATTGCCAGCCTCGTCGGCTTCCTGCGCGGGCTGGATGTGGCGACCAACGGGATCGAGGCGCAATGCGCCGTGATCGGCAACACAGGGTTTCTGGGCGTGCCGATGCTGACGCTGCTTCTGGGGCCAGAGGCGATCGGCCCCGTGCTGCTGGCGCTGACCGTCGACATGATCATCTTTTCCAGCCTCATCGTGATCCTGATCACCGGCTCCCGCGAGGGGCAGTTGCGGCTGGCGACGCTCAAGATCGTGGGACTGGGGCTGCTGAAAAACCCGATGATCGTCGCCATCACCTTGGGGTTCCTCTGGTCGGGCTTCGGCATCCCGATCCCCGTGCCGCTGAACGAATTCCTCGCAATCCTCGGCGGGGCTGCCACCCCCGGGGCGCTCTTTGCCATCGGTGCGTCGCTGGCTTCCAAATCCGCCGAGCGGATTGAGATCGCAGGCTGGCTGACCTTTTGCAAACTCGTGCTGCACCCGCTTTTCGTGGCCTTTGGTGCGCTGTTTCTTTTCGGCGTCGATCCCTACAAAGCCGGGGTCATCATCGCCGCCGCAGCACTGCCGGTGGCGGGCAATGTCTATATGCTCGCCCAACATTATGGCGTAGCACCTCAGCGGGTCTCTGCCGCCATTCTCGTCTCAACCACTGTCAGTATCGTGACCGTCAGCCTTGTCGTAGGCTGGGTTTCGGCCCTGTGACACATTCAAGTTCGAAAGGAACGCTGCCATGAAAACCATCTCGGAAAACGCCTGTTTCGGTGGCACGCAGGGGGTTTACTCCCACAACTCCGACGCCTGCGGCTGCGACATGACCTTTGGCCTCTTCCTCCCCGCCGAGGCGCAGGACGGCCCGGTGCCGGTGCTGTGGTATCTCTCGGGCCTGACCTGCACCCATGAGAACGCGATGACCAAGGCGGGCGCGCAGCTTTGGGCGGCGGAACATGGCATCGCTGTCGTCTTCCCCGATACCTCCCCGCGGGGCGAGGATGTGGCGGATGATGACGCTTACGACCTCGGCAAAGGCGCGGGGTTCTATGTGAACGCCACGCAGGAGCCTTGGGCCAAACACTACCAGATGTGGGACTATCTGGCCGAGGAACTGCCCGGCCTGATCGGTGAAAACTTCGCCCTCGATATGGAGCGCCAAGGCATCACCGGGCATTCGATGGGCGGCCACGGCGCGCTGACACTGGCGATGAACCTGCCGGGGCGGTTCCTCTCGGTATCGGCCTTTGCGCCGATCACCCACCCTACGTCTGGCGATTGGGGCAAGAAGCAACTCAGCGCCTATCTGGGGTCGGATGAAAGCACTTGGACGAAACACGACAGCACCCTGCTGATGCGCGAAAAGGGTTTCGACGGGCCGATCCTGATCGACCAAGGCGGCAGCGACCAGTTCCTCGACCTGCTGAAACCCGAAGCATTGGCCGAGGCCATGGCCGCCAAACGCCAGCAAGGCAGCTTCCGCATGCAGCCGGGCTATGACCACAGCTATTTCTTCGTGGCGAGCTTTATGGAAGATCACGTCGCCTTCCACGCCGACGCGCTCTATGCGGGTTAAGCCATGACCGCGCTCTACATCGACGCCGACGCCTGCCCCGTCAAAGCCGAGGCCGAGCGGGTGGCGACCCGCCATAAGGTCAAGATGTTCCTCGTCTCGAACGGCGGCCTGCGCATGTCGCAAAACCCACTGGTCGAGGTGGTGATCGTGCCTGACGGGCCCGACATCGCCGACATGTGGATCGCTGACCGCTGCGGCAAAGGCGATGTGGTGGTCACGGGGGATATCCCGCTGGCCGCGAAATGCGTGGAAGCCGGAGCAAGGGTGCTGAAACATAACGGCGAGGCCCTCACGCAGGCCAACATCGGCAACGTGCTGGCGACCCGCGATCTGATGACCGACCTGCGCGCCGCCGACCCCTTTCGCCAAGGCGGCGGCAAGGGGTTTACAAAGGCCGACCGCTCCCGCTTCCTAGAGGCATTGGAGCGGGAATTGCGCGCGGCAGCGCGGGGTTAGCCCCGCGTTTAGGAATTGATAGGGCAAGTGATATGACACCTCAGGCGGTCGTTTTCGACATCGGCAACGTATTGATCGAATGGCAACCGGAACGCTTCTACGACAGCGTCATCGGCGCAGACCGCCGCCGCGCCATGTTCGATGCCGTCGATCTGCACGGCATGAACGACCGCGTCGACAGTGGCGAAAACTTCCGCGACACGATCTATGCCATGGCCGAGGCGACGCCCGATTGGGGCGACGAAATCCGCCTCTGGCATGACCGCTGGATCGACATGGCCGCGCCGGTGATCGACCACTCCCTGCGGCTGATGAAGGCCCTTCAGGCGCGCGGCGTGCCGGTCTTCTCGCTCACCAACTTTGGCATCCAAAGCTATGATCTTGCCGCCACGCACTACCCTTTCCTGCGCGAGTTCGACCGCGATTTCATCTCGGGCCACCTGGGCATGATCAAACCGGTGCCATCGATTTATGAGGCCGTGGAGCAGGGCAGCGGCCTGCCGCCCGAAGCGCTGCTCTTTACCGACGACCGCGCCGACAACATCGCCGCCGCCGCCGCGCGCGGCTGGCAGACGCATCATTTCACCGGGCCGCAGGGCTGGGCCGACCGTCTTGTCGCCGCCGGAGTGCTAAACCGGGAGGAGGCCGCATGACCGACATCCCCAACATCTCCTTCGACGAAGGCGAAGCGCTGCTGGATTGGATCGCCCTGACCGACGCGCTGGCCACGGGCCATGAACTGCCCAAGGCCGAGATTGGCGACACTTTCCTCTATCGCGGCAAGGACACGCTGCTCAGCCGCGCGGCATGGATCGACGGGCTGGGCATTGCGGTGAAATCCGCCACGATCTTCCCCGGCAATCCCGACCGCGAGGTACCGATGGTCAACGGCGGCGTGTCCCTCTTTGATGACGAAACCGGCACGCTCGCCGCGATCGTGGATTTCCACCTCGTCACCAAATGGAAAACCGCTGGTGACAGCCTGCTGGCCGCGCGGCGGCTGGCGCGACCCGACAGCGAGAACATCCTGATCGTCGGCGCGGGCACCCAAGGCCGCGCCCTGCACGCCGCCTATTCCGCCGCCTTCCCGCAGGCGCGTTTCACGGTCTGGAACCGTACCGCGAAGAACGCCGAGGCGATGGCCGCGGAGCTTAAGATCAACGTGGCGACCGATTTGGAGCAGGCGGTGCGCGCCGCCGATATCGTCACCTCCGCCACCATGTCGACCGACCCGCTGATCAAGGGCGATTGGCTGCAACCCGGCCAGCATATCGACCTCATCGGTGCCTACCGCCCCGACATGCGCGAGGTCGACGACACGGCGCTGTTGCGGTCGCGGGTCTTTGTCGACAGCTTCGACACCACGATCGGCCATATCGGCGAAATCAACATTCCGCTTGAGGCAGGCACCCTCACCCGCGACCATCTGATCGCGGATTACTACGACCTTGAGGTCTTCACCCGCCAAAGCGACGATGAAATTACCCTGTTCAAGAACGGCGGCGGCGCGCATTTGGACCTGATGACCGCGCGCCATATCCTTGAGCGTTGGCGGGCGCGTTAAGCGGTCACCAGCCCCTCCAACCGTTTCTCGCGGATCGGCAGATGGACCACGGCGCTGAACGCCCCCACGGCCACGCCGACCCACCAAACGCCGGTATAGCTGCCATAGATGTCATACATCCGCCCACCCAGCCAAACGCCAAGGAAGCTGCCCAACTGGTGGCTGAAAAAGACGATCCCATAAAGCGTGCCCATATAGCGCAGCCCGTAGATATGCGCGACAAGGCCCGAGGTCAGCGGCACCGTCGCCAGCCACAGCGCGCCCATACCGACGGAGAATAGGATCACCGTCACCGGGGTGATCGGGAACATGATAAAGGCCGCTGCGATCACCGTGCGCCCAACGTAAATCCCCGCCAGCAGGTACTTTTTGGAATAGCGTTTGCCCGCCCAGCCCGCCAGCAAGGTGCCCGCGATATTGGCGAGCCCGATGAGCGAGATCGCCACTGCGCCAAGCGCCGAGGTGGTGGTAATGCCGATGTTATGCAGCACACCTCCGGCCAAAATCGGGCCGCACATCTCGGTCACAAAGGCCGGGAAATGCGCGGTGATAAAGGCGAGTTGATACCCGCAGGAGAAGAAGCCCAGAAAGATCAGCGTATAGGACGGATCGCGGAAGGCTTTGCCAAGGATCTGACCCATCGACTCCTCAAGCTCGGCCCGGCTGGCCATCGCAGGCGCGCGCATCATCGGCAGGGTCAGCAACATCGCAAGGATCACGCCCGCGAAGCAGACAAAGGTCATCTGCCACGACATGAAGCTTAGCATCCACTCTGCCACCGGCGCGCCAAAGACCTGCCCCGCACTGCCCGCCGCCGTGGCGATGGCCAGCGACATGGAGCGGTTCTCGTCCGACGCCGCGCGGCCCACCACTGCCAAGATCACGCCAAAGCCCGTGCCCGCGATGCCAAACCCCACCAGCCAAGCATAGGTCTGATGCTCTATCGGAGTGGCGGAATTGGCCGACAAAAGCAGCCCCACCGCATAGACCACCGCGCCGATGATGATCGCCTTTCGGTCGCCGATCTTTTCGGCCAACGCGCCAAAGATCGGCTGCCCGATGCCCCATGCAAGGTTCTGGATCGCGATGGCGAGGGAGAATTCGCTGCGCGCCCATGCGAATTCTTCGGCAATCGGAATCTGGAAGACACCGAAAGAGGCCCGCACGGCGAAGCTGACCATGATGATGATACAACCGACCATCAGGACCGGTGTGAACAGGGGCGCGCGGCTTTGCATGGAGGAAATCCTTTCCGCGGCAGATTATGGGTTTCCCCGCCGCCGTCAATTGCGCATCCCCAAAGACTGGCCAGCCTGCCCGCGCTGCCGTAAACCCTATTCAACAAAGCAAACGGGATCCCCTATGGACGAGATCGACAACAAGATCATCGCAGAACTGCGGCGCGACGCACGCATGTCCTATTCCGCGCTGGCCGCCTCCACGGGCCTGTCGCGTGTGACGGTCCGCGCGCGGGTCGAACGTCTGGTCAGTTCCGGCGCGATCTTGGGCTTTACGCTGATCCTGAAAGAAGACATGCGCCACAGCCCGATCCGGGGCCATACGCTCTTGGCCATCGAAGGGGCGGGCACCGACCGGATCAAGCGTATCCTCGCGGGCATGCCCGCCGTGCAGGCGATCCATGCGACCAATGGCAAATGGGATTTGATTGTCGAGACGGGGACCGAAACCGTCGAAGAGTTGGACAGCGTGCTGGGCCAAATCCGCCGCATTCAGGGGGTGAGTTCCAGCGAGACGAACCTGCTGCTGGCCACCCAGATGACGGTCACGAAATAGCCTACTCGGCAGAGAGCACCACCACCTCAACCCGGCGGTTCTGCTCGCGGCCCGCTTCGGTTAGGTTGCTGGCCCGCGGCGCGAGATAGCCGGCACCCTGCGCCTCGACCCGGCCGGGGGCTACGTCATAGTTCTGCACCAATCGGTCCCGCACCGCCTCGGCCCGTCTGCGCGACAGGGCGGTGTTGGCATCCAGACTGCCCACCGCGTCGGTATGCCCCACCAGCGCCACGCGCAGATCCGGCTCGGCCTTGAGCAACTCGGCAAGCCGCTCAAGTGTGGCAAAGGGGCCGGGGCCAAGCGCGGAGGTGCCGGTCTCGAACTCCAGCCGGTTGAGGACCAGATGGCCGTCGACCTTCAGGGTTTCTGCGAAATCGCCCGTCGCAGTGGCAAGCGGCACCTCGGCAGTCGCCTCTGGCGTGATGGGGGTGCTTTCCCCTTCGGGCGCGTCGCCGCTGCGGGCTTGGATGATCTGCACATAGGCCGAGGTCGCCGCCGTGCTGGCAAGGATGCTGATCGCCTCGGTCGGCGTTCCGTCCTCGCCCCGGCGCAGGGCGGTGATGAAGTGGAAAGCCCGCAGGTTCACATACATGTTCGGCCCCGGCAGCACCTCCACCGCAAAGCGAAAATCAAAGCCGCCGCATTCCCGCGCAGCACAGTCGAGCACGACGTCAAAGCCCGCCTCGCCCAGCTGCCGCCGCAGCGGGCGCATCACCTGCAAGGCGGTCAGCCCCGGCGTGTCCATCCGCCACGCAGCGCGGCGCACGCTGCCATCCACATTGACCCGCGCCACCTGCCCTTCGGCATAGACACCCACGGGCGCGGCATAGCGGTCCGGCGCGGTGTTACGCTCTGCCGTCAGGCGCGCGGTACTGGGCAGCGCCAATTCAAGCGCCGCCGCGGGAGCCGCCAGCAGCACCCCGAGCAGAGCCGCAGCAACCCGCGCCCGGCTCATCGCGCCTGCGCGTGGTAATCGTCGTTCGGGCGCATGTCGGTGGCGCTGGCCACGCGGTTGGTCATGTTAAAGAACCCGGCCACACTGGCGATGTCAAAGATATCCCGCTCAGTGAAACCCGCATCGCGCAGCGCCTGACGGTCGGCCTCTTCGACCTTGGCGCTGGCCTCGGTCAGCTTTACCGCGAAATCCAGCATGGCCCGTTGTTTGGCCGTAATCTTGGCCACGCGGTAGTTCATCACAAGCGCCTCGCCCAATTGCGGATCGCCCGACATTTCGCGTACTGCAGCCCCATGGGCCACAAGGCAGTAGTAGCATTTGTTGACCGAGGACACCGCCACCGCGATCATCTCACGCTCAAGCTTGCTGAGCGCGCTATCGCCCAGCATCAGATCGTTATACATGCCCGCAAAAGCGTTCAGCTTGTCGATGTCAAAGGCATAGGCCCGCAGAACATTCGGCACCATCCCGAGCTTTTCCTGACAGATGTCGAAATACTTCTGCGTCGCTTCGGGCAGCGGATCGACCATCGGCAGATCAAGGGCGGTGGGCATGTCGTTGGCCATGGTCTTATCCTTCACTCGGTGTTTTGACGGTAATGATAGTGCCCGACCGGGGCAAAGCCCAGTTTGGCGTAAAGCGCCTGCGCGCGGGCATTCGTATCCACGCAGAGCACCGAAAGCCGCTTAGCCCCTTGGGCCTGCCCCCAATGGGCGGCGGCGCGCATGATCCAAGTGGCCACACCTTGGCGCTGTTGATGCGGCAGCACTTCGACGGCGTGCACCATGCAGATGTCCTCGTGCACCCCGGCAAAGGCCACGCCCGCCGGTTTCTCGTTCCAGCGCGCAAGGATGCCTGTTTTGGTCGCCGCGCGGTCCATCACGGCAAGACGCGCAGGGCCGACCCCTCCGGCGGCCCAGACCTCGGCCATGATCGCCAGCGGCTCCCAGATGCAAAAGGCGGTGACCGGGGGCATCGGCACATCTGTCAGCCGGGTAATCGGCGCGCTCAGCACCGTGACCGGATCGACCACGCCGTAGCCCCGCGCGGCCAGCAGCGCGTCGAGATCATCTTCGCCCGCACGCACCATGAAAAGCGGGCGCTGCTCCATCTTGCGCATCGCCGCTTCGGCGGTCGGAATGTCGGCGTCGGTTATCGCCCCACGCGCTGTCGCCGCCGAGACCCGTTTCCCGCCGCCCTGCCCTTCGCGCAGGGTCCATGGCCCGTGATCAAACCGCCGCGCGGCGGGCCATGTCGCGTCGCCCGCGTCGAAAAACGCCTGCGCCTCGCTCATGCGAAGGCGGCCTTAAGCTTGACCATCGCCGCTTCGACCATCCCCGGATCGCTGCCCCGGATCACCACATGCGCGCCAAAAATGCCGTCTTTCTGAAACGGGTAGCTGCCCATCGACAGATGCGGATATTCCTCGGCCAGCGCGCCCAGTGGTCCGGCGATATCGCCCTCGCCCCGGTCGATGCGCAGCGTCTCACTGATCAGGGGTTGGCCGCCTGTGAGCCCCGGCAGGACGCTGGCAACCATCGCCTGAAAGACCGTCGGCACCCCGGCCATGACATGCACGTTCTCAACCACAAAGCCCGGCGCGGCAGAGACCGGGTTTTCGATCAGCGCGGCGCCCTCGGGAATGCGCGCCATGCGCAGGCGGGCGTCGTTCATCTGGGTGCCCGCGCGGGCGTAGTGTTCGGCCAAAATCTCGCGCGCATCGTCGCGCACGTCGATATCACGGTTAAAGGCGGCGGCGATGCAATCGGCGGTAATGTCATCATGCGTGGGCCCGATGCCGCCCGAGGTAAACACATGGGCATAGGCACCTGAGAGCGCCTGCACGGCGGCGATGATCGCGCCATGATCGTCCGACACCACGCGCACCTCCTTGAGGTCGATCCCCACTTTCGTCAACTCCCCCGCAAGGTGATGCATATTGCTGTCGCGGGTCCGGCCCGAAAGGATTTCGTCGCCGATGACGATCATCGCGGCGGTGGGGTTTGACATGGGGGCGGCTCCTTGAGGATGGCGTCCCTTCGGTATAGGCCGCGCCTCATGCGCTTTCAAACCCAACTTGTCCCCGCCCGGCTGATCCGCCGCTACAAACGCTTTCTGGCCGATTGCACGCTTGAGGAAACGGGCGAGGAAGTGATCGCCCATTGCGCCAACCCCGGCTCGATGATGGGGCTGGCGGAACCGGGCAGCCGGATTTGGCTCGAGCCGAACGACGATCCGAAGAAAAAGCTGAACTACGGCTGGCGGCTGGTTGATCATGAAAATGGCCATTTCACCGGGGTCGACACCGCCCTGCCCAACCGCGCGATGAAAGCGGCGCTGGTCGCGGGTGAGGTGATGCCACTGGCCGCCTATGCCGAGGTACGACCGGAGGTGAAATACGGCGAAAACTCCCGCATCGACTTTCTGCTGCGCGGTGATGGCCTGCCCGATGCCTATGTCGAGGTGAAATCGGTCACCCTCTCACGCGAAACGGGTCTGGCCGAATTCCCCGACAGCGTCACCACACGCGGGGCGAAACATCTGGGCGAACTGGCGCGGATGGCGCAGGCCGGGCACCGCGCCGTGCTGCTGTATCTGGTGCAGCGCACCGACTGCACGCAGATGACCCTCGCGGCAGATATCGACCCGACCTATGCCGCCGCATCCCAAGCGGCCCGCGCTGCAGGTCTGGAAATCCACGCCATCGGCACCCATATCACGCCCCAAGCCGTCATACTGGCGCAACCGATCCCCTTTACGGGCTGAGCTGCACTGGCCCTTGCCGGAAAGCCACGCTAAATAGGAGCGAACACAAGGATGGAGAGAGCGGTGAACAACGCACACCGAGGCCGCCAGACACGCGACGGCATTCGCATTTACGAGCCTTCGGATCACGCCGGGATGCAAGCGGCGGGCCGTCTGGCCGCCACGATCCTCGACGAGATCGCAGAGCATGTCTTCCCCGGTCAGACCACCGGAGAGCTTGACCGCCTGATCGAAGAGAAGGTCAACGCCGCCGGCGCGAAATCCGCGACGATCGGCTACAAAGGCTATCAGCACGCCAGCTGCATCTCGGTGAACCATGTGGTCTGCCACGGGATCCCCAGCGATAAGAAGCTGAAAGACGGCGACATCCTGAACATCGACGTGACCGTGATCGTCGATGGCTGGTTCGGCGACACCAGCCGCATGTATGTGGCGGGCAAGCTTTCGCGCAAGGCCGAGCGGTTGATCAACGTGACCCACGACAGCCTGATGCACGGGATCGAGGCGGTGAAGCCGGGCAATACCTTTGGCGACATCGGCCATGCAATTCAGACATTTGTCGAAGGCCACCGCATGTCCGTCGTGACCGATTTCTGCGGTCACGGTCTGGGGCAGGTGTTTCACGCGCCGCCCAACGTGCTGCACTATGGCCGTCCGGGCACCGGTGCTGTGCTAGAGCCTGGCATGTTCTTTACCATTGAGCCGATGGTGAACCTTGGCCGGGCCGAGACCAAGACCTTGGCCGATGATTGGACAGCGGTGACCCGCGACAAATCCCTTTCGGCACAGTTCGAGCATTCGGTTGGCGTGACCGAAGACGGGGTTGAGATCTTTACCCTCTCCCCCGGCGGGCTGTTCCACCCGACGTATAAGACCGACTAAAACCCGGTGAGGGCAGTGCCCCCGCCCGCCTATCCGTCGATGGCAACCAGATGGTTGTCCCACGCCCGCGCGGCGGTAGTGAGCCGCGACAGCGCCGCCTCTTGCAGCGACAGGATACCGCCCAGCCCATCCGTGGCGACGAAACCGCCCCGTCCCGGCGCCAGTCCGCAGACATCGGCACGGCGGTGACTGGCAAGGAAACCACCTTTGCTGTCAAACAGATGCAGCCGCCCGCCCCGGGGGGAGGTGATACCGACCGCCCCGCCATCTGCCGCGAATGCCACGCTGCCTGCGTAGCCCTGCATCGCGATTTGCTCGGCCAGATCGGCCTCGGCCAATACCGGGTTTTGCCCGCGCCGGTGGAGGCCCAACAACGGCACGGCGTCGTTCGGCTCCCCCTGCCATTGCATCGCAAAGGCCACCTGCCCGTCCGGCGCCAAGGCCAGATGACGGATCGAGTTCTTGTGCAGGTCATCCGGCAGTTCGACCTGCTCCAGCATCTCGCCCGAGAGGCTGACATAGGACAGATTGGGCCGCATCTCGTCGATGTTCAGCTTCTCCCGGCCGCTGTCGGGATGGGTGCGGATGCCGCCATTGGCCACCACCAGCACATCCTCGGCCAAGCGGCGGATTTCATGCGGGCCGACCCCGCCTGAGGCGATCTCTCCGATCCGGGCATAGCCCTCGGCACGGGACCACAGGCCGATGCGCCCTTCGCCCGTGTCGATCTCATTCTCGCTGGTGGCGAGGATGGCCCCGCCCTGCAAAAACGCCCCATGTCCGTAGAAATGCCGCCCCTCCGGCGCGTCGAGGCGATGGGCGACACGGCCCTTCACGCAGTCGATCACCAGTGCAAACCGCCCCGGGCGGCGGGCAAAGGCCACGGCCTCGGGCGCCGTGGGATGCGCGGCGGCGGCATGGCCCCGGTCGGGCAACGGAATCCGGAAAATGTCGTGGCCCGTCCCGTCCAGCCCGAAAAGCGCATAGGCCCCCGAAGGGTCACGCGCGGCGGCAAGGTAGGCAGGGCTGCCAGCGGCGGCCCAGCCCATCGCCGGCAAGCTCGACGCGGCGGCGAGACCCGCAAGGAAATGGCGGCGCGACGGCATCAATCGCCGTCCGCCGAGTTGAACCCGACGGAAACGCCAAGCGCCGGGGCGATCTCAGCGCTCACGGCCTCGGCAATGGCCCGCACATCATTTTGCAGCGCCTCGACCCGGATACGGCTTATCGGGTCGGCCACCCCGGCAAAGACGGGGTCCTCCAACACGCGCGCGGCGCTCAAGGCGCGGTCGAATGCGGCGTCGGTTTTGGGGGTAGCGGCGTCCGACAGCGTGTCGGCTAGACCCTGCAATGCTTCGAGTGACAACACCACATTGCGCAGGCTGCGGCCCGAACGGCGCGCCTCGGCCACCTGCGGCTTCGGCGCATCAAAACTGCCCATCGGGCGGCCTAGACGTTGGTCCGCGACAAATTCGAGCCCGGTTGCCAAAGCCGTGTAAAGCGCCTGCGATACCTCGCGCGGGCTGAGGAAACGGTCATTGCCCGCCTCCCCGGCGCTGCGGAGCGCGGCGGCGAAATCCTCTCGCCAAGCGGTGTCGACCTCGCGGCCCAAATTGGCCAGGTCGGCCGCCATCGCGCGGGCCAATGCGCAGCTATAGCTCTCGGCCCCGTAGCCTGCGAAGTCATCGTCATAAAGCAGCCGTTCCAGCGCAAAGAGCCCGCGCGCGGCGATGGAGACCTCGGCGTACTCCCCGCTTGTCGCAATCGGGTCTTCCTCGGCCACCAGTCGCGCCACGCTGCGCCCTACCATGCCGCGCGTGTCGGGCCAAAAGGCGATGGCCAGCCCGCGCCCGTCTTCCTCTAGCGGGCCAAGGGTCAGATGCGCGATGCCGAGCCATGCGTCGAAAGCCTCTTGATAGGCCGGGCGCAGGGCCGTGTCGGTGCAATTGGCCTGCGCTGCAGCGTCGAGCGCCGCAGTGGCAGAGGCGAAACGGGCGGTGCCGGGCAGCGCGTGGTCTTGGATCACCTCCTCCACCCCGGCGAGGGCGGGGGCGGCGGTCAGAAGGAATGTGGCGGTAAGCAGGCTGCGCATCAGAGGCTCTCCAGATAGCGGATCAGGGCGTCACGGTCGGCTTTGGGCATCTCCACCACGGCATCGCGGGCGGGCTGGGCTTCGCCGCCGTGCCAGAGCACCGCTTCGAGCAGCGACCGCGCGCGCCCGTCGTGCAGGAATTGGGTATGCCCGTTAACCTGTTCGGTCAAGCCGATGCCCCAAAGCGGCGCGGTGCGCCATTCGCGCCCATTCGCGCGGCCCTCGGGACGGTTGTCGGCCAGCCCTTCGCCCATGTCATGGAGCAAAAGATCGGTCATCGGCCAGATCAGCTGAAAGCTTTGCTCGGGCTGATCCTCCAGTCGTTCGGTCACGAATTTCGGCTGGTGACAGGAGGTGCAGCCGACCTCATGGAACACCGCCTTGCCGCGCAGCACCTCAGGTGCGCCGACATCGCGGCGGGCCGGCACGGCAAGGTTGCGGCTGTAGAAGGTCACCAGATCCAGCCCTTCGGCGTCGATCTCTGCCCCGCGCGCGTCACCGTTCCCATGCGGGGCATCGCGGCAGGCGGTTTGCTCGGTGGTGCAATCGCCCCATGCCGCATCGAAGATGGGGGAGGAAATGCCGATGTCGCCTGCAAAGGCGCTGGCGGATTGTTCGCGGATCGTCGGTGCGCCGGATTTCCAGCCGAAACGGCCCAACATCGGGCGCGCGTGCTCAAAGGACCAGACGATCTGCGCCCGACCAGAGATGCCATCGCCGTCGGCGTCTTCGGGGTCCGCGAGGGCCAAGATATCTGCGGCTGGGATCGCTTCGAGCAGGCCCAAACCGATCATCGGCGGGGCTACACGGGGGCTGAGCATCGCTCCCTCGGCCAAGGGGCCATACCCGAGGTCTTCGGCACTGTAGGTCGGGCGGCGCAGGCTGGCGGTCTCTCCCTCGGAGAGCGCGACCTCCACCTCTTCATAGCGCAGGCCCAGCCGGTATTCCGCCGGATGCCCCGCCACCCCGAAATCCTGCAATTGCCCGCCATAGACCGGATCGGGCCGCGTGCGGGGGGTGGTATCGCCCACCGAAAGCAGGAACGCCTCGATCTCGTTCATTGCCTCTTCGGGGGCGGTGGGGACCGAGATGCGCAGAAACATCGACACCGCGTCATCCTCCGGCCCCTCGGGGGGATGGCCGCGCCCGTCTTTCAGGTGGCAGCGTTGGCAAGAGCGCGCGTTAAAGAGCGGCCCCAGCCCGTCAGAGGCCAGCGTCGAAGACGGCGACGACACCCAGAGCTTTTTGAACAGCCCATTGCCGACCTTGAAATCCAACTCACGCTCAAAAGGAATGTTACCCGAAGGCAGCGAAAACGCATCGGCATTGCCGCGCGGGCTGACCGTTGCGGCCCCTGCCGGGTTCGTCTCAAAGGGTTCGGGCCTGTCGAATTCGGTCGCGGGGGCGGTGACCTTGGCGATCCGGGCGGTCTCTTCTGCGGTGCGGGGGATCACCTTGAGATGCGGTTCCTCCAATGCTTGCGGGGCGGCGGCGGCCATGCTCGCGGCGGCCGCCGTGAGCATCGGAATGAGGAATCGCATGGGGAATGCCTTGGATAGCGGCAGGCCCAAAACCGGGCCTGCCAGTCGAAGTTACTTGCTGTCGTCTGTCGGCTTGGCTTGAAGCTGGCCATAGACGGCCTCGCCCAGTTCGGCCTGAAGCGACAATTGAGTTTCGAGGAAGTCGATATGCCCTTCCTCGTCGGCAATCAATTCCTCGAACAGGTTCTTTGAGACGTAATCGCCCACCTGATCGCAGTGATTGCGCGCCTCAATGTACAGGGTGCGGGCCTCATGTTCGGCGGCCAGATCGGACTCAAGACATTCCTTGACCGTTTCACCGATGCGCAGCGCGTCCAGCTTTTGCAGGTTGGGGTGCCCTTCAAGGAAGATGATCCGTTCGATCAGCTTGTCGGCGTGGTTCATCTCTTCGATGCTTTCCTCGCGCGATTTATCGGCAAGCCGACCATAGCCCCAGTCTTCTTGCAGCCGGTAATGCAGCCAGTACTGGCTCACGGCTGTCAATTCGCTGCGCAATGCCGCGTTGAGATATTCGATGACCTTGTCGTCGCCCTTCATGAACCTGTCTCCTTGTTTGGTTTTGCCTGACTTAGAGTGGTTGTCAGCACAGGCACGGAAAAGTTGCCATTTCCGCGCATGGTAGACAAGAACAGAGGCATGCAACCGCCACAATCGGCTGCTTTGCCCAAGGCACGGTAGATTTTGCCCGCAGTAATGACCGTGCGCGCATCAGAGGCGCGCATCCAGTCGATGGCATTGTTGATATCGCGATCGGTGATGTTCTGACAGTGACAAACAATCATGGTTTTGCGTATTCCTTGGCTGGCCCCGGGCCGCCGCAGCGGCCCAGAGGAAGGGTTAGGATTACTGGAAAACCGCGTCCGGCGCATCAAGGCTGTCGGACCCTTCGAAAGCGATTTCATCACCGCCCAAAACGGTCACGGCACGCTCGATGGCGCGGGTCTGGTTTACCAGCGCATCGACCGCGCCCATGATCAGCGCTTCGCCTTCGGCATTGCCGCGCTCAAGCATCATGTCATAGCTGAAACCCGCTTCGGCGGCGGTTTTGATCTGGCCCAGTTCCACCATGGAGGCGTTCAGCTTGGCGCGCAGGTCTTCGTCGACGGTGGCATCGGCGCTGGCCACGAGGTCAGACAGCGATGCGCCGGAAACCACGCGGCCATCGACGCGCAGGTATTCGCCCAGATAGACGTTCCGCACGCCCAAACCGTCGTAATAGTGGCTGTTGTGTGTGTTGTCGGAGAAGCAGTCGTGCTCTTCTTCGGGGTCGTTGAGCATGACGCCCAGCTTCATCCGCTCACCCGCCTGCTCACCGTAGGAGAGCGAGCCCATGCCAGTCAGGATCGCGTCGATCCCGGCGTCTTCGTCTGCCAGCACGGCGGCGCGTGCCTCACCGCCTTCGGCCCATTGAGCGGCCATCCATTCCAGATCTCTGACCAGCAGATCGGTCGCGGCTTTCAGGTATTGCCCACGGCGGTCACAGTTGTCGCCGGTGCAGTCTTCGCCGGTCGCGTAGTCGGTCCAAGGGCGGTTGCCCGCGCCATGCTCAGTCCCGTTCAGGTCTTGGCCCCAGAGCAGGAATTCGATGGCGTGGTAGCCGGTGGCGACATTGGCCTCAACCGCGCCCGCCTCGTGCAACTGCCCTTCGAGGAGCGCAGGCGTGATCTCGGTGGCGTCCACCTCTTCCCCGCCCAGCGTGAAGGTCGGGTTGGCGATGACGTTCAGAACCGCCAATTGGTTTTCATCCGTCTCGCCGCCATAGGAGGCGTCGACATAGTCGATCAGACCTTCGTCCAGCGGCCAAGCGTTTACCTTGCCTTCCCAGTCATCGACGATGGCGTTGCCAAAGCGGAAGACCTCGGTCTGCTGGTAGGGCACGCGGGCGGCCAGCCATGCGGTTTTCGCAGCCTGAAGCGCTTCGGCCGAGGGGGTGGCGATCAGCATCTCGACGGCGGTTTGCAGCGTCTGCGCGGTGGTCAGGCTGTCTTCGTAGCCCGCCTGCGCGATGTTGGCATAGGTGCCAAGCACCTCGGCCTTGTCTTGTGCAAATGCCGGAGCGGCGGCGCATGTGATCAGCGCAATGGCCGTGGTCGCTTTGAGGCGCATCGAATGTCCTTCCTTGAAAATCACCTTGGTCCCGACGCAGGGCGCGCCGGGCCTTCGGGCAATAGGTGACTTATTCTGTCGGAAAAGACAAGGATCAACCTGAGAGGGGATAGCGCTCGGCAAAAAGCCGTTAGCTTGCAGCCCTTTGCAGCAGCGTCACATGGGTATCGCCGTATTTGCGCGTGTCGATCCGGGCGAATCCCACGGGCGCGTGCATGGGTGCGCTTTCCTCCCAAACGATCATCGCGCCGGGTGCAAGCCAGCCGCCTTCGGCTGCCGCAACAAGCGCCTTTTGCCCCAAGGATTTGCCATAGGGCGGGTCAAGGAAGACCAGATCGAAAGGGTCCTGTGCGCATGGCCCCAGCCGCGTCGCGTCATTGCGCAGCAGCCGCGTTTCCGCCTCCGCCTCCAGTTTGCGCACATTCTCCCCGATCAACTGCTGGCCTGTCCGGCCATTCTCAACAAAGCAGACCGACACAGCACCGCGCGACAGGGCCTCGAACCCAAGCGCGCCGGTGCCTGCGAACAGGTCCAACACCTGCGCGCCCTCGATCACATCGTGATGGGTCAACATCGAAAAAAGGCTCTCGCGCACCCGGTCGGAGGTCGGTCGCAGATGCGCCCCGGCGTCGCCCTTGCCAAGCGCGGCAAGCGGTCGGCCACGGTATTTCCCAGCGATAATCCTCATGGTTTCAGCAATGCCTTTAGGTCTGTCTGAGAGTCCGCGACCAAAGCCGGGTCTGGCGATTTTCCCGCTTCGATCAGCCGTTTGCCCACCATATAGCCGCGCGGATCGTTCGCGGCATCGACGGCCAGCAACGTTTCGCCAAGGTAGTACCAGAACGACGCGCTGCCTTGGCCAAGGCGGGTGATCACGCGGTCATAGCCTGCGTTCAGCCCGGCGATTTGCAGTTTCACGTCATATTGGTCCGACCAGAACCACGGTTTGGCGATGTATTCCTTACCCGCGCCGAGGATATTTTCAGCGACCACCTCGGCCTGATCGATGGCATTGGGCACGCTTTCCAACCGGATACGCCCGCCGCGATAGGGGAAAGAGGTGCAATCCCCCGCCGCCCAGATGCCCGGCACACTCGTGCGGCCCTGCGCGTCGACCTTGATGCCGTTGTCGATCTCGATCCCTGCTGCTTTGGCCAACGCGATGTCGGGCTCGATGCCCACGCCGGTGATGACGAAATCGGCGGCAATCTCTGTCCCATCGCTCAGCCGTGCGCCGGTGACGTGGCCTTCGCCCAAGAGCCGCTCCAGCCCCACGCCTTCGCGCAGGGTCACGCCGTGGCCTTCATGCAGGGCGCGGAAATAATCACTGGTCTCGGGCGCTGCGACGCGCTGCAGGATGCGGTCGGCCATTTCCACCAGCGTGACCTCTAGCCCCAGCTTGGCCGCGACAGCCGCGGCTTCCAGCCCGATGTAGCCACCGCCGACGATCAGAACCTTCGCGCCCTTCACGAAACGCGGCGCCATGGCATCCACATCCGCCAGATCACGCACGGTAAAGACGCCATCCAGATCGCCGCCGATCGCCGCTGGCAGCCGACGCGGGAGGGAGCCGGTAGCGAGCACCAGTTCGTCATACGCGACCTCGCCCTCGGTCGTGCTCAGAACACGCGCCTCGGGGTCAAGCGCGGTAACGCGGCAATCGGTCTTGAGCGCGATCCCTTGGTCGGCATAGAAGGCCTCGGGCCGCAGAAACAGCCGCTCCAGTGTCATATCGCCCAGCAGATACCCTTTGGACAGCGGTGGCCGTTGGTAGGGCGGGCAAGGCTCGGCCCCGATCAGGGTGATCTTGCCCTCGAACCCGCCATTGCGCAGTTTGGCCACGCAAGAGGCCCCCGCCTGCCCGGCTCCGATCACCACCACATGCTGCATTTGCCTACCCCCGATTGATCTGGTCTCAGTCGCGGTCAAAGCCTATATCTGGCCCCAAGACAACCGCAATGACAGGAGAGGCTATCCCATGACGATTTCTCAAGGTTCGACGCTGCCGGACGCGAAACTGGTTCAGATGGGCGCGGATGGGCCCGAGCCGGTACAGATGGCCGACAAGCTCAAGGGCCGCAAAGTGGTGATCTTTGCCGTGCCGGGTGCGTTCACGCCCACCTGCCACTCTGCCCATGTGCCGAGCTTCGTGCGCACCAAAGATCAGTTCGACGCCAAAGGCGTGGATGAGGTGATCTGCGTCTCCTGCAACGACCCTTTCGTGATGAAAGCGTGGGGCGAAGCGACCGGCGCGAGTGAGGCCGGGATCACCATGTTGGCCGACGCCAGCAGCGCATTCACCCGCGCCATCGGCATGGAGTTCGACGCCGAAGGTGCCGGGCTGGTCAGCCGGTCCAAACGCTATGCGATGCTCGTCGAAGACGGCAAGGTGACACTGTGGCAGCCCGAGGAAAGCCCCGGCACCTGCGAGATTTCCGGCGGCGAAGCACTGCTGGACAATATGTAAAATGCGAACGCCCGGCCAGATTGGCCGGGCGTTTTACTGATGGGGGTGCCCCGTGAAGGGCCACAGACGCGAAGGCCTATTCCGCAGCCTGCACGATGGTGCGTGTGGGGAACGGAATATCCACCCCGCCTTCATCCAACGCCTCTTTGACCTTGCGGGTCATATCGGCCTTGAAGGCAAAATAATCCCCCGCGCTGCACCAGACCCGCACAAGGAAATCGACCGAACTGTCGTTGAGATTGTTCACCTGAATGAAGGGCTCAGGATCGGCATGGGCGCGTTCATCCGCCATGATCGTGCTGCGAATGATCTCTTCGGCGGTCTTGAGGTTCGCGCCATAGCCCACGCCAAAGGTCCATTCCGCGCGGCGGGTCGGGTTGACGGAATAGTTGGTGATGACATTGCCCCAAACCTCAGAGTTCGGCACGATGACCTGCACATTGCTGAGGTCGGCCAGCACGGTGTAGTTCAGGTTGATCTGTTTGACCGTGCCCATCTCGCCCGCGATCACAACGAAATCGCCGATCTTGATCGGGCGAAAGAGGATAAGCATGACCCCGGCGGCCACGTTCGACAGGGTGCCCTGCAGGGCCAGACCAATCGCCAGACCCGCCGCACCGATAACCGCCACGACCGAGGTCGTCTTGACCCCGAAAGTGTTGAGCACGAACAAAACGGTAAAGCCCAGCACCACATAGCGCACGATGGAAGCCAGAAATTCGAACAGCATCTCGTCGAGGTGCTTGTTCCGCTTACCAAGGTTTTCGACACGGTGTTGCAGCCAACTTGAGATGACCCACCCCAGCAACAGGATCACAATCGCGCCGATCACCGAGCCTGCCGCGCTGGCAAGAAACTCCAGTGTCAGCAGATCGGCAATCGTCTTGCCCTGCCACAGTTCCGTTTCAAACAAATCTTGCATCCGGTCTCTCCGTCAGTCTTTCCCGGCCCCAAAGAGACCATCCATCTTGCGCGCCAATTTCGCGTCGAGCGAGCTTAGCCCATCCACGTCATGGGTGATCAACGTCACCTCCACGCGGTTGTAAACATTGCTCCATTCGGGATGGTGATTCCACTTTTCCGCCCAAATAGCCACCCTTGTCATCCAGCCAAAGGCGTCGGCGAAATCCTTGAACTTGAACGTCTTGTGGATCGCATCCCGGCTTTCGACCATTTCCCAGCCGGTATTGAACAGCGGTTGCAGCAGCGTCTTACGGGTCTCGATGCTTAATCTCTCGGTCATTCTTGTTCCTCGATCGTCGTCTTTTTAAAGGGGCCGTAGTCGGTCAGCACGCTAATCTCTTCGTCCACGGCGTCGCGTTCGGCCTGCAGATACTCCCCCACGGCAGAGGCAAAGCCCGGATCGCGCATCCAATGCAGCGACCATGTGGGTGACGGCAGATAGCCGCGTGCGAGCTTGTGTTCGCCCTGCGCACCCGCCTCGACACGGGAAAGCCCATAGGCGATGGCGAAATCCATGGCGCGATAATAGCACAGTTCGAAATGCAGAAAGGGGTGGTGTTCGGTACAGCCCCAGTAGCGGCCAAAGAGCGTTTCTGCCCCGATGAAGTTCAGCGCCCCGGCAACCCAACGCCCGTCACGTTCGGCCAGCACCAGCGCGATATCGTCGCGCAGGTTTTCTTGCGCGTGGTCAAAGAATTCCCGCGTGAGATAAGGCGAACCCCATTTCCGCGCGCCGGTGTCTTGGTAGAACTGCCAAAAGGCATCCCAATGCTCGGGCGCGATCTGGTCGCCGGTGAAGGTGTGGATCGTGCCGCCAAAATCCTGCGCCTGTGCGCGTTCTTTGCGGATGTTCTTGCGCTTGCGCGAAGACAGGCTGGCGAGGAAACCGTCGAAATCCGCATAGTCGCGGTTGTGCCAGTGAAACTGCTGGCTTTTGCGGCTCATCAGGCCCAGTGCTTCGGCCCGGGCGACCTCCTGCTCGGTGCAAAAGGTCACATGGAGCGACGACAGCGCGTTATTATCGGTCAGCTGCACCGCGCCTTGAACCAGCGCGGCGGTGCCCGCCTCTTCAAACTCGGGCCGCACCAAAAAGCGCCGCCCGGTGGCGGGGGTGTGGGGCACGGCGATCTGCAGTTTGGGGTAATACCGCCCGCCCGCGCGCTCATAGGCATGGGCCCAGTTGTGGTCGAAGATATATTCGCCTTGGCTGTGCGATTTGGCATACATCGGCGCCACGGCGATCACTTGGCCCGCAATCCGCGCGGCCAGATACTGCGGCTGCCAGCCCGTGCCGGGGCCGACCGATCCGCTCTGCTCTAGCGCCGACAGGAAACGATAGGTCGTGAACGGGTCACGCGGACGGCCCCCGCCCGCGGCCTCGGGACAGGCGCAGGCGTCCCAGTCCTTTTGGCCGATCTGTGCCAGTTCTGGCACCACGGTAATCTCGATTTCCTGCGCGTTCATCTGAGCCTTGCCTGTCTTGCGTCCTATGTGTGGCCTCGGCCTCGCAGATCAAGAGCGCGGACGCGGCAGATACCCCTCAAAGGTCACGTTCTGCGCCACCTGACGCGCGATGTCTTCCTCAGCTTGGCTGCGGATCGTCCAACAGAGCACCGCCGCCCCTTCGGCCTTTAGCTCAGCCACACGCGGGCGGTTCAGGTCATCGGCCTCATGGCTGATGAAACAGGAGCCGGTGTCGGCATAGTCGGGTATGCCCCGCAGCCGATCGCAGGTGGCTGCGGGCAGCGGCCATTCATCGGGGCGGTAGGCGCTGGTGGTCAGACCGCGTGGCACGTCGGGCAAAAGATGGGCAAGTGCGCGGACCGAATGCGGATTGAACGACATGACCGCCAAATCGCCCCGGTAGCGGCCAAGCAGTTCGGCGGCGGCGGTCTCAAGCGGGCCCCCGTTCGGCCCCATGGCGCCGTCTTGATCCTTGAACTCCACCAAAAGCGGCACGCGCCCAGCGATGAGGTCGAGGATTTCCTCAAGCGTTGGGATCCCCTCGTCGCCGCCCTTTAGCGGGATGGCGGCAAGGGCGCTGGCCTCACGCAGCCGGACCGCGCCGCGCTCTGGTGTCAGCCGCTCCAAAGCATAGTCATGGAACACCATCGCCTTGTTATCGGCGCTGAGTTGTACATCAATCTCGATGCCGACACCTGCATCGACAGCCGCCCGCACGGCGGCGCGGCTGTTCTCGGGCCGCCCGGCAGAGAGATCATGCAGCGCGCGATGCGCCAGCGGAATGTCCAGAAAGGCGGCGGGAAGGGTCATTCGATCTCAAAAATGCCTTCGATTTCGACGGCGACACCCAGTGGCAGTGATGCGGCAGAGACCGCCGAGCGGGCGTGGCGGCCCGCGTCGCCCAAAGCCTCGACCATGAAGTCGGAGGCCCCGTTGATGACCTTGGGCTGGTCAGTGAAATCGGCGGTTGAGTTCACGAAGCCCGTCAGTTTCACAACCCGTTTGAGACGGTCCAGATCGCCTCCGCAAGCAGCGCGGACCTGCGCCAAAAGGCTCAGCGCACAGCTGCGCGCGGCGGCGGCCCCGGCGTCGACATCCATACCGTCGCCCAAACGCCCGGTGATCAACCCATCCGGCCCGTTGGAGATTTGGCCCGAAACATAGACGGTATTGCCGGTGACCACAAAGGGCACATAGTTCGCGGCCGGTGCGGGCGCGTCGGGCAGGGTGATGCCGAGATCGGCAAGGCGGGCGGTCAGGGACATGACGGGCTTCCTTTGGTTGCGGGTTCAAGCGGACGCTAACCGCCCTCCGCCCCGAGGAAAAGCCCCTTTGCCGCCCGCCCGGCGCCGCGCATCAGCTTTCGCGGAACGCGCGCGCAAAATAGTCGGCCATAGGTTTCAACAGATAGGCCATCGGAGAGCGTTCGCCGGTGCGGATAAACGCCTCAACCGGCATGCCGGGCAGCAAGATCGTGCCCTCTTCCAGCTTGTCGATCTCGCCGGGGTTAAGCGCAATCTCGGCCCGGTAATAGGTTTGCCCGGTCGCGTCGTCGTCAATGGAATCGGCAGAGACCTGCAAGACCTTGCCCACCAGTTCCGGCGTGGTGCGCTGGTTCAACGCCGAAAGACGCAGATTGACCTCTTGGCCCACGGCGACCTGATCGATGTGGATGGTCTGGACCCGCGCGGCGATGACCAGCGGGCGATCTTGGGGGACGAGGTACATCAACGGCTCCGCCGCGCGCACGACCGACCGCGGGGTTTGGATCTGCATCCCATAGATCACCCCCGACACCGGCGCGCGAATATCAAGCCGGTCAATCTCGGCCCTGAGCGCGCGGCGCTGTTCGGCCATCTCCAACTCGCGGTAGCGCAGGTCGCGCAACTGGGTGATCGCCTCTTCCCGCCCGGCGGAGCGCAGTTTCAGCCGCTCGATGTCAATCTCTGTCACCCGCTCTTGGGATTGCGCCTTTTGCGCCGACAACTCGCCGATCTGGCCGCGCAGACGGGCCTGCTCGCGCATCAGCGTCAAGACGGCAGAGGCCTGCGTCAGGCCACGGTCCAGCAGCGACTGCTGATTACCCAACTCCTCTTCGATCAGCTCCAACTGGCGCGATAGCGCGGCCTCTTGCGCATCGACCCCGCGAATTTGCGCGTTGATCTGCGCCCGGCGTTTGCCCAATTGCTCAAGCTCTTGGGCCACGCTGACGCGGCGCGCGTCAAACAGGTTGCGCTGGCCGTCCACCAGTTCCTGCACATCGGGATTTTCGGAGGCGGCGGTTCGCAACTCTTCGTCAAAGGTGACCGCCTCGACTTCATCGCGCTGCGCTTCCAGACGGCTGCGGCGGGCCATAAGCTCATAAAGCTGGCCCTCGACGATGGCCAATTGCGAGGTCAGCTGCTCTGCATCCAGACGCAGCAAAGCGTCACCGGCGGCGACACTGTCGCCCTCATCCACAAAGATTTCGGCCACCACACCACCGGTTTCATGCTGGACGATCTGCCGGTTGCGGTCGACTTCGATCCGGCCCGAAGCCACCACCGCCCCGGCGATTTGGCTGGTCACGGCCCAAGTCCCAAAACCGCCGAAAAGCAAGATCAGCCCGAAGAACCCAAGGATCAGGGGCCGGGTTGCCGACCAGCGTTTGTCGCCGTGATCGGTCATACCACGCCCCCCGACCGCGGGGGGGCCTGCTGAATCTCGCGGTGGTTTTGCACCATCCCGGCAAGCACCTCATCCTTGGGACCAAAGGCTTTGCGGATGCCGTTATCGAGAACCAGCAGCGTGTCACATTCCTGAATGGCCGCTGGGCGATGTGCCATGATCAGCACCGACCGCCCGCTCGCCTTCATCTGCCGGATTGCGTGGTTCAACGCCTGAGAACCGGTATTGTCGAGGTTCGAATTCGGCTCATCCAGCACCACGATCACCGGGTCATCATAAAGCGCCCGTGCCAGCCCGATGCGCTGCATCTGTCCGCCAGAAAGCCGCACCTGCCCCGCGCGAATGGGCGTGTCATAGCCTTGGGGGAATTCGAGGATCATCTCATGCGCCGCCGCCAATTTGGCGGCCTTGATCACTTTGGCATCGTCGGGGTCGGGGGACAGCCGGGCGATATTCTCGGCGATGGTGCCATCGAACAATTGGACGCGCTGCGGCAGGTATCCGATATGCCGCCCCAAGGTTTCGCTCCCGTAATGCTCAAGGGCGGCCCCATCCAGCCGGATCGACCCGCCCGCAGGCGGCCAGACCCCGGTGAGGGTGCGCGCCAATGTCGACTTCCCCGCCCCCGACGGGCCGATCACGCCCACCGCCTGCCCCGGCTCGACGGTAAAATTGATCGACTTGAGCGCTGCCTGTTTCTCGCCCGGTGCCACGACGGTCAGCGCCTTGGCGACCAGCCGCGCTTTGGGCTGCGGCAGCGCGGTGCGCGGGGGTTCTTCGCTCACGGCGCCGAGAAGCTGCGCCAGATTGGCCCAACCGGACCGCCCCCGCTGCACCACCGGCCATTGGTTCAATGCCAGTTCGACCGGCGCCAGCGCCCGGCCCAGCAGGATCGAGCCTGCGATCATCGCGCCCGGCGTCATCTGGTTTTTCAAGACCAACCACGCGCCGAGCCCCAGCATGGCGGACTGCAGAAACAACCGCAGCGTCTTGGTCATCGCGGTGAACGTGCCGCCCACGTCGGTCGATTTGACCTGCTGCTCCAACGCCTGACCACGGGCCTGTTGCCAGCGCGAGAATGCCGCGTCACGCATCCCCATCGCCTGCACCATCTCAGCCTCGACCCTGATCTGGTCCGACATTGCGTTCGCTGCCTGCCCCGAGAGGTTTGCACGCGCTTGGCTTTCGCGCGACAGCAACTGGTTGGCAATGGTGATCACCACCAGCACCGCCGCGCCGCTCACCGCCAGCCACCCCAGCATCGGGTGGAACAGAAAGATCGCCGCGAAAAAGATCGGCGTCCAAGGTGCATCGAAGGCGGCCATCAGAACTGGCGATGTCATCAGCCGTTGCACGGCTTCAAGATCGGCAAGGCCCGCGTTGGTCTTCACATCCGGGGCCACGGCGGATTTGCGCACCACCGCGTCGAACACCCGCCGGTCGAGATCGGATTGAAACCGCGCGCCCACCCGCGCCATGATCCGGCCGCGCGTGTAATCCAAGAGCCCCATCACCGCATAGAGAAAGACCACAAGAACCGAGAGGGCGATCAGCGTCTCTTCGGAGCCGGAGCCGAGCACCCGGTCATAGACCTGCAACATATACAGCGGGCCGGTAAGCATGAGCATATTGGCGAATAGGCTGAACAAGGCCACAGCCCAATAAAGCCCACGGCTGCGCCCGCGCACGCGACGCAGTTCGGACAGCCCCCTGTTCACCACATCGCTTTGCATCAATCCCTTTCGAAGCTGCCCACACAGAACCCGACACGCTTCCCGCTTATGGGGAATTGATAATGATTTTGATAACCCAGTGCCATTTTTTTCTCGGGCCGCCGCCCCGACCGCCTTAGCGGTCGAGGAAACTGGGTGCAGGCGCGCTGGCGCCACTGCCGCTGCTGCCGCCGCCAAAGATGTCACGCAGAACGCGGTCGATCACATTGTCCGCGCCGCCACCCCCCTGATTGCCCCCGCCCTGCGGTTGCTGCGGCTGTGGCTGCGGTTCGGGCTGCGCTTCGCTCAGGTTGCTGGGCGGGGCGGGCGCCTGCATCGGCAACTCCTTGAGGGGCAGCCCATCATGCACGCGGCTCATGGTTTCGCGCCAAATCTCTGCGGGCAGGCCACCGCCTGTGACCCCGGTGAGCGGCGTGTTGTCATCATAGCCCATCCAGACCCCGGCCACATAATCCGCCGAAAAGCCGACGAACCAAGCGTCTTTGTTGGCCGAGGTGGTGCCGGTCTTGCCTGCCAGTTGACGGTCGCCAAACTGGGCGCGCTGGCCGGTTCCCTCCGAGATCACCTTCTCCATCATATAGACCAACTGGCGCGCGGCATCTTCTTGGATGACCCGTTCGTTGATACCGCCGCCGGTGCCCATCAGCGCCTCCGTCTCGCCCAAGAGGCGCAGATCGACCAGCCCGTAGGGGGTCACCGAAGAGCCGCCGTTCAGGATGCCCGCGTAGGCGCCCGTCATCTCGAGCAGGGTGCTTTCCGATGCGCCAAGTGCCAGCGCCGGGCCTGCGGCCAGATCGCTTTTGATGCCGAACTGCGTGGCGACCGCACTCACCGTCTCGCGGCCTACGCTTTCCGAGACTTTGACCGCCGGGATATTCAACGAGTTTTTCAGCGCGTCTGTCAGGGAGACCGGGCCTTTGAAGTTCTTGGTGTAGTTCTTGGGGCACCACTCACCCGAACCGGGGATGTTCAGGCAGTAGGGTTCGTCCACGATGATGTCTTCGGGCGAATAGCCCAGATCAAGCGCCGCGGCATAGATGAAGGGTTTGAACGCCGACCCGGTCTGGCGCATCGCCTGCGTGGCACGGTTGAACGCGCCCGCGACCTTAGTCTTGCGCCCGCCGACCAGCGCCCGCACCGCCCCATCAGAAGACATCACCACGATGGCCGCCTGCGCTTTGGAGGTGTCGCGCACCTTGTTTTCAAAGACCCATTTCAGCCCCTCCTCTGCCGCGCGCTGGATGCGCTGGTCGAGGGTAGTTTTGATGATGACATCTTCGGTGGTGTTGCGGGTAAAGAACTCCGGCCCCGAGGACATGACCCAATCGGCGAAATAGCCGCCCGCCTCGGCCTCTGCCGCCTCGGACAGTTGCGCGGGATTGGCGATGGCTTCGTCAGCCTCGGCTGCGGTCAGATAGCCCTGATCTTCCATCAGGCGGATCACCGTGGCGGCACGGCTTTGCGAGCGATCCAGATTGTTGGTGGGCGATAGGGTTGTGGGCGCGGTCAAAAGACCGGCCAGCATCGCGCCCTCAGACGGCGAAAGCGCCGCGGCGGGCTTGCCAAAGAATCGCTGCGCCGCGGCCTCTGCGCCAAAGGCACCGCCGCCCATGTAGGCACGGTTCAGATAGATCGAAAGGATGTCGCTCTTGGAGTATTTAATCTCCATTGCGACGGCAAAAAGCGCTTCTTTGGCTTTGCGGCCCAAGGAAGAGCGACGGCATTCCGCCTCATATTCCTTTTCCGTCATGCCGCTGCTGGGGTCATAGGGCTCGCCCAGACAAAGCAGTTTGGCCGTCTGCTGGGTGATGGTCGACCCGCCATGGCCGGAAAGAGGGCCGCGGCCCTCGCTTAGGTTGATCCGCACCGCCGAGGCGATGCCCCGGGGGCTGACCCCGAGATGGTTGTAGAATCGCTTGTCTTCGGTGGCGATGACCGCGTTTCGCAGATGTTTGGACACCGAGTCTGCCGAGACCACGCCGCCAAACTGGTCGCCGCGCCAGGCAAAGACCTCTCCCTCCCGGTCGAGCATGGTGACAGAGCCGCGCGCGCGGCCATCCAACAGCGCTTCGAGCGGCGGAATGGTGGTATAGATATAGCCGACAGCCAAGGCGAGAACGAGGAAGGCCACAAGGCTCACGCGCCATGTGATCGTCCAGATCAAACGCCAAATCCAACGGGCCAAGCCAGCAAAGAAACCAATGATTCCCCCGCGCCGAGGGCGTTTGGTGCGCGCGGCCTTGCGGCGGGCCGGTGCTGCCTTGCGCGTGGCCGGTTTGGCCCGCGCAGAGGTCTTGGGCTTGGGTTTGGCCTTGCCCGGATACCGCCTGTCGGCGACCAGAGGGCGTTTGCGCTTGTTCTTGTCAGTCATAAAATCGCCTGCTCGGCCCTATTTTTCGCCACTTTAGCCTGACTGCAGCGGTTTGTTTAGCGCTGCAAGGTCCAATCGGCGTCAAATGTCTGATTAATTTATAGGCAGATTCCAGCCGGCGCCCGCTTTTTAGGCAGCACTGCCAAGCAATGGCGCAAATATGGCAAGCAAACCTGTCCAAGAGCGCCCGATATCCGGTTTTCTCATGCTGCACGGGCAGCCGCCCGCTTCGGTAAGCACGCATTCGGACCCGCAGACAGGAAACGACCATATGAAACCCACCTTAATACTTCCCCTCGCAGCGGCGGTCATCGCCCTGCCCGGGCTGGCGCTGGCACAGGACGCGGAATACGCGACGCTGGCGGATACGACCTTCATCTTCAACACCCTGCTTTTCCTGATCGGCGGTTTCCTCGTCTTTTGGATGGCGGCGGGTTTCGCCATGCTGGAAGCCGGACTTGTCCGCTCCAAGAACGTCACAACGCAGTTGACCAAGAACATGGGCCTCTTTGCCATTGCGGCGGTCATGTATTGGCTGGTGGGCTACAACATCATGTACCCCGGTGACGGCAATTGGATCATGGAAGGCGTCTTTGGCACCTTCGCCACCAAAGACATCAAGACCGAGATTGACGCAGGCGGCTATTCCAACGCTTCCGACTTCTTCTTTCAGTTGATGTTCTGCGCCACCACCGCCTCCATCGTGTCCGGCGCGCTGGCCGAGCGGATCAAACTCTGGCCCTTCCTGATCTTCGTGGTCGTGCTGACCGGCTTCATCTACCCGATCGAAGCATCTTGGCAGTGGGGCGGCGGTTTCCTTTCCGCAATGGGCTTTAGCGACTTTGCCGGGTCGACCCTTGTGCACGCCGCTGGTGGCTTTGCCGCCCTCGCTGGTGCCATCGTACTGGGGCCGCGCTTGGGCAAATACGGCAAAGATGGCCGCGTTGTGCCGATGCCGGGTTCCAACCTTGCGCTCGCCACTTTGGGCACGTTCATCCTGTGGATGGGCTGGTTCGGCTTTAACGGTGCGTCGCAGCTTGCCATGGGCACAATCGAAGATGTCGACGCCGTGGCGCAGATCTTTGCCAACACCAATATGGCCGCTGCCGCCGGTGCTGTTGCTGCGCTGATCCTGACACAGGTGATGTACAAAAAGGTCGACCTGACCATGGTGCTGAACGGCGCGCTGGCGGGCCTCGTCTCGATCACTGCCGGGCCGCTTGACCCGACATTGTTCGGCGCGCTTTGGATCGGTGCCGTGGGTGGTGTCATCGTGGTCTTCACCGTGCCCATGCTCGACAAGTTCAAGATCGATGACGTGGTCGGCGCGATCCCGGTTCACCTGATCGCTGGCTTCTGGGGCACGCTGGTTGTGCCAGTCTATACCGAGGGCACATCTTTCGTCACACAGATCATCGGCTTTGCCGCGGTTGGCCTCTTTGTCTTCGTCGTCAGCTTCGTTGTCTGGCTGATCCTGAAAGCTGCCGGTGGCATCCGCGTCAGCGAAGAAGCCGAGATCACCGGTTTGGACATGTCCGAACTGGGGATGGAAGCCTATCCTGAGTTCGCCAAGGGCTAAGCCCTAGCCACATCGCCAAGCAATTGACCGCCCGGCCAGCAATGGCCGGGCGGTTTGCGTTAGGCCACCAAGGGTAAAGAAATCGTAAAGGTCGTGCCGACACCCGGCGCGCTGACATAGCGGATACTGCCGCCGTGCCGGTCCAGAATTTGCCGCGTGATATGCATCCCCAGACCGCTGCCATAGGCAGTTTTCGTGTCGGAGCCGTCAAGCTGCGAGAAACGGGCAAAGACCTGCTCTTCCGCCCCCGGAGGAATGCCGCAGCCGCTATCGCTTACCTGCACCAGCGCCATGCCTTCGGCGTGCTCAAGACTGACTTCCACCAGTCCGCCTGGCAAAGAGAACTTCACCGCGTTCGAAAGCACATTGCCAAAGACCTGACCCAACCTCTCGGCATCCGCCTCCACGATCAGGGGGTCATCAGACAACGCGCAGGTGAAACGGATATCCTTGTCGGGTTGCAGGCTTTCCGCGCGCGCCACAGCGCCCTGAACCAGCGGGCCAAGTGCAACAGATTGAAGGTCAATGCTGAACGCCGCACTGCTCAGGCTTTGGGTGTCGATCAGATCGTTAACCAGCGTCGTCAGCGTCTCGGAACCGTCTGTGGCCTTTCCAAGCAAACGTGCCTTTTGCGCATCGTTCAGCTTTGCGCCGCCCTGTGACAGCAGGCCAAGCGCGCCGTTGATCACCGTCAGTGGGGTCCGCAACTCATGGCTCACCGTGGCAAGGAACTGCATCTGCATCTGCTCGGCGGCGATCGCTTTCTGAGCGGCGATCTTTTGCACCGTCACATCCAAGAGCGCCACCGCCCAACCGACCTGTTTTTGCCCGACACCCAAGGAAATCGCATGAGCGCGTACGGCGAAATGGCGGTGGCCCAACTGGATATCGGTCACGTCCGGCAGGCTACCGTGGGCCGCGAGATGGCGAATGACCGGCCCCAGCTCTCCGAACTCGCTCAGCGGTGCTTCGGGCTCTGCGCCGCGGCGCAACAGGTCGGCCGCAGCCGGGTTCGTCTCAATCGCAACCCCTGATGGGTCGACCACGAATACCGGGTCGGTGCTGTTGTAGAACAACAGCTCCCGCGCGATCGCGTTGACATCGATCCAGCGGTTGTCAGCCACCAGCCAAACCACCAGCGTCAGCGAAAGCGCAAAGGAAAAGGGCGTCGGATCGGTGTGAAACAGCGTGATCCCGCCCAGAATATAGCCCAAATTGGCCACCATGGGGATCAGCGTCGCGGCGAAGAGCTTTAGGAAAAAGCTGCGCACCGCGGGGTTGGCCGTCCGTACGGCACGGCCCGCCACCACCGCCGCAGCCACGATGACCATGTAAAGATAGGCAATCGCGATGAAAAAGAGCGGGCCATGGTCAGATTGGACGTAGGCCCCCTCTTCGCTCAAAATCCACTTGGTTTCCGGCCCGTAGAATTTCTCATGCCAGCCGCTTGTCACTGCCGCGAGAGTGATCAGCGCCGGCGCAACCCCGGCGCAGATCGGCACCAGATACCGCGGCACCTTGGCCCCGAGTGCATATTCGTAGAGGAAAAAGGCCCAGAAGGTCGGCAGCAGCACAAAGCCGATCCATGCCCAACGACTAACCCCAAAGGCACAGGCCGCCGTGGTGGCCGAAAGCTCGACCCCGACTGAAAGAAGCCACATGTCCATGGCCAAGATCGCCAGCAAGAACCAATGTTTGCCGGGCAGACTGCTGTGGCCACGCACCCAATAGCCCAAGACGGTGACAACCGATGCCGTCACAATCACGAGCTGTACGGCTGGCATGCCAACATCCAACCGAATGCATTGAAAAATTGATTCTAAAATTTGCCTGACCTTAAGTTTTCGCTCAAGGTACTCAATCCGGGCAATCGGACCAAGTTCTGTTTTAATGTAGACATTACGGGGGCATAGTGCCCAGTTATGTTATCAACGCTTGGGTCGGCAGGATGTTCGGGCCGCGGCAGGCGCGGCCCGAAATAGCGTTAGATGCCTACGTCGATGATCGCGCGGGCCAGAATTGGCACGCTGTTTTGGTTCAACCCTGCGATGTTCATACGGCTGTCACCAACCATGTAGATGCCATGCTTTTCGCGCAGCGCTTCGACCTTGTCCGGGGTGGTGCCAAGGCGCGAGAACATGCCCCGGTGCTGGGCGAGGAACCCAAAGCGGTCCGACCCGGACAGGCGCTGCAATTCACCGGCGAGCTGCTCACGCAGGGCAAGCATGGCGTTGCGCACGTCTTCCAACTCGGCCTGCCAGTCGGCCTTGAGCGCGTCATCGGTCAGGATGGTCGAAACGATCCGCGCGCCGTGGTCGGGCGGGAAGCTGTAGTTCTGGCGGTTGAGAAAGGCCAAGGTGGCTTGGTTCAGCCCTTGGGCCGCCTCAGAAGCGACCAGCATCAGGATGCCGGTCCGCTCTTGGTAGATACCGAAGTTCTTGGAACAGCTTGCCGCGATCAGGCATTCGGGCACCGAAGACGCCACTTTGCGGGTCGCGGCGGCATCGGCTTCCAGCCCGTCGCCAAAGCCCTGATAGGCGATGTCGATCATCGGCACGGCACCGGTGCTTTGCAGCACTTCGATCACCGCGTCCCATTCACTGCTGTTAAGGTTCGCGCCGGTTGGGTTGTGGCAGCAGCCATGCAGCAGCACCACATCGCCCTTTTTGGCGGTTTTGAGATCTTCGATCATCCCATCGAAGTTCACGCCGCCGGTTTCACTGTCGAAATAGCGGTAATTCACCACTTCCATGCCCAGATAGGACAGGATCGACAGGTGGTTCGGCCATGTCGGGTCAGACACGAAAACGCGCGCTTCGGGGTTGGCCATGCGCACCAGTTCAAACGCCTGACGCACCGCGCCGGTCCCGCCGGGGGTGGCGGCGGCGGCGATCGCACCGCGCGGCACGGCATCGCCCAGCACAAGCGCGGCCATCGCGTTGGTATAGGCCGGATCACCAGCCAAACCGGTGTAGACCTTGGTGTCTTGGTTTTCCCAGATGCGCTGCTCGGCGGCTTTGACGGCGCGCATCACCGGGGTGTTGCCGCTGGCGTCTTTGTAAACGCCGACGCCGAGGTCGATCTTCGTGTCACGCGGGTCTTCGCGGTAGGCCTGTACAAGGGCGAGGATCTTGTCAGCGGGTTGCGCCTTGAGCGTCTCGAACATGGGGTTCTCCGGTTGGAAGGTAACTAAAAAGGGTTAAGCCGCGCCGGTGGCGACGGGCACGGTGGGGAACATGCCCCACTCAGCCCATGAGCCATCATAGAGCGACCATTTGCGGTGACCCACCCGCTCCAGCGCCAGCGCCAGCACGGCGGCGGTGATGCCCGACCCGCAAGAGGTGATGACGGGTTTGGCAAGGTCCACGCCCGCCGCCTCGAAAATGGCGCGGGTCTGTTCGGGGGTCTTCATCGTTTTGTCGTCGTTGAGCAATTCGGTGAAGGGCACATTGCGTGCGCCGGGAATATGGCCTGCGCGCAGCCCTTCGCGTGGCTCTGGCGCATCGCCGCGGAAGCGGGCGGCTGCGCGGGCGTCCACGATCTGCGGATCGCCGAGTTTCGAGGCATGGGCGACCTGCGTCACATCGCGCACCAACTGGTTCTGAAAGCGCACGGTCATGTGGCGGTCGCGCGGCACGGGCGGCATATCTTCGGTTTCGCGCCCCTCGGCCTGCCATTTGGGCAGACCACCATCGAGCACGGCGACATTCTCCTGCCCCATCAGGCGGAACAGCCACCAGACACGCGCCGCCGACATCAGCCCGGCGCCGTCATAGACCACCACCTGATGCCCATCACCCACGCCCATCGCGCGCAGGCGCGACATGAATTTCTCGATCGGGGGGGCCATATGCGGCAGGTCCGACCGCGCGTCAGAGATGTCATCAATGTCAAAGAACCGCGCGCCGGGAATATGGGCGGCGTCATACTCGGCCTTCGGATCGCGCCCGGCGTCGGGCAGATACCACGAGGCATCAAGGATGCGCAGGTCAGGGTCTTTCAGGTGCTGAGCCAACCAGTCGGTTGAAACCAATGTCTTGGGATCGTCGGCCATCGGGGCCTCCTTCGTCGCGGGCGTTGCCCTTGACTATAACCGGTAGGGGATGCTGGCAAGTGGAAGGGGGTTTGAGAGGTGTAAGGAGGGCCATCGCCTGCCCGTGGGGTGGCGATGCTACGGGCTGTTGGCACCATTTTATGGTTCAGCTTTGATGTGTGCCGTCAAGGAGGCGCCCGCCTCACCAAATCGCCAGCCCGCCGGTACGGGCAGGCGATGGCCCGGCGCCTGCGGCTTGATTCCGGGCCTGCCGTGCGTATCAGCCGTGATCCTTCAACAACCGCTGCTTCTGCCGCGACCAATCACGTTTCGCCGCCGTCTCGCGCTTGTCATGCAGCTTCTTACCCTTGGCCACACCGATCTTGATCTTCGCCATACCGCGATGGTTGAAATACATCACCAGCGGCACCAGCGTCATCCCCTTGCGCTGCGTCGCGTTCCACAGGTCGGCCAATTGCTTGCGGCTGACTAGCAGCTTACGGCGGCGGCGTTCCTCATGCTGAAAGGTCTTGGCCTGCTTATAGGGCGCCACGTAAGAGTTCACCAACCACAGCTCGCCATCCTCCACGGCGGCGTAACTCTCGGCGATATTCGCCCCGCCTTCGCGCAAAGATTTCACCTCGGACCCTTCAAGGATGATGCCGCATTCGATGTCTTCTTCGATAGCGTAATCAAACCGCGCGCGGCGGTTTTCGGCGATCACCTTGTAGTTCGGATCGGATTTGGAGCTGGATTTGACCTGTGACATGCCAAAGCATGTAGAGCGCCCCCCGCCCCGGTGCAAGATGCAGCCGCTCAGTCACCCAGTTTGGCGTGCACCTCATCAAGATCAATCTCACCCACGGGCAGCTTGTTCCCCGGATCGTCGAAGTCATATTTGAACAAATCGAAGTCGCGCTTATAGATCTCGCGCATCAGATGCATCGACAGATCGTCAAAGTAATCCTCGACCGGATGCGCCCGCTTGGGCCCGTGGCCCTCGCTTTCGTTGAACCGGGGGATCGCCGCCAGATCAACCCGATGCGGCGTGTCCACGGCATCGAGCACCTGCTGCATGCCGTCGTTAAACTGCTCGGTCCAAAAGATATTATCGTAGGTGCCACCGTTGATGATGAAGGTGCTGACGTGCCCCGACACCGCAGACCAGTGAATGTCCGGGTCCATCGGCCGCCGCCAACGAATGGTATCACGCGCAAACAGCAAGAAACGCCGGAAACTCGCGATCTGGTCAAACTCCTGTTTGCCATCATCGCCGCCCACATCGATCCCGTATTTCTGAACCAACAGCGGCACCAGATTGCCGCGATACCGCCGCCCATTGCGTTGGATGCCGCAAATCTTGTCAAAAAAGGACGACAGGACCCGCGTGTAGGGATTGCGCACGCAGGTAAAGGCATAGGACTTGCGCGCCGTCACATTATCGGTGATCGGCCCCTGCGATGCATCCAAGGCCCATTTGTGGATGCCTGCCTTGGCATCATGGATGTCGCCGTCAAAGAATTCGCCATGATCGGAATAAAACATGATCTGCCCGATGGTCGAACAGGCGCATTTGGGCACCACCCGGTACACCATGCTCTCGCTCTCCGTCATCCATGTTCCGGGAAAACCCATGCTCACTCGCCTCCTGCTGGCGCTGACTGTTTTAAGCAACAATCTGGCCTTCGCGCAAAAAAGCAAAGAAATGCTGTTTATTCAATCGGTCTTCACGATTAACTAGGTAAGTGATCCACGACAAAAGGCCGATGCAAGCGGGCCGCGACAAGGACATTCGGTATCCTGCATGGCGAAAATTGCCTATATCCTGCTGTGCCACAAGGATCCGGAGGCTGTTATCCGGCAGGCCGAGCGGCTGACCGCCGTGGGCGACTATATGGCGATCCACTTTGACGCTTCCGCCAGTGCCGAGGATTACGCCCAGATCACCGCCGCCCTTGGCGACAACCCCAGCGTCACCTTCCCGCGCAAACGCACCCGCTGCGGCTGGGGTGAATGGTCTTTGGTGCAGGCCACGCTGGATACGCTCACCGCCGCACTGCAAAGCTTCCCCCGCGCCACGCATTTCTACCTGATGTCCGGCGATTGCATGGCGATCAAATCGGCAGAATACGCGCATCAGTTTCTTGATGAGAATGACACCGACTTCATCGAAAGCGTGGATTATTTCGACAGCGATTGGATCAAGACCGGCTGGAAAGAAGAGCGGCTGATCTATCGCCACTGGTTCAACGAGCGCACACAGCGCAAGCGGTTCTACGCGATGTTCGAGGCCCAGAAACGCCTTGGCCTCACCCGCAAAATCCCCGCCGACCTTCAGGTGCAAATCGGCAGCCAATGGTGGTGCCTGCGCCGCCGCACCATCGAGGCGCTGATGGCATTCACCCATCGCCGCAGCGACGTGATGCGCTTTTTCCGCAGCACATGGATCCCGGATGAGACCTTCTTTCAAACCCTCGTGCGCCATCTGGTCCCCGAGGCCGGAATCTCCAACCGCAGCCTGACCTTCCTGCTGTTCTCCGACTACGGCATGCCGGTCACATTCTACAACGATCACTACGATCTGCTGCTCGGTCAAAACCACCTCTTCGCGCGCAAAATCAGCCCCGAAGCGCTGGACCTCAAACGCCGCCTCGGCCTGCTCTATGCCGCCCAAGGCGTGCAATTTCAGATCAGCGACGAAGGCCGCAGCCTATTCGACTTCCTCACCGCAAGGGGCCGCATCGGCCGCCGCTTCGCCCCCCGCTTTTGGGAGACCGAAGCCAGCCTTGGCCGCGAGCGTGAATTGCTGATCATCCTCGCCAAGAAATGGCATGTCGCCAAACGGCTCGTCGGTCGAATACGTCAGGAAACCGGCCTCCCGGCGGTGGACTTCCTCTTCAACGAAGAAGACACCCCCCTGCCCGATCTCGGCGGCATTCAAACCTCGCTGGAAAAACGCACCCGCCACCGGCGCGCCTTGATGCGGATGCTTTATGACTACTACGACAGCAGGCGGCTGATCGTCTGCATTGATACATCCAACCTCGACCTGCTGCGCGATTTCGCCTCAGATCGCGCACAGGTGCGCATGCTCGAAGTCGAATGCAAGCTGACAGATGCCTATCTCACCGGCCACGCCCTGCGCATCGGCCTGACCGGGGAACAGACCTCGCAGGAAAACCTCTCGCGCCTGCTGCCTACAATCCGGGGGAACATGCTGCATGAGGTCGACCAGATCCGTGACGCGCAGTTTGAAAATTATACGCGCCTCTCTGAATACGCCGACACCGAAACGAACGCCGCAGCCCTCGCGCGTTTTCTCAACGTGAGCGAGGACAAGGCCCGCGCAATCGCCCAGAGCGACAACCTCTTCGCGGATTAACGCAGGCCTCCCTGCCCCATGGAACACCCCGCTTTGCCAAGCGTTGAACCGCGAACGCCGTCCCCTAATTGGGGCCGGCAAACCGCAACACATTTCATGAGGTTTCCCATGCCACATAAGTTCACCGCCCTCGCCGCATCGCTCCTGATCGCCCCCACTGCGCTCTTTGCCCAAGAAACCGCCCCAGAGGCCGAGCGCGTCAGCATGTCCCAAGCCATCAAAGCCGCGCAAAGCAGCATCGACGGCGGCGTGCTGGAAGCCGAGATCGAAACCGAAGGCGATGCGCTGGTCTATGAAATTGACCTTGTCCGCGGCGAGGCTGTCTACGAAATCACCGTCAACGCCGCCACCGGCGAGGTGATCTCGCAATCCGAAGAACAGCTCACCAGCTTCCTCAGCGGCCTCTTCCAAGAAGATGAACTGCGCGCCGCTGGCACCTCCCGCGATGTGCTGATGAAAGCGCTGGCCGAACTCGAAGGCCAAGACGGCACGAGGATCGAGGAACTCTCGCTCGACGATGAAGATGACCGCATGGTCTATGAGGTCGAACTGACCGATGCGACAGGCGAACGCGAGGTGCTGATTGACGCCTCCACCGGCGAAATCACCCAAGACGACTAACCTCACCCCAAGGTGCGGCCGCCCCTACCGGCCGCACCCCCCCTATCTTCATCCTTTTTCAAATACCGCTGCGCAACACCGGCCCCAAACACCCCGTCCGCGATTGCCAAGCAGCCTATCCAGCCCCGCCCCCCGAAATCAAATCCACCGGATCGATGCCGCGCTTTTCTGCGCTGGCCCGCACCGCGTCGCGCAGGGCCGCACTCCGTTCCAGCAGGCGGCGAAAGCGGTCTTCGTCCAGCACCAAAAGCGTTGTCGGTGCGATGGCGCGGACGTCCACCCGGCGCACACGGTTCGTCAGGATCGCCATCTGGCCAAACATCTCCCCCCGACCCAATCGCCAAGTCTGACCTGCACTTTCCAACTCGACCGCGCCCGAGGCGATGAAAAACACGCTGCGTGCAGGGCTTTCCTTGTGCAAAACCACATCGCCGATATCTACATAGCGGGTTTTGAGCACCCGACCGAGCCGTTTGAGCGCGCCCTCACCCAGATCCGTAAACAGCGGAAACTGTTCGATAAAAGCGCCGCGCCGCACGGCAAGGTCAAGGCCCGGACGCCCCTCTGCCGCCGTGCGCCGCGTGGCCAATTCCTGAATCAGCGCGGTATAGACCTCGGCCCCGAACAGCCCGTCTTCGCGCATCAACGTGTATTCGCGTTCTTCCAGCCGCAGCGCTGTACGGCGGATGAAACGCCGCTCAAGTTCCTCGGCATAGCCCGGATACTGCAACCGCAGCCCCTCTAGCGCGGTTTCGATGCCTTCGATGCGGCGCGCCAGCAGATCGTGCAGCAATTCCGCCACCCGCCGCCCGTGAATCCGGCGAATACGCCCATCAATAAAGGTGCCCAGATCGCGCAGGATCAGCCGCTGCGACAGCAGCATTTCAAAGCGGTCCGCCGTCATCCGCGCCAAGGGCCCCGAAACGCCGTAGCGCCCGTGCAGCACCGCCGCCGCGCGAAAGGTGCGCCCATAGGCCACGCTGCGCCGCGCCGCGCGCTGGTACCCGCTGCGGCCTTGGGTCCGCGCCCCTTCGATCAGCCGATCCGCATCCGAGAGCACCAGATCAGCCATCCGGGCCGAGATCGTCCGCTCCCGCACCCGCGCGAGGATCGTGTCGCGCTCGTGCCCTGCCAGCGCGATGAGACCAAGCGCGATCCGGTCCCGGTCAAGGATATCGGTCGCCTCCTCCGCGGTCTTGACCGCCGTCTCAAGCCGTTCGCCAAAGCGTTTGGCTTCGGAGCGCACGATATCCCGGTTCAGATCATAATTCTCGGTCGTTTGGGCCACGTCTTCGCGCACGGTCTGCAGGGCCACGGCGATCACCTGCCGCGACAGCGCGTGATCGATGGGCGACAGTTGATCCAGCCCCAGCCGCCCGATGATCCAACGCAGCGTCGTACCTTGGGCCAGCAGGGTGAACAGCGTAAAACCGGTGGCCAAGATACCCACGATCCGCTGGATATCATCCGGCACCCGCACGCTTTCCGTCACCGCCAGCGCCAGCGCCAGCGTGACCGCCCCGCGCAGCCCACCCCAAAGGATCGCCGCGCGGTACGGCCGCTCAACTGGCGGAGAAAGCTTTGCCGCGGTCAGCAAGGGTAGCAGACCAAAAAGGATCACCGCGCGTGCGAAGATGGCAGCCATCACAACCACGGCAATGAGGAAAAAGTCCTCTAGCCGGACTTCCTCCAGCAGACGCGGGATCAGCAGGGCAGCGAGGATAAAGATGAGCGCCCCCGCCCAATGGGCCAACACATCCCAAAGCTCACGCAGGTTGGTCAGCGCCTGCGGCGGCAGCCGTCCCGGCGCGGTCAGGTTCAGCGTCAGCCCTGCCGCGACCACGGCGATCACCCCAGACGCACCAACGCTTTGCTCCGCCACGATATAGGCCAGATAGGGCAACGCGACCGAGATCGACTGCTGCGCCAGTTCGTGCCGTGCAAACAGCGCCATCACCCAAACCGCGATCCGCGCGCCCAGCCAGCCCACCAGTGCCCCGCCCGCGATCAACATCGGAAATTGCGCAAGTGCGCTGCCCAGTTCCGGGTCGGGAATGCCCAGCATGACATAGCCCATGAACAGACCGAAAAGCGCGATGGCGGCGGCGTCGTTCAGCAGGCTCTCACCCTCAATGATCCGCGCCAACCGCCGCGGGGCCGAGATCGAGCGAAAGATCGAGACCACCGCCGAAGGGTCCGTCGTCGAAACGATCGCCCCGATCAGCAGACAGGCCGCCAGCGGAATGGCACTGACCCAAAACAGCGCATAGCCAATGCTAACGGTTGCCACCACCACGGCCACCACGGCCAGCACGAGAATGGGCACCCAGTCATCCACCATGCGCCGCAGGTTCATCCCCAGCGTCGCCTGAAACAAAAGCGTCGGCAGGAAGACATACAGGAAGACGTTAGACCGGATCGGCAGCCCCAGAATGGCCGCCGCCATTGGATTCAGCGCATCCGTCAGATCGGTGCGCAGGAAAAAGATCGCCGAGGCCCCGATGAGGATCCCCACGACCGCAAGGATCACGCTGAATGGCAGTTGCAACCGCGCGGCAAAGGGTTCCGCCAAGCCGATAACGACAAAGAGCGACGCAATGATTGTGGTGACGAGGATGATGTCCATATAGGATGGAATACCAGAATTTAGCTGAATGCGGGACGCTACCTGCCCCGCTCAGCGTTTACAGTTCTTGGTGAGGTTACTTCCGCGCGCGTCGTTCGGCACGCCACCGGGCAAAGCGCCCTCGGCGCGCGGCGAAGTCATCCTCGATCGCCTCGATCCTTGGGTCCAACCGCGCGCGACGGAACCGCCGCCAGCGCACCCAGATGGCATAGAACAGGGCCGCCACGAGGGTCAGCACGATGATGGTCACAAAGGGGATACCCTTGCTCGCCTCCGGCCCCTCGACCGCGCGGAGCGAGATGGCATTGGGGTAGATCGACAAAAGCTCACTGCGCCAACCGTAATGTTTCAGCGCATAATACTGCGGCGCGCCGGTGGTGCTGCGGGCATCCGCCGCCTCGGCCTGAAGGTTGGCGGTGTCGAATTTGAAATAGGGCGGCCAGCCCCAGCCGGTGTCTTCGTTGCGGTAAACCATGACATCGCCCTTGGCGCGGCGGGTCTGGATGAAAAAGACATCGCGGTTGACCGCTAGCCCGGCACTATCCGTCGCAGAGCCGGCCCAGAAGATCGAACTGTTGCCGAAGTCGATCCGCTTTTCATAGGTGTCCGTGACGCGGACGATATCGGTCTGCGGCAGGGTATAATGGAAGAACGCCGCCACCAGCACCCAGACGGTCACCCAGAACACCCATTTAACGATTCTCATCTTCGGCCCTTTCAATTGCGTCGCGTGGCCGAACAGGGGCCTTTGCCCCTCTGACATAGTGTTTCTGCGGCACTGCGGCAAATGCCTTACGTGCATTAACGCAGGGCATCTGCCGTAAAATTTGGGGCTTAGCTGCCCAATAGCGCTTTGGTCAGGTCGCTGTCCGGCTCGGCCAGCGGGTCGATCACGTCAAAATGGTGCTTGCCCTCGGCCACGACCTGTTTCGCACCCCAACTGCGGGCGAAATTCTCGGCCTGCTCAAGGAAGGCGGGCCGCTCCTGAGCGCCCACCCAGACGGTGACATCAACGCCGTGCGGCGGGGTCATGTTCATCGGGCTTTCGGCCTCGGCCTCGGCCTCGTCCAGCCGCAGGGTGTCGTTCATCTGGGTCTGTAGCAGCGGGGCAAGGTCAGCCACGGGCGAGATCGGCACGATCCGCGTGATCCGGTCGCGCACCTCGGCCCCGAGCAGCAGGGGGTCGGTCATGCGCGCCACCAAATGCCCGCCCGCCGAATGGCCCGACAGAACGATGGTGCCCTGCGTGCGGTTCGCCACTTCGGTCAGCGCAGCGGCGATCTGCGTGGAGATCTCAGAGATACGCACATCGGGGCAAAGGTCATAAGACGGCATCGCCACGGCATAGCCCCGCGCCAGCGGACCGGCGGCCAGATGCGACCAATAGCTCTTGTCGAAGGCCTTCCAATAGCCGCCATGCACGAAAACCACCGTGCCGCGCGAGACGCCCTCGGGCTGGAAGAAATCGAACTTCTGACGGTCCGAGGGGCCGTAGCGCACATTCAACTGCGCCCGCGCCCCCAATGATGCGCGGAATGCCTCCGCCTCCTTTTCCCAGCGGGGCGGAAAGCCGTCGGCCCCGTCGATATAGGCAGCATTTGCATAGGCGTCATCTAGCATCATTTGGGTCTCCCACCCCGGATTTGATCAAACTGAACTGGACAATCATACTCGTTGTTGCTTTGGAGGCTATAGAGAATAGCGGAGAGATGACATGACTGATGCTAAGACGGATCTGAAATCACTGCTGAAAGACCCCAGCCTGCTTGAAACCCGCGCCTATATCGGTGGCCAATGGGTCGACGGTGAAGACGGCACCTTTGACGTGACCAATCCCGCGCGGGGCGATGTCATCGCACAGGTCGCCGACCTCAGCCGTGCACAGGTCGCGGGTGCGATTGCCCAAGCCGAAAAGGCGCAAAAAGACTGGGCCAGCTGGACCGGCAAGGAACGCGCGGCAGTGATGCGCAAATGGTTCGACCTGATGATGGAGAACCAAGACGATCTGGGCACCATCCTGACCGCCGAACAGGGCAAACCGCTGGCCGAAGCCAAGGGCGAGATCGCCTATGGCGCCTCCTTCATCGAGTTCTTCGGTGAAGAAGCCAAGCGCGTCTACGGCGAGATGATCCCCGGCCACCAGCGCGACAAGCGCATCATGGTGATGAAGCAGCCCATCGGCGTTGCCGCTTCGATCACGCCGTGGAACTTCCCCAATGCGATGATCACCCGCAAGGCGGCCCCCGCGCTGGCGGCGGGCTGTTCCTTCGTGGCACGTCCGGCGGCTGAGACACCGCTCTCGGCCATCGTCATGGGTGTGCTGGCCGAACGTGCGGGCATTCCGGCGGGCGTGTTCAACGTGCTGCCGTCGTCATCGTCGTCTGCCGTGGGCAAGGAGTTCTGCGAGAACCCCGCCGTGCGCAAGCTGACCTTCACCGGCTCCACCGAAGTTGGGCGCATCCTGCTGAAACAGGCCGCCGATCAGGTGATGAAATGTTCGATGGAACTGGGCGGCAACGCGCCCTTCATCGTCTTTGACGACGCCGATCTTGATGCCGCCGTCGAAGGCGCGATCATGTGCAAGTTCCGCAACAATGGCCAGACCTGCGTCTGCGCCAACCGGATCTATGTGCAGGCGGGCGTCTATGACGACTTCGCGGCCAAGCTGAAGGACCGGGTGAGCAAGATGAAGGTCGGCGACGGCCTCGAAGAGGGCACTGACCTTGGCCCGCTTATCAACCCCGAAGCCTCGGACAAGGTACGCGAGCACATCAAGGATGCGGTCGACAACGGGGCCGAGATCATTTTAGGTAACGCCAAGGACGACATGGGCGGCAACTTCTTCGGCCCGACCATCGTGACCGGCGTGACGCAAGACATGAAGGTCGCCAAGGAAGAGACATTCGGCCCCCTCGCGCCGCTGTTCAAGTTCGACGATGTGGACGACGTGATCGCCATGGCGAACGACACGATCTTTGGCCTTGCCTCCTACTTCTATGCCAAAGACCTCAGCCGTGTGTACAAGGTCGCCGAGGCGCTGGAATATGGCATCGTCGGCGTGAACACTGGCATCATCTCGACCGAGCTTGCGCCCTTTGGTGGGGTCAAGCAATCCGGCCTTGGCCGCGAAGGCAGCCACCACGGGATCGAAGACTACCTTGAGATGAAATACGTCTGCCTGTCGGTCTAAGCACCTGAGACGATTGATAGAACGGGGCGTGCCTAGGGCGCGCCCCGTTTGTTTTTGCTCAGTTCTGCAACCGGTCCTGCGCCAGCATCCGGTGCTCTGCGCGGCTTAGGTGGAGGGCGGCCCCCACCGCATCGCCTTCGCAACGCTGCAAGGCCCGACACCACAGCCGATGGGCTGACTGCGGCGACCATGGCAGCGCCGCCTGCGCCAGCCATGCCCTAAGCGGGGGCGGCAATCGGTCATAGGCCGCCATCGGATCCCCCTGACGCCGCCGCTGTTTCAGCCCGCTTCGCAGGTTTCGCTTTCTGCCAGACATGCTGGATGGCCGCCCTTAATGCGCTTGCATATCCGCCGCGATCTCAGACGCGCTCATCTCGGCGGGGAAATAGGTCGGCCAATTGGTCAACTCTTTCAGCACTTCGGCGCGATCGTCACCCCAATAGAGGTGGTAGTGATCGGCCTTTTGCGGTGCGATGATGTGGTCGCTGAACTGGATAAAGCCCGGCGCTTCGGCATCGCCACCCTCTTTGGCAAAGACATAGCGCACGCCGCGGTTGCCCTTTTCGTAGGTCAGCACTTCGTAGCCATCACTGGCATAGCGCCCCTGCACCGGATCACCGTCCCGAAAGAAGGTCACGGCGTTGCCCTCGATGGTGATGCGGTTCACATCCGTGGCATAGCCTACATCGTAATAGGCTTTGTACTCCGCCGCCGTCTTGTCGCTGTCTTCGGCCTTGTGCTGCATCACCTCGTCCAGCGCGCCCTGCTGCAAGAGCGGGTAGACCGATTGCCATTCACCCGCCCAATCCGACAGGGGCCGGTCCTTGATCTGTGCGTCATCGAAATAGCCTTTGTAGATGTCGTCTTGGCCGTGGGCGTGGTCATGCGCATGGGAATGACTGTGGTCATGCGATGCCTCTTTCGTATCGGCGAAGGCGGGGGCCGAAAGGGCAATGCCAGCGCTGAGCGTCAGAAAGAAAAGCGGGGATGCGGATGTGTGGGGCATGTCGTTCTCCGTGATGTAACGCGGGTCATGATTCGATATGTTATATCATAACTATTGCGAGGTACCCGCCCCCCAAGACATTTGCAAGCCGACAAGCACCCTGCCCCGGCACATAAAAAAGCCGACAGCACTTTCGTGCTGCCGGCCTCCGGGCGGGGGAGAGAAACGCCCTGGGAGTGACCCGTCTTAGTTGGTCCGGGTCTGCGCCGCGCTGCCCGCATTCACTTGCTGGGTCAGGGCTGCGGCGAATTCTTCGCCTGTCATGCCGATGAGCAACTGGCCTTCGGCGTCGACATCTTGGTCGATCTGCACGACTGCGCGGTCGCTATCGGCGGCGAAATCATTGGCCAGATCGATGGAATAGCGCACAGAGCCATCGGCCTGTGGTTCCGCATTGGAAATCGTGCCGATGACAGTGTCGTCCGACGCGACGGCCACGGTGCTGCCATCCAGCGCGATATCGACATCCGTGTCGCTCTCGCTCGGCATTGTCTCAGCGACCCGGTCTTCGACGTTCAGATCGGTGTCGGCCGAGATGGCGCTATCGGCGCCCGCCGCGACACCAGCACCGGTCGCAGTGTCGGCCATATCGGCGCCTACACCGGCGTTTGCTTCGGCATTCACATCAGCGCCAACGCCGACATCGGCGGTCTGAGCCTGTGCAGCAATCGGGGCGGCCATAAGCGCCGTGACAGCCGTGGTCAGGGTCAGCTTGCGTAGGGAATTTGCATAGTTAGTCATGGTTCTTCCTTTCATTGCGCGTGCGGTACTCTGCACGCTGTTGCCCGAGCACGCCTGCCCGGTCCCCCACTCAACCCGACAGCTTTCGCATGGTTTCCCCCGCCCTGCTGCGCAGCAGAAAGCCGCCGTTTTCGCGCCCCACCTTCGGCAGATATTCTCCCACGAAGGGGCCCCCTCAAGCGCCGTTGGCAACAAAAAAAGGCCCGCTGGATAGCGGGCCTTTATAAAGCTCGGCATGGAACCGGGCTTAGTTCACGGATTTGGCGTCAACCACGTCTTTGTCGATCGACTTCACCTCGGAAGAGATGGCGATCTGGCGTGGTTTCAGGGCCTCAGGCACCTGACGCTCAAGCTCGATATGCAGCATGCCGTTGGCATGGGCCGCGCCGATCACCTGAACGTGGTCCGCCAAATGGAAGCGGCGTTCAAAGGCGCGGGTGGCGATGCCACGGTGCAGGTAGGACTTGGCCTCATCCTCATCAGCCTTGCGGGCCGAAACGATCAGCGCCTTCTCACGGACTTCGACGCTCAGGTCGCTGTCGGAGAAACCAGCCACGGCGATCGAGATGCGGTAGGCATCGTTGTCGAGCTTTTCGATGTTGTAGGGGGGATAGCTGGGGGTGGCCCCATCATTTGTCAGAACCCGGTCCATCATATTGGCGATCTGGTCAAAACCAACGCTGGAGCGGTAAAGGGGTGCGAAATCAAAACTACGCATGTGTTCATCCTCATCAGTGAGCGATTGACATATCGGGCCTTCCACCATTGGACAGACCCGGTTTTTCAAGTGCCGAAGCCCTATTGAGGCACCTCGGCAAAGCTCATGTGGGATGGGTTCTGCGCGCTTTCAAGTCTTGGGCCACAGATTTACGGGCGGATGAATTTCGCCCCGGTGCCACGCTCTTCTCCGACCCGGATGCGTTTGCCTGCCGGGTTGGAATCCAGAAACACACCTTTGCCCGCCACCAGTTCCGCTTGCAGCAACGCCAAGGGCGCGCCCAGAGCGGTGCCAAGGGATACCTGCGTGCCCTCGACCTCGGCCTTGGCCGAAACGACTGAGACGATATGCGCCTCACCTGCGACAATGCTAAAGATCGGCGCGCCGCTGGAGCCGAAATCGACCGCGCAGGAGGTCACCAGTACCCCCTCCTGCTGGGCCAGCACCTTGCAGACCTCTTGCAAGGACGGCGCCTCGGCCCGGTCGCGGGCATAGCTGACCACGCCCACGCTGTCGCCGGGACGCGGACGTGCGGCGGTGCCAAAGGGCCGGATCGTCGTGTTGCGGATGGGGCGGGAGAGTTCCAAGAGCGCCAGATCGTTGCGCACCCGGCCCGAGGAGACCTCACCATCATAGACGTAGTCGGGGTGCACCACGGCGCGGCGGATATCGCGGTAGGCACCGGCGCGGCCATTGCGCCAACCGGCAAGGAATTGCACCTCGCCATGGTCGATCCGGGCCTTGGTTTCGCGGTCAAACAGGCAATGCGCGGCGGTCAGCACCAGACGCGGAGCGATCAACGTGCCGGTGCAAAACCCGGTGCCGCCGATGTCGAGACGGCCCACGGCCTCCCAAGCGGCGGCGTCCACACCGTTGTCAAGCGCCTTGAGCGCACTGTCTTGGGCCAGCGCCGCCGTGGCGAGGGTAAATACGCCGAGAATAGCCGCCAACAATTGTCGCAAAATGCACCTCAAAACCATGTCCACTTTGGCGGATATAGGGGAGTTGCGGCGAAAATACGGCGTAGGCTTAACGCAAACGCGGCACCTGCGCGGGCGCATCGGGATCGCGGCTCAGCGCGGGCGGTTTCGGCCCGCCGCAGGCCCAATCCAGCAGTTCGACGCTATGCACCACAGGCACCCCGGTGCCCGATCCGATCTGCATCATGCAGCCGATGTTGCCCGCCGCGATGACGTCTGGGGATTTCGCCTCTAGCGTCTTGATCTTGCGTTCTTTCAGCTTTGCCGAAATCTCGGGCTGCATCAGGTTATAGGTGCCCGCCGAGCCGCAGCAGAGGTGACTGTCCGCCGGTTCTACCACCGTAAATCCCGCCTGTTTTAGCAGCGTCTTCGGCGTGGCCTTGATCTGTTGCCCATGTTGCAGCGAACAGGCCGCGTGATAGGCGACGACCATGCCCTGCTCAGCCGGTTCGACAAAGGGCAGGTCCAACTCCGCGAGCAACTCCGTCACATCCTTTGCCAAGGCCGAAACCCGCGCGGCATCCTCTGTCAGTGGGTCATTGCGGAACATATGGCCGTAGTCCTTGACCGTGGTGCCGCAGCCCGAGGTGTTGATCACGATGGCATCCAGCCCCTTGCCGTCCATCTCAGCACACCACGCGCGGATGTTGCGGGCGGCATGGGCGTGGCTTTCATCGGTCTTGCCCATGTGATGGGTCAGCGCGCCGCAACAGCCCGCGCCTTCGGCTACCACCACTTCGCAGCCCGCGCGGGTCAGCAACCGGATCGTGGCGTCATTAATATCGGTGTTCAGGGCCTTTTGCGCGCAGCCGGTCATCAGGGCCACACGCCGCAGCGGTTTGCCCTGAGCCGGGAAGCTTTGCGGATCGTCATTGCGGCTGACCGGAGGGATCGTTTTTGGCGCCATCTCAAGCATTGCGCGCAGCCGGGCGTCGGGCATCAGCCGCGCGAAAGGCCGCCCGATCTTGGCCCCCAATAGCGCCAGTCGAAAGCGTGTCGGATAGGGCAGGATCCGCGCCAGCATCCAGCGCAGCGCGCGTTCGCCTAGGGGCCGTTTATACCGTTCCTCGATATAGCTGCGGGCGTGATCGACCAGATGCATGTAATGCACGCCCGAGGGGCAGGTCGTCATACAGGCAAGGCAGGACAGGCAGCGGTCGATGTGCTGGACCGTCTTTGGGTCAGGATCACGGTCATTCTCAAGCATGTCCTTGATCAGGTAAATACGCCCGCGCGGGCTGTCCAACTCATCGCCCAAGACCTGATAGGTCGGGCAGGTCGCCGTGCAGAAACCGCAGTGCACACAGGCGCGCAGAATGTCGTTGCTGCGCTGCGTGTCAGGATCCTGCAATTGCTCGGGGGTAAAGGTGGTTTGCATGGATGCTCCGTTACTATGTGCTGCGCATCAGATTGGCGAGGACAAGGCCGAACCAAGGAACCGTCGTGCCTACGGCCCCCAAAACCCCGCTCCACCGGCGCATGGCGGGGCGCGGATCGGCGCGGCGCAGTGCTTGGACCACCAGCGCGATCACCCCGATCCAAGCGGCCCAGAGGGTGAGGGCGATGACCCCCAGCAACCACGGGCTGTCGCTCCAATAGCGCAGCAGTCCATAGCGCAGGCCGGTGGCGAATAAAAAGGCGGCCAAGACCATCGCCCCCAAGGTGCGGACGGCCCGCAGGGAAGGCGGCACGGCGATCAACGCCTTGAACAGAAACGGGCCGATCAGAAAAACGATGAGAAAGACCAGCACCAATGTCATGGGGTCAGCGCCAAGGCTTCGGCGTTGAAGATGCCTCGCGGGTCGAACTTGGCCCTCAGCCCCGCCGTCAACCGCGCCACGCCCGGCGCTTCGGGTTCCTGCCGGGGCAGCAGAGTCTGCGCCGCGCTTTCGGCCCGCAATTGGGTCGCGTGACCGTCATACCGCCCCAACCGCGCGCGCAGGTCGGTGCCGGGCGCCATGCGCAGCCAGATCAGCCCCCCGGCCCAGTCATAAAGATGTGCCTCGGCCCCGGCTTTTGCCGCCAGCGCGGGGGCCTCGGTCGGGCGGCAGTGCACCCGCCAGACATCCCCCGCCGCCCCATGAAAGGCCGCAACATCGCGCAAATCGCGCCAGAGGGTCGCGGAGGGCTCTGCGTCCAGCACCTCAAGCTCGGCCCCCGTTGCGGCCAGCAAATCCTTCAGCCGCCCCGTCCGGTAGGAGACCGAGGTCTCAAACCCCTCCAACCGCAGAAACGACCGCCCCTGCGCCGGATCATGTGCCGCGCCGGTAACCTCAAAGGGGCTGCGCATGGCCAGCGCCATGGCGGCGATGGCAGCGGCGTCGTCCAGCCCCGAAAGCACGAGCGTTGCGCTGGTTTCCGGGGTGGGCAGCACCTTTAGCGACACCTCGGTCACGGCCCCCAAGGTTCCGCGCGACCCGGCCATCAACTTGACCAGATCATAGCCGGTGACGTTCTTCATCACCCGGCCCCCGTTTTTGATAACGTTCCCCTGCCCATCGACAAAGCGCACGCCCAGAAGGAAATCCCGCGCTGCGCCGATGGCAAGCCGCCGCGGGCCGCTAACGTTGGCCGCAAAGATCCCGCCGATGGTCGGCGTGCCGCTGCGGCCCATAAGCGCGCGGTGGTCCATCGGTTCAAAGGCCAGCCGCTGCCCTTCGGCGGCCAGTGTCGTCTCAATCTCGGAGACTGGCGTCCCCGCCTGCGCCACCAGCGTCAGCGCGCCCGGCTCATAGAGGCTGATGCCCCGCAATCCGGCAAGCGACAGGTCCGCCCCCGGCCCGGCCATGCCGCGCGTATTGCCACCCCGCAGGGACAAGGGCGCCTGCGCGGATCGGATCGCCTCGACCACTTCTGCTTCAGTCGTTACCGTCACGCGGCCACCGACGCGCCGCTGCCGCGCCGCCCTTCCGTGACATCCAAAGGAAAGACCTTGGCCGGGTTCAACAGCCACGTCGGATCAAACACGTCTTTCACCGCCAACTGCGCCTCCAGATCCGCCGGGGCATATTGCACATGCATCAGATCGCGCTTTTCGATGCCGACGCCATGCTCTCCGGTCAGACAGCCGCCCGCCTCAACACAAAGCCGCAGGATATCCGCGCCGAAGGCTTCGCATTTTTCCAGATCGCCGGGTTTGTTGGCATCAAACAGAATCAGCGGGTGCATATTGCCGTCGCCTGCGTGAAAGACGTTGCCGACTTTAAGGCCATAGCTGTCCGACATCTCGCCAATGCGCCGCAGCACCATCGGCAGCTCGTTCACCGGGATCGTGCCATCCAGACACATGTAGTCGTTGATCTGCCCCATCGCACCGAAGGCCGATTTGCGCCCCAGCCAGATCGCCGCGCTTTCTTCGGCGCTGGTGCTTTCGCGCAGTTCCACCGGGTTGTGGCGGCGGGCGATCTCGGTGATCAGGGCAAGCTGGTGATCGATCTCGGCGTCGGAGCCTTCGACCTCGACGATCAGCAGCGCCTCGCACATCGGGTAGCCTGCATGGGCGAAAGCCTCCGTCGCCTCGATACAGGGGCGGTCCATGAATTCGATCGCCACCGGCAGCACCCCGGCCTTGATGATGTCGCTGACACAGGCCCCCGCCACGGCGTTATCGTCAAAGCCCATCAGCACGGGCCGCGCGCCTTCGGGTTTGGGCAGAATCCGCAGCGTTGCCTCTGTCACCACGCCCAGCTGACCTTCGGAGCCGCAGACCAGCCCCAGAAGGTCCAGCCCGCCTGCATCCATATAGCCCCCACCGATTTCAACCACGTCGCCATCCATCATCACCATCGTGACGCCCAGCAGGTTGTTCGTGGTGACCCCGTATTTCAGACAATGCGCCCCGCCTGAATTCATCGCGATATTGCCCGCGATGGCGCAGGCCAACTGGCTGGAAGGGTCTGGCGCGTAGAAGAAGCCATCCTCCTCTACCGCGCCGGTCACGCTGAGATTGGTGCGCCCGGTCTGCACCCGCATGAGCCGGTTGTCATAGTCTACCTCAAGCACCTCGGCCATGCGGGCCACCCCCAGCACAACACTATCGGCTGTGGGCAGCGCCCCACCGGCGAGCGAGGTGCCCGATCCGCGCGGCACGACAGGCACGCCCTCCTCATGACATATCCGCAGCACGGTGGAGACTTCTTGGGTGCTGGCCGGAAGGGTCACGGCCAAAGGGGGGCATTTATAGGCTGTGAGCGCGTCGCATTCATAGGCGCGGGTCTCATGCGGGTCGTCAATCACGGCATTGCGGGGCAGCGCCGCACGCAGCCGCGCCACGACTCGCGCCTTGCGCGCAATGATCCCGGCATCCGGTGTTGGCATCTGCATCGCGGTCCCTCCTCTTGACCCGCAGCATAAAGACTATGCCACAGGTTTGACCAGACTGCCGCGCGCTTGGTGCAATTGCACCACTAATTTGCAGCCTCACGGTGAATTGCGCGGAGCCGCGCTGTGCTTACCTTGGAACCCTTCCGAAATGCGCTATATTCAGTTTGTTGTTTTATTGGTGCCACATGTTCAAACGCAGCCTCATTCTCATCCTATTGGCTTTTGCCATGCCGGCCTTGGCCGATCCGCCAGACATTTTGAATGTCACGGTCGATCGACAGGGGGATCTGTGGAAATTTGACGTTACCATCCGCCACAACGACAGCGGTTGGGATCACTATGCCGATGCTTGGCGCATTCTGGACCCCGAGGGGGAGCCTTTGGGCACGCGCAATCTGGCGCATCCGCACACCAAAGAGCAGCCTTTCACCCGTTCGCTGTCGGGCGTGCGCATCCCTGATGGGATGACTGAGGTCAGCATTCAGGCGCGCGACAGTGTGAGTGGCTGGTCGCCGGAATTGGTGACGATCCCGCTGCCCTGACCCCGCCCCTTGATCCCTAAGCCTCAGACCCGGTGATAAGGCCCGCCCGATAGTATCGCGGCGGCGCGGTATAGCTGTTCGGCCAGCATGACCCGCACCAGCATATGCGGCCAGACCATCTTGCCAAAGGAGAGCGCGTGATCCGCCTCGGCGCGGAGACTGGGATCAATGCCATCCGCCCCGCCGATGACAAAGGCCAAATCGCCCCGCCCGGCATCACGCCATGTGCCAAGACGTTCGGCGAAAGCGGGGGAGGTTTCGACCTTGCCGCGCTCATCCAACACGCAGATCACCGCCCCTTGGGGGATGGCGCGCCGCAGCAGAACGGCCTCGGCAGCCATGCCGCCGTTTTTCTTATCTTCCATCTCGACCACACGCGCAGGACCAAGGCCCAGACCGCGCCCGGTCCGGTCGAACCGGGTGAGATAATCATCGACAAGAGTTTTTTCGGGACCGGCGCGAAGCCGGCCCATGGCGCAGAGATGTACCCGCATGGCTTAGTCCCGCAAAAGCAGGATCAGTGCGGCATGACCGCAGCCGCGTCTTCGCCGCCCAGCCACATCTTTTCGAGCTGGTAGAACTCACGCACTTCGGGGCGGAAGACATGCACAACAACGTCGCCTGTGTCGATCAAGACCCAGTCGCCGGTTTCGCGGCCTTCCATCTTGGACGTACGTCCGGTGGCGTCTTTGACGGCCTGCGCCAGCTTTTCCGAGATCGCCGAAACCTGCCGCGTGGAGCGGCCCGAGCAGATCACCATATAGTCGCCGATGGCCGTTTTGCCGCGCAGATCGATCTGCACGATGTCTTCGGCCTTGTCGTCATTCAGCGAGGAAAGGATAAGCGCCAGCAGGTCGTCGCTGGTTGCGATTTGCGAGGCGGCAGTCATTGCGGCCCCATGGTCAGCAGCCTGCGCTGCGTCAACGTTAAGAGACAGGACATTGTCCTCCTTCGTAATGCACCGCCAATGCTGAACGCTTGCCCCGGTGCCGAGCCCCCCTAATTTAGCGATATAGGCCAGATTTTTCAATGGACCCTATGCGCTCCGCGTGAACCGGGGCGCAAATCCCCGCCTAGTCAGGCAAATTCTCTGCCGCCGCCACCCTTGAGAGCGCCAATTGACTGTCTTCGATGACTTTCACCTCGCGCTGCGGGAAGGGGATGGAAATGTCGTTTTCCTTGAACGCATCCCAAAGCGCCAGATAGACATTGCCGCGAATGTTGGTCAGCCCGCCGGTCGGATCCTTGATCCAGAAGCGCAGGATGTAATCCACCGACGAATTGCCAAACCCGACGATATGGCAAACGGGCGCCTTGTAGCTTAACACCCGGTCGACGCCCTTGGCCGCATCGACCGCCAGTTTGCGCACCACATGCGGATCATCCGAATAGGCTGTGCCGAAATAGATATCGAGGCGCACAAAGTCATTGGAATGCGACCAGTTCACCACTTGGCCAGTGATCAGGTCTTCGTTCGGGATCAGGTATTCTTTGCCGTCCCGCGTGACCACAGAGGCATAGCGCGCGCCCAGTGTCTGGATCCAGCCAAAGGTCTCCCCCAGACTGATCACGTCGCCCGGTTTGATCGACTTATCGAGCAGAATGATCACGCCCGAGACGAGGTTCGACACCACCTTTTGCAGACCAAAACCAAGGCCCACACCGATCGCACCCGAGAGCACCGCCAGCCCCGTCAGATCAATCCCCACGGCCCGCACACCGATAAAGAACGCCAAACCATAGAGCAGGATCTGCACGCCCTTTACCGCCAGCACTTGCATCGACGGGCTGATGTCTTCGTTTTTACGGATCGTCGCGGCGGTTGTCGTGCTGGCAAGCCGCGCCATGGTCAGCAACGCGCCGACCACCACCAAAGCCGTCAGGACGGTCAATACCGACAGCCGGAACTCCCCAATCGTCAGCGCCACGTCATCCAGAAACACCGCCACATCGTCCGCGACATTCAGCATGTAGAGCGTGGCATAGATCCACAGCCCCCATGTCACCATGCGCCGTAGGGGGCGGTTGCGCACCAGACGCGCGGCAAAGGCGATGCCGACATAGATCGCCGCCAGCGTCGCCGCCAATCCGATGAGATACGACCGCGATGGCCAAGTGACGTTCTGCATCACCTGATACAAAAGCCCCGCCAGCAGGGCGAACCAGATCAGCCCCAGCCGTCGCTTGACCTGCACCACCACCCGCAACTGCCACTTGGACCACCCTTCGCGCGAGCGGACCCAGTTTTGCAGCATCACACCGGTGACCCGATGCAGGATCCACGCCAGCGCAACCAAGGCCAGCAAGATCAAAATCTGGTTCTGCCGCCAACCGGGGCTTAGGACGCTCTCACCAAAGCCGAGCACCCCATCGAACAAAGCCTGAAGCGATAGAAGGAAGTTCGAGAAAGGGTGGGACTCAGGGATCATGTACGGCCTTTGCAACTCAGGAAGATCACGGTTGCACAGGCTCCTCGCCAGAGCAAGAACCGCCGCGCGACCGGCCCCGCACACCGCCCCACGATGCCACCTTGCGAGACTCGCTCAGGGTCTATATCCAAGGCCCCATGATACTGGTGTTTGATCTTTGCGACCGTGCGCGTCTGCGCGAACGCTTTTTCGGCGCGACGCATAGCGTTCTGGCCCGACTATAAGCCAGCCCTCTCAGCCACACCCATAGCCATTCCAAACCACGGGAGAGGACCATCATGTCCCCCAAGACGCTTTACGATAAAATCTGGGACGCCCATGTCGTCCACGAAGCCGATGACGGCACTTGCTTGCTTTATATCGACCGTCACCTCGTCCACGAAGTGACCAGCCCGCAGGCCTTTGAAGGGCTGCGCATGTCGGGCCGTACCGTGCGCGCGCCGGACAAGACCATCGCCGTGCCGGATCACAACGTGCCAACCACCGAAGGCCGCGAAGACCCCGAGGCGATGACCGAGGACAGCCGCATTCAGGTTTCCGCGCTCGACAAAAACGCGCGTGAGTTCGGCGTGCACTACTACCCCGTCTCGGACGTGCGCCAAGGCATCGTGCATATCGTCGGCCCCGAACAGGGCTGGACCCTGCCCGGCATGACCGTCGTCTGCGGCGACAGCCACACCGCGACCCACGGCGCTTTCGGCGCGCTGGCGCATGGCATCGGCACCTCCGAGGTTGAGCACGTCCTTGCCACCCAGACGCTGATCCAGCGCAAGGGCAAGAACATGAAGGTCGAGATCACCGGCAAGCTGCGCCCCGGCGTCACGGCCAAGGACATCACCCTTTCCGTCATCGGCGCCACCGGAACGGCAGGCGGCACCGGCTATGTCATCGAATATTGCGGCGAAGCGATCCGCGACCTGTCGATGGAAGGCCGCATGACCGTCTGCAACATGGCGATCGAAGGCGGCGCGCGCGCGGGCCTTATCGCACCTGACGAAAAGACTTTTGAGTATTGCAAAGGCCGCCCCCACGCTCCGAAAGGCGCACAATGGGAAGCGGCGATGGACTGGTGGAAAACGCTCTACTCCGACGACGACGCCCACTTCGACAAGGTCGTCACGCTCAAGGGCGAAGACATCGCACCAGTCGTCACATGGGGCACCTCGCCCGAGGACGTGCTGCCGATCACTTCGGTCGTTCCTGCGCCCGAGGACTTCAAAGGCGGCAAGGTCGACGCGGTGAAACGCGCGCTGGAGTATATGGACCTGACACCGGGCCAGAAACTGACCGACATCCAGATCGACACCGTCTTTATCGGCTCCTGCACCAATGGCCGCATCGAAGACCTGCGCGCCGCTGCCGCCGTGCTGAAAGGCAAGAAGATCAAAGACGGTTTGCGGGCCATGGTCGTGCCCGGCTCGGGCCTTGTGCGCGCACAGGCCGAGGAAGAAGGACTGGCGGACATCTTCCGCGAGGCCGGTTTCGAATGGCGCCTTGCGGGTTGTTCGATGTGTTTGGCGATGAACCCCGATCAGCTCGCCCCCGGCGAACGCTGCGCGGCCACGTCGAACCGTAACTTCGAAGGGCGTCAGGGCTATAAAGGCCGCACGCACCTCGTATCGCCCGGCATGGCCGCGGCGGCTGCTCTCACCGGTCACCTGACCGACGTGCGCGAATTGGCGTGACCGACCGGGGCGTGGATACCGGGCGCGTTGCGCAGGGCTCAGTCGGCCTTGCGCAACTCGCTGCCAGACTTCAGCACTTCGCTGCCGTCGTCTTGTTCGATCTTATAGGCCGGTTCGTCATCGCTCGCTTTGCGGGTCACCTCGCTGCCCTGCAGCTTCAGCGTGATCTTCTGCGTGTATTTCTTGACGATCTTGCCGGTCCCAGTGCCATTGCCCCAGTCCCATTCCACTTTCGTGCCGGTTTGGTACGTCATGCCATGCCCTCCTGATACCCCATTTGCCTAGAACGCGCCGGTCAGCGGCGCGGTTCCCGCAATCTCCGAAGGATAACCCGATGGAAAAGTTTACAGAAATCACCGGCACCGCGGCTCCCATGCCGCTGGTGAACATCGACACCGACATGATCATCCCCAAGGTCTTTCTCAAAACGATCAAACGCTCGGGCCTTGGCGTGAACCTGTTCGACGAAATGCGCTATGACCGCGAAGGCAACGAAATCCCCGATTTCGTGCTGAACCAACCACAATACCGCGACGCGCAGATCCTCGTCGCAGGCGACAACTTCGGCTGCGGCTCCTCGCGCGAGCATGCGCCCTGGGCGATCAAAGATTTCGGCATCCGCTGCGTCATCGCGCCCAGCTTTGCGGACATCTTTCACAACAACTGCTTCAAGAACGGCATCCTGCCGATCGTCCTCCCGCAAGAGCAGGTCGATGTGCTGATGAAGGACGCCGAAAAGGGCTCCAACGCGCGGATGACCATCGACCTCGAAGGTCAAACCGTCACAACCTCAGACGGTGAGAAATTCCCGTTTGAAGTCGATGCCTTCAAAAAGCACTGCCTGCTCAACGGTCTGGACGACATCGGCCTGACGCTTGAAAAGGGCACGGCGATCGACACCTATGAGGATTCGCTCAACCAGAGCCGTCCTTGGGTCTAAGGGCCATTTCTAAACTCAACTTGTGGGCGTAAATCCAGCGCCCACAAGATGTTGCGGCCTGCCATCAACCTGCCACGAAATTGATGCAAGAACGCACCACCCTTTCCCTCAAAATACCCCAGAACCCTGCTCTTTTCCACGCGGAGCCTTGAGGCGCGCGCGGAAAGAAGGCAAAAATTGGACAATAATGAGGCGAGCCCCAGCAACCGGGGCCATCAAGTTGGAACAAGCACGCGGCAATGTATCGCGTCTGGCCAGTTTGGAAGGGCAGAGCAGTGATCGGACGAATGACAGGCGCGGCGACGCGTGGCCTATTGGTGGCGCTATTGATAGCCACACCTGCGCTCCTTTTGCCGGGCGCCGATGCGGAATCGAGCCAGATCACCCTGCTCCTCGCCTGTATCGCGTCGATTTTGACCTTCATGGAATACAACTCGCGCCAACCGAGCATCGTCGAATTTCGCGATGCGCCACCCTTCAATCGGCTGCGCTTCATCAGCCTGCTGTTCACCATCGTCGTTCTGTCACTGATCGCACGGGGCCAAGCGGCCCCCACCCTGCTGACAGGCGCACTGACCTCGCTCGGCGTGATCTTGGGCAACGCGCTCGATTTCCCTTATTCTCCGGTGCGGCTGGTCGTGCTGATGATGCCCGCCGATGCCCCCTATGAGGCGGTCAATCTGATCCGCACGGCAGCGGGGCTGGCCTACCTCGTTTCGCTCATCGCATTGGCGACATTCGTGGTGCTGGTGCGGGTCATGGGCTGGCCCGCCCGCCAAGGCGCCTTTAACGTCTGGGTGAATCTGCCGCTCTTTGACCCAACCGCCGGGGGCGACGTGCTTTACCGTCTGCAACGCGATGCACGGATCAACATCGCGCTTGGGTTCTTGTTGCCCTTCATCATCCCCGCAGTGGTCAAGGCCACCGCCGATCTGCTAGATCCGATCTCACTGAGCAATCCGCAAACCATGATCTGGACAATAAGCGCATGGGCATTCCTTCCGGCCAGTATGATTATGCGGGGCATCGCCATGGGGCGCGTGGCCGAGATGATCCACGACAAACGCCGCCGCGCCTACGCCGAAGCGCATATGCAGGCCGCCTGATCAGACTGCTGCTGGCGTTTTTCCTGCTGACTGGTTTCGCACAGGCCGAGCCGCTGCGCATCGCCACCTTCAACACCGAATTGTCACGCAAAGGGCCGGGCATTCTGCTGCGCGACATCCTGCGCGGCGATGACCCAAGCATCGCTTCGGTGGTGCAGACCATCGCCGCCGCCGATCCCGATATCATCGCCCTCCAAGGCATTGACTACGATCTCGAATGCAGCGCCCTTAATGCCCTCGCCGATGCCCTCACCGCCGCAGGCGCGCCCTACCCCCACCGCTTTGCCGCACCCCCCAACGCAGGCCGCCAAAGCGATGTAGATCTGAACGGTGACGGCAAGCTCGGTGGCCCGCGCGACGCCCAAGGCTATGGCCGTTTCTTTGGCCAAGGCGCCATGGCGCTCCTCTCACGCCACCCGATCCTGACAGAAGACCTACAGGACTTCAGCACCCTCATTTGGCGCGACCTCCCCGGCTCGCTCTACCCGATGATCGACGGCAAGCCCTTCGCCGGAGCCGAGGCCCACGCCACGCAACGTCTGTCGTCCAACAGCCACTGGGCCCTGCCCGTCCAGCTGCCCGACGGCCCAATCACCCTGCTGACCTACCACGCCACCCCGCCCGTTTTCGACGGCCCCGAAGACCGCAACGGCCGACGCAACCACGATGAAACAGCCTTCTGGTCTCACCACCTTGCCGGAGTGATCGGCACCCCGCCCCAAGATGCTTTCATCCTCCTCGGCGATGCCAACCTTGATCCTACGCGCGGTGAAGGACGCGGTGACGCCATCGCCAGGCTGCTCGCTCACCCCACCTTGCAAGACCCGCTGCCCGACCAATCTACAGTCGACTGGTCGCAAACCGGCCCGATGCGCGTCGACTACATCCTGCCCTCTCGCGACTGGCAGGTGCTCGACGCTGGCCTGATCTGGCCCGAGGGGGAAGACGCCAGCCGCCATGCACTGGTCTGGGTCGACCTCACCCGCTGACGCGCCGCTATCTTGACCCTTCGGAACCCGCAGGCTACCCAATCTCCAACCGTATTTTCAGGAGTTTCCCATGGCCAACCCATCCTTGCTCATCCTCCCCGGCGACGGCATCGGCCCCGAGGTTATGGCCCAGGTCACGCGCATCATCGATTGGTTCGGCGAAAAGCGCGATCTGGCCTTCGACGTAGAGCATGATCTGGTCGGCGGTGCGGCCTATGACAAACACGGCACGCCCCTGCACGACGACACGATGGCCCGCGCCCTCGAAGTCGACGCGGTGCTTCTGGGCGCCGTCGGCGGCCCGAAATACGACGACCTCGACTTCTCGGTCAAACCCGAACGCGGCCTTTTGCGCCTGCGCAAGGAAATGGACCTCTTCTCCAACCTGCGCCCAGCACAATGCTTTGACGCGCTGGCCGATTTCTCCTCGCTCAAGAAAGACATCGTCGCGGGCCTCGACATCATGATCGTGCGCGAACTGACCTCCGGCGTCTACTTCGGCGAACCGCGCGGCATCTTCGAGGAAGGCAACGAGCGCGTCGGCATCAACACGCAGCGCTACACCGAAAGCGAGATTGAGCGCGTCGCCCGCTCCGCCTTTGAACTCGCCCGCCGCCGGGGCAACAAAGTCTGCTCCATGGAAAAAGCCAATGTCATGGAAAGCGGCATCCTCTGGCGCGAAGTCACCCAACGGGTTCGTGACGCCGAATATCCCGATGTCGAACTTAGCCACATGTATGCCGACAACGGCGCCATGCAACTGGTCCGGGCCCCCAAACAATTCGACGTCATCGTCACCGATAACCTCTTCGGCGACATCCTCAGCGACTGCGCCGCCATGCTCACGGGCAGCCTCGGCATGCTGCCCTCCGCCAGCCTCGGCGCGCCCAATGCCGATGGCCGGCCCAAAGCCCTCTACGAGCCCGTCCACGGCTCCGCGCCCGACATCGCGGGCCAAGGCAAAGCCAACCCGATCGCCTGCATCCTCAGCTTCGCCATGGCGCTGCGCTATTCCTTCGACCAAGGCGAAGAAGCCGCGCGCCTGGAAAAAGCCGTTGAACAGGCACTGGCCGACGGCGCCCGCACCCCCGATCTGATGGGCCCCGAAGGCGGCACCCCCATCACGACCGAGGAAATGGGCAACGCGATCCTCAAAGCGCTCGACGCGAGCCTCTAAAGAACCGCGGCGGGGTTCACGCCCCGCCGCTTCCCCCTTCATTCTTTCTCAAATACCCGCGGGGGAGCAGCCAAAGGCTGCGGGGGCAGCGCCCCCAACTGCGCCCGATCTCCCCATCCGCACCGCAAAATCCCTACAACTGACCAATTGCCAATTACGCCACGCTGCGCTATGCGCTGCACATCGGTCGGGCTGTAGCGCAGCCTGGTAGCGCACCTGCTTCGGGAGCAGGGGGTCGGAGGTTCGAATCCTCTCAGCCCGACCAGATATCCCCCTGATACCAGCCTACGCCCAAACCTCGGCGCGCCCCGTTCCGCTTAGCCGTAGACCTTGATTAACATCCAAATCCCCATGCCCAGCATCATAACGTTCTCGGTGAGCGAGACGAACCCAAGCGGCACATTGCTTGAGCCACCCACACAGGCGCATTTCAGCTCGCGCTTGTCGACATAGACCGCCTTGATCACCGACACCGCGCCGATCGCGCCGATGACAATCGCGACGGGGGCCGACAGCCATGTCAGCGCGCCGGCTGTCATCAGGATACCGGCCAGCGCCTCGCCAAAGGGGTAGACCTTGCCATAGGGCACCCAACGCTGCGCCAGCAGGTCGTAGTTCAGGAACATCGTGGAAAAGCTCTCGATGTCCTGCAATTTTTGTACGGCGAGGAAACACATCGAGATCGAGATGAACCATTCAAATGCCCGCAGGGTGAAGATGCTGTCGAAGGCGTACCAAGAAAGGCCCAGTGCCATCAGGAAGGCCACGCCGAAAATGGCGATGACGGGCTGATAGCTGGTGTCCGACTGTTCTTCCTTGGGCTTGTCCAGACCGAAATGCACACGCAGATCGTCGTAGCCGCCTATCCGCTCACCATCGATAAAGGTCTGCGGCGTGGTTTCCACACCCTCTTTTGCCATGAAGGCGTCGGTCTCTTCGCGCGTGGTAAGGTGGTGATCTTCGACGTGATAGCCCTGCCGCTCCAGCAGGTCTTTAGACTTCAACCCAAAGGGACAGAGGTGCTGCTCCATCACCATGCGGTAAAGCTTTGCGGTCTTGTCCTGTCCTTCGGCCATCCTAGCCTCCTATTGCTTTTCCAAACGACGTGTCTGGGGAAGGAACAAGTTTCCAGCGCAGGAGAGTTCCGCAAAAGCGCCATTTTGCGCCACCGGGAACGGCCCTTGCGGGCATACATCCCCCGAGGAGCAAGGTTTCGTGACCTTCAGGTCACCTTGACAAGATGCGCGGCGGGGATCGTCACGGTCCAAGTCAGCGCGTCTTCACTGGTCACCGTATCCGCCGAGCCATTGACCATGGCGGGGGCCAATACGGAAAGCACCTTGCTGCCAAAGCCAGACGCTTTTTTGGCGGAAGAATCAAATGTGATGCCGGTCTCGACCCACTGGAAACGCAGACCGCCCTTTTCGGTGTGCGACCAATGGCACCGGATATCGCCGCGCCCGCCGCTCATCACACCGTATTTGGTGGAATTCGTCGCCAGTTCATGCAGCGCCATGCCGATCAATTGCAAAGCCTGCGGCCCCAATGCGACGGTGGGGCCTGCCACATCCACCCCCTTGCCTTGCAAATGCAAGAAGGGGTCCAATTGCGCCCGGACCAGTTGTGCAAGGTCCACAGAGGACCATCCACCATCAACCAGCAAATCGGTTGAACGGGCCAGCGCCTGAATACGGTCCCCGAAGGATTTGTTGAACTCCGCCAGCGAGGCGGCCGAACTCGCCGTTTGACGCTGCATCGCCGTCACCAAAGACAGCATGTTCTTGGCGCGGTGGATGACCTCGCGCGAGACGAGATCGCGCACCTCTTCGGCTTTGCGCGTCGCGGTCACATCGTGGTGGATATTCGAGATTGAAACGATATCCCCCGACAGCGTCCGGATGGGCGTGCAGGCGATTGTGACATGCCGCTCGGTGCCGTCCTTGGCGACCCGCACCGCATCGAACTGGCGCAACTTACCCGCCATAATCTGATCGCGATATTCAAGCACCCGTGTCGGCCAATCCAGCGGATACAAAAGCTCGACCGACCGGCCCAATGCCTCCTCTTCGGTATAGCCATAAAGCCGCTCGGCGGCGGGGTTCCAGCTGATGATACGGCCATCCATATCATAGGTCAGGATCGCTTCGCCCGTGGTGGCGACGAGGGCGGCAAAGGTTTCAGCACGCACATGGGCACGCTCGATATCGTCATGGGCCATGCGGCGCGTGGTGACATTGCGGTGCTGCAAAAGCAGACAGGGCGCGCCTTGGATTGTCATGCGGTTGGCGTTCAGCTGAAACCAGCGCCGCACGCCCGGCCCATCACAGGGGTATTCCCCCTCAAAGGCGGCACCGGTTCTCAATGCCTGTCGCAGCCCGTCCAGAACGGTTTCCGCCTGCACCACGGAATCCATCACCGCCGCTTTGCAGATGTCAAAGTAATTGGCCCCGACATAATGCGACCCGGCGTCCCCGCCGTTCTCTTCGCAAAAGATCTTCCACGCCATATTTACCGCGACAATCTCGCCGGTGGCGTCAAGGATGACCACTTCGTCGGTCATCGCCTCGATCAATTCATAATGGCTGGCGTCAAGCGTGACGCTTTGGCTGCTTTTCAACATATCCTCACCTTAGCGCGGATTCGGACCTGGCTAAAGTTAACTTAGGTTTAATCGTTAAGGCCAAATCCCTTATTTTAACGGGCTCCGACAGCGCCCCTCCTGCCCTTATGCCTGCGACCCGGCGCCGCTGCCCGGAAGGCTTGCAATCTGTGAAAATTCTGAAATAAGCCCCGCCATCCGGTCGCAGCCTACCCGGACATCAAAACAAGGGCCCCAGAATGAAAACACTTGTCATCTGCTCAGGCGGACTCGATTCCGTGTCGCTTGCGCATATCATCGCCGCTGAGCACCACCTCACCCGGCTTGTCTCCTTTGACTATGGTCAACGCCACCGCAAGGAGGTCGACTTCGCCGAAGCCGCCGCCAAGCGGCTGGGCGTGCCGTTCCACCTGATTGACATGCGCGGGATTGGTGCTGCGCTGTCAGGCTCCGCACTGACCGATGATATCGACGTGCCCGATGGGCATTACGCCGAAGACACGATGAAGATCACCGTCGTGCCAAACCGCAATGCGATCATGCTGTCGATCGGCTTTGGCATCGCAGCAGCACAGGGCGATGAGGCCGTGGCCACTGCCGTGCATGGCGGCGACCATTTCATCTATCCCGATTGCCGCCCCGGCTTTACCCGCGCCTTCGACGCAATGCAGCAGGCCGCACTCGAGGGTTATGCCGATGTGCGCCTGCACACGCCCTTCGTCGAGCAAAGCAAGGCCGAGATCGTCCGCCAAGGCGCGCGCCATGCCACGCCTTTCGCCGAGACGTGGTCTTGCTACAAAGGCGGCGCGGTCCATTGCGGGCGCTGCGGCACCTGTGTTGAGAGGCGCGAAGCCTTTCATTTGGCCGAGGTCACCGACCCGACGGTCTATGCCGACCCGGACTATTGGACCACGGCCCTCGCCACACGAGGGGAAGGCTGATGTTCCGTATTCGCAAGGAATTCCACTTCTCCGCCAGCCACCAGTTGACCCACCTGCCCGACGACCACCAATGCGCGCGGCTGCATGGGCACAACTATATCGTCGTGGTCGAACTGGCCGCCGAGACGCTCAATGCCGACGGTTTCGTGCGCGATTATCACGACCTGAAGCCGCTGAAGACCTATATCGACGATCACTTTGACCACCGACATTTGAACGATGTTCTCGACGGCCCCTCCACGGCCGAGAATATGGCAAAGCATTTCCACGATTGGTGCGCGGCGCGTTGGCCGGAAACCTGCGCAGTGCTGGTCAGCGAGACCCCCAAGACATGGGCGGAATACCGGCCATGAGCCTGCGCATAGCCGAGATTTTCGGCCCCACCATTCAGGGCGAAGGCGCGCTGATCGGGGAACCGACGGTATTCGTTCGCGCGGGCGGCTGTGACTATCGGTGTAGCTGGTGCGACAGCCTGCACGCCGTCGACAGCCAATACCGCCATAGCTGGGCCCCCATGTCCACCGAGGATATTTGGCGCCGGATCCGCAAACTCTCCAAGGATCAACCGCTGACCGTTTCCCTTTCCGGAGGCAACCCGGCAATTCAGGATTTCGGCCCGCTGATCCGGATGGGGCAGGCCACGGGCTACCGTTTCGCCTGCGAGACCCAAGGCTCCATCGCGCGCCCATGGTTTGCCGATCTTGATACGCTGGTGCTCTCTCCCAAACCGCCCTCAAGCGGTGAGACTGTCGATTGGGATGCCTTCGACGCCTGCCGGGCCTTCGGCGCTCAGGCGCGCCAACAGGTGATGAAGATCGTGATCTTCGATGAGATCGACTACCACTGGGCCCGCGAAGTGCATGCGCATCACCCCGATATCCCGCTCTACCTCCAGCCCGGCAATCCCGAGGTCGACCCCGCCACGCCGGTTGACCCGCAGGCGCTGGCCGACCGTCTGGGTTGGCTGACCGACCTTGCCATGACCGATCACTGGTTCGCCCCCCGCATCCTGCCGCAGCTTCATGTCCTGATCTGGGGCAACAAGCGCGGCGTCTGACCGATGGAGACACCTATGTCCGAAGACATCTACAGCAATCTCAAACAACTCGGCGGTGAGACCCGCATTCCCGCCAGCCCCGAAGAGGCCGAGTTGGAGCGGGTGCCGAACCCGCAGGCCGATGTGGCCTATAACGTGCGTTTCACCGCGCCCGAGTTCACCTCGCTCTGTCCGATGACCGGCCAGCCGGACTTTGCGCATCTGGTGATCGACTATGTGCCCGGCCCGTGGCTGGTGGAATCCAAATCGCTCAAACTCTTCCTGACCTCGTTCCGCAATCACGGCGCTTTCCATGAGGATTGCACGGTCTCCATCGCGCGCCGCTTGGCCGATTTCCTTGATCCGCAATGGCTGCGGATCGGCGGCTACTGGTATCCGCGCGGCGGCATTCCCATCGATGTGTTCTGGCAGACCGGCCCCCTGCCCGAAGGCGTCTGGATCCCCGATCAGGGCGTGCCGCCATACCGGGGCCGTGGCTGAGCGGGCACCGCCAACCCCACCCTCACCCCCAGTGCCTTCGGGGCGCGCGACCCCCTGCGCGCCCCTGTTTTCGTGAAAACCGTGTGTTTTAGATCACATTCTCTTTAGCAACGGCCTTCTTCCTTGAACCTCCGGCGGGGAAAGGCCGTTAGTCTTTCATACACGCATACGACCCTGCCCTGCGCAGAGAGGTCAACCACGGAGCGACCAAATGCTGACAAGACGTCATTTCATCCAGACCACCACAGCGCTTTTTTCCGGCGCGATTGCCACTCCTTTGATGGCACGCACCCGCCCCAGCGAAGCGGAGAAAGCCGCATGGGACGCGCGGATCACCCCGACAGGGTTTGACCCGGCGACCAGCAACCCTTGGGGCGTCCACCCGCGTTTCCTGCCTCAGCGGGTTGTGGCGAACGACAATCTGCGCGTCGGTGACGTTCACGTCGATGCCGTTGCACGCTATGTCTATCATATCGAAGAAGGCGGCACCGCGATGCGCTACGGCGTGGCGATTGCGCGCGGCAATCTTTATGAGCCCGGCACCTACACGATCAAGCGCAAGGTGGAATGGCCGCATTGGACCCCCACTCAAAACATGATCAAGCGCGATCCTGAGCTTTACGCGGGTCTCGAAGACGGCGTGCCCCCCGGCCCTGAGAACCCCCTCGGTTCACGGGCGCTTTATCTATTCGAAGGCAACCGTGACACCTATCTGCGTATCCACGGCACACCCGAGCCGCGCAGCATTGGTGGGCGGGCCAGCTCTGGCTGTGTGCGGATGATTATGGCGCATATTAACCAACTCTACCCGAATGTGCGGACCGGCTCGACGGCCTATCTCTATTCGGCAGAAGAAAGCGTCGTCGCGCGCAGCTAAGCCGCGACGCAGGACGGGGACCGCGAACAGGCGGTCCCCATTCTCATTAGGCTTGGCGTTTGGTGCAGATCGGATTGCCGCCCACCGCCCGCAGCGGTACCATCGTCGTCTCAACCGGACCGCTGTGCTGATACCAATAGCAGCCATCTTCGGGCAGCAAACGCGCCGAGGTCAGGTCTTGGTTCGGCGCGGCAAGGCGCACCACCGACTCTGGCAGATTGCCCACCCGTGCCGACCCGCCATCTGGCGCGGTCGCGGGCACCGTACATCCGGCAACAGCCATCATGGCCGCCCCGATCACAAAAGTTCCTGTTTTCATCAAAGCCTCTGCCATTCCTGATTATATCCCGCGCAATCTGACAGACCGGTTGGGGATTTCAAGCAACAAGGGGGTGAATGAGGCAGATGTTGGCATCGCGCAAGACGCATGGCGACCCCGGCAGGATTCGAACCTGCAACCTGCCCCTTAGGAGGGGGCTGCTCTATCCAGTTGAGCCACGGGGCCGACAGGGGCGGTTTAGCGCAAGCAGGGGGCGATGTCATCGGCAGAATGGCCACCGATTGGTGCGGCGCCCCGGCCCGACTGCACGACCTGACTGCACGGCCAGACTGCGGCAGTGCTTGATCGCGCGTCCCGCTTCGCGCTACCTATGGGTGAGGCAAACAGGAAAACCAAATTGACCACACCCCCCAAACGCCCGTTGACCCTACGCGATGTGTCCGATGCTTGTGGCGTTTCCGAGATGACGGTCAGCCGTGTCCTGCGCAAACGCGGCGACGTGTCAGAGGCCACCCGCAACCGTGTTCTCGCCGCCGCCAAGGCGCTTGGCTATGTGCCCAACCAGATCGCCGGATCGCTGGCCAGCCAGCGCGTGAACCTTGTGGCGGTGGTGATCCCGTCACTGGGCAATATGGTGTTTCCCGAAGTCCTGAACGGCATCAATCAGGTGCTCGAAGACACCCCGCTGCAGCCGGTCGTGGGGGTGACGGACTACCTCCCCGAGAAGGAAGAGCGGGTGCTCTATGAGATGCTCTCGTGGCGGCCTTCGGGGGTGATCATCGCGGGGCTGGAACATTCCGACGCCACCCGCGCCATGCTGCGCAATGCAGGCATTCCGGTGGTCGAGATCATGGACACCGACGGCAAACCCGTCGATGCGATGGTGGGTATATCACACCGTCGCGCGGGGCGCGAGATGGCGCAGGCGATCCTGCGCGAAGGCTATGAGCGGATCGGTTTCATGGGCACGAAAATGCCGCTGGATCACCGCGCCCGCAAACGGTTCGAAGGTTTCACCGAAGGGCTCGCTAAGGCAGGGGTGGAGATCGAAGACCGCGCCTTTTACTCCGGCGGCTCCGCGCTGGCCAAGGGTCGTGAGATGACGCAAGAAATGTTGGAACGCTCACCCGACCTCGATTTCCTGTATTACTCCAATGACATGATTGGCGCAGGCGGGCTGTTGCATCTGATCGATCAAGGCATCGATATCCCCGGTCAGATCGGTTTGGCGGGGTTCAACAACGTCGAACTGTTGCAAGGTTTGCCGCGTCAATTGGCGACGATGGATGCCTGCCGGAACGAGATCGGTCAGGCAGCGGCGCGGATCATCCTCAACCAGACCCAGCCCGAGCCGGACCCGGAAATGCAGACCCAGATCACCCTGACCCCGACGCTGTCGCTGGGCGACACCCTGCGCCGCCGCCGTCAGGGGTGAGCCGCCCAAGGCTCGCCAATGCCGCCGCGCGGCGGTTGTTTTTGGCGCGTCACCTGCTGTCCGACCCGCCGCAGGGCCCGGCCAAGGGCGCGGCACTGCTCAAGTTGATCCATGACTTGGGGTTTGTGCAGCTCGACAGCATCAATACCGTGGCGCGGGCGCATGATCTGATCCTCTTTGCACGGCGTCCTCGGTATCGCCCCGCCGCCCTGAAACGGCTCTATGAAAAAGACCGCGCGCTGTTTGAGCATTGGACCCATGACGCCGCCGTCATCCCGATGGAATTCTACCCCCAGTGGCACCTGCGCCGCACCCGCGATGCGGCAAAGCTGCTGGGCCGTTGGAAGGACTGGCAGCGCCATGATTTCGAAGCGCAGATGCAAAGCGTGCTGGCGCAGGTCCGGGCGGAGGGCAGCGTAACCTCATCGGATGTGGGCCGGGACGAGCCGCGCAGCAGCGGAGGCTGGTGGCAGTGGCATCCGTCGAAAACCGCGCTGGAGTATCTGTGGCGCAGCGGCGCGCTGGCGGTGACCGGACGCGAGGGGTTTCGCAAGCGCTATGATCTGACCGAACGGGCGGTGCCTGCCGTGCTGCACGATCCGGCCAATGCTCCCGGCACGGGGCAGACAATCGACTGGTGCTGCGATCAGGCGCTGGCGCGTTTGGGCTTTGCCACGGCGGGGGAATTGGCCGCCTTTTGGGCCCATATCTCTCCCGCCGAGGCGCGCGGATGGTGCGCGGCCGAACAGGCCGCCGGGCGGTTGGAGGAGATCGATATCGAGGCCGCCGATGGCAGCCTCCGCCCTGCCTTTGTCCGCCCCGGTTGGGCCGAAGACCCCGCCCTCACCCGCGACCCGCCCAAACGTCTGCGCGTGCTTAGCCCCTTCGACCCGGCCCTGCGCGACCGCAAACGCGCGGCACGGCTTTTCGGGTTTGACTACCGGATCGAGGTCTTCGTGCCCGAGGCGCAGCGTAGATACGGCTACTATGTTTTCCCCTTGCTACAGGGCGACCGGCTGGTGGGCCGCGTTGATATGAAAGCGCATCGAGACGCGGATGAGCTGCGCATCACTGCGCTGTGGCCCGAGCGTGGCATCCGCTGGGGCAAGGGGCGGCAGGCGGCGTTTGAGGCGGAAGTGCACCGGCTCCTGCCCCTCGCCGGGGTGAACAAAGTTCGCTTTGCCGACGGCTGGCTGCGCGCGCCGCTTTAGGCGAAACGGGGCGGCAGCAACCCTGCGTGAAACCAGTTGAGATAACTGTGGATCGAATGCACGGGCCGCCCGGTCGCCGCCGCGATGTCGGGGGCGTAGGGTACCATATTCGTGCATTCCAACAGGATCGCGCCGACATCTGCCTGGGCCTCCACCAACTGCTGCGCCGCCTGCACCATCTCGGCCCGCGCCTGCGGCACTTCAAGGTCGGGCAAATTGCCAAGGATCGTCCGGGCGAAACTGCTGCCTTCCAACCCCATCACTGGGCTGCCTTCGGGCACGCCCGCCGCGCGCAGATGGGCGGGCGAAAGCGTGGCGGCCGAGATCGTTAAAATCCCCACCCTGCGCCCGGGCGGCAGGCAAGCCGCGATCTGCCCGGCCTGCTCTAACGCCGAGGCCGCAACCGGCACGTCCAACGCCTCGGCCAGACGGGGCCGGATCAGGGCCAAGAACCCGCAGGTGGTGGCGATGCCGGAGCAGCCTTCGGCGACCAAGCCCCGCCCCACCGCGATGAATGCCTGCACAAAGGGTTCGATATCATCGCAAACGATGGCTTCGGGCGTGGCCCCCGGCACAACGGCATAGCGCACCGGAAAGGGCCAACTCCTCGCATTGCCGACATCGCCCAGAATGCGGGGGAAGCGCGTGTCGAGCATCAGTATACCCAGCCGCGCGCCTGTCTCGTTCGCCATATGCCCTCCGTTTGGGCGCAGGGTGCCTTTGCGGGCAGCGGGAGACAAGTGAAACTCGAACGATGACATTTTATCAGCATTTTGTTGACGTGGTGATTTTTTGTGTAAAGATGCTCCAAAGGAAACAAGCCATGACCCAACGCGAAATCGAAAGCCGCCACCCATGAGCCAGCATGTCGTCGTTATCGGTGCCGGGATTGTCGGCGTCTCTGCCGCGATCTGGCTGCGCCGCGCCGGGGCGGAGGTGACGCTGCTGGACCGGTCTGAGCCGGGGCGCGGCACCTCGCATGGCAATGGTGGCGTGCTGGCGGCGGCGGGCGTTGCGCCGGTGACCGGGCCGGGCCTGATGCGGAAATCGCCCGGCATGCTGCGCGACCCCGAGTTCCCGCTGTTCCTGCGCTGGCCCTATCTGCCCCGCCTGCTGCCGTGGCTGCGCCGCTACATGGCCCACGCCAATGATGCCGACACCCGCCGCATCTCTGCCGGGTTGGCGCCCATCGTCGGTGACAGCGTGGCGCAACACAAAGCCCTCTGTGCCGATCTGGGTCTGGCCGATTGGGTCCACGACAGCGACTATTGCTTTGCCTATACCAGCCGCGCGGCCGTTGAGGCCGAAGCCTACACATGGGCGTTGCGCCGCGATGCGGGCTTCGTGCCAGAGATCATCGAAGGCGGCGCGGTTCAGGAATTCGACCCGGCCTATGGCCCGCAAATCACCTGCGTCGCCCGGTTGGCCGACCACGGTTTCATCGCCGACCCCGGCGGCTATGTCCGGGCGCTGGCCAAGGCGTTTGAGGGGATGGGCGGCACTATTAGACGGGCCGAGGTTGAGGACATCACGATCCTTGATGAAGAGGTCACTTCGGTCCTGACCGACCAAGGCCCGCTGCCCTGCGACGACGTGCTGCTGGCCACCGGGGTCTGGTCGAAACCGCTGATGCGCAAGCTGGGGATCAATGTGCCGCTGGAATCCGAACGCGGCTATCATATCGTGTTTAAGGATGCTGAGGGCGGCCCGTCGCGCCCCACCATGATGGCGGCAGGCAAATTCGTGGCCACGCCGATGGCCGAGGGGCTGCGCTGCGCCGGGATCGTCGAATTCGGCGGGCTGAAGGCGGGCGCATCCAAAGCGCCACTGGCGCTGCTGCGCCGTCAGGCCAAGGCCGCCTTTCCCAACCTCACCGCCGAGGAAGAGATCGAATGGCTGGGGCACCGACCCGCCCCCAGCGACTCGCTGCCCCTGATCGGGCAGATCGGGACGAGCCGGGTCTATACCGCCTTCGGGCATCACCACATCGGGTTGACGGGCGGGCCGAAAACGGGCCGACTGATCGCCGGATTGATCACGGGGCAGCCGCCAAACACGGATCTAACCCCGTATCACCCCCAGCGCTTTGACAGATAACGCCAAGCGCGCACGCAAATAAACAAGGGAGAAACCAAATGACACTGACAGCAAGACTGATGGCCGGCGCGGCGATGACCGCCCTGACACTCGGCACCGCCATGCCTGCCTTCGCGGCCGAGAAATGGGACATGCCGATGGCCTATTCGGCCTCGAACTTCCATTCCGAGAACGGCGTGCAATTCGCCGAATGCGTGACCGAAGCCACCGGCGGCGAGATCGAGATCACTGTGCATCCGGGCGGCGCACTTTTCGCTGGGGCCGACATCAAACGCGCGATCCAGACCGGTCAGGTTCAGATCGGGGAGCGTCTGCTCTCTGGCCACCAGAACGAGAACGCGGTCTTCGGCTTTGACTCCATCCCCTTCCTCGCGCCTTCTTTCGAGGCGAGCGCGAAGCTCTGGGAAGCCGCCAAGCCCAAAGTCGAAGCCGTGCTGGAAGAGCAGAACCTCGTCCTGCTTTATAACGTGCCATGGCCACCTCAAGGGCTCTACTTCAAGAAAGAAGTCGGCTCGGTCGAGGATATGAAGGGCGTCAAGTTTCGCTCCTACAACAACACCACCGCGCGTTTGGCCGAACTGACCGGCATGTCGCCCGTCACCATCGAAGCCGCCGAAGTCAGCCAAGCCTTCGCCACGGGCGTTGCGGAATTGATGATCTCGTCGGGGGCCACCGGCTATGACCAGAAGGTCTGGGAAAGCCTGACGCATTTCTACGAGGTCGACGCTTGGCTGCCGCGCAACTACGTGATGGTGAACGCCGATGTCTGGACCGAAGTCACGGACGCCAACAAAGAGGCGATCACCACCTGCGCCACCGAGGCCGAAGAACGTGGCCTGCAAGCCTCCAAGGACTACACCCAGTTCACCTATGACGGGCTGCGCGAAGGCGGCATGAACGTGGAGCCTGCCAGCGAAGAGCTGATGTCCGGCCTGCGCGAAGTGGGTGAGACCATGACGCAAGAATGGCTCGAAGCCGCGGGCGAAGACGGTCAGGCGATCGTCGACGACTATAAGGCGATGCAATAATCACGAAACCTGCGGCGGTCCGTTATTCGGGCCGCCGTTCTCATGCCGGGGCATGACTTGACTGAGGGAGAGCCAGATGAAGGCGCTGCGCAGACTATTGGACGGACTTTACATCGGGGCGGGGGCGCTGGCGGCGCTCTGTCTGGTGGCCATCCTCACCTTGATCGTGGCCCAGATGGTCGCCCGCTGGACCGGCAATGTCTTTCCGGGCGCAGCCAGCTATGCGGGCTATGCCATGGCCGGGGCAAGCTTCCTCGCCTTTGCCAATGCGCTGAACCGCGGCTCGCATATCCGCGTGTCGATCCTGCTCAATGCGCTGAGCACGGGCGGGAAGCGGCTGCTTGATATCTGGTGTTTCGCCGTGGCGGCGGCGGTCGCGTGGTACTTCACCTATTACGCCTATTGGTTCGTCTACTGGTCGTGGAAGTTCAACGAGGTTAGCCAAGACCAAGATGCCACCGCGCTTTGGATACCGCAATCTGTCATGGTCATCGGCGGCGGCATCCTCGCCATCGCGCTGACGGACAACCTTTTGCATCTCATCTTCAAGGGCGACCACCGCGTCACCCGTGACCTAGTCGATCAAAGCTTCGGGGAATGACGCCATGACCGAGATCTATGCCATTGCCCTGTTCCTGATCGTCCTGTTCTTCCTCCTCGGCACCGGTGTCTGGGTCGGGCTCGCCCTGATGGGCGTGGCCTGGGTCGGGATGGAGCTTTTCACCACCCGCCCCGTCGGCGACGCGATGATCACCACCATCTGGGCCAGCTCCTCTAGCTGGACCCTGACCGCGCTGCCGCTTTTTGTCTGGATGGGCGAAATCCTTTACCGCACGCGATTGTCACAAGACATGTTTCGCGGGCTGTCGCCGTGGCTCGCGAAACTGCCGGGCGGGCTGGTGCATACCAATATCGTGGGCTGTACCGTGTTTGCCGCCGTCTCCGGCTCTTCCGCCGCGACGCTGACGACCGTGGGCAAAATGTCGATCCCCGAACTTCGGGCGCGCAACTATCCTGAGAAGATGATCACCGGCACGCTGGCCGGGGCCGCGACACTGGGCCTGATGATCCCGCCCTCGCTGGCGCTGATCGTCTACGGGGTGACGGTGAACGAAAGCATCACCAAGCTCTTCTTTGCCGGCGTCATGCCCGGCCTGCTGCTGGCGCTGATGTTCATGGGCTATGTCGCGGTGACCAGCTTGATGTCGAAAGACTGGAACCCCGATGTCGAGACCGACATGACCTTCGCCGAAAAGCTGCGCAACTCGCGTTTCCTGCTGCCGGTCTTTGCGCTGATCTCCGTCGTGATCGGGTCGATGTATCTGGGCTTTGCCACCGCAACCGAAGCCGCCGCGATTGGCGTCATCGGCTCCCTAACGCTGGCGCTGTTCCAAGGCTCGCTGAACTGGCACAGCTTCCGCGAGAGCCTCATGGGCGCGATGCGCACCTCTGCGATGATCGCGCTGATCCTTGCGGGCGCGGCGTTCCTGAAACTCTCGATGGGCTTTACCGGCCTGCCCCGTGCGTTGGCCGACGGGATTGCGGCGATGGAGCTGTCCCGCTTCGAACTGCTGATGGCGCTGCTGGTCTTTTACATTGTTCTAGGCATGTTCCTTGATGGCATTTCTTCGGTCGTGCTGACCATGGCCGTGGTTGAGCCGATGGTGCGCGGAGCGGGGATCGATCTGATCTGGTTCGGCATCTTTGTTGTGGTCGTCGTGGAGATGGCGCAGATCACTCCGCCCATCGGGTTCAACCTCTTTGTCCTGCAAGGCATGACCAACCACGAAATGGGCTATATCACCAAAGCCGCGCTGCCGATGTTTGCGATCATGGTCTTTATGGTCTTCGTGCTGATCTGGTTTCCGGAAGTGGCAACATGGCTGCCCGAAAACCTGCGCAGCGCGCCCGTTTAGCGGTGATAGTCCATGTATATCCTGAGGTTGGCGTCGCGTCATGCGCGGGCCTGTCTGATCATCGGGCTACTGGCGGGGCTGTCTTTGCCCAGCCTCGCGGCGATGCTGGCAGATTGGTTGCCGCAGATGGTGGCAGCACTGCTGACGATCACCGCGCTCAGGATCGGGCACCGCGCCGCAACCGGTGCGGCGCGCGATCTGCGGTGGGGGTTGGCCTCGGTGCTGGCGTTGCAGACGGCGCTGCCGCTGCTGCTTCTTGGGGGCTTTACGCTGGCCGGGTTGGGCCAAACGCCTGCCGCGCTGGCGGTGACACTGGCTTCGGCTGCGCCGGCGCTGACAGGCAGCGTAAACCTCGCTTTGTTGCTGCGGCTCGATGCTGGGCGCATGATGCAATTGATGGTCTTGGGAACCGCCGCCTTTCCGTTGACCGTGTTACCAGTGCTGGCCCTTCTGCCGCAACTTGGCCCAGCGACGGAGGTCGCCTTGGCCGCGCTGCGCCTGCTCGCCGTGATCCTCGCCGCGACTGGGCTGGGCTTTGCCCTGCGCCACATATTGCTACCCCGTCCCACGGCACGCCAAATCGAGGCGCTCGACGGGGCGTCGGTGCTGGCGTTTTGTATCATTGTCGTCGGTCTCATGGCCGCGCTGAACCCGGCGCTGCGCAGCGATCCTTGGGCGGTGGCGGGCTGGACGGTGCTGGCCTTCGCCCTAAGCTATTTGTTGCAGGCCGCGACGCTCTTGCTGCTGCGCCGTGGCCCGCTGCGTCACGTCGCCGGGCCGCTGGCGATCGGCGCGGGCAACCGCAATATCGCGCTGTTCCTCGTCGCACTCCCGCCCGAGGTTCTGGCGCCCTTGATGATCTTTATCGGCTGCTGGCAACTGCCGATGTATCTGACCCCGGTGCTGCTGCCGCGCCTTTACGAAAGGATGCTCTCCAATGACTGACTGGCCCCGCATCCGCAGCGTCGGTCTCTCTGGCCTGTTGATCACCTTCGCCGAGAAGATGTCCGAACCGGCCAACCGCGCCGCCCTCGCCTTTCGCGCGGCGGTCGAGGAACAGGACTGGCCCGAGGTGCGCGAGACCAGCACCTCGCTGGTATCAACCTTCGTGCAGTTTGAGGTCAGCCAAGAGGCCATCACACAGATGACCGACCGCCTGCGCGACTTGCTCGAAACCCGCGATTGGTTCGCCGAAGCCCTGCCCGCCGGGCGCAGCCTGTGGCATGTGCCGACCGTCTATGGCACCGACCTCGCCCCGCAGTTGGAGGAAGCCGCCGAGGCCGCGGGCCTCGACCCCGACGCGGCCATAGCCGAGCTGTCGCAGGCTCGCGTGCGCGTCCTCACCATCGGCTTTGCCCCCGGCCAGCCCTATATGGGTGAACTGCCCTCGCATTGGGACATCCCGCGCCAGCAGGGGCTGACAAAATCCGTGCCCTCCGGCGCGCTGGTCGTGGCGATCCGGCAGTTGATCATCTTCACCAATGCCTCCCCCACCGGCTGGCGGCACATCGGCCAGACCGCCTTTCGCACCTTCCGCCCCGGCAGCGACATGCCCTTCCCCCTGTCGCCGGGCGATGAGCTGATTTTCCCATCCATCACCCGGCAAGAGTTCGACCGTATCGCCGATGACCCCACCGGCGGGGCCGAGCGGGAGGCGCTGACATGAGCGGCACGCTGACCATCCTCCAAGCTGGCCCGGCGATGACGGTCCAAGACCTTGGCCGCCCCGGCTACCGTGCCCTTGGCCTGACCCATGGCGGCGCGGCGGACCCGACCGCCCTGCACGAAGGGGCCGCCCTGTTGGGGCAAGACCCAAACTGTGCCGCGTTGGAAATGGCGGGCAGCGGCGGCAGCTTTGAAGCCGAGCAAGACATCCGCATCGCCCTCACCGGCGCGCAGATGCAGGTCAGCATCGACGGAGAGCCGATTGCGTGGAACGCCAGCCACCTGCTGCCTGCCGGGGCCAAACTGACGATCGGCGGCGCGCGGGATGGGGCTTATGGCTACCTTCATGTGGGCGGCGGCTTTGATGTTGAGCCGGTGATGGAGTCGCGCTCCAGCCACCTCGCCGCGGGCATCGGTCGTCTGCTGCAAACGGGCGACAGCCTGCCCGTCGGCAAGGATAGCGGTAGCGTGACCAGCCAAACCCTCCCCCGCGACAGCCGTTTTGGCGGCGAGCGGGTGCGCATTGTCTCCTCCATGCAGACCGACGCCTTTGACGAGGCAACCCGCGCGCGCTTTACCGAAACCACCTTTCGACGTGACGCTCGCGCCAACCGCATGGGCGCACGGATGGATCACGAGGGCGAAGGTTTCGCCACCGGCGGGCAGTTGACCATCGTCTCAGAGGTCATCACCCCCGGCGATATCCAGATTACCGGCGATGGCGCGCCTTTTGTGCTGATGTGTGAATGTCAGACCACCGGCGGCTACCCCCGCATCGGCACGGTGATCCCCTGTGACCTGCCCATCGTGGCGCAGGCGCAGCCCGGCGCTGCGCTGCGGTTCGAGCTCATTGACCTCGACGAAGCGCTGGCCGCCGAGACACGCCACCGCGCCGACCTCGCCGCCCTTCCCAAACGCCGCCAGCCCCTGTTGCGCGATCCCGCGCGCATCCGTGATTTGCTGGGCTATCAACTGATCTCTGGCGTGGTTTCGGCCACCGCCGATCCATTCGAAAAGGACACGCCATGACATCCGTCGATCTGAACGCCGACATGGGCGAAAGCTTTGGCCCATGGACGATGGGCGACGACGCGGCGCTTTTGCGCATCGTGACCTCGGCCAATATCGCTTGCGGCGGCCATGCGGGTGACGCCGATGTCATGGCGGCAACCATGTGGACGGCGCATGAAAACGGCGTCGGCATCGGCGCGCATCCGGGCTTCATGGATCTCGCGGGCTTCGGGCGCAACCGCCTCTCGGTGCCGCGCGGGACCTTGCAGAACCAAATCCGCTATCAAGTCGCCGCCAGCACCGGCATGGCCCGAAGCGTCGGAGCCGAGGTGAGGCACCTGAAACTGCACGGGGCGCTGGCGAATATGGCGTCCGAAGATGAGGGACTTGCCCGTGATCTTTATGAAGCGGCGCTCAGCGTGGCCCCTGACCTCATCGTCATGGTGCTGGCCGCCACGGCGCAGGAAAAAGCGGTGAAATCACTGGGCTGCAAATGGGCCGGAGAAATCTTTGCCGACCGCGCCTATAACGACGACGCCACGCTGGTCGACCGCAGCAATCCGGGCGCGGTGATCCATGACGCCGATCACGCCGCCGCCAGAATGGTCGAGATGGTCAAAGCCGGCGCGATCATCACCGAAAGCGGGAAACACATCCCCACGCGGATCGACACGATCTGCCTGCATGGCGACACGGCAGAGGCCGTTCAAATCGCAACCGCCGTCCGCAAGGGTTTGCAGGACGGCGGGGTAACTTTGGCAAAGTTCGGCGGCAGCGTTTAGCTGCGCACCAGCTTTTCATAGTCCAAGGCGATTTCGCGCGTGATCGCGCCCACCTCGAATTTCCAGTCGCCGATCTGGCCCACCGGGGTCACTTCGGCGGCGGTGCCGGTCAGCCAGCACTGCTCGAAACCTTCGAGTTCCTCGGGCATGATGTGGCGCTCGTGGACTGTAATCCCCTTGTCCTTCAGCATGCCGATGACGGTCTGCCGGGTGATGCCATTAAGGAAGCAATCGGGCGTCGGCGTGTGCACTTCGCCATCCTTGACGAAGAAGATATTCGCGCCCGTCGCCTCGGCCACATAGCCGCGGTAGTCGTACATCATCGCGTCCGAACAGCCCTTCGCTTCGGCGGCGTGTTTGGACATGGTGCAGATCATATAGAGACCTGCCGCCTTGGCGTGGCTCGGGATCGTCTCTGGTGAGGGGCGCTTCCATTTGGAGATGTCGAGCTTGGCGCCCTTCATCTTGGCATCACCGTAATAGGCGCCCCATTCCCATGCCGCGATGGCCAAGCGCACCGGGTTGCGGGCCGAGGCGACACCCATGTCTTCGCCCACACCGCGCCATGCGACCGCGCGCACATAGGCGTCTTGCAGGCCAGAGGCGGCGAGGACTTCGGCCTTGGCGGCTTCGATCTCATCAATGGTGTAGGGGATCTCAAAATCGATCATTTCAGCCGAACGCTTCAGGCGCTCAGAATGTTCACGGCTTTTGAAGATCTTGCCATTATAGGCGCGCTCGCCCTCGAACACCGAAGACGCATAGTGCATCGCATGGGTCAGGATGTGGACATTGGCCTCGCGCCAGTCCACCATTTTGCCATCCATCCAGATGTACCCATCTCGGTTGTCATATCCGCCTGCCATGGTGTTTACCTCCCAAATGACGCGCTATCTTTTCAAAAATTGCGCAAAAATCGGCATATGCAGACATTTAATTGCGCAAAACACGGGATTCGATAGCCTTTCACTATTGGAATGTCAACAACGCTGACGTAAACTGATCCCCAACAGGCCCGAGAGAGATTGAGACATACTATGGCTGACGGGCGGATGATGGCCCCTAGCAGCGGCGACAGCCTGCTGTTTTTGACCGACGAACAACTGCGGCAAGGGATCGAGGCGATGTTCTTTGCCTATCGCGGCTTCACTGCCGATCCCGACAGGATTCTGGCCGATATGGCCTATGGCCGCGCACATCACCGCGCCATCCACTTTATCAACCGCGCCCCCGGCACAACGGTGAACAACCTGCTCAACATCCTCGGGGTCACGAAACAATCGCTCAACCGTGTCTTGCGCACGCTGATCGCCGATGGTCTGGTGCAAAGCAAGGTTGGCCGCAATGACAAGCGCGAGCGGCATCTGTTCCTGACCGACGATGGTCGCAAGCTGGAACAAGAGCTTTCCGATGCTCAGCGCGCGCGCATGCGGCTGGCCTTTCGCACCGCCGGGCCCGAAGCCGTGGCCGGTTTCAGAACGGTATTGGAGGCCATGATGGACCCCGAAATGCGCCAGAGCTTTGACCGGCTCCGCGAAAGCGCTCCATGAACGAGCTTGACGCGCACCTGCTGGTTGTCGACGACGATGAGCGCATCCGCAGCCTGCTAAAGAAATTCCTGATGCGGAACGGCTTTCTGGTCAGCACGGCCCGCGACGCGGCCCATGCGCGCCGGGTGCTGGCGGGGCTAGAGTTTGATCTGATCGTGCTCGACGTGATGATGCCCGGCGAAGACGGCATGGCGCTGACCCGATCCCTACGCGAAACCCTGCAAACGCCGATCCTGCTGCTGACCGCCAAGGGCGAGACCGACAACCGCATCGAAGGGTTGGAGGCCGGGGCCGATGATTACCTGCCCAAACCCTTTGAGCCGAAAGAACTGCTGCTGCGCATCAATGCGATCCTGCGCCGTATGCCCGACACCTCAGCCGCCGACGCCGCGCCAAAAGTGCTGTCGCTCGGCGTGATCCGCTATGACATGGAGCGGGGTGAGATGTGGCAGGGCGACGATCTGGTACGTCTCACCGCGACCGAAGTGCAACTGATGAAGATTTTCGCCGCGCAGCCCGGTGTCGCGCTCAGCCGGTCAAAACTTGTCGAAGAATTGGGCCGCGACCGGGGCCAAGCGCAGGAACGCGCGGTTGATGTTCAGATCACCCGCCTGCGCCGCAAGATCGAAAGCGATCCGAAACAGCCGCAATACCTGCAAACCGTGCGCGGCGCGGGCTATATGCTGGCCCCGGACTGACCCGGTCCTTTTAGCGAAACACATAGGTAAAATTCATAATGCCAGCCCGCTGGCAATGCCCGGCGCGAAGCACTATTGTCGCGCGAAATTCCGACCAACGAGGCGCGCAATGTCTGACACACCCGTAGAAGAGATGAACTTTGAGACCGCCATGGCCGAGCTTGAAAAAGTGCTGGGCCAACTTGAAAATGGCAATGTCGCGCTGGACGAAAGCATTGCGCTTTACGAACGCGGGGCCAAGCTTAAGGCGCGCTGCGAGACCAAGCTGAAAGAGGCCGAAGAAAAGGTCGCCGCGATCACTCTTGATGGCGATGGCAACCCCAATGGGCTGAAACCCGTCGAAGGGCTTTGACCGCCTGCATGACCTTCCAGCCCACCCCCCTTCCCTTGGCAGAGGCGCTTGCCCATGCCCGTGATCTGGCGCAAGCGCAGATCGAAGCGGCCTTGGCCGAGCGCAAAGGCCCGGTGGCCGAGGCGATGCGCTATGCCTGCGGCGGCGGCAAGGGGCTGCGCGGCTTTCTGGTGATCGAATCTGCGCGGCTGCATGGCATCGCCCCCGGTATGGCTGCCCCAGCCGCTGCGGCCATTGAGGCGCTGCATGCCTATTCGCTGGTGCATGACGATCTGCCCTGTATGGACGACGACGATCTGCGCCGGGGCCAGCCCACGGTGCACCGCAAGTGGGATGAGGCGACCGCCGTTCTGGCCGGTGACGCGCTGCAAACGCTGGCCTTTGAATTGCTCGGGCAAGCGCCCTGCCCTGCAGAGGCGCGTCTGACCCTGATGACCAGCCTTGCCCAAGCGGCAGGTGTGGGCGGCATGGTCGGCGGCCAAGCGCTGGACATCGCCGCCGAAACCGCCTCCGCGCCGCTCTCGCTGGCCGAGATCACGGCGCTTCAGGCCGGTAAGACCGGCGCATTGATCGAATGGTCTGCCATGGCCGGGCCACGGATGGCCCGGGCCGATGCCACCGCCCTTGGCGCTTATGCCAAACACCTCGGCCTCGCCTTTCAGATCGCCGATGACATCCTTGACGTCGAAGGCGACGCTGAAACGGTCGGAAAGGCCGTCGGCAAGGACGACGCGGCGGGCAAAGCCACGTTTGTGTCCCACCTCGGTCTGGCCGGGGCCAAAACCCGTGCCGCCGAATTGGTGGACATGGCCTGTGACGCCCTATCTGAATATGGACCAGAGGCGCAGAGCTTGCGAGCCGCTGCCGCCTTCGTTATTGCCCGCGACAGCTAGCCGGGCGGCACATGCGCCAATGCGGCACCAGAGAGGCCCCGATGAGTGACAAACCCGCCACCCCCCTGCTTGATCAGGTCACCCGCCCTGCGGACCTGAAACGCCTGTCCGATGCCGAACTGACCCAAGTCGCGCGCGAGTTGCGGGCCGAGACGATCTCGGCCGTGTCGGAAACCGGCGGACACTTGGGCGCAGGGCTTGGCGTGGTGGAGCTGACCGTGGCGCTGCATGCGGTCTTTGACACCCCGCGCGACAAAATCATCTGGGACGTCAGCCACCAATGCTACCCGCATAAAATCCTCACCGAACGCCGCGACCGCATTCGCAGCCTGCGGATGAAGGACGGGCTGTCGGGCTTCACGAAACGCAGCGAATCCCCCTATGACCCCTTCGGCGCGGCGCATAGCTCGACCTCGATCTCGGCCGCGCTCGGCTTTGCCGTGGGCCGTGATCTGGGCGGCGTGATCCCCGAGGGCTTGGGCGATGCGATCGCCGTGATCGGCGACGGCGCGATGAGCGCGGGCATGGCCTATGAGGCGCTTAACAACGCGGGCGACCTGAAAAAACGGTTGATCGTCATCCTCAACGACAACGAGATGTCCATCGCCCCGCCCGTCGGCGCAATGTCGAGCTACCTCAGCCGCCTCTATGCCGAAGCGCCGTTTCAGGACTTCAAAGCCGCCGCCAAAGGCGCGGTGAGCCTGCTGCCCGAACCGTTCCGCGAAGGCGCCAAACGCGCCAAGGATATGCTCAAGGGCATGGCCGTCGGCGGCACCCTGTTCGAGAACCTCGGCTTTTCCTACCTCGGCCCGATCAACGGGCATGACATGGACCAGTTGCTGCCCGTGCTGCGCACCGTTCATCAACGCGCGACGGGGCCGATCCTGATCCATATCCAGACGCAAAAGGGCAAGGGCTATGGCCCTGCCGAAGCCGCGCGTGATCGGGGCCATGCCACGGCAAAGTTCAACGTGGTGACCGGCGAGCAAAAGAAAGCCCCCTCCAACGCGCCGAGCTATACCCGCGTTTTCGCCGACAGCCTGCTGGCCGAGGCTGCTGCGGATGACAAGATCTGTGCCGTGACCGCAGCGATGCCCGACGGCACCGGGCTTGATCTTTTTGCCGAACGCTACCCCAGCCGCTGTTTCGACGTAGGTATCGCCGAACAGCATGGCGTGACCTTTTGCGCGGGGCTTGCGGCGGCGGGGATGAAGCCCTTCTGCGCCATGTATTCAACATTCTTGCAGCGCGGCTACGATCAGGTCGTGCATGACGTCGCGATCCAGCGCCTGCCGGTGCGTTTCGCCATCGACCGCGCCGGGCTGGTGGGGGCTGATGGGCCGACCCACGCGGGCGCATTCGACGTGGCCTTCCTTGCCAACCTGCCGGGTTTCGTGGTGATGGCCGCCGCAGACGAGGCCGAGTTGCGCCATATGGTCGCCACCGCCGCCGCCCATGACGAAGGCCCCATCGCCTTCCGCTATCCGCGCGGCGAGGGGCGCGGGGTCGAGATGCCAGAGCGCGGCACGCCACTGGAAATCGGCAAGGGCCGGATGATCCGGGAAGGCAGCAAGGTTGCGCTCTTGTCCTTTGGCACGCGGCTCGAAGAAGTTGAGAAAGCCGCAGAGCAGCTTGCGGCCAAGGGCATCACCCCCACCATCGCCGATGCGCGTTTTGCCAAGCCGCTGGACCGCGACATGATCCTGAAACTGGCCGCAGACCACGAAGCGCTCATCACCATCGAAGAGGGTGCCGTGGGCGGCTTTGGCAGCCATGTGGCGCAACTGCTGGCGGATGAGGCTGTTTTTGATAAGGGGCTAAAATTCCGCTCCATGGTGCTGCCCGATACTTTCATTGATCAGGCCAGCCCGGCGGATATGTATGCGGTGGCCGGGATGAACGCGGAACAGATCATCGCCAAAGTGCTTGAGGTGCTCGGTATCGGCGATCTGGACGCGCAGCGCGCCTAGCTGCTGGCGGCGGTCAACACCAGCAGGGCGCCCGCGCTCAGCGTGATCGCCACGCAGAGATAGCCCAAAAGCACGAACAGCCCGTCGCGAGTGAAAAGGCCGAAAACCAGTAACGCCACGGTGCCAGCGCCGAGCGACGACATCATCGGCAAGACCTCCATAAAGGGCCAGCCGAGCGGGATGATCGTGACCACGACAAGCGTGATGAAACGCATCGGACCGGTGGTGAGGAACTGAAGACGCGGCTTGCAGCGCCCGTCGACAAAGGCGCAGGGACGACGCAAAAAGCGCACGCAGCCGCTTAACCGATGGCCCGCCACTTCGCGCCGCAGCAAAAACTGCGGCATCCAAAGCCTGCGCCGCCCGGTAACGGCCTGCACCGCCAAAAGGATGATCGTCACCGCCGCTAGGGTCGAGACGCCGGGGATTCCCGACAGGGGCGAGACCAGCAGCAAGGCGACAATCAGGATCAGCGGTGTGATGGAACGGTCGCCGATCTCATGCAGCACATCGTTGATCGACACCGTCTCCTTCTCTGCCGCGCGCTCCATACTGTCGAGCAGATAGGCCAACGTGTGTTCGTCTTGACGCATTCGGTGCCTCGGGCGGTGCCACGGGTTCAGTCATCCGCCCCCAGCAGCGCGGCCAGACCCGAGCGATAATCATGGTAGATCGGTTGCCAGCCCAACGCCGCCTTGGCGTGATCGTTCCGGACCTTCTTGCTCTCCGCATAAAAGCTGCGGGCCATGGGGGTCATCTCGGCCTCGTCGAAGTTCACCGCCGGGGGTAACGGCAGGCCCAAAAGCGCGGCGGCATGGCCGATCACATCTTGGGGCGGAGCGGGGTCGTCGTCGCACAGGTTGTAGATCGCCCCCGGCTGCGGTTTTGCCAACGACAATTCCAGCGCTTGAGCGATATCCTCCACATGGATCCGCGAAAAGACTTGGCCCTGCTTGATGATGCGCCGCGCCGTGCCCTTGCGCACCTTGGCAAATGGCCCGCGTCCGGGGCCGTAGATGCCCGCCAGCCGAAAGATATGTAGCGGCAGATCGGGGATCGCGCCCCATGCCGCCTCGGCCTGCACCCGCGCCGCGCCGCGTCGGGTAGAGGGGGCAAGCGGCGTGGTCTCATCCACCCAATCGCCGCCGTGGTCGCCGTAGACGCCAGTGGTCGACAGATAGCCCACCCACCGCAGATGCGGGGCGGCGGCGGTGATCTGATCCTGCAACTCCAGCAGGACCGGATCGCCCTCCGGCCCCGGCCCGGCAGAGACCAGCAAGTTCGGCACCTCTTGCAAAAGCGCGCTCAGATCGTCGCCGGGCCAGAGCATCGGCTCCACCCCCGTCGCGGCAATCTCTTTAAGCTTTTCGGGGCTGCGCGTGGTGCCGATGATGCGCCAGCCCTGCGGGATCAACCGGGCGGCCAATGCGCGTGCGCTATAGCCATGCCCAAGGGAAAGAAGCGTTTTATCCATCTCGCCAAATTGGCCCGCGCGGGCTGCGATCACAAGCGCCAAGCAGGGATTTTAATCTTTCAGAAGGTCGATCGCCATATAGCCGAATTGCGGCCCGGCCCATTGCCGCGAACGGCGGAGTTTGCCGGTGCCGACCTCGGCCCAATAGTCATTGCTGAAGGTCGTTGCGCCATAAACGCAGTCCTCACGAAAATGACGCACGGACAGGCGACGGTCCACGATCTGGATCGTTTCCGGACCCAGATGGGTCACGTCGCAGGCAAAGGGCACCGTCTGTGCAGTGCCATCCAGCCGCGCCAGCGTGATCAGCCTTTCGCCGCCGCCGCCCTGCCCGTCCAGCGCCGCAATCACCGTTTGCGCTTGGGCCGAGCGCATATCGCCACCAAGCCCCTTGGTGCCGACCAGCACGCCTTCGCGCAGGACGATCTGAGCCTGATCCGTGGATTGCCAGACCTCAACCATCCCCGGCGTGCCATCAGACCGCCGAGCGACACGTTTCAGAAAGTCCTGCAGCCCGGTGTTTTCCGGCACCACCTGCATGACCGCGCCGGGCGTCTGATCCAGCAGCGTGCGGGTCACTGTCACCCGCCCCTTGGCTGGCGCATCGGGCCCGGTGCGGTCTTTGAGAATGCTAAACAACGTGCTGCCCGCGCTGAGCAGCGGGCTGCGTTCCTCTTCGCGCCCTCCGCCCGCACAGGCGCTCAAGGTAAGGCTGGCGATCAACAAAAGACCGGTTGCAAAATGCTTCATTCCCAGACCCTCGACCATTGATCTTCCAGTGAATTGCGATGGCCACTGCGCACCTGTTCATAAAGCCGGCCCGGCACCTGAAGCCGCGCCCCGCCATCCCGCTGGATCGGTCGGATCGTGGTAGACAAGCTGCGTTTGTCCGGCTCGCCCAAGAACCAACCGATGGGGATCGTCAGGTTGATGCCCTTGTCAAAAGACCCCTCGCCAAACTCTTCGGCCGAGACATCCGTGATGGTGAAAAAGCCGCCGACCTTCCAGCCGTTGGTAAATTCGCGCGTCAGGGTCACGGTCGCACCGACATCACCGGCCAGATAGCGGCCCACGTCCAATTGACCATGATAGCCGCCGCCAAAGGCGTAATAGGCTGAGACATGGCCCGTCGCCACGCTGTAATCGAGAAAGCCCAGAGCACCGTCATAATCGCGCTGCTTCACGTAATTCGCCTCAACCCCAAGAGCGAGATTGCTGTTGACAGGCTTCCACAGCAATTCGGCCGAGACGCCCCCGAACATCCGTTCAAGATAGCCTGCTGTGACCCGCGCATAGAGGTCATTGCCGGGCTTCCATTGCTTGCTCACATAGGCATTGTCGATGATCGTCTCGCCTTCGCGGGCATAGCGCGGCCCCTCGGTGCGGACGGTCGGAAGCCTTGAATTGCTCGGCGTCGTTTTATCGCCCACTGAGCCAAAAAGACGGTGCTTCAGACCGCCTGCGACGGTCCAGCCCGGCGCGGGGCGATAGCTGGCCGTGACCTCCACGCCGCCATCCAGGCGAACCGGCTCTTCCGGGTCGAAATAGCTGGGCGACAGATAGGGGCCGATGGACCAGGCGAAATCCGGGTAGAGGTCGTCATTTTCCATCGCGCCGGGCAGCCGGGGAGTGGCCTCACCGATGCCCGCCACCGCCAGCAGCGCGTCGGCGGCCTGCGGGTCAAACTCCAAAGCCTCAAGGTCAGAGCGGCGCAGGGTCACGGCGGATTGCGCCAATCCCTCTTCGACCAAGACGATGCGGAAGGTCTCAACCGAGGCGGGCAGCACCCAAGCCAGCGCGCGCGCACCACGCCCCACAGCAACCGCCGGGGCCTGATACCGGTCATTGCGCAACCGCAACTCGGCCTTGGCGGAATCAAGCGTCAGCGCCACGAGGGAAAGACCGCTGGCATCTAGCACCTCTTTCACCTGATCGCGCAGGCTGCGCTGCTGGTTGGTGCTGGCGGTCCATTGCGTATCCCAAGCCGCCGGAGAGGTCGCGCGGCTGGGGCGTACCTTGAGCGGCGCGACCGGGGTAATCTTGACCGGCGTCAGCGGCTTGCGGGGGTTCAACTGGTATTGCAGGTTCACCCCGATCTCGGACCCATAGAGATAATAGGCCCCCAACCGCAGCCCGTCGGAATATTGGTATTCGGTGCCGAAGTTGAACTGCGATTTACGGGTAAAGATCTCGCGCGAGCCGTCTTCGGTCTCATAGGCGTCGGAACTGTATTCCGCCTTGAGGGTCCAACGGTCATTCACCGCCCACTCTACCCCGGCGAAGGGCGCAGCCGACCCGCGAAACCATTGATCAAACGAAGGTTTGCCCCCCGTGCTGCCCCCGACAAAAGAGCCGCGGTTGCCACCAAAGGGCGCACCGATGCTGCCGTAGCTGCCCAGACGCCCCCAGCCCAGACCACCGGTCACCTTGACGCGCCCGGGCAGCAGCGTGTTGTCGAAAGTCTTGGTCGCGACGACATATTCGCCCGCGTAGATCCCAGTGCCTGCGAAATCCTGCAAACCTACGGTGATCGCAGGCCAGAAAGCGCCTTCCTTTTTCAGCATATAGCGCAGGTCAAAGCTTCGGTCGCGATAGGTATCGAAATTGCCGGGAACGACATCGGTCCAATCCCGAATTCCAACGTAGCGAAAGCTGGCCGACAGGCGTGGTGTGGCCTGAAAGGTCAAGGTGGTGCGCGTCATGCCTGCAAAGTTTGAGACCCCGATGGCAAGCTGCCCATCCGGCAGTGCATGGGCGGTTGGCATATCGACCAGCCCCGGCGAGCCGTAAAAGTTGAGCGAAGGACGCTCGGGGGTTTCAAAGATGTCGTAAGTCGGATCAGCCAGCGCAACACCGGGCAGCGCCACCCCCGCCAAGAGCATCGACACCAGCGGCCCACGGTTCAGCCTACGCATTCCTAATTTCGTCCGCTGATCCACAAAGCGCCCCTTACCTGCGATATTGTTGGCTAGATTTGGCACGGACAGCCCCTGCAAATCAATCTCTGTCCCGCCACCGTTTTGCCGCGCGCCGCGACCGCGGCAATATCGCGACATGTGACGGTCCGGTCAGGAGGATTTTCTCAGCGCCTCGGGCGGGGCGAAGCCTTCGACCCAGCGGTAGACAACCTGACGGGCCAGATCTTCGTCATTGGCAACAAGTGCTTCGCGCAAGTCCCGCAGGACCGAGGCGATTTCCAGTTCGTTCAATCCGTTTTCCCGCGCGGAATAGATCTTGGGATGCGCCGTGTTGATGAGCAAACCGCTCAGCGTTAACTCCTCTGTCATCTTCTCGCCGGGGCGCAGGCCGGTGATCTCGATCTCGATATCGCCATCGGGGTTGTCTTCGTCCCGGACGGTGTATCCGGCCGTTTCAATCACTTGCCGCGCAAGTTTCAAGATGGGCACGGGCTTGCCCATGTCCAGAACGAAGACCTCGCCCCCTTGGGCCAGCGATCCAGCCTGCAAGACCAGACGCACGGCCTCTTCCACCGTCATAAAGTAGCGCGCCACGCCCCGATCCGTCACCGTCAACGGGCCGCCGCGGCTAACCTGTTCTTGAAACAGCGGCACGACAGACCCGGACGACCCCAACACATTGCCAAAACGGACCATCGAAAAGATAACACCACCCTCGCCGCCATATTTGCGCGCCATATCCTGAATGACGAGTTCGGCAAGCCGCTTGGACCCACCCATGATATTTGTGGGGCGAACAGCCTTGTCGGTCGATACCAGAATGAAACGCTCCACGCCTGCGCGGGCGGCCTGCTCGGCCAGCGCCTGTGTGCCCAAAACATTGTTCACCAGCCCCGAAAGCGGGTTCGCCTCGACCAGCGGGACATGCTTATAGGCGGCGGCATGAAGGATCACATTGACCCCGTGCTGCGACAGCACTTTGCGCAGCTGCCGGGTATCCGTGACCGTACCCAGGACCGAGACGATTTCGATGTCGCTGCCCTCGGCCAACTGCCGGATCTCCATGTCGGCGTTGTAGAGGGCCAGTTCGCTCAGTTCGAAGAGCACCAGTTTGGTGGGCCGGCAAAGCAGAACCTGACGGCAAAGCTCCGACCCGATGGAGCCGCCCGCACCTGAGACGAAAACTACCTTACCGGCATAGCTCTCTCCGCCTTCGTTGATCAAAGGGGTGATTTCATCGCGGTTCAGGAACCGACGCGGAGAAACGGGGGAAAGCTTGTCGACCAAAGCCTCTTCCCCGATCAATTGCGCGAAGGACGGAAGGGTTTGCACCTCCAGACCCAGCTTCTCCAGCCGTCGGGCGATCTGCGCCTGCTTTGGGGTGCTTAGCGAGGGCACGGCCAGCAACACGCGGTCGATCTGTTTCTCGACGACAAGTTCAGCAATGCCGCGCGAGGAATAGACCGGCAGTTTTGAGACGTTGAGCCCTTGCAGCGCAATGTTATCATCGACAAAGGCAATAGGCTCAATCGTTTCATGGCCGCGCAGCGCCGAGACCAGCTGTGTCCCCGTGGTGCCCGCGCCATAAATCAGGACACGGCAGCGCGCGTCGCCGGTACGGTAGATTTGCAGCACGATATGCAACAAGATTACCCGCGACAGCACCACCAGAGAGAAAAAGATCGCCCCGAACATGATATGCACGCCCAGCGGGAAATCCAGCCCCAGAAGGGACGCGCCCAGCAGGGATACGCCCGCCAGGGTGGTCCCCAAAATAGCGGTGCTACCGACCGCTGCGGTCTCATAGGCGTTCAATTGTGTGCTACAGACCCCCAAGCGGATCGATACGAGCACACCAACAATCAGGGTAAGAGGTAATACCGGGGCATAGTTGGCGAGTGTTTCGAGAAGATGCTCAGGCAGCCCGCGCACAGCCAAGGCGGCAATCGTGGAGACAACGATTAAAAGGGAGTCGAGCGCCAACATGATCACGCGCTTTTGCCGTTTGGTCAGCGACTTGATGATGCTCAGCATGCGCCGTCTCCTGTCTACGTGTATATTAGCGACCGCGATGCGCCCGAAACGTATTAGTAGCTCTCTTTCGTCCATGGAGCTCTTTCTGAGCACCAGCAAGCGTAAAAACAGTAGATAGCGCTCAATGTGTCATCAATCGAATCTGGATTCGCTTAAATTTTCAGCAAACAATGCCACGATTTTGTAAAAAACACCAATTTTTAACTATTTGCCCCCGGTCACGCCGCGGGCCACCGCCACCTTCATCTGCGTCTAAAAAGGTTGCTGATAGTTTGAAACACCAAATCGAAGTCGTAACATGTGCTTTGATGGCGCTGATAAATCAGATCTAGTTGGGCTTTGCGCGGGACGCAGATACGACAATAGACACGGTCGGTCTCTTCCGGGGTCTCGCAGCGCGACAGCAGCCGTTCTTCATGTTTGTGAAACCGGATCGTGGCCAACCCGGTCACGCCGGGCCGGGATTTCAGAACCTCGGCATAGACCTCGGGAAAACGCTCCACATATTCGCGCAGCGGCGGACGCGGGCCGACAAAGCTTAGATCGCCGCGCAGGATATTCCAAAGCTGGGGAAACTCATCCAAGCGCCGCGCCCTGAGCCATGCGCCAGTGGGGGTGATCCGCGCGGCTTTGTTGCCGCCCGATACGCCCTGATCCTTCTCTGCCACGGTCATCGTACGCAGTTTCCAAAGGTTGAAACTCTGCTCAGGCGTTTTCATCCGCTCGGCCACATGAAAAAGCGGCCGCCCCTCTTTCAGCAGCAACCAGACCAGCAACCCCAGCAGGATCGGCCCCAAGATGATGACAAGCAGGCTGGCGAAGAACAGATCGAAGATGCGCTTGCGCCACGTCATTGAAGGGTCTTCATCGTTTGTTCATATCCTGCTGCCATTCACGTACCATACCGGCGGGCGTTTGAGTTTCTGGCGTGAAATCGACGTGGCATTCAAGCGCATTCGTATCCAGCCGCACCTCAGGAATGGCGGTGGCCGGAGCCGGTTTGGGCTGCCACGCCAGCCCCGCCGCATCGAGCAGCGCCCCCATTTGCACCGCGCCGGGGGCCGCGATATTCAAAACGGGCGGCAGGTCGTCCACATGGCAGAGCGTGCAGAGCACCCGCGCCAAGGTCACCGGCCCGATATAGCTGCGGCTAGGCGTGGCGCCATCGGGGAAGCGATCAATCTGCATTGCCGGTTGCCAGCCGCCAAGGATCGCATCCGCGCCGACCACATTGCCGATCCGCAGCGCGGTGACGGCAGTCTTGCCTCCCGCTTCTCGCACCGCCTGTTCCATCGCCAGCTTCTGCCTGCCGTACTCCGAAAGCGGAGCGCAGGGCATATCCTCTCGCAGGGGACCGTCTTGCGCGCCATAGACCGCTGCCGAAGAGGCGACAAAAAACCGAGGGACCGCCGCCGCCTCTGCCAGTTTCAGCGCGGCGAGGGCGAGGGTGACGTTATCCTCCAGCGCTGCGCCGCAGGCCCCCGCCCGGGCCGGGGTCACCCCGGCCAAAGCGATCACCGCCCGCGCCCCACGCGCGGTGGATATCGCCGCATCACTTGGCCCCTCTCCCGCTGCTGGCAGATCGAAATTGTAAAATCCGGGTCGAGGCTGCCGCGACTGGCTGCGCAGAGCCTGCGGTTCAGGCCAATGACGGCGCAGCATGCTGCCCAAACGCCCCGTCGCGCCCAACAAGAGAACCCCGTCAAAATCCGCCGGGCCGCTTGAAACCGCGCTGTCTTTTGTAGTCATTGACGCCATAGGTTCAGCCTCTATCCTGAGGGGCTAGAATTTCGGATGGGGGCCGGGTTTACAACATCCTTTGCAAGCCGCCAATTAACACTGCATACAGGCACAAGTACCCCGGTTTACCGGTGAAACACCAGAAAGCGACTGCGCATCTCATGAAGCACCTGAGCAAACTGTTCCTCTTGGCCCTGATGACCTTCTCGCTGGCGGCATGCAGCAACCTTCCACGTGGTGCAGCCATCCAAAAAGAGGTCACAGAGGAAGCGGCCGCGCCGGATGCCGATATCGCCGTTTATCCCGTCACCCGTGCCTTTCTGCCCAGTGTTGCTCAGTGGCCCCGCACCGGCGAAAGACGCCATGGCTGGATCGGTGCCAGCCGAGGGTCGAGCGCCCAAGTCATCCGCCCCGGTGATCGGCTGGACATTCTGGTTTGGGACAGCAGCGACAACTCGCTGCTGACTTCACCAAGCCAACAGGTTGCCACCCTGTCCGGCATTCGCGTTTCGGAGAGCGGGACGATTTTCATGCCCTATATCGGCAAGGTTCAGGTCTCGGGCCGGACCCCGGATTCAGCGCGGCAATTGCTTCAGCGTCGGCTTGAGACGATCGTGCCCTCGGCACAGGTGCAACTGGCCATGACCGAAGGGCGCAGCAACTCCGTCGATCTGGTGAGCGGCGTGAGCAGCCCCGGCAACATCCTGATGCCCGACAATAACTTTACCGTGCTGGCGGCGATCTCGGCTGGTGGCGGGGTGCAAAGCGGCATCGAAAACCCGCAGGTCAAACTGCTGCGCGGCCCAAACATCTATACCACGTCGATCGACCGGCTTTACGAAAACCCCAGCCTTGATACCCGGCTGATCGGGGGCGACAAACTGATCATCGAGGATGACCGCCGTTACTTCCTGTCGCTGGGTGCCGCCGGAAGGGAGGCACAGTTTCCCTTCAACCGCGATGAGGTCTCTGCTCTGGATGCGCTGGCGATCATCGGTGGGGTAAACGAATCCCGCGCCGACCCCGAGGGCATTTTGATCCTGCGCGAATACCCCGCCAGCGCGGTCAGCGCCGGGGTGCGCGGCCCGCGCCGCACGCGGGTGGTGTTCACACTGGATTTGACCACATCTGACGGGCTGTTCTCGGCGCGGAATTTCCACATTCAATCCGGCGATCTGGTGCTTGCAACCGAAAGCCCACTGTCGGACACGCGCACCATTCTGGGCCTCGTCGGATCGGTCTTTGGGCTGGTGAACACCGCTGGAAACCTTGGCAACTGATCCTCGCTAGCTTATCCGTTTGCTGTCGGGCACCAATGCGTTGATCCGCGCGAGGTGTTCGGGCAGGCAGCGGGTAAGGAAATCGTAATGCTCAACCACATGCGCCCGCGCCGCCGGGCCGAGATGGGCGTGATCCTGCGGATTGGCAAGCACCTCCACCACCTGCGCCGCCAGCGCATCGGGGTCAAAGAAATCCACCAGCAGCCCGGTCTTGCCATGGCTCACCGCCTCGCGCACCGGGGCCACATCAGAGGCCACGATCGTGGCTTGCATCGACATGGCTTCGAGCAGTGACCAAGACAGCACAAAGGGCATCGTCAGATAGATGTGACAGCGGCTGATCTGCACAAGCTTCTTGAAATCGGGGTATGGCACTTTGCCGACGAAATGCACCCGCTCCCAATCGACCTTGCCCTGCAGTTCTGCCGCCATCTCTCCGCGCAACCCGCCGGGATGGTCGCTTTGCTTGCCGTAGGACACCTCATTGCCGCCGACGATCACCACCCGCGCAGCGGGCCGCTCGGCCAAGATACGCGGCAGAGCGCGCATCATCGTGTGAAAGCCCCGCGTCTTTTCCAGATTGCGCGCGACATAGGTAATGATCTCATCCTTGCGCGTCACGGGCTCTGCCAAACGCCCCAACCGCAGGCTGACATCCGGGTCGGGCAATAGCTGATCGGTACGGATGCCATCGTGGCAGACGTAAAGCTTGCGGTGAAAGCTTTCGGGGAAACGGTCGCGCTGCCAATGGGTCGGACAGTGGCCCAGATCGACGGTCTCGATATTGGCCAGCGGCACGATATTGCGCGCATGGTTGAGGTAAGGCGCATGGGTCGAAATTTTCTCGGCTGGATCAAAGCCGACCATCCCACCGGTCATGTTATAATAATACTCGAAATAGCCGATGATCGGAACATCGGGCCAAAGCTCTTTGAAAAAGCTTAACTCCCCCCAACCGACGTGGCCGATGATGATGTCGGGGCGAAAGCCCTCTTGCGTTTCGATCTGCCGGGCCGCGCTGACGGCCCCGAAACCATTGCCCGAGGCTTCTTCCCAAACGCGCGAGAGCCCATAGGCTTTGTCATCGGGCCGATGATGGGGGCGGTAGACCCGGGTTTCGACGCCGGGCAGATTTGGGGCGTTCTGACGCTGGGTCAGAAAATAAATCCGATGCCCGCCCGCCTGCGCCAGCCATTGCACCAACTCCCGGTATTGGCCGGGCATGTTCTGGTGCACAAAGAGAAAATTCATTTGATGGTTCCGTGAATGCCTTGAGCCCCAGTTAGCCGCATGCGGCGCGCGCTGGCAACATCCCGCGCCCTTTCATATCGCGGGCCCGCTTGAACCTCCCCCGGCCCTATGGCACCTTTGGACATGACAGATAAAACGTTCCCCACTTGGCCCGATGTGGCCGCACAATTGGTCGAGGTCGCAGCCGGGCGGCGCGCGGCCGATACGATCATCACCGGCGGCATTTGGGTGAATGTGCACACCCGCGAATGCCTGCCCGATCACGACATCGCCATCGCCGCCGGGCGCATCGCCTTTGTCGGGCCGGATGCCAGCCACTGCCGCGGCGATGATACCCGCATTATTGAGGCCAATGGCCGCTATATGGTCCCCGGTCTTTGCGACGGGCATATGCATATTGAATTGACCATGCTCACCCCGGCGGAGTTCGCCCGCGCCGTGATCCCGCATGGCACGACATCGGCCTTCACCGACCCGCATGAGATCGCCAATGTGCTGGGGCTGAACGGCGTGCGCATGATGCATGACGAAGCGCTGATGCAGCCGATTAACATCTTCACTCAAATGCCCTCCTGCGCGCCTTCGGCTCCGGGGCTGGAGACCACGGGTTTTGAGATCACCGCCGAAGACGTGACCGAAGCAATGGCATGGCCCGGCATCGTGGGCTTGGGCGAGATGATGAACTTCCCCGGTGTCAGCAACGCCGACCCGCAGATGCTGGCCGAAATTGCAGCGACCCAGCGGGCGGGCAAGACCGTGGGCGGGCATTACGCTTCTCCCGACCTCGGCCCCGCCTTTGCCGCCTATGTGGCGGGCGGTCCGGCGGATGACCACGAAGGCACCTGCGAAGCCGACGCCGTGGCGCGGATGCGGCAGGGCATGCGCTCAATGATCCGGCTCGGCTCGGCGTGGTATGACGTGAAGACGCAGATCACCGCGATCACCGAAAAAGGGCTCGATCCGCGCAACATGATCCTGTGCACCGATGACAGCCACTCGGGTACCATCACCAACGAAGGGCATATGAACCGGGTGGTGCGTCATGCCATCGACTGCGGCTGCGATCCGTTAATTGCCTTGCAAATGGCGACGATCAACACCGCGACGCATTTCGGGTTGGAGCGGGAGATCGGCTCGCTCACGCCGGGCCGCCGAGCTGATGTGATCCTGACCTCGGATCTTGCGAGCTTCCCGGTAGAGACGGTGATCGCACGCGGCGACGTGGTGGCGGAAGATGGCAAATGCCTTGTCGATTGCCCGCATTTCGACTGGCCTAACAATGCTCGCCAGACCGTAAACATGGCCCGAGACCTGAGCGCCGATGACTTCGACATCGCCGCACCCGAAGGCGCGAACGCAGTCACCGCCAATGTCATCGGCGTGGTCGAAAACCAAGCGCCCACACGCGCGCTGAAGTTTGAACTGCCCGTGACCGAAGGCCGCGTGCAGGGCACTGGCGAGGTTTGCCAGATCGCACTGGTCGAACGCCACCGCGCCACCGGGACGGTGACCAACGCTTTCGTCTCGGGATTCGGCTATGAGGGGCGCATGGCCATGGCCTCGACCGTGGCGCATGACAGCCACCACATGATCGTCGTGGGCACCGATACCGAGCAGATGGCGCTGGCCGCCAACCGGCTGCGCGAAGTCGGCGGGGGCATCACGATCTTCCGCGAGGGCGAGGAGCTGGCGCTTGTCGCCCTGCCCATCGCCGGGTTGATGTCTGACCGCCCCGCCGCTGAAGTCGCCGCCGATGCCGAAGCCCTTGTGCAGGCGATGATCGACTGTGGCTGCAAGCTGAACAACGCCTATATGCAGCATTCTCTTTTGGCCCTTGTGGTGATCCCTGAGTTGCGGATCTCGGACCTCGGGCTGGTCGATGTGCAGAAATTTGAAATCATCCCATTGTTAGAGCCGCAAACATGACAACGATCCTGACCCCGGACACCCCGAACCCGGAAAGCTTCCGCGATGCGACAGCTGCGGTGGACCGCCTGACCGAACTTTATCAGCAGGCCACGACCTTCCTGCATGATGCCTTTGCCAAGGCGATGGAGACTTCGGCCCCCGATGCCCGCGTGCGTGCCTTTTATCCCGAACTGCGGTTTCGCACCTCGTCTTATGCCCATGTCGATACGCGCCTGTCCTTCGGCCATGTCTCTTCTCCCGGCACCTTCGCCGCGACGATCACCCGGCCTGATCTCTTTCGGAACTATCTGATCCAGCAGATCGGCCTGCTGATTGAAAATCACGACCAGCCAGTGATCGTTGGCCCGTCGACCACACCGATTCCGGTACATTTCGCCATGTCGGGTGATAATGCGCTGAACGTGCCCCAAGAAGGGGCCGCCGATTTCACCCTGCGCGATGTCTTTGACGTGCCGGACCTGTCGACCACCAATGATGATATCGTCAACGGGACCTACGTGCCTGAGGACGACGTGCGCCCGCTCGCGCCCTTTACCGCGCAGCGCGTCGATTACTCCCTCGCCCGGCTGGCGCATTACACGGCCACGGATCCCGAGCATTTCCAGACCCATGTGCTGTTCACCAACTACCAGTTCTATGTGACCGAGTTTGAGCAATACGCCCGCGAGATGCTGCGCGACCCCGAGAGCGGCTATACCGCCTTTGTCTCGACCGGCAATGCCGAGATCACCGATCCCGATGCCCCCTTGGCAGAGACGCTGAAGACCCCGCAAATGCCGACCTATCACCTGAAACGCGCCGACGGTTCGGGCATCACACTGGTCAATATCGGCGTGGGGCCGTCCAACGCTAAAACGGCGACGGACCACATCGCCGTGCTGCGCCCCCATGCTTGGCTGATGGTCGGCCACTGTGCCGGGCTGCGCAATACGCAGGCTCTGGGCGACTTCGTATTGGCGCATGGCTACCTGCGCGAGGATCACGTTCTGGATGACGACCTGCCGGTCTGGGTGCCGATCCCGGCGTTGGCCGAGATCCAGATCGCGTTGGAGCAGTCGGTGGCGCAGGTCACGCAATTGGAGGGCTATGAGCTCAAACGCATCATGCGCACCGGCACCGTCGCCACCATCGACAACCGCAACTGGGAACTGCGCGACCAATCCGGCCCGGTGCAACGGCTGAGCCAGTCCCGTGCCGTGGCGCTGGATATGGAAAGCGCGACCATCGCCGCCAACGGCTATCGCTTCCGGGTGCCCTATGGCACGCTGCTGTGTGTGTCGGACAAACCGCTGCATGGTGAATTGAAACTGCCCGGCATGGCCTCGGACTTCTACAAGACCCAAGTCGCGCGCCATCTGATGATCGGCATTCGCGCCATGGAGCTGCTGCGCCGCATGCCGCTGGAGCGGATCCACAGCCGGAAACTTCGATCCTTCGACGAAACGGCGTTCCTATAGGGGCTAAAACAGCGGAAAATCGCATGTTTTCACGTTTAGAGCGCCACAATTCGTTGTGTTATCCCACAACATACCGTTACATTCCGGCCATGAGGCCCTAAAAAGCGGGCAGTCTAAGGAGAATAAAATGGCAAAACCGATGACCAAGACCCAGCTCGTTGCTGCCCTGGCAGAAGAGATGGACACCGACAAGAAATCCGCAGGCGCAGCGCTCGACGCCGTTTGCAACCTGATCACCCGTGAAGTGTCCGCCGGCGGTGCCGTGACCCTGCCGGGCGTTGGCAAAATCTATTGCCGTGAGCGCCCCGAGCGGATGGTCCGCAACCCCGCCACGGGCGAGCAGTTCAAGAAAGACGCCGACAAAGTGGTCAAGATGACCATCGCGAAGGCGCTGAAGGACAGCGTGAACGAGTAAGCCTTGGGCTGAATGTTTGCGAAAGGGTCGCCTTCGGGCGGCCCTTTTTCGTTTGGGAGGAGGAAGGTGCGCGCCAGTACACAGATTAGCGATCTCGCGTTTTCCCGTTTGAGGTTTGCATTTCGCAGGGCCATCGCCTGCCCGCGGGTCGGCGATCCAACAGACGCTCCATGCACTTTATGGTTCAGCCATAATGTGCGCTTTCAATGTCGTGTCCAGCCTCGCCAAATCGCCAACCCGGTCGCACCAGCGGTGCGCCCGAACTACCACGGCACGCCTCTGGCGTGGCGGGCGGGCAGGCGATGGCCCGGCGCCTGCGGCTTGATTCCGGGCCGGGTGGCATACTTACCAGTTTTCCGCACCTTGCCCTCCCCCTTCAAACCCGCCATTGCTTAGCAAGTTCAGCACAGGGGGCATTTCATGGACATCCGCGCAATTCTCATGGGTCTGGCCTTTGCCGTGATGTGGTCCTCGGCCTTCACCTCTGCCCGTATCATCGTGATGGATGCCTCGCCCCTACTGGCTCTCTCTCTGCGCTACCTGATTTCCGGCCTCATCGGCGTGGGCATCGCGCTGGCCCTGGGGCAAAGCTGGCGGCTCACCCCCGCGCAGTGGCGGGCGACGATCATCTTCGGCGTACTGCAAAACGCGGTCTATCTCGGCCTGAACTTCATCGCCATGCAGACCATTGAGGCCTCCCTCGCCGCGATCATCGCCTCCACCATGCCGCTTCTCGTGGGCTTCGCCGCTTGGGCGTTCTTGGGCGAGAAACTGCGCCCTCTAGGCATCGCGGGACTGTTTGCCGGTGTCATTGGCGTCGCCATCATCATGGGCGCGCGCCTCGGCGGGCAAGTCGACCTCTATGGTCTCATCCTTTGCGCCATCGGCGTGGTGGCCCTCACCGCAGCCACCCTGTTGGTGCGCGGCGCGACCTCGGGCGGCAACTTCCTCATGGTCGTCGGCTTGCAAATGCTTGTCGGCTGCGTGGCCCTCTCCATCGCCACCCTGCTGTTTGAGACACCCCGCATCGACCCCAGCCTGCGCCTGACGCTCGCCTTCGCCTATACCTGCCTTGTCCCCGGCCTTGCCGCCACCGTGGTATGGTTCTGGCTCGTGAACCGCATCGGCGCCACGCGGGCGGCGACCTTCCACTTTCTCAACCCGTTCTTCGGCGTGGCCATCGCGGCCCTGCTGCTGGGCGAAACGCTGGGTCCGCGCGACATCCTTGGTGTCGCCATCATCGCAGGCGGCATCCTTGCCGTGCAGGTCTCGCGGCAACGCAAGGCGTAACGCCAGTGTGAGCCGCAAACCCTTTGAATTTCACCGCCACACACCATCTAATAGGCCAAGCCCATGAATGGAGGACCCCATGCCCCAATACGAGAAAACCAACGCCGCGATTGATGCGCTGAGCCCCGAAGAATTCCACGTCACGCAGCGCAGCGGCACCGAACGCCCCGGCACCGGCAAATACCTGAACAACAAAGAGCCGGGCATCTACGTCGACATCGTTTCGGGCGAGCCTTTGTTCGCCAGCGGTGACAAATACGAAAGCGGCTGTGGCTGGCCCAGCTTTACCAAACCGATCGTGCCTGCCTATGTCGAAGAGTTGGAAGACGCCTCGCTCGGCATGGTCCGCACCGAGGTGCGCAGCAAACACGGCGACAGCCACCTTGGCCACGTCTTTCCCGACGGCCCACCGGATCGCGGCGGGCTGCGCTATTGCATCAACTCCGCCTCTTTGCGCTTCGTCCACCGTGACGACATGGAGGCCGAAGGCTATGGCGAGTATCTCAACCAAGTGGAGAATGTGACATGACAACCGAACGCGCAGTATTGGCCGGTGGCTGTTTCTGGGGGATGCAAGATCTGATCCGCCGCCGCCCCGGTGTGGTCTCGACCCGCGTCGGCTATACCGGCGGCGATGTGCCCAATGCGACCTATCGCAACCACGGCACCCATGCTGAGGGGATCGAGATCAACTTCGACCCCGAGAAGACCTCCTACCGTGAGCTGCTGGAGTTCTTCTTTCAGATCCACGACCCCACCACGATGAACCGTCAGGGCAATGACCGCGGGATGAGCTACCGTTCCGCGATCTACTATGTCGACGATGAACAAAAAGCGGTCGCCGAAGATACCATCGCCGATGTCGAAGCCTCTGGCCTGTGGCCGGGCAAAGTCGTGACCGAGATCGAACCCGTTGGCGATTTCTGGGAAGCAGAGCCAGAGCATCAGGACTATCTGGAACGTCTGCCCAATGGCTACACCTGCCATTTCCCGCGCGCCGATTGGGTGCTGCCCAAACGCGCAGCGGCTGAGTAACGATGCTGCCCCCGGCACCGCGCCGGGGGTTAGCCCGCCGCCACGCGCGGCCGCCCCGAGGCTTCGACGGTAAGCGCGGCCTCGACAAACACCTCCCGCCCCTCAATCTCCGCCATACGAATATCGCGCGTCACGTGGCACTCGATCTGTGCGGCCCCGGCTGACTGGGCCCGCCCGCGGGCGGTTTCGGTCAAAGCAGTCTCTGCTTCGGCCAAAGCGCGTTCGGCATTCGGGAAATCCTGTGGGCCATTGGCCAGATGAACGCGAAACACCCCTTCGTGCGGGACGGTGACGGTGCCGCTTTCACGCATGATCACCCGGCCCACCACCGCACCGATGGCATTGGCGACATGGGCGTGGTCGGGCAGGATCATCTCGCTGCCCAGTCTCTTTCCTACCGCCGGGTAGTAGGTCGCCGCCGAAGCGCCCAAGCCCACGACAGGCAAGTTCAGACCCGCATCAATCCGCAGCACGCCGCGATGCCCCGACAGGCCACGCTGCATCAAAACATGCCGTGCCAAGATCTCGGGCGGCAGGTCAAAGGCGGGGGATTCTTCGGCAAAAGCAGTCTCTAACAGGGCCAAAGCAGTCTGACCGGTCAGCTGGTCGATGATGATTTTGGCCAGACTCTCGGGCTCGGGGCAGAACCGCAGCCCCGAGCCGCCGCGCTTGCGCCCGAACAACGCCAACGCCTTGTGGGCAGCCGCGCGGTCCCATGCCGAAAGATGCCTGGTCACATGGCTTGCATCGCTGGGCGTAACCCCCGCCACCTGCACCAGCCCTCGCGCCACCAGCCGGGCCAAAGCGCCCTGTTCGACCCGGTTCCGCAGCACGTCGCCCAAGGGCCAGACATCGGTGCCGATCCGCTCCAGCAGTGCCAAGTCGCGCGGGACCAGACCTTCGACCTCCTGACCCGGCACGGCCCGCACAAAACGGCCATCATGCTCCCCCACGACACTCCGCCGCAGTTGGGCGTCCAAGGCTCTATGCACCACCTCGCCCGCCTCCACCGCAAGGAGAGAGACCGGCAGCAGCCGCTTCGGCCCTAGGGTCACGCCCGCGGTCAGACCTTGGGACGTGAAATGCACTTCGCTGTCACCGCCCAAGCCATGGGTCCGCATCGCCACCGCCTCGACCATGGTTCGATAGGGACCAACCTGCGCACCCGCCGGATCAATCGCCGGGCGACCGTCGCGCAACAGCGCTACATCGGTCGTCGTCCCGCCGATATCCGACACCAGCGCCGTCTCTGCCCCGGTCAACCAGCGCGCGCCCACGAGCGACGCAGCAGGGCCGCTAAGGATCGTCTCGATCGGGCGCTCGCGGGCCTGCGCGCTCGACATCAAGGCACCGTCGCCGCGCACCACCATCATCGGGCCGCTGATGCCCAAGCTGCGCAACTGATCCTCGGCCCGGCCAATCAGCCGATCGATCATGCCAATCAGCCGCGCGTTCAGCAAAGCCGTCAGCGCCCGCTTCGGCCCGTTCAGCTTGGCTGAAAGACTGTGAGACGCCGACACCGGACGCCCCGAGACCTCTGCCACCAGTTCCGCGACCCGCTGCTCATGGGCCGGATTGCGCGTGGCGAATTGGCTGGCCACGGCAAAGCCGCTTACATCGGCCCTATGCGTCTCTAAAAAGGCGATTAGGGCTGGCTCGTCCAGCGGCGCAACCTCGGCCCCCGCATGGTCGTGCCCACCAGTCAGCAGCAGGCAAGGGTCACCCCGCAGCGCCTCTGACAGCCCATGCGCTTCAAGATCAGGAGCGCGAAATCCGACATAGATCAGCGCCACGCGCCCGCCCTGCCCTTCGACCAGCGCGTTGGTCGCCAGCGTGGTGGAGAGCGAAGCCATGGCGATCTGATCCGCCGCCACGCCGGACTGCGTCAGCACCGCGCTGACCGCATTGCCCACGCCAACAGCCAGATCGGCGCGGGTCGTCAGCGCCTTGGCCGAAGCGATCACCTCTAACTCATCGCGGATCAGCACCGCGTCGGTATAGGTGCCGCCCGTGTCCACACCCAATAACACCGCCATGGGCGTGCCTCCTATGCCAACAGCTCTGCCGCCCAACGCGCGGCATCGGCCACGGTGGGGTCAGCATCTTCGGTCAGAGATTGCGCCACCGGGCGCAGCCGCGCCAGCCCGGAATTGCCGATGGCATAGAGCACGTTGCGCACAAAGCGATCCCGCCCGATCCGTTTGATCGGAGAGCCGGAATAGCGCGCGCGGAACGCGGTATCATCCAGCGCCGCCAACTCTGCCAAATCCGCCGGCTGCACAGCGGGGCCGTGATAGCGCATATCACTGGCCGCCACGGCGAATTTGTTCCACGGGCAAGCGGCAAGGCAATCGTCGCAGCCATAGATCCGGTTGCCCATCTTCTCACGTAGGTCCAGATCGACCGGCCCTTTGTGTTCGATCGTCAGATAGGAAATGCAACGCCGCGCGTCGAGTTGATAGGGCGCGGGGAAGGCATCTGTCGGGCAAGCCTCAAGGCAGGCGCGGCATGACCCGCAGTGATCCACCTCTCGCGCATCAGGGGCCAGATCAAGCGTGGTAAAAACAGACCCTAAAAAGGCCCAATTGCCGAACTGCCGGCTCAGCAGGTTGGTATGCTTGCCCTGCCAACCGAGCCCCGCCGCCTGCGCCAGCGCCTTTTCCGGCACCGGGGCGGTATCGACGAAAACCTTCACCTCAGGGTCAGCCGCGCGGGCCTCCTCCATCAGCCAACGCGCCAGCCGTTTCAGCCGTTTCTTGACGATATCGTGGTAGTCACGCCCCTGCGCATAGACTGAGATCGCCCCCTTGTCGGGATGCTCCAACACCGCGCGGGGGTCATGGTCGGGGGTGTAGCTTTCGGCCAGCATGATGACCGACCGCGCCTCGGGCCAGAGTGCTGCGGGATTGCCGCGCCAATGCATCCGCTCTTCCATCCAGCCCATCTGCCCGTGAAACCCCGCCTCGACAAAGCGGGCGAGCCTTTCGGGCATTTCGGGCACGTCTTCGGGGCGGCAAATACGGCAGGCGACAAAGCCTTCCTCAAGCGCCCGAGCCACCACCCGCGCCTTGAGGGCCTCCGGCCCGGGTTCGGCACGGGGGGCGGGAGGCATCAGAAGTCGAGGTTGTTGTAATGCACCGGCGGCGGGAAGCCCGGCAACTGGTCGGCGAGGATCGACCGAAAGGCGGGACGCGATTTGATCTTGGCGTACCAGTCCTTAACCACGTCAGAGCGGTTCCAATCCACGTCCGAGATATAGTCGAGCGACGACAGATGCGCGGCGGCGGCGAAATCGGCCAGCGTCATCACGTCACCTGCCAGCCAGCGGCGGTGATCCAGCAGCCAAGCCATATAGTCGAGGTGATATTTGATCGCCTTGGCCCCGGCCTTCACGTTCTTGCTGTCCGGGTAGCCCTGTTTGGTGACCTTCTTGTTGACCCGCTCGTACAGCAGTTTCGAGGTCACCTCGTCGTGGAATTTGTCGTCGAACCAGCTGACCAGACGGCGCACTTCCAAGCGCTGCACCGGGTCGCTGGGCAGCAATGACGCCTCTGGACGGGTCTCTTCGATATACTCACAGATCGCGGCGCTTTCCGCCATCATGATCCCGTCAAGCCGCAGCACAGGCACCTTGCCCGCCGGATTGCGGCGCAGGAAATCGGGGTCTTGCTCCCAATAGCGCTCCTCGACCAGTTCCACCTCGATCTTCTTCTCCCCAAGGCTAAGCCGCACCTTGCGACAGAAGGGGGACAAGGGAACGTGAAACAAGCGAGCCGTCATATAAAGTCCGTGTGGTTAAAGGGATTGCACTCTTCCATGCCTGCTGGCGGGAGGATTTTCAACTCTCGAAACAAGCGGCACGACCGTCCGCGCGGATGGTCGCCGCCCCGTCCATGATCTGGGCCGTGCGCTTGCGGGTAAAGTCACCGGGCCGGGAGGCGGAACGCTCTTTCGGGTCGGGCAGGATCGCGGCAAGGCGCGCGGCCTGCGTCGGGCTCAGGTCTGCTGCCGCGACGCCAAAGTAATGCGGGGCCGCAGCACCAACGCCAAAGACACCTTCGTCAAACTCGGCCACATTCAAATAGACCTCGATGATCCGGCGCTTGGGCCAAAGGGTTTCGACCAGCGGAGTCATCCCGGCCTCAAGTGCTTTGCGCAGCCACGAGCGCCCATGCCAAAGATAGACGTTCTTGACCGTCTGCTGGCTGATCGTGGACGCCCCGCGGGCAGAGCCATTTTCAATCGCGGTGCGGATCGCCTGCATGTCAAAGCCCCAGTGGTTGCAGAAATTCGCATCCTCTGCCGCGACAGCCGCGCGGGCCATCACGGGGGCGATCTGCTCAAGCGGCACCCAGTCGCGCTGCACCCCACCCAGACGGCGCGATTCCGAAAGCATGTAGACCCCGGTGGGCGGGTTGACGAAGCGGAACAGCAACACCAGCAGCACAGCCAAGACAAAGGCCAGCGCCAAGGCACGCACCACCCAGCGGCCCGCGCGTTTCTTCAACGGGGGGCTTGCCTTGCTCAATTTCTTGCCCTTGGGGGCGGTCTTTTTCCGTGTCGCCATGGATCAGCTATAGGCCGTCTGCGGGTTTTTGTGAACGGTTCTCGCGCGCGTTGATTTCTTGAGCGAGGTAGGCACCGATCCGGGCAGAGCCACGGGCGGAGGGATGCACGTTGTCCCCGGCGAATAGACCGCGGTCCCCCCGGTCGATCACGTCTTCGGAATCAACGAAATGGATCCCCGGGCGGCCTGCGGCAAAAGTGGCGATGCGGGATTCGATTTCGACCAGATCATCGCGGCATCCGGCAAAGGAGCCTGAGCCGGAGCCTGCGTAATAGCCCATCCACATGACCTGCGCCCCGGTCTGGGCACGGAGGCGTTGCAAGAAGGCGGGGATGCTGCCGCTTTGACCGTCCGGTGCGATCAGCGCATTCACCGAGGCCCCGCAGGCCCCGCAGCCGCAATCGGCGCTCAAATCGTTGGCACCGCCATTCACCACCACCCAGTTCCAGCGCCCGCCGGGGAACTGCTGCTGGATGTCAAAGCCAACGGCAGAGGCGATGGTCGAGCCATTGTCGAACTGCGCGCCGGGCACGGCACGGCTGGTGACGCTGCGGCCCGTTTGGTTGGCAATGACATCGGGGATGGAGCGGCCTCCATTCCACGCCATGATGGAATTGCCCAGCACGAGGATATCGCCCCCGCCACGCGGTGCGGTGTCGGTGCAGGCGCTGAGGCCTGTGACTATCGCCAATACCGCTAGAATTCTTCGCATGATCCGCCTCCTGTGGAGAGGCAGAGATAGCGCAGAGGTTTTTCAAAACCACCCTTGCCCCGAATCAAGCCGAAGGCGATGGCCCGCCCGCGCGACCGGAGCCGCGCGGGGCAAAGGTTACTCCGCTGGAACTGCCGTCTCTTCCACCGACAGCGGCGCGGGGAGATGCACCAGCATCTCCTTTGGGCAGACCTGCAGGAAGTTGTGCTTCTCAGTCTCCCAATGCTGAAGAATATCGGCGGCCTTGCGGCTGTTGGTCTCGGCGACATGACGCTCCAGCAGCCCGTGCAACTGGTCCAACCAATGCTCGACGCTGACCGGGCAGGTCACGATTGTTTCGGCATTCATCAGCTTCGGCGCCAGCCCGTCGGGGTCATAGAGATAGGCCATCCCCCCGGTCATCCCGGCGGCGAAGTTCGCGCCGATCTCGCCCAAGATCACCGCCACACCGCCAGTCATATATTCACAACCGTTACTGCCGCAGCCTTCGATCACCACATGCGCGCCCGAGTTGCGCACCGCAAAACGCTCGCCCGCCCGGCCCGCGGCAAAGAGATAGCCCGCCGTCGCACCATAAAGCACCGTGTTGCCGATGATCGTATTCTCCGACGCCACCACTGGGCTCGCCATCGAAGGCCGCACCACAATCGTACCGCCCGACAGACCCTTGCCGACATAGTCGTTGGCATCGCCCGAGACTTCGAGCTTCAGCCCCGGTGCCGCGAAGGCGCCGAGCGATTGTCCGGCACTCCCGGTCAGCTTCACCGTCAAGTGGTCCGGCTGCAGGGAATTGCGCATACCGAAGCGTTTCACGATATGGCTCGAAACCCGCGTGCCGACCGTCCGGTGCGTGTTCTGCACGGCGTAGGACAGCTGCATCTTCTCACCATCCTCAAGGAAACGCGCGGCATCCCGGACGATCTGCGCATCAAGCGTATCAAGCACCACCTGACGCGGTTTGTCGCGGTCATAGACGTTCTCATGTGCGCCATCGACGGTGATCAACAGCGGGTTGAGGTCCAGATCATCCAAATGCGCCGAACCTCGGCTGACCTGCGTCAACAGGTCCGCGCGGCCGATGACTTCATCAAGGCTGCGCGCCCCGATGCTGGCCAGAATCTCGCGCACTTCGGTGGCATAGAAGGTGATGAGGTTCACCACTTTGTCCGCATTGCCGGTGAACTTGCCACGCAGAGCTTCGTCCTGTGTGCAAACACCCACGGGGCAAGTATTCGACTGGCACTGGCGGACCATGATGCAGCCCATAGCGATCAGCGCGGCGGTGCCGATGCCATATTCCTCGGCCCCCATCATCGCAGCCATGACGATGTCGCGTCCGGTGCGCAGGCCACCATCGGTGCGCAATGTCACCCGGTCGCGCAGGTTGTTCATCGACAGAACCTGATGCGCCTCGGTGAGGCCCATCTCCCACGGCAGACCCGCATATTTGATCGAGGTCGCAGGCGAGGCCCCGGTGCCACCGTTATGGCCCGAGATCAGGATGATGTCGGCCTTGGCCTTGGCCACGCCCGCAGCAATCGTGCCGACACCGCTCGACGCCACCAGCTTGACCGTCACCTTGCAGCGCGGGTTGATCTGCTTGAGGTCATAGATCAGCTGCGCAAGGTCTTCGATCGAGTAGATATCGTGGTGCGGCGGGGGCGAGATCAGCGTCACGCCCTTGGTCGAATGCCGCAGCCGCGCGATCAGATCGGTGACCTTCATGCCGGGAAGCTGCCCACCCTCACCGGGCTTGGCACCCTGTGCGACCTTGATCTCCAACTCTTCGCATTGGTTCAGATACTCCGCCGTCACGCCAAAGCGGCCCGAGGCGACCTGTTTGATCTTGGCCGACGGATTGTCGCCGTTGCTTTCTGGCACGAAATGCGCCGGATCTTCGCCGCCCTCGCCGCTGTCAGATTTCGCGCCAATCCGGTTCATCGCCACGTTCAGCGTCTTATGCGCCTCTGGGGAAAGCGCGCCCAGCGACATGCCCGGCGTTACGAAACGCTTGCGGATCGAGGTGATGCTCTCCACCTCCTCCAATGGCACCGGCGTGCCCTTGGGCTTGATGTCGAGCAGGTCACGCAGATGGATCGGCGGGTTGCTCTGCATCTTTTTCGAATACTGCTGCCACATCTGATAGGACGCCTTGTTGCAGGCCATTTGCAGCATATGCATGCTACTCGCTTCCCAAGCGTGTTTTTCGCCCGTCTTGCGCTGTTTGTAGAAACCGCCAATCGGCATCACGACCCCGTCGCCCTGCCAGCCCTTGGCGTGAACTTCTTCGGCTTTGCGCTGAATGCCGACGACACCGATGCCGGAGATACGGCTGGTCATGCCGGGGAAATACTCGGCGCACATGGCGCGCGAAAGGCCCACGGCCTCGAAGTTCAGGCCGCCGCGATAAGACGAGATCACGGAAATCCCCATCTTCGCCATGATCTTGAGCAGACCTTGGTCAATCGCCTCACGGTATTTCTGCACCGCCTGCGTCAGAGTCATGTCCAAGAGCCCGCGCTCGATCCGGTCGGCCAAGGAATCTTCGGCCAGATAGGCGTTCACCACGGTCGCGCCGCAGCCCACCAGCACCGCAAAGTAATGCGGATCGACACATTCCGCCGAGCGCACGTTGAGCGAGGTAAAGGTCCGCAGACCCTTGCGCACGAGGTGACTGTGCACCGCGCTGGTCGCAAGGATCATCGGCATCGCGACCCGGTCGGCCCCGCTGTGCTGATCGGTCAGCACCAGATGGCCCGCGCCAGAGCGCACGGCGTCTTCCGCCTCGGCCCGAATCCGCGCCAGCCCGGCGCTGAGATTGCCGTTGCCCGCCTCAAAGGTGCAGTCGATGGAGACGGTATGCACCTTGAACTGCGCCATCAGTTCTTCGAACTGCGCATTGCCGACGAAGGGACTGTCGAGCACGAGGATCTCGGTCTGGGAGCTGTCTTCGTCGAGCACGTTCTTGAGGTTGCCGAAGCGCGTCTTGAGGCTCATCACCCGGAATTCGCGCAAGGAATTGATCGGCGGGTTGGTGACTTGGCTAAAGTTTTGACGAAAGAAGTGGCTCAGCGGGCGGTACTGGCCGCTCAGGACCGCCGAGGGCGTGTCATCGCCCATCGAGGCCAGCGTCTCTTTCCCATCCTCGGCCATAGGCGCGAGGATCTGTTCCAACTCTTCGATGGTATAGCCCGCAGCCACCTGACGGCGGCGCAGTTCGGCCCCGTCAAACAGCGGCTTTTCGGTGACGCGGCCAAGGACATCATCCATCTCGGTGATCTTGCCGACCCATTCGCCGAAGGGCTGGTTCGACGCGAGCTTGTTCTTGATCTCGGTATCGTTGAAGAGTTTGCCCTCTTCCATATCGACCGCGATGATCTGCCCGGGGCCAAGCGCGCCTTTGCGCACGACCCGCGCCTCGTCCAGCGGCACCATCCCGGCCTCGGACCCGGCGATCAACATGCCGTCGGAGGTTTCCACATAGCGCATCGGGCGCAGGCCGTTCCGGTCAAGCCCGGCGCAAACCCAGCGGCCATCGGTCATCGCCAATGCGGCGGGGCCGTCCCACGGCTCCATCACGGAGTTGCAGTAGGAATACATGTCGCGCCATGCTTGGGGCAGTTCCACCGCCTGTTTCGACCACGATTCTGGCACCAGCATCGTCTTGGCCATCGGCGCGGAGCGGCCCGCGCGGACCAGCACCTCGAACACGGAATCCAGTGCGGCAGAGTCGCTGGACCCCGAGGCCACGATCGGTTTGATGTCCTCGGCCATGTCACCAAAGGTGGCAGAGGCCATACGGATCTCATGGCTCTTCATCCAGTTCATGTTGCCCTTGAGGGTGTTGATCTCACCGTTATGGGCCAACATGCGGAAGGGCTGCGCCAGCCACCACTGCGGGAAGGTGTTGGTGGAGTAACGCTGGTGATAGATCGCGAAGGCGCTGATGAACTTGTCGTCTTTCAGGTCGGGATAGAATTCGGCCACCTGTTCGGCCAGCATCATGCCCTTGTAGATGATGCTGCGGCAGGACATCGAGGCGATGTACATCTGCGGCACCTGCGCGGCGATGGCAGCTTTTTCGATGCGACGGCGGATGACATAAAGCTCACGCTCAAAGGTCTCTTCGTCGACACCTTTGGCGTTGGAAATCAGGATCTGCTCAATCTCGGGCCGGGTCGCGTTGGCCTTTTCGCCCAACACGGAGATGTCCACCGGCACATGCCGCCAGCCGTAGATGTAATAGCCCATGCGGAGCACTTCGGTCTCCACGATGGTCCGGCAGGTTTCTTGCGCGGCAAAGTTGGTGCGCGGCAGGAAGACTTGGCCCACGGCGATCAACTCGTTCTCGCGCGGGGTGTGGCCGGTGCGGCGGACCTGCTCATAGAAGAAGGGCACAGGGATCTGCACGTGGATGCCCGCGCCATCGCCGGTCATCCCATCTGCGTCAACCGCGCCGCGGTGCCAGATCGCCTTGAGCGCGTTGATCCCGTTCAGCACGACCTCGCGGGTCTTCTCACCGTTGATGTTGACCACAAGGCCCACGCCGCAGGAAGAATGCTCTTCCTCGAAACTATACATGCCCTTATCGGCCATCATCGCGCGTTTGGCTTCTTCGCGGGCCACCCAGGCGTCATCATATTTGGTCATGGCTTGGTTCCTTCCACAAACGCCGCAAATCCTGCTTCGACTTCGGCCTTGGTTTTGATCTCGTGGTCCCCGGCAAAGGCATAGCCGTCGGGCTTCACATCTATGTAAATCTCGGTCTTGAGCGGCAGGCCGCCCGCATTCTCCACCAATCCGGCAGAGAGTGAGTAATAGTCATGCCCCGGCAGCGTGAGGTGATACCAAAGCGTGCTGCCGCAACTGTCGCACCATGCCCGCTCAGCCCAGTCCGAAGAGGCATAGGATTTCACCGGGCCGTCATAGGTCAGGCTGCCCGGTTCCGCGTCAATCTCAAGAAACGCACTGCCGGTCCAACGGCGGCACATCTCGCAGTGGCAGGCACCAAGCGCGTCTTTCAACGGCTCAAAGCTGACCGTGACCGCCCCGCAAAGGCAATGACCGCTCAAAAGGCTCATTGCTTGTCCTCCACATGCAGGGCGCGGGCCTCGTAATCGGCTTTGCTCACCCGCTCCAGTTCTCCGGCCAGGGCAAAGTTGCTTGGGGCGCGGTCGGCATAGACCACACGCGCCAGCTTTGCCCCGCCAAACCCGTCGAAGAGACCCGGAGCCAGTTCCAGCAGCTCCGCGTTCTCGCCTTCGGTATCGGCAAACCAAACCGCCGTGCCGCAGGTCTCGCACCACGCCCGCTCGGCGAAGGAGGATGAGGCATAGGTCCGGATCGGCCCCTTGTAGGAAACCCGCGCGCGTGGCACTTCGATCCCCATTTGGACAGAGCCGCTCCACCGGGTGCAGAGGTCACAATGACAGGCCGAAATCGCAGCCAACGGCCCGGTCACATCCACCGTGACCGCGCCGCACAGACAGTGGCCGTGGTGTGCTTCACCCCCCATGGCGTTGTCCGCTTTGATGGCTGCACCAGCACTCATCTCATTCCGCAGCGATGCGCTGCGCCCCGTTGAAATCATCAAGGATTGCCTGCGCGCAGTCGCGGCCATCCTTGATGGCCCAGACCACAAGGCTCGCCCCGCGCACGATGTCGCCCACGGCATAGACACCATCAAGCGCCGTTGCCCCGGTGACGTAATCGGCTTTGATCGTGCCCCAGCGGTTCACCGGCAACTCCGGTTCGTTCCAAAGGGTCGGCAGGTCTTCTGGCTCGAACCCAAGCGCCATGATGACGAGGTCGGCGTCTTCGACGTAGTCCGCGCCTTCGATCACCTCGGGGGCCTGACGGCCAGTGACATCCGGCGCGCCGAGGCGCATCTTTTGCACCATGACCCCGGTCACCGGATCGCCGACAAAGCCCTTGGGCGCGCTCAGCCATTCAAATATCACGCCTTCTTCCTCGGCGTTTTGCACTTCGCGTTGGCTGCCCGGCATATTGGCCCGGTCCCGACGGTAGAGACATTTGACGCTCTCCGCGCCTTGGCGGATCGAGGTGCGCACGCAGTCCATCGCGGTGTCGCCACCGCCGATCACAACGACTTTCTTACCCGCGGCGTTCAGGCGACCGTTTTCGAACTCATCGACCGAGTTGCCAAAGCTTTTGCGGTTGGAAGCGGTGAGGAAGTCGATCGCCCGCTCCACGCCGAAACCACCCACGCCGGGGGCTTCGATCTCGCGCGTTTTGTAAACGCCGGTGGCGATGATCACCGCGTCATGTTTGCCCCGGATCGCGCCAAAGCTAAGGTCGACGCCCACATCGCAGTTCAATTCAAAGGTCACGCCACCTTCGGCAAGCTGCGCATTGCGGCGCTCGACCACGTCTTTCTCAAGCTTGAAGCCGGGGATGCCATAGGTCAGCAGGCCGCCCGCACGGTCGTAGCGGTCATAGATGGTGACCTGCACGCCCGCGCGGCGCAGCATGTCCGCCGCTGCCAGACCGCCGGGGCCGGCGCCGATGATGCCAACGCTTTCAGCGCGCTCTTCGCGCGGGGCGGCGGGTTTGACCCAGCCCTGCTCCCATGCGGTGTCGGTGATGTATTTCTCGATCGAGCCGATGGTGACGGTGCCATGGCCCGACTGCTCGATCACGCAGTTGCCTTCGCACAGGCGGTCCTGCGGGCAAATGCGGCCACAGATTTCCGGGAAGGTATTGGTCGCCTGACTGATCTCATAGGCCTCTTGCAGACGCCCTTCTGCAGTCAGGCGAAGCCAGTCGGGGATGTTATTGTGCAAAGGGCAATGGGTCTGGCAGTAGGGCACGCCGCATTGGCTGCACCGGCTGGACTGTTCAGCCGCTTTCGCATCCGCATATTCGGCATAAATTTCGTCGAAATCCGTCCGGCGCAAATCAGGCGGGCGTTTTTCGGGCATATCCCGCGCAATGTCTGTAAATTTTAGCATGACCTGCTTCGCCATATACCCGTTCCTTCGACAAATTCCGTCAGAAGGCTCGTATACGAGAGCCACCAAGTAAATAAAAGACAGCAGCGCTGACCTATTTACCTCTTTCCGGGCAAATGGAACGCCCGGAGGTCATTTTTATGCGTCATTTAAGGTCCGATGCGGACCTAACTATCAAAACCCCGCCCAAAGCGCGATGATCACGACCCCACCCACAAGGATTCGCCACCACCCAAAAAGCGCGTAGCCATAGCGGCTGATGTAATCGAGCACCCAACGCACCACGAAGACGGCAGAGATAAAGGCCATGACAAAGCCCACGGCGATCTCGCCCATGGCAGAGGCATCCAGCACGTCGCGGTTCTTGTAGATGTCATAGGCAAAGGCGCCCGCCATCGTCGGCATCGACAAAAAGAACGAGAATTCCGCCGCGGCGCGCTTGCTGGCCCCCAGCAACAGGGCGCCAACGATCGTCGCCCCCGACCGCGAGGTGCCCGGCACCATGGCAAGACATTGGATCACGCCGATCTTGAACGCCATGGAAAGGGGGAATTTGGTCGCGTCGGAATAGGTCGGCGCAGGTGCGATGCGATCCACGATCAACAGCACCACCCCGCCCAGCACCAACATGATGGCGATCAGCAGAGGTGTTTCGAACAGGACCGTCTTGATGAAATCATGGGCCAAAACCCCGATGAACACCGCAGGCAGAAAGGCCAGAAGCACCGACCAGATAAACCGCCGCGCCTGCGGATCATGCGGCGCGGCCGAGAATACCGCCCAAAGCCGTGCGAAATAAACCGTCAGGATCGCCAGCACCGCGCCCAATTGGATCACGACTTCAAAGGTCCGCCCGGCGCTCTCAAAGCCCAAGAAGTGACCGGCCAACAGAAGATGCCCGGTCGAAGATACGGGGATGAACTCTGTCAGCCCCTCCAGCAAACCCAGAAAGGCGGCGATCAGAGTGGTCGACTGTTCCATTATCCCTGCCGCAGGTTACGTGCCGATGCTTTGATGGCGTCATATTGCCCCGAGGGTCGGAACCGCCAGAGATAGTCGGGCAGCACCGCGTCCATCGCGGTGGGGGTGATGCCAAGCTCGGTAAAGCCGCGCGCCCCTTCTGCCACAACGTTGTCATTGCGTAGGTTTTTGACCTGATCGCGGGTTAGCATCTTGTTGGTGAAAAGACCAAAGGTTGCGGCCTGCACCATGTCGAACCCAAAGGCGACGATCTTGGCTAAGAACCACGGCATGTTGAGCACCAAACGCCGACGGTGAATCACCTCAAGCATACGCTGCATCAGGCCGCGGAAAGTATCCACATCAGGGCCACCAAGCTCATAGACACCCGCGGGGGCCTGCCCCTCCAGAGCCTTTTCGGCCGCTTTGGCAACGTCATCGACAAAGACCGGCTGGAACCGGGTAGAGGCACCGGCGACCGGTAGGATCGGGCCGGTGCGGGTCATGCCCGCAAAGCGGTTAAAGAACTCATCCTCGGGGCCAAACATGATCGAGGGGCGCAGAATCACGGCCTCAGGCATATGTTTGAGAATGGCGGCCTCGCCCTCGCCCTTGGTGCGGGCATAGTCGCTCTCGGCCTCCATATCCGCGCCGATGGCAGAGACATGCACGAAACGCGCAACTCCTTCGGTTGCGGCCATATGGGCGATACGCTCCGCCCCTTCGGATTGCACCGCGTCAAAGCTGTTCTTGCCGGTTTCGACCAAAATGCCCACGCAGTTCACGACCGCGTCCGCCCCACGCAGAGCGTCGCGCACGGAGCCATCGTTGCGAATGTTGCACAAAACAGGTTCGACTTGGCCAACCACACCATAGGTCCGCACAAAGAGCGCTTCGTTGGGGTGGCGCACCGCCACCCGTACCCGCCAACCAGCTCTGGCCATGCGATACGCGATATAGCGTCCGACAAACCCCGAACCGCCATAAATCGTGACCAGCTTAGACATTCTGCCGCTCCTGTAGATAAATTCTCTGACAGGATGTACCCGTGCGCCGCCGCTGTCACAAGGCCAAACCCCCGGTTGTAGCGATCCCCGCGCAGGATTTTCTAGATTTCGCTCAAATTGCGATTGACAGTCACCCGGCTGAGCCTTAGAGCACCCCACACGATACGTGCCCAGGTGGCGGAATGGTAGACGCGCTAGCTTCAGGTGCTAGTACTGGCAACGGTGTGGAGGTTCGAGTCCTCTCCTGGGCACCAAAGTAAACCCCCAAATTTCATATTTATATGGTTTTCGGGGGTTTTCTTGGTTTAGTGGCTGAAAACTGCCACACAAACTGCCACACGATACGACAGCCTCGCCCCTCAGATCACATTCTGCGTGCGGCTTGCGCGAGGTCACTGAATCTCGCTGCGTACCATCGGACACCCGCATCGACCTGGATGCTTGGGCCCTCATCAGCCTCCAGAACTCGACAATCTGCACCTTGGAGGGCCAGGAGCGTATCGACCGCGTGCTCGAGAGCTAATATTAAATCTTCAGTCATTGTTGCGGGTTCTGAGAGGTGCTTTTCAAGCGCCCCACGATAGGCTGCACCACTAACGCCGGGAAAACGCTCCAAAAGACTGTCCAACCCTTTTCCATGCCGGGTGAGAAAATCCCTTACCAGCCGCACGACCGTTCCCTCCGAAACGCCGGTTGAAGCATCTTTAGTAATTTTGGCTTGTTTGCTCATCAGAGCCTCCTGTACCGAGGATTGGCAACACCGCGTTGCCTCTGGAAATCACCCGGCTTCAAGAGTCGTCGTGGTTACGACCACAACGACTTAGTATGTGTATGGGAATGTTCCTGCTTATTACGCAGGAATGAGTTTCCCGGATGTCACTCTCGCGCGTCAGATCACAGTCATTCAATTCTGCTGCACGGTGCTCTCAAAAATTGCCTCCCTGGAATGCAGTTCATGACAACAGCGTGGCCGTCGCGTATCCGGACCTTCGCGAGACCATAAATTTAGGTTATGGGCACCTCTAAAAATTGCGCTGACCTTGGCGCTGCTTTATGATTGAGGCGACGGATCGGCACAGGGGATGCAGCCATGGCGCAGATGGGTTTTTTCGATCTTTCCGACCGCTATGCGAGCTTGGATGTCAAGAGGGACCCGCTGGTCGCGATCGACGCCGTGGTGCCATGGGAGGAATTCCGGCCAACGCTTGAGGGGGTTTGGCGCAAACCGGATTCAGAGCGTAAATCGCGCGCGGGGCGCAAGCCGATCGACGCGATCGTGATGTTCAAGGCGCTGGTTCTGAGCGCGCTCTACAACCTGTCGGACGATCAGATTGAATATCAGGTGCGCGACCGGCTGTCGTTCATGAGGTTCCTGGGCCTCGGACTGGAGGACCGTGTGCCGGACGCCAAGACGGTCTGGCTCTACCGCGAGGCGCTGGCTCAGGCGGGCATGGTGGAGGCGCTGTTCAAGCAATTCGACGGCCATCTGGCGCGGCAGGGCTACATCGCGCGGGGCGGACAGATCCTGGATGCGTCCATCGTGCCGGTGCCGAAGAACCGCAACACCCGCGAGGAAAACAAGACCATCAAGAGCGGCGAGGTGCCCGAGGACTGGGAAAACAAGCCCGCGATGCGCTCACAGAAAGACTTGGACGCGCGCTGGACGAAAAAGCACGGCAAGAGCCATTACGGTTACAAGAACCATGTGAATGTGGACCGCAAGCACAAGCTGGTGCGGCGCTATGACGTCACTGACGCAGCCGTGCATGACTGTCAGGCGGTGGATCACCTGCTGATGCGGGGCAACACCGGCGCGGGCGTCTGGGCGGATTCTGCCTATAGGTCCGAGGAGATGGAGGCGAAGCTGCGAGCGCGCAAGCTGACCAGCCACATTCACCGCAAGGGCAAGCGGGGCAAGCCGCTGACCGAACAGGCCAAGGGCAGCAACCGAACCAAATCCACGGTGCGGGTCCGGGTCGAACATGTCTTCGGCGCGCAGACCAACGACATGGGCGGCACGCTGGTGCGCACGATCGGCATGGTGCGGGCCAAGGCGAAGATCGGAATGAAAAATCTTGCCTATAACATGCGCCGCCTCGTCCAGTTGCGCCGCATCAACCCGTGCCCGGCATGAAGACCGGGCAAACCAGCGACCAGATCAGGCCGCAAGGCCGTAAAAGCCAGGCGTGAAAGGCGCCGCGCCGTGACCGTCCCGGGGCGCCAGGCACCAACCGACTGCCTACCTCCCGCTTCTAGCCACACGCACTGCTGTGCGGCTACGAAAATGGTTAAAAATCGAGGTGCCCTTAATTTCGGCCAGGGGTTCGACATCGGCGAACTCCTTTGGGACCCGCATACGCAGATAGTAGGTCTTGCCACGCAGCTCGAGATATTTTGCAGTGTTTGTAGACATAGGAGTTGTCCCACAGTTTGCCCCACACGGAAGCGCTTGACGGAAACCCTACCCGCAACGGGGTAGAGCAATTTCTTCCGTGAAAATGGGAACTTCTGCGAAAGGGCGGAAAAATTAATTCTCCTGAAGAGTGTCCTCTCCTGGGCACCAATATTCCCCGACAGATGATTGACTGTAGATCAGGTCTTAACCGACCCCGATGATACGCGCCCCGCAAGGGGGCGTTATGCCGCCCAGTCTGCGTGCAGACGCACCCCCTATTGCACGGCAATGCCTGCGTTTTTCAGACATATCTGCAGCCGTCTTTCAAGCTCTGGCAGACTAAAAGGCTTTTTTAAACAGTCGCTTGCCCCCGCGGCCAAAGCGCGGCGCAGCAGATCTGCGTCTTTTCGAGTTGAGATCATGACGACCGGAACGCCGTGGTAGAATGGCAGACCTCTGACATGGCTACAGAACTCAAGCCCGTCCATCGCGGGCATCATGAAATCCGTGATGATCACGTCTGTCGCGATCCGCTCCTTCGCCAGCGCGTCCAAGGCTTGGGCGGGGCATCCATAATCCGCCACGCATGAAAATCCGACTTCGGCGAGGGACGCCTGAATGAACTGCCGCGCAATCTCTGAATCGTCGATAACGATAGCATTCCAGTTCATTTCACCGCACCTTACATTCTAAATAACGCCCCGAGGGCCACCGTAGCGGTGCGGCACTTAATATCGTGTGAATGCTTAAATGCGTTTGCCGATAAACAGCGCAGTGTCGGAACGGATGCAGGCGATCTCACCCTTTTGCCAGACAAGCTCCCCCTGCGCGGTCGCGTATTTGCCCATGCTGACGCAGGCGGTGATCGGGGTGATCTCTGTGACGTTTTGGGCGGCATCGAAACTGTGGCTGAACTGAATGGACATGGCTTGTGCTCCTGAGTTGACGTTAATCAACCTTCACACATGTCGCCGCTCAATGCCTGCTGGCGTCAGGATAACGGCCCTATTCTTAGGTATATGCCACGTCACTTTCAGACCACGAAAAGCGCCCCGTCAGCGACGGTTCAGCAGCTTTTGGTACTTTGGCACGAACAGATCCGCGCCTTTCACCTTTTTCGTTATCCAATCGCCTGCTGTGAACAGCATCAAAAAGCTATTGCCGCGTTCCGGCCCCAAGGGCAGCACGATCGGCGCCTCCGTGCCCCACGGGCGATAGGTTTTCATATCCGCCAGTTTGCGGCCCGTGATCAGCCCGGTGAGGGTCTTTTTCAACCAAGGCAATTGCCGGCTGACCGCGACGATGGTCATGTTGTCACCGGGGTCCGCCACGTCCCCGGCGGCAAAGACGTTGGGCAAGGACGAGGGGCGCAGATGGCCATCGGTCTTGATCCGCTCTGCGGCGGTGACCTCTGCGCCGGGCAGGTTCTTCAGCAGGTCAGAACAAGCGCGCGCCCCCAACACGGGAAAGATCAGATCGAATGCGCGCTCAGGTCCCCCTTCGAGGGTCACACTGCCCGCATGCGGCTCTGTCATAGAGGCGAGCCCTTCGACCTTTTTGCCGAGGATAAGCTCCACCCCGCTGGCCTTTAACTTCTTGCTCAGCGAAACCCCAAGGCTGTCCGGCTTGGCCGCAAAGAGCTTGTCGTCCATGGTGATCACGGTGATCTTTTTGTCGGGCATGGCCTCGGCGATCTCGCCCGCAAGCTCAACCCCCACAGCCCCGGCGCCGATGATGCCGACGGTCTTGGCCGCCTGCAGCTTTTCATGCGCGGCTTGGCTCGCGGCCCGCAGCCCGTCGATGTCTGCGCCTTTGGGCTTGAAGGGTGCGGCATAGTTTGAACCGGTCGCGACGACGATGTAATCTGCGTCGACCCGCGCGCCGCTATCGAGGGTCACACCCTCCCCATCCACACCCGTCGCCCGCGCCGCAACGACGCGGCCGCGCTTCAGCAAGCGGTCATAGGGGATCAGCGAGTCCTCGACCAAACCGGGCTGGACCACGGCCCGGATCATCGCAGAGGCATGCACAAAATGGCTGCGCGGTTCGATCAATGTGACATCGGCGATGTCGTCCATCGCCTTGGCCAGTTCCGCCCCCAGATACCCGCCCCCTACGATTGCGATACGTTTGCCCATCGGTGCTGTCTCCTTGTGGTCATCCCAGTCTGCCGGACAATCTTGCCCTTGCGGTTGGCTATCCACATAGGCGCGGGTGCATAAATTTCCCGCCCGGGATGCCAAAACCCGCCGACTGTGCCGCCAAAATGGTCACATGATCACCCGATAAGCGCTCAAAGCGCGGGGCCGATTCTCTTAAACGATACAAGATATTGTTTAGAATCATCGCACCTGCTTAACTCCCCCCAGCGACAGGGAGAGCCGCGACACAATGAAAGACACCAAAGCAGAGACTTTTCTGCGTTTTGACAACGTCAAGAAGAGCTACGATCAGGAAAACCTCGTCGTCAAAGGCTTCGACATGGATGTGCAGGAGGGGGAGTTCATCACCCTTCTTGGCCCCTCCGGATCGGGCAAAACCACCGTGCTGATGATGTTGGCGGGGTTTGAGAGCGTTACCTCGGGCGATATCGCCATCAACGGCAAATCGATCAACAAGACCGCGCCCAACAAGCGCAACATCGGCATGGTGTTCCAAAACTACGCGCTGTTCCCGCATATGACGGTGGCTGAAAACCTCGCCTATCCGCTTAGCGTGCGCAAAATGTCCAAGGCCGATATCAAAGAGCGCGTGGCCGAATATCTCGCATTGGTCGAGCTTTCGGCCTTTGGCGACCGCCGCCCCGGTCAGCTTTCCGGCGGCCAACGGCAGCGTGTGGCGCTGGCCCGCGCGATGATTTTCCAGCCGACGCTCATTCTGATGGATGAACCTTTGGGCGCGCTTGATAAGAACCTGCGCGAACAGATGCAGTTTGAAATCACCCGCCTGCACAAGCAGATCGGCTTTACCGTGATCTACGTCACCCACGACCAAACCGAAGCGCTGTCGATGTCGGACCGGATCGCGGTCTTCAACGATGGCGTCGTGCAACAATGCGCCCCACCGGCGGAGTTGTATGAGCGCCCGGTCAATGCCTTCGTGGCCGAGTTCATCGGCGAGAATAACTTCGTGCAGGGCAAGGTCAGCAAGATCGATGGCGACCTTGCCAAGGTTGAGACAGACACCGGCACCATCACCACCCAGACCTCCGAAGGGCTGACCGAAGGTGCACAATGCCGCGTGTCGATCCGGCCTGAGAAGCTGTTCATTCACCCCACGACCCACGCCCATGACAACGCGCTGACGGCGACCTTTGTCACGCGCATCTATGTGGGCGATTTCATCCGCTATTATTTCCGCCTACCCGACGGCACCGACATTATCGTCAAAGTGCTCAACGATCTGTCCGCGCCAGAATTCGAAGACGGCGCGACGGCGCAGCTGTTGTCCCTGACGAAAGATTGCATCGCCTTTGCCAATTAAAGGCGACCGAGGGCAAACCGGGGCCCCGCAAAAGACCTGGACACAACAAGGAGAGACCCGATGAAGAAACATCTGACGTATCTGGCCACGACGGCGCTGCTTGCCAGCCCTGTTCTGGCCCAGGATCTGACAGTGACATCTTTTGGCGGCGCCTATGGCGCGGCACAGATGGAGCACATGATTGAACCCTACATGAAGGAATCCGGCACCAACGTGCTGTTCGAAGACTACGGCGGCGGCGTGGCCGAGATGAAGGCGCAGGTCGAAGCTGGCAACATCCTGTGGGATGTGGTCGACATCGAAGTGATCGACCTCGAGCGCGCCTGCGCCGAAGGCTATCTGGAAGTGATCGACCAATCCGTCCTGCCCGATGGCGACGATGGCACCGCAGCGGCCGATGACTTCATCGAAGACGCGCTGGCCAATGAATGTGGCGTGGGTAACATCGTTTGGTCCGTCGTCTTTGCCGTGAACACCGAAAACGGCGAAGGCCCGAAAACCATCGAAGACTTCTTTGACACCGAAGCCTTCCCCGGCAAACGTGGTCTGCGCAAACGCCCCCAAGTGAACATGGAATGGGCGCTGCTGGCCGATGGCGTTGCCCCCGAGGAAGTCTATGAGGTGCTGGCCACCGAAGAGGGCCAAGCCCAAGCCTTTGCCAAGCTTGACACCATCAAGGACGAGATCACTTGGTATGACAGCTGGTCTCAGGCCCCCGTTCTGCTGAACGACGGCGGTGCCACCATGGTGCAATCCGCCAACGGTCGTATCTTTGCCGCGATCAAGGACGATGGCGCCCCCTTCGAGATCGTCTGGGACAGCCACATCTATGACCTCGACGTTTGGGCGATCATGAAAGGCACCGAGAAGAAAGAAGAGGCGATGGAGTTCATCAAGTTCGCCACAGGCACCGTGCCGCTCTCGGGGATGCAAGACGTGGCCTACGGCCCGACCCGCGCCTCTGCTCAGGCGCTGCTGCCCGAAGAGGTCAAGAAAGACCTGCCCACGGCGCATCTTGATGAGGGCGTGAAGGCCGATGGTATCTTCTGGGCCGACTATGGCGAAAGCCTTGGCGAGAAGTTCAACGAATGGCTGCTGCAATAAGCACCCTGCCCCGCGCCTTTCCGGGCGCGGGGACCCCACACCTTACAGATGAGTAATCGCGTGCCCAGCCTCAGTTCCGAAGACGCCGCCAACGCCCGTCGCCAATTGCGCAGACGCCGCACGCAGGCGTTTTTGTTCGTGGTGCCGCTGCTGGTCTTTATCCTCTTTGCCTTTGTGGCCCCGATCACCACGATGCTGTTTCGCAGTGTCTATAACCCGACCGTCGCCGAACTGGTGCCTGAGACGCTGACCATGCTGGAAGACTGGGAGGGTGAGACCCTGCCCGATCCGGCTGTGGTGACGCAAATGGCCATCGACATGAAGCGCATGGCGGGCAACCGCACCTCCGGCAAATTCGCCGATGAGATCAACCGCGCCCTGCCAGGCATGTCGAGCGTGATCAAATCCACCGCCCGCGGTCTGCGCCGTGCCGATGATGCGGAGCTTGCCGCCAACGGGGCCGAGATGCTGCTGGCCGAGAATGACCGCTGGGCCAAGCCCGCCACATGGCGCGCGATCCGCAGTGCCGGGCAGGCCTATACCTCAAGCTATTACCTTACCGCCGTCGATCTGGAGTACGACGCCGAGGGCGAAATCGTCATGCGCGACACGCAGATATACAAACAGCTCTATACCAAGACGCTGAAGATGGCGCTGATCATCACCGGGCTGACCATGTTGCTGGGCTATCCGCTGGCGTTCTATATGTCCCAAGCCTCTCCGGCGACGGCGAACTTCCTCATGGTCTTTGTGCTGCTGCCGTTCTGGACCTCGCTTCTGGTGCGCACCACCGCTTGGATCGCGCTGTTGCAAGCGGGCGGCGTGGTGAACTCTACGCTCATCTGGGCGGGGCTGATCAATGAGCCGATTGAACTGCTCTACAATGAGTTTTCTACGATCCTCGCCATGACCCACATCCTGCTGCCCTTCATGGTGCTGCCGCTCTATGCGGTGATGCGCGGGATCGACGCGAGCTTCATGCGCGCCGCGATTTCGATGGGCTCGAACCCCATCGGCGCGTGGTACAAAATCTACCTGCCGATGAGCCTGCCGGGCTTGTCTGCCGGGGCGCTGTTGGTCTTCATCATCTCGGTCGGCTACTACATCACCCCGGCGCTGGTGGGCGGCACCGATGGTCAGATGATCTCCAACATCATCGCCTTCCACATGCAGGTCTCGAACAACTGGGAACTGGCGGCGGCGCTTGGCTCGCTCCTCTTGATCCTGATCCTTGTCCTTTACTGGCTGTTCGACCGTTTCGTCGGCACCGACAACCTCAAGCTGGGATGACGCCATGAGCCCATTGCCCGACTATTACACGATCTGGCACAAAGCGGGCCACTACGGCCTGCGCATCATGGCGGCCTTGGTGCTCATCTTTCTGATGCTGCCGATCCTCGTGATCATGCCGCTGTCGTTCAATGCCGAGCCGTTCTTTACCTTCACCCAAGGCATGCTGTCGCTCGACCCCGACGCCTATTCGACGCGCTGGTATCAAGAGATTGTCGATGACCAGAAATGGCGCATCGCGATCCGCAACTCCTTCCTTGTCGGCATCGCTGCGGCAAGCATCGCTACGGTGCTGGGGACACTGGCCGCCGTCGGCCTCGCCTCGCCTTGGATGCCGTTCAAACGGGTCATCACCGCGCTGCTGCTGTCGCCGATGATCGTGCCATTGATCATCATCGCGGCAGGCATGTTCTTTTTCTACACGCAGTTCAATCTGGTCGGCACCTTCACCGGGCTGATCATCGCCCATGCGGCGCTCGGCGTGCCTTTTGTCATCATCACCGTCACCGCCACGCTCAGCGGCTTTGACCGCTCACTCTTCGTGGCGGGGCTGAGCCTTGGGGCCTCTCCGATCAAAGTGTTCTGGGACGTGGTGATACCACTCATTCGCCCCGGCGTGATCTCGGGCGGGCTTTTTGCCTTTGTCACATCCTTTGACGAGGTGGTGCTGGTGCTCTTCCTAGCAGGCCCCGAACAGCGCACGATTCCGCGCCAGATGTTCTCGGGCCTGCGTGAGCAAATCAACCCGACGATTCTAGCGGTGGCGACGCTGCTGGTGGTGCTCTCGGCGACGATGCTTTTCGTGCTGGAAGCCCTGCGCCGACGCTCGGCGCGGCTGCGCGGTCAGGAATAGGCGAAACCGCCCGCGGGCGGCACCAAACACCTGATCCACAACCATATTCGGGGGGGGTGAGTGGTGAGCCGTGATGGGTTCGAACCATCGACCTACTGATTAAAAGTCAGTTGCTCTACCAACTGAGCTAACGGCCCACTAGGCGGGTAACTAGAAATTACGGGCGGCAGGGTCAAGCCCTTAATTACGAAAATAATGCGAGATGCTGGATTAGTTTTCATGCCGGGGTTATATGCCCCGAATGTACAGCGATCAGACCCCCGGATTGCCCTTCATGAAAATGCATGGGCTAGGCAATGACTTCGTCGTGTTTGACGCACGCGCGGAGGCAATCGACGTGACCCCGGCGATGGCGCAGGCCATCGGCCACCGGCAATTTGGTGTGGGATTCGATCAGCTTGCGGTGATTACCCAAGGGACGGGCGACGCGCATCTGACCTTTTACAATTCCGACGGTTCCCTCTCTGCTGCCTGCGGCAATGCCACCCGCTGCATCGCGCGCTACCTGATGGATGAGTCGGGGCGCGATTCGCTGCATTTGACCACCGCGCGGGGCGATCTGGCAGCGAAAGACGCCGGGGGCGGCCTGACCTCCGTCAACATGGGCCACCCGCAGTTGAATTGGGACGAGGTGCCACTGGCGCGCGAAATGGACACGCTGCACCTGCCGATTAACGGCGACCCCGTCGCCACCGGCATGGGCAACCCGCATTGCACCTTCTTCGTCGATGATGCCGAGGCGATGGACCTCTCCGATCTCGGCCCCCGCGCCGAGCATGATCCGCTTTACCCTGAGCGCACCAATGTGCAAGTCGCGCAGATCGTCGGGCCGGATCACATCCGCATGCGCGTTTGGGAGCGCGGCGTGGGGGTGACGCTGGCTTCTGGCTCGTCCTCTTGCGCCACCGCCGTGGCCGCCGCGCGCCGGGGCCTGACGGGCCGCGCCGTGCGTATCGACCTCGACGGCGGCACACTGCACATCGATTGGCGCGAGGATGGCGTCTGGATGACGGGGCCGACCGCCCATGTTTTTTCCGGCACCTTCACCCCCGACTTTCTGGAGAGCCTGACATGAGCGCCCCGATCTTCAGCACCATGGGCTGCCGTCTCAACGCCTATGAGACCGAGGCGATGAAGGAACTGGCCGAACAGGCCGGGTTGCAAGACGCCGTGGTGGTCAACACCTGCGCCGTCACCGCCGAGGCCGTGCGCAAAGCGCGCCAAGACATCCGCAAGCTGCGCAAGGCGCACCCCGATGCGCGGCTGATCGTCACCGGCTGCGCCGCACAGACCGAGCCCGAGACCTTTAACGCCATGCCCGAGGTCGACGCCGTGATCGGCAACACCGAAAAGATGCAGGGCGCGACATGGCAGGGCATGGCCGCCGATTTCATCGGTGAGACCGAGACCGTGCAGGTCGACGACATCATGTCAGTCACCGAAACGGCAGGCCATTTGATCGACGGATTCGGCACCCGCAGCCGCGCCTATGTGCAGGTGCAAAACGGCTGCGACCACCGCTGCACTTTCTGCATCATTCCTTACGGTCGCGGCAATTCCCGGTCGGTCCCCGCAGGGGTCGTGGTGGATCAGATCAAGCGGCTGGTCGACAAAGGCTTTAACGAAGTGGTGCTAACCGGGGTCGACCTGACATCATGGGGGGCCGATCTGCCCGCCACGCCAAAGCTCGGCGATCTGGTGATGCGAATCTTGCGTCTGGTGCCCGATCTGCCGCGGCTGCGGATTTCCTCGATCGATTCGATTGAGGTGGATGAGAACCTGATGCAGGCCATCGCGACTGAGCCACGCCTGATGCCGCATCTGCACCTGTCGTTGCAGCACGGCGATGACATGATCCTCAAGCGCATGAAACGCCGCCACCTGCGCGACGATGCGATCCGTTTCGCCCAAGAGGCCCGCGCCCTGCGTCCCGACATGACCTTCGGCGCCGACATCATCGCCGGTTTCCCGACCGAGACCGAAGCGATGTTCGAAAACTCGATGAAACTTGTCGAGGAATGTGACCTGACATGGCTGCATGTCTTCCCCTATTCCGCCCGCCCCGGCACCCCCGCGGCGCGGATGCCCGCGGTGAACGGTGCTGCGATTAAAACCCGCGCGGCACGGCTGCGCGCGGCGGGAGAGCGGCAAGTGCAGCGGCATCTGGAGGCGCAGGTGGGGCAAACGCATGATGTGCTGATGGAGAACCCTCACATGGGGCGCACGGCGCAGTTCACCGAGGTGAGTTTTGCCGCGCCACAGGTCGAGGGCGACATCGTGCGGGCCGAGATCACCGGAATTTCAGGCGCGCAGCTGACCGCCTAGCGCGAAGGGCATCGCCCTCCCTGGGGGGCGATGGAACGAGGCTGTCGTCGGAACGGCTGCCGTACTCGAAACGACTCCGCATCATGAAACCTCGCCAAATCGCCCTCCGGGGGGAGGGAGGGCGATGCCCGGTGTGCCACCGGGCGGACCCTGTTGAGAGGTTTTAGGCCAAATGGCCGCCGTCATTACGCATGGCCAAACAAAAGGGCGCCGGTTTCCCGACGCCCTTCTCATTTCCAAAAGCCGTGGCCCGATCAGCCGTCCTTGCGGCGGTTCTTGACCGGAGCCCAGAGCTTTTTGTTGGTCAGGTACAGCAGCACCGACAACAGGCCCAACAGCACGACCCCGGCAAAGCCAGCCTGCTTGCGTGCGCCCAGTTTTGGCTCGGCGGTCCACATCAAGAAGGCAGAGACATCCTCGGCCATGTGCTGCACGTCATTGGCATGGTCATCCGCGAACTCGACCAGCTCATCCGACAGCGGGGGCGCCATGGCGATCCAGCCGCCGGGGAAAACGGTGTTCTCATAAAGAACCGTGCCCGCTTGCTCTTTCTCTTCGCCTGTGTAGCCGGCCAGAAGTGCGGTGATATACTCCGGCCCGCCGATCCCTTTGAGGAACTGGTTGATGCCCAAACCGTAGGGGCCGTGGAACGCGGCGCGTTTCTTGGCCATCAGGGACAGGTCAGGTGCGTTCGGCAGGTTGGACCCGGGGAAGTGGTCAACCGGGGTGCCGGGGCGGGTGTCGTCCAGCTCGGCGTCATAGACGTCATAGCCTTTTGCGTATTCGATCACCTGATCTTCGGGCATGTTCGGACCGCTTTCGTCCGCCAATGTCCGCATCGCGACATATTCCAGACCGTGGCAGGCAGCGCAAACCTCGGTATAGATCTGCAGACCGCGCTGAAGCTGGTTTACGTCATAGCCGCCGAACGGACCATCGAAGGAGAAATCGATGTTGTCGATATGCGGCGTGGCGTGGGAATCGTCACCGTGATCGTCGTCACCGGCGTGATCGTCCGAGGCGTGCTCTTCGCCGTGATCATCCGCTTCCATGACGCCAACGTTGGGGTCATCGCCATGCGCTTGGCCGTCGACGTCGTCTTCGACGATCACTTCGTTTTCAGCGTTTTCCTCGGCTGTCGATTGCGCTTCGTCCGAGGCTTCGACTTCCTCGGCAGGTGCTTCTTCTGCGTCTTCGGCGGAAACCTCTTCGGGCGCTTCCTCGGTGGCAGCATCCTCAGTGGCGGTTTCTTCGGCCGGGGCCTCTTCGGTTGCGGTGTCCTCAGCAGGAGCTGCCTCAACCGCTGGTTCCTCTGCCGGGGCCGCGTCGACCTCGGGTTCGGCTGCGGTCGCGTCAGCTTCGGCAGGTGCCTCTTCCGCCGCTGGCGCTTCAGCAGGCGCGGTTTCGGCTTCGGCCTCCGGCGTTTCCGCCGGAGTTGTCAGCAATTCTTCTTCTGTCGCTGTGTCCTGCGCCAGCACCGCCGTTCCCGGCAGGGCAAGGCCCAGAGTTACCACGGCAGAAAGGAGGTTGGTCTTCATCATGGTCATGATCCTTATTCCGCCGGGTTCACAAGCGTCTTGGTGCCGCCTGCCTTGGGCGCGTAATGCGCGTCAAAGTCGGCTTCGATGGTTTCAGGCTGCGCCAGCGGCTTCTCGATCACGCCCAAGAGGGGCAGGATCACGAGGAAGTAGGCGAACCAATAGGCCGAAGCGATCAGTGAGAAGCTCGCATAGGGCTCTTCTGCGGGCATCGCACCCAGCCACATCAGGGCGAAGAAGTCGATCACCAGCAGGGCGAACCACCATTTGAACATTGGACGATACCGGCCCGAACGCACAGAGGATGTGTCCAGCCACGGCACCAGCGCCATAACCGCAATCGCACCGAACATCGCCAGCACGCCAAAGAATTTGGCGTCGATGATGCCACCGGTCACGAAGGACGCGATTTGCACAACCCAAACCTCAGAAGTAAAGGCCCGCAAGATCGCATAGAACGGCAAGAAGTACCATTCCGGCACGATGTGTGCAGGCGTCGCCAGAGCGTTGGCTTCGATGTAGTTGTCCGGGTGGCCCAGATAGTTCGGCATGAAGCCAACAACCGCGAAGAACAGCGTCAGGATCACGGCCAGAGCGAACAAGTCCTTGATCACGAAGTAGGGCCAGAACGGCAGCGTGTCTTTCTTGGCGTCTTCCTTCGAGGTGCGGCGCACTTCGACCCCGGTGGGGTTGTTGTTGCCGGTCGTGTGGAAGGCCCAGATGTGGAGAACCACAAGGCCCGCAATCACGAAGGGCAGCAGATAGTGCAGCGAGAAGAAGCGGTTCAGCGTCGCGTTATCAACCGCAGGTCCACCCAGGAGGAATGTCTGCAGTGTTTCACCGACAAAGGGCACCGCGCCAAAGAGGCCGGTAATCACGGTCGCGCCCCAGAAGGACATCTGACCCCAAGGCAGAACGTAGCCCATAAAGCCGGTGGCCATCATCAGCAGGTAGATCAGCATGCCAATGATCCATGTGATCTCACGCGGGGCTTTATAGGAGCCATAGTAGAGACCACGGAAAATATGCGCATAGACCGCGATAAAGAACAGCGACGCGCCGTTCATATGCAGATAGCGGATCATATAGCCGCCATTCACGTTGCGCATGATGTGCTCAACCGACGAGAAGGCCAGATCGACATGCGGCGTGTAGTGCATCACCAGAACGATGCCGGTGATGATCTGCAGTGCCAGACAGAAAGTCAGCACGATGCCCCAGATCCACATCCAGTTCAGGTTCTTGGGCGTGGGGATCATCAATGTGTCGTACAAAAGGCCAACGATGGGAAGGCGGCGGTGCAGCCACTTTTCGCCGTTCGAATTCGGCTCGTAATGGTCGTGAGGAATTCCAGACATCTCTCTTCCGCTCCCTTAACCCAGTTTAATCGTGGACTCGTCCACGAATTCGGCGACAGGCACCGGCAAGTTGCGTGGGGCCGGCCCCTTACGGATGCGGCCTGCGGTATCGTAGTGCGACCCGTGGCAAGGGCAGAACCAGCCGCCAAAGTCACCCGCATCACCCAAAGGCACACAGCCAAGGTGCGTACAAACGCCCATCTGAACCAGCCATTCACCAGTTTCATCCAGCGCGCGGTTCTCGTCCGTGGCAGGCACGTCGCCGCTAAGGTTCTCGTTCTGCGCGATCGGATCGGGCAGCGTCGATACATCGACGGCTTTCGCCTCTTCGATCTCGGCTTCGGTGCGGCGGCGAATGAACACCGGCTTGCCCAGCCATTTCACGGTCAGCTGCGTCCCGACTTCAACGCCGGACACGTCCACACGAATGGACGACAGCGCCTTAACATCGGCAGAGGGGTTCATCTGGTTGACCAGCGGCCAGACGGCGGCACCAACGGCGACGGCACCTGTACCGGCTGTCGCGTAATACAGGAAATCCCTCCGGGTGCCTGCGTGTTCTTCTGCTTGGGACACGGGTTTACTCCAATTCTTGGCCAAATCTGGCCGTCAGACATAGGGGTGGCGTCACCTTGCCACCTGACTTCTCGCCGCTATCTACCGGGATGGACCGCGCCCGTCCAGATGTCAAAGCCGCGCATCTGGGATCAACCGCGCCACAACGCGGCAAAAATACCGCGATTGTGGCAATATCATTACGGCCCGATTACTGCGGCGGCGCCGTATGCATCATCGCGGGACGCGAATCAAAGGCATCGAACCAGGCCGCCAGATCAGGGTTTCCAGCACGCCAATCGCGTGCGCCATGGCGGAAATCGACATAGCCCAACGCGCAGCCAATCGCGATTTGCCCCATATCCAATGGCCCCGCCAAATGCGCCGCCCATTGATTGTTCAGCGTCTTGCAGGCGCGTTCAACCTTGCCCCACTGGCCCTCGACCCATTCCGCCATGCGTTTGTTTTCGGGGCGCAGCTTGCCTTCGTAGACCATGGCGAGCGCTGCATCGAGCATCCCGTCCGCCGTGGCCTCCAGCGTCAAAGTGTCCCACCTGCTTGCGCCTTGGGGGTAAAGCCCCGCTCCGGCGCGGTCATCCAGATAGGCGCAGATCACCCGGCTGTCATAAAGCGTGCATCCGTCCGGTCGCTCCAGTGCGGGCACTTTGGTCAGCGGGTTGCGCACGGCAAAGCCCTCGGCCGGGGCCAGCGGCGTGCCCGAGGTCGGCTCCAGCGCGACATCATCAAGCTGGCCAGTTTCGTGCAGCAGCACCATGACCTTGCGGACATAGGGCGAGGTTTGAGAATAAAATAGTTTCACGTGAAGTCCCCCCTTGGTTGCCCGCACTATTCAACGGGGCCGCGCCTGACGCAACGGCGTTCAAGCGCCCCGCATCAATGCCGCCATCACCGCAGGCTCTGTCCCGAACCCATGCGCCGCCATCTGATCCGCCGCCGCCAGACGCACAGCCTCATTCTTGTTCTGGCCCAGCTTCCACGTGCCATCGATCCCGGTGACGCGGATCTGGCAGGGCACGATCATACGTAGCATCTTGTCGCGCGCCTCGGGGGTCATCTTGTCCATCGTCCACGGGGTCTTGGGGGCCAGCCGCGCCTCATAGACTGCCGACTGCCGCGCCAGCAGATCAAGCAGTTCCTCTGCCGGGCGCACCTCTAGCATCCCGGTCAGATGCACGGCGACGTAGTTCCATGTCGGCACTTGGTCTTCGATGCCGTACCAATCGGGCGAGACATAGCTGTCGGCCCCGGTCACCGCCAATCGCACCGGCTGCGGGGCCTTCAGCGCCCGCGCGATGGGGTTTGAGCGCACCAGATGCAGCTCCGCCAGATCCCCGGCAGCGTTCAGAATGAAGGGCACATGCGCCATCAGCGGCCCGTCGGCGGCGTTGATCGCCAGCACGCCAAAGCCCATGTCGCGGGCAAAAGCGAGGTTCCTGTCTCGGCCCTCTTTGCGGTAGATCGGGTTGGGATGCATGGCGGCTCCTGAGCGTTTCTTTTGGTATTGCAGAGCCTTCCCCAACTTGGCAACCTAGCATCATTCTCAGGGCGGGGCGAAATTCCCCACCGGCGGTAAGCGGTTCCCGCAAGCCCGCGAGCGGCCCCACGGGGTGTCAGCAGATCTGGTGCGACTCCAGAGCCGACGGTCACAGTCCGGATGGAAGAGAATGCGAACAGATGTGGGGCCTTGGCCCTGCCTATGCTCGTGATCGCCTTGGGTGGACGTGTCTGAACCTAAAGGAGATCACCATGACACAAGATCGTTCCGCCCGTTTCGCCTTTGTGCGCGCAAGTTGGCATGCGGATATCGTCGACCGCGCCTATGACGGATTTACCGAAATTATCGACGCCGCGCAGGTCGACAGTTTTGCCGTCCCCGGTGCCTTTGAATTGCCGCTGATGGCACAGCGCTTGGCCAAAACGGGGCGCTATGACGCCGTGGTCTGTGCGGCCTTCGTTGTCGATGGCGGTATCTACCGTCATGACTTCGTGGCGCAGACCGTGGTCGATGGGCTGATGCGCGTGGGGCTGGACTGCGACCTGCCGGTGCTGTCGGTCTCGCTCACCCCGCATCACTATCAGGAAACCGACCACCACAACGCGATCTACCGCGCGCATTTTGTCACCAAAGGACGCGAGGCCGCCCAAGCCGCCCTCGGCATGACCCAAGCGCTGGAGGTGTTTTCTTCAAAAGAAAACGCCCCGGAAATTTCAAAAATTTCCGCCGCCTAACCCAGATAGGCACGCAGGGCCGGGGGCGGGTTGTCGAGCAATTCCGCCGCTGGCCCCGGCGCATGAGCGCGCCCGCCTTCGACAAAGATCACCTCATCCGCGATGCGCCGCACGTCATCGGGCGCATGGGTTACCATGATCAACCCCGCCCCGGTCTCTCGGGCGAGGTCTTGGACAAGGTCCAACATCTCAATCCGCAGCGCGGGGCCAAGCGCGGCAAAGGGTTCGTCCAACAGCACCCAAGGCCGCGCCTGCACCAGCACCCGCGCCAGCGCCACGCGGCTTTGCTGCCCACCCGACAGCGCACCGGGGCGTTTGGCGGCGTGATCGCTCAGCCCCACCCGCGCGAGGGCGGCATCGATCCGCCCTTGATCCGCCGCCTTCAGCCGCAAGTCAGGGCGCAGCCCAAGGCCGACGTTCTGCCGCACGGTGAGATGGGGAAACAGGTTATTATCCTGAAACAGCATCGTCATGCCGCGCTGGCCGGGATGCTGTTCGGTGATGTCCGCGCCATCCCGCAACAACCGCCCTGCCGCCACCGGCACAAACCCACAGATCGCCGCCAGCAACGTCGACTTGCCCGACCCAGAGGGGCCGATCACCGCATAGCTGCGCCCCGGTGCGAGGGTCATATCGGCGACAAGGCTGAATTCGCCCCGCTCTATGCGCATCTTTTCAAGCGTCAGCATGCCAGCGCCCCCATTTGTCGCAGATGAAAAACACCGCCAGCGCCAAGACCAGCAGCAACAGCGCCGCACCTGCTGCGGCCTCCATCCGGTAAGCGTCCATCAGACGGTACATTTGTAAGGGCAGCGTCGCACGGTCCTGATCGGCGAACAGCGCGATCACGCCGAGGTCACCCACCGACAGCGCCCCGGTCAGCCCGGCGGCAAAGCCCAGTTGTGGACGCAAGCGCGGCAAGACCAACAGACGCCAAAGCGCCCAACCATTCATGCCGAGGGTCTGCGTCAGCGGGCCATAATCCTGCAACGTCTCACGTAGCCGCGGCACCAGAATGCGCAGCACGAAGGGCAGCGCCATCAGCGCGTTCACCAAGGCCGTGACCGGCAGGCTCAGCCGTGCGGGCTCCAGCACCGGATTGATCATGATGAACCACCCCGTGCCAATCATCAGCGGCGAGGCGGCCAAACCCATCAGGCCAATCGCCTCCACCCCGCCGCGCCGCCGGGTGGCGATCCAACCCGCCATCGGTAAGGCCAGTGTGGCAAGTACCATCACGCTGAGGCCCGCAACCAGACTGCTATTCAACGTGGCCTGCCAAACCGAGGGTGGCAACTGCCCTACCCCCGCCAAACCACGCAGCACCACAGCCCCCAGTGGCAGCAGCAGAAACAGCGCCGCCAACGTGATAACGACGATATCCAACGCTCGCTGCCCCCCGCCCCGCGCATCCCAGCGGCGCAGGGGGCGGTCCAGCCCGCCGCCCAGGCTGATCGGCGGGATCAGCCAAAGTGCCGCAACCGCCGCAGCACCGGCGAGCACAAGCTGCACCACCGACAAAAGTGCCGCCCGCCCAAGGTCAAAATCAAACCGAAACGCCTGATAGATCGCCAGCTCGATCGTCGTCGCGCGTGGCCCGCCACCCAGTGTCAGGGCCACGGCAAAACTGGTCAGACAAATCACGAAGATCAGCGCCGCCACGCCGGGCAGCACCTGCCGCAGCATCGGCCATTCCAGCGCCAGAAACAGCGCCCGCGGCGTCATTTGTAGCTGCCCGGCCAGTCGAAACCGCTCGGACGGTATGCTCTGCCAGCCTTGCAGCAAAAGCCGTGTCGCCAGCGGAAGATTAAAGAAAACATGGGCCAGAACGACCCCATGCAGCCCGTAGATCGACACGGGCGGCAGGCCCAGAGCCGCGCCAAATTGGTTCAGCACGCCCGAGCGGCCAAAGACCGTCAGCAGCCCCAGAACCGCCACGATAACCGGCAGAATAAACGGCGCGCCGAGCAGGGTGATCAGCGCCCCACGCCCCCAAAACCGCCGCCGCGCCAAGGCCCGCGCGACCGGCACCGCCAGCAGCACAGACAGCACCGCCGACCACACCGCCTGCGTGACGGTAAAACGCACCGCCGCCCAGTCCGCCGCGCCGAGCCCCGCCGCCACATCGGCTGCCATGAAAACGGCAACCAACGCAGCAAGGATCAGGCCCGCGACCAGTGCGGCGGCGAAAAGCCCCGTCCTGCCGCTTAGCGCGACAGCGCGGTCAGCCATTCGTCCAAAGCCTCTTCACGGAGCGCGGGGACTTCGCCGTTCGGCACCAACAGCGCCTTGCCGGGTTGGATCATACCGTCGAACCCTTCGGGCAAACCGCCTTCAGGCGTCACGGCGGGGTACATCCAGTTGGTCGTCGGCAGCACCGATTGCGCGGCATCAGAGACGAGGTATTGCAGGAACTGATCCGCCAGTTCCGGCTGATCCGACCCTGCGAGCTTTCCCGCCACTTCGATCTGCATGTAGTGGCCTTCGTCAAACAGCGCCGCTGTCTTGCTGTCGTCTTCCTCGGCAATTAGGTGATAGGCGGGGGAAGTCGTGTAGCTCAGCACCATGTCGGCCTCGCCTTCGAGGAACAGACCGTAGGCTTCGGACCAGCCTTTGGTGACGGTCACGACGTTATCGGCCAACCCCGCCCAAACCTCGGGCGCTTCATCGCCATAGGCCGCTTTGACCCACATCAGCAGCCCCAAACCGGGCGTCGAAGAACGCGGGTCTTGGATCACGATCTTCAAATCGCTCTCAGCCAGCGCTTTGAAATCTCCGGGCGCGTCCAGATCGGTGCCGTGGACAAATGCGAAATAGCCCCAGTCATAGGGCACGAAAACTTCGTCTTCCCAAGTGATCGGCAGGTCATAGTCGGCCTGCAATCCGCTCGGCGCAAACAGCTCGGTCTCTTTCGCGGCGGCGACAAGGCTGGTGTCGAGCCCCAGCACGATATCCGCGTCCGACCGCGCGCCTTCAAGCTTCAGCCGCGCCAAAAGGGCCGCGCCATCGCCCATGCCGACGAATTTCAGGTCGCAACCGCATTCGGCCTCGAACCCCTCTTCGATGGCCGGGCCGGGCCCCCATTCGGTGACGAAACTGTCGTAGGTATAGACCGTCAATTCAGGCGTTTCGGCCCATGCAGCCGATGCGCCCAAGACGCCCGCAGCAAGTGTAAGATACTTCATTGCATCCTCCTTTTGCGGCGAAAGGTAAAAGGTGGATGTCTGTCCGGACCTTCCCTCCGCCGGTGTTAACCGGTTCAGGTTCAACGGGTCCGCACAACACGTACATCTCAGCCCAAAGGCCCCCCGAGGTAGCGTCAGGGGTAGATGCCCCCCACACAATTGGCAAGGCAAATCCCCTTGAGGCAGGGCGCTGCCCCGGCTAAGGGTTTGACAACAGGAGGTCCGCCCATGTCGATCAACAGCTTTGGCCATCTTTACCGGGTCACCACATGGGGCGAAAGCCACGGTCCCGCCCTTGGCGCCACGATTGATGGCTGCCCCCCCGGCGTGCCGATTGACGAGGGCATGATCCAGCAGTGGTTGGACAAGCGCAAACCGGGCCAGAACAAATACACCACGCAGCGGCGTGAGGCGGATGAGGTGCGGATTCTGTCGGGCACCTTCGAGGGCGTCACCACCGGCACCCCGATCCAACTGATGATCGAAAACACTGATCAGCGCTCCAAAGACTACGGCGACATCAAGGACAAGTTCCGCCCCGGTCATGCCGACATCACCTATTTCCAGAAATACGGCATCCGCGACTATCGCGGGGGTGGGCGTTCCTCGGCCCGCGAAACGGCGGCGCGGGTGGCGGCGGGTGGTCTGGCGCGCGAGGCGATCAAGGCGCTGGCCCCGAACCTGCAGATCACCGGCTATATGGTGCAGATGGGGCCGCATAAGATCGACCGTGATGCCTTTGACTGGGGCCAGATCGACCAAAACCCCTTTTGGGTGCCCGACGCCAAGGCGGCCAGAGACTGGGCCAACTACCTCGACGGGCTGCGCAAGTCCGGCAGCAGCGTGGGTGCGATCATCGAAGTCACCGCGCGCGGCGTGCCTGCGGGGCTCGGCGCGCCGGTTTACGGCAAGCTCGACACCGATCTGGCCGCCGCGATGATGAGCATCAATGCCGTCAAAGGCGTGGAGATTGGCGAAGGCATGTCAGCCGCGATGCTGACGGGCGAGCTGAACGCGGATGAGATCACCATGGGGCCGGAGGGGCCGGAGTATTCCTCCAACCACGCGGGCGGTATCTTGGGCGGGATCAGCACCGGGCAGGATGTCGTGGTGCGTTTTGCGGTGAAGCCGACCTCAAGCATCCTGACCACGCGGCGTACCATCACCAAACAGGGCGAAGAGACCGAGATCATCACCAAGGGCCGCCACGACCCCTGCGTCGGCATCCGCGCCGTGCCGGTAGGCGAGGCGATGATGGCCTGTGTGCTGCTGGATCACCTGTTGCTGCACCGCGGGCAGATCGGCACCAACCGCGGACTGATCGGCCCCGAAGCATGAGGACCAGAGTATGAAAGTCGATGATTTCTCCGCCCGCCCTGCCCTTGGCGTCGGGCTGAAAATCACGGCGATCCTGCTCTTTACCTGCATGTCTGCGATCATCAAATCGCTGGCCGACGAAGTCCCTGCAGGCGAGTCTGTCTTCTTCCGCTCCTTCTTTGCCATTCCGGTGATCCTGATTTGGCTGGCGCAACGCGGCAAACTGAAAAGCGGGCTTAAGACCAAGAACCCGATGGGCCATGTCTGGCGCGGGCTGTTTGGCACCACGGCGATGGGGCTGACCTTCACCGGCCTTGGCCTGCTGCCCCTGCCCGAGGTCACCGCTATCGGTTTCGCCACGCCGATCTTTACCGTCATCCTCGCCGCCGTATTGCTGGGCGAACAAATCCGTCTGATCCGGGTCACCGCTGTCGCGGTCGGGCTGGTGGGCGTGATGATCATCCTCTGGCCGCGTTTCAGCAATATCGGCACCATGGAGCAGACGGCCACCATTGGCGCACTGTTGATCCTAATGGCGACGATGGTGCGCAGCCTTGTGCAGATCCACATCCGGCAATTGGTGCAGAACGAAGACACGGCGGCGATCGTCTTTTACTTTTCCGTCACTGCATCGGTCTTGGCGCTTTTCACCCTGCCCTTCGGCTGGGTCATGCCTGATCTGCAAACCTTTGGCTTGCTGGTGTTGGCAGGGTTAATCGGCGGAGTGGCGCAGATTCTTATCACCTCGGCTTATCGCTTTGGCTCGGCTTCGATGCTGGCGCCATACGACTATACCTCGATGCTCTTTGCCATCTTGCTGGGCTACGTCTTCTTTGCCGAACTGCCGACGATGATGATGCTGGCAGGCGCGGCGCTGGTGATCAGCGCGGGCGCGCTGGTGATCTGGCGCGAGCGGCAGTTGGGGATGGAGCGCGGCAAAGCGCGGTCTGTCACCGATCCCAAGGCGTGATTCATTGCGGGCTTTCGCCCGGCTCGCCCTCTCCCTATGGTGCCCCGAAACCGGATAGAGGAGATGACCGATGAGCGACGCGGATCCGCAAGACCACAAGGAAAAGATGCAGCAGCGTCAGGCCGAACAGCGCGCCAAGGTGGCCGAGCTGCAAGACCCTGACAAGGGTCTTGTGCTGGTCCATACCGGGCCGGGCAAGGGCAAATCCTCCTCTGCTTTCGGGGTCGTCGTACGCGCGCTTGGCTGGAAACAGCGCGTCGGTGTGGTGCAGTTCATTAAGGGCAAATGGAAGACCGGCGAACGGCTGTTCTTTGAACAACTCGATGAGGTGACATGGCACACGATGGGCGAAGGTTTCACCTGGGACACCCAAGATCGCAACCGCGACATCGCCGCCGCCGAGGCCGCATTTGGCAAGGCGCGCGAGATGATGGCGAGCGGGGACTATGACCTCGTGGTGATGGATGAGATCAACATCGCCATCCGCTATGAATACCTCAAGATCGAAGACGTCATCGCCGGGCTTGATGCCCGCGACAAGCGCACAGCGGTCGTGCTGACAGGCCGCGACGCCCGGCCCGAGCTTTGCGACTATGCCGATCTGGTGACCGAGATGTCAGAGGTCAAACACCCGTTCAAAGCAGGCATCAAAGCACAGCGCGGCGTCGACTACTGAAACGAAAAGGATCGCCCGCTTCTGGGCGATCCTCTCAATCCGACCGCTCAAACGGGTCTTTAGATCGCGGCCCCCTTGGGGTCGAGCGTCACCGAGTAGAGCTCGGTGTCGGCACGGTCCATCAGGCGCACTTTCATCTGCTGGGTCTTGGCGTCGATATCGACCAAGCCAAAGAATTGCAGACCAGCAGAAGGCGGCAGGTTCACCTGACCCTCCTCCGGCGCTTTGACGTATTTCAACTCGGGGCCAAAGGTGCCGTCCAATTCGTTCGGGCCAAACGTGCCTGCGTGCAGCGGGCCCGAGACAAACTCCCAAAACGGGTCGAAATCCTGAAACTGCGCCTTGTCGGGGTTGTAGTAATGCGCGGCGGTGTAATGCACATCTGCCGTGAACCAGACGACGTTGTCGACCTGCGCGGTCTTGATGAAACGCAGCAGCCCCGCGATCTCTTGCTCGCGCCCCTTGGCGGCACCGTTGTCGCCATTGGCTACCGCTTCGGCCCCGCCGCCGACGACCAGTCCGATGGGCATGTCGCAGGCGATGACCTTCCACGTGGCCGCCGAATTGGTCAACTCCCGCTTGAGCCATGCCATCTGCTCGGCCCCGAGGATCTCTGTGGCCTGCGACATCTCGGTCTGCATGTTCTCGCTGTTCGGCCCCCGGTAGCTGCGCAGGTCAAGGAAGAAGACATCCAGCATCGGACCGTAGTTGATCTTGCGGTAAACCCGGCCCGGCTCGGCGGGGGTGATACGCAGCGGGGTCATCTCGTGAAAGGCCTGCGAGGCGCGGGCGGCGAGGACGTGGATCGACTTTTCGCTATAGCGGTCGTCTTCCATCAGGCTGCGCGAAGAGGACCAATTGTTCACGACTTCATGGTCGTCCCACTGCATGAAGGTCGGCACATGGGCGTTCATCTCGCGCACATGATCGTCCATCAGGTTGTATTTCCACTGGCCGCGATATTCGTCCAGCGTCTCGGCCACTTTGCGTTTCTCATCGATGATCGTGGTGTTTTTCCACAGCGTGCCATCCTCAAGCTGCACCTCATCCTCAAGCGGGCCATCGGCATAGATGGTGTCACCGGAATGCAGGAAGAAATCGGGGCGGTGTTTGGCCATGGTCGCATAGGTGCGCATGCCCTCATCGTCGATGCCCCAGCCCTGACCGGCGGTATCGCCCGACCAAGCAAAGCGCACGTCGCGGCGCGCGGTGGGCGCGGTGCGGAACTGGCCGATGATCGGCTCTGAAGTGGCGTTGATGTCGCTCAGGTCGGCAGCGGTGAAGCGGTAAAAGATATCCTGATCCGACGGCAGCCCTTCGACCAGACGTTTCACGGCCAGATCGTGGTTCGGCAGCGCGTTCATCGGTGCAAGCTGCCGAGCGTTGGCGAAGCTTTCGGTTGTAGAGATTTCAACCTGCACCCGTGCCGGGCGGTCGGTGCGGGTCCAGATCATGCCGGATTGCGTGTCGACATCACCCGATTGCACCCCATGGGTAAACACCGGGCGCGAGGCGGCACGGCTGAGGCTGGGCATGGCAAGGCTTGCGGCAAAGGCGGTGGAGCCCGCCAGCACAGCGCGACGGGTCGGGCGGATCAATTTGGTCATCTTTGGCTTCCTCTGAGGGTGGCGATGGCCGCACAGAACCCCCGCCGCGTGACAGAGCGCCGACAGATGCGTGACTCTTTGGCAAAGCTTTGGCGACAGCGCTGTAACGTGTTACCGAAATCAACTCCGCAATTCTATTCAGTAACATTTTGATTGAAACGAATCGCCCTGATGTGTAAATTGTGGGGCAACAACAGGAGCACCCCCATGCAGGCATTCATCTGCGACGCGCAGCGCACCCCCATTGGCCGTTACGGCGGCGCACTCTCTTCGGTTCGCGCCGACGATCTGGCCGCGATCCCGTTGAAGGCGCTGATGGAGCGGAATCCTTCGGTGGATTGGGCGCGCGTCGATGATGTCATCATGGGTTGCGCCAACCAAGCCGGCGAAGACAACCGCAACGTCGCGCGCATGGCCGCCCTGCTGGCCGGTCTGCCCGTCGACGTGCCGGGCGCCACGATCAACCGCCTCTGCGCCAGCGGCATGGACGCCGTCGGTGCCGCTGCCCGTGCGATCCGCGCGGGTGACATGGATCTGGCCATCGCAGGCGGGGTAGAGAGCATGTCACGCGCACCTTTCGTCATGCCCAAGGCCGAAACCGCCTTTTCCCGCAACAACGCCGTCTATGACACCACCATCGGCTGGCGATTTGTGAATCCCAAAATGAAGGCGCAGTTCGGCGTCGATTCCATGCCCGAAACCGCCGACAACGTCGCCGCCGACCATGATGTGTCGCGCGAGGACCAAGACGCTTTCGCCGCCCGCAGCCAGCAACGCTGGGCCGATGCGGATGAGAAAGGCATCTTTGCCGAGGAAATCGCCCCCGTTACCATCCCGCAGCGCAAAGGCGATGATGTGATCGTCGACCGCGACGAACACCCCCGCCCCGGCTCCACGCTGGAAAAACTCGGCAAACTGCGCGGCATCAATGGCGCTGACCTGACTGTGACTGCAGGCAATGCCTCGGGCGTCAACGACGGCGCGGCGGCGATGCTGCTGGCGTCAGAGGCAGGCGTGAAAGACCACGGCCTCACCCCCATCGCCCGCGTCGTTGCCATGTCTGCCGCAGGTGTCGAGCCGCGCGTCATGGGCATCGGTCCGATCCCCGCAGTCCGCAAGGTGCTGGACCGCGCGGGCCTGACGATCGAACAGATGGACGTGATCGAACTCAACGAGGCTTTCGCCTCCCAAGGCCTCGCCACCCTCCGCGCCTTGGGCGTGCCGGATGACGCAGCCCATGTGAACGCCAACGGCGGCGCCATCGCCATCGGCCACCCTCTGGGCATGTCGGGCGCACGTCTGGTGATGACGGCGGCGCTGCAGCTCAAGCGGACGGGCGGCAAATACGCGCTATGTACAATGTGTGTGGGCGTGGGACAGGGCGTCGCCCTGATCCTCGAAAACGCAGGCTGAGACTTCTTTCCGGGAAAGGAACAGAACGATGTATGCACAGATGATCAAATCCACCGGCAAGGGCATCAAATCCCTCGACGAGATGGACCCCGAAGAACGCGCCTTTCAGGAGCGCATCAATGCGGGCGGCAAGATCGAGCCCAAGGACTGGATGCCCGACGGCTACCGCAAGAACCTGATCCGCCAGATCGGTCAGCACGCGCATAGCGAAATCGTCGGCCAATTGCCCGAGGGCAACTGGATCACCCGCGCGCCCACGCTGGAGCGCAAGGCAATCCTCTTGGCCAAGGTACAGGACGAGGCGGGCCACGGGCTCTACCTCTATTGCGCGGCCGAGACGCTGGGCGTGACCCGCGACCAGATGACCCGCGACCTGCTGTCGGGCAAAATGAAGTACTCGTCAATCTTCAATTATCCGACCCTAACATGGGCCGATATGGGCGCGGTGGGCTGGCTGGTCGATGGCGCCGCGATCATGAACCAAGTGCCGCTGCAGCGGACCTCGTACGGTCCTTACGCCCGGGCGATGGTGCGGATCTGCAAGGAAGAATCCTTCCACCAGCGCCAAGGCTTCGACATCATGATGAAGATGGTCAAGGGCACAGAGGCGCAGCGCAAAATGGCCCAAGACGCGCTGAACCGTTTCTGGTTTCCGGCGCTGATGATGTTCGGCCCCTCAGACAAAGATTCGGTCCATTCCGCGCAGTCGATGGCGTGGAAGATCAAGATGAACACCAACGACGAGCTGCGCCAGAAGTTCGTCGACGAGACGGTGCCGCAGGCCGAATACCTCGGCCTGACGATCCCCGACGAAACCCTCAAGTTCAATGAGGAAACCGGCCATTACGATTTCGCCGAGCCGGATTGGGAAGAGTTCTTTCAGGTGCTCAAGGGCAATGGCCCCTGCAACACCGAACGGCTGGCGGCGCGCAACAGGGCTTGGGACGAAGGCCGCTGGGTGCGTGAAGGGCTTTTGGCCCACGCCGAGAAAAAGCGCAGCAGACAAATGGCAGCGGAGTAAGCGACATGAGCAGCCCTGAATCCAGCGAATACAAAGGCACCGAGGCCGCCCCCCACGGCAAGGCGCGCTCCACCGAATGGCCGCTGTGGGAGATCTTCATCCGCGGCCAGCACGGGCTGAGCCACCGCCATGTCGGCAGTCTGCATGCGGCAGACGCGGAAATGGCGATCAAGAACGCCCGCGATGTCTATACGCGCCGCAACGAAGGCGTGAGCATCTGGGCGGTCGAGGCCAGCGCCATCGCCGCCTCCTCGCCCGAAGAAAAGGGCGCGCTTTATGAGCCCGCCAATGACAAGGTTTACCGTCATCCGACCTTTTTCGACATTCCCGACGAAGTGGGGGCGATGTGAGCACGGTTAACCCTAAGTTCGAATTCCTCTGCCGCATGGGCGACAACGCCCTTGTGCTGGGCCACCGCGTTTCGGAATGGTGCGGCACGGCTCCGGTGCTGGAAGAAGACATCGCGCTGGCCAATGTGGCGCTCGACTTGATCGGGCAAACGCAGCTGTGGCTGGGCATGGCAGGTGAGGTCGAGGGCGCGGGGCGCGACGCCGACAAGCTGGCTTTTCACCGCGATGTTTGGGATTTCCGCAATATGTTGTTGGTCGAACAGCCTAATGGCGACTTCGGCCAGACCATGATGCGGCAGTTTCTGTTCGACGCTTGGCATCTGGCGCAACTGACCGCATTGATCGATTCCAGCGACAAGGAAATCTCTGCCATCGCCGAGAAATCGGCGAAGGAAGTGACCTACCACCTCGAACGCTCCTCTGACACGGTGATCGGGCTCGGCGACGGGACCGAGGAAAGCCACCGCCGTATGCAGGCGGCGCTTGATCTTCTCTGGCCTTATGTCGGTGAGATGTTCCTTGGTGATGACGTCGACGCGGCGATGGTCGAGGCGGGCATCGCGCCCGAACCGGAAAGCCTGCGCGCGAGCTATGACCAACTCGTCGGCGACACGCTGGTAGCCGCGACCCTGGCCAAACCCGAAGACGATTTCGCCCACAAAGGCGGGAAAAGCGGCGCACGGCACAGCGAACATCTCGGCCATATGCTGACCCAGATGCAATGGCTGCAGCGCGCCTACCCGGACGCCACATGGTGAAACCCAGCCCCCACAGCCGGCCGGCCCCCGCGCCGGTGCCGGGGGTGGTGCGCGATACCGCCCCGCGCGGTGCCGCGTTGGCCGGAAAGCCCACGTTAGAGACGGTTTGGGCATGGCTTTCGGCGATCCCGGACCCGGAGATCCCGGCCATTTCGCTCACCGATCTGGGCATCATCCGCGATGTGGCGTGGCAGGGCGACTCGCTGGTCGTGACCATCACGCCGACCTATTCGGGCTGCCCGGCCACCAGCATCATCAACCTCGATATCGAGATGGCGCTGCACGGCCATGGGATCGAAAAGCTGGAGTTGAAACGCCAGCTTTCCCCGCCCTGGACCACCGAGTGGATGACCGACACCGGCCGCGCCAAGCTGGAAGCCTACGGCATCGCGCCACCCCGTCCCGCCGGTGGGCCGCAACATTGTCCGCATTGCAAATCTACCGCGGTGGAGCGGATCAGCCAGTTCGGCTCGACCCCCTGCAAGGCGCAGTGGCGCTGCACCGAATGCCGTGAACCCTTCGACTATTTCAAATGTATCTGAGGCCCCGATGAGCCAGTTTCACCCCTTATTAGTGACTGATATCCACCACACCATCCGCGACGCGGTGGTGCTGACGCTAAAGCCGGAGGACCCCGGCGCCTTCGCCTTTACCCAAGGCCAATACCTGACCTTCACGCAGGATTTCGACGGCACCGAGCTGCGCCGCAACTATTCGATCTGCGCCGGGTTGGACGATGGCGAGCTAAAGGTCGGCATTAAGCGCGTCGATGGCGGGGCATTCTCGACCTATGCCAATACCGAATTGAAGGTCGGCGATACGCTCCACGCCATGCCGCCGCAGGGCAAATTCTTCACCGCGATCGAGCCGGAGGTGGCGAAAAACTACCTCGGCTTTGCGGGCGGGTCGGGCATCACGCCGGTGCTGTCGATCCTGAAAACCGTGCTGAAACGCGAGCCGAACTCGACCTTCACGCTGGTCTATGCCAACCGCGCGGTGAACACGATCATGTTCCGCGAGGAGCTGGAGGATCTGAAAAACCGCTACATGGGCCGCCTGACGGTGATCCACATCCTCGAATCCGGTCAGGATATGGAGTTGTTTGAGGGCCGTATCGATCAAGCGAAATGCGATGCGCTGTTTAAACATTGGATTCAGATCGACAATATCGACACCGCCTTCATCTGCGGCCCCGAACCGATGATGCTGACGATTGCCGAGGCGCTGAAGACCAATGGGCTGATCGACGAACAGATCAAATTTGAACTCTTCAGCGAAAGCCAGCAGGGCCGTCTGGCCAAACAGGAAATGGCCAAGCGCAGCGAGGGCCAGAGCGGCACCGAAATCACCGTCATCATCGACGGCGCGCGGCGCAGTTTCACCATGCAGAAGGGCCAGTCGGTGCTGGAAGCGGCGCTTGAAAACGGACAGGAAGCGCCGTTTGCCTGCAAGGCCGGGGTCTGTTCGACCTGCATGGGCAAGGTGCTGGAAGGCGAGGTCGAGATGATCTCGAACCACGCGCTGGAGGATTACGAGGTCGAGCGCGGCTATGTGCTGACCTGCCAGAGCTACCCGCTGAGCGACACGCTCACCATCGACTACGACACGCACTAAAGGAGCCGACATGCGCGATATTCACAGTTACGCGGCAGGCGAATGGCTGGCCCCGGGCGCGGGCGCCCGCAACATCGCCAGCGCCATCACCGGCGAGGTCATCGCGCAGGCCGGCAACGATGCGCTCGACGCGCAGGCCATGCTCGGCTTTGCCCGCGACCACGGTGGCCCCGCCCTGCGCGCCATGACCTTCCACGACCGCGCGCGCATGCTGAAGGCGCTGGCGCTGCACCTGATGGAGCACAAGCAGGCGCTTTATGATCTGAGCTACGACACCGGGGCGACGCTGTCGGACCACAAGATCGACGTGGACGGCGGCATCGGCACCATGCTGGTTTTCGCCTCCAAAGGCCGTCGCGAGATGCCGGACGCGCAGGTCTATCTCGACGGTGCGCCCGAGCAACTGGGCCGCGACGGGCAGTTCATGGGTCGCCACATCTGCACCCCGCTGCAGGGCGTCGCGGTGCATATCAACGCCTTCAACTTCCCGGTCTGGGGTATGCTTGAGAAGCTCGCGCCCACGCTGCTGGCTGGCGTGCCCGCCATTGTCAAACCCGCCACCGCAACCTGCTACGTCACCGAACATTGCGTGCGGCTGATGCTCGACAGTGGGCTGCTGCCGAAGGGCGCGCTGCAACTGGTCAGCGGCGGCTTGGGCGACATGCTCGACCACCTCGACTGTCAGGATGCCGTGGCCTTTACTGGGTCGGCCGATACCGCGCTGAAGCTGCGCAGCAATCCCTTGTTGCTGCAGAACTCGGTGCGTTTCACGTCTGAGCAGGACAGTCTCAACGCCTCGGTCCTTGGCCCTGACGCCGTTCCCGGCACGCCAGAGTTCGACCTCTTCGTCAAGGAAGTGCAGCGCGAGATGACTGCGAAGGCGGGGCAGAAATGCACCGCCATCCGCCGCATCATGGTGCCGCAGGCGCAGGTCGACGCGGTGATCTCTGCTCTGTCAGAACGCCTCGCCAAGACCACCATCGGCGACCCCCGCGCCGAAGACACCCGTATGGGCGCGCTGGTCTCGGGTAGCCAAAAACGCGACGTGCTGGAAAAGGTGGCGCTGCTGAGTGCCGAGGCGGAACGGGTCTTTGGCGACCCCGACAACTTTACCGTCAACGGCGCCGACAAAGACAAAGGCGCCTTCCTGCCGCCGATGTTGTTCCACTGCGCTGATCCCGACAGCGCCGAGCGCGTGCATGACACCGAGGCTTTCGGCCCCGTTTCCACCCTCATGCCCTACCGCGATCTGGCCCATGCCTCGCAGTTGCTGAACCGCGGCCAAGGCTCTCTTGTCGCCTCGATCATCACCAATGACGGTGAGGTGGCGCGCGAGCTGACGATGGGCTCCGCAGCCTTTCACGGACGGCTCTATTTCAACAACCGCACGTCGATGGGGGAGGCCACGGGCCACGGCTCTCCGCTGCCGCATATGGTGCATGGCGGGCCGGGCCGCGCAGGCGGCGGCGAGGAACTGGGCGGCATTCGCGGCGTGATGCATTACATGCAGCGCACCGCCATTCAGGGCAGCCCCGACATCCTCACCGCGATCGGCAAACAATGGGTGCCGGGGGCGGAAGAGATCACCGACCGCGCGCACCCCTTCACCCGCCGTTTCACCGAGCTGGATCTGGGCGAGACCTTCAACTCGCCCACCCGAGAAGTCACACTGGAGGATATCGAGACCTTCGCCCATTTCACCGGCGATACTTTCTACGCTCATATGGACGACGAGGCCGCCGCCGCGAACCCCTTCTTTCCGGGCCGCGTGGCACACGGCTACCTCTTGCTCAGCTTCGCCGCGGGCCTTTTCGTGCAGCCCGACCCCGGCCCGGTGCTGGCCAATACCGGGCTCGACAGCCTGCGCTTTCTTGAGCCTGTCTCGGCAGGCGACAGCATCAAGGTGCGGCTCTCGGTTAAGCACAAGACGCCGCGCAATGAGGAATATGGCGAGGTGCGCTGGCATGTGACCCTGACCAACCAGCGCGAGGAGGCGGTCGCGGAATATGAACTGCTGACGATGAATGCCCTCTGATCCCTCCCTTCCCGCTGTCGCGGCCTTTGCGGGCTTGGGGGGCCAGCGCGTCTGGTCGCTGATGGTCAGCCTGTTTGGCGATCTGGCGCAGGGAGAGGGCGATGCGATCGACGGGCCGGTGCTCTCGACGATCATGGGCGCGCTCGACGTGCGGCCAGAGGCGAGCCGCGTGGCGCTGCACCGGCTGCGCAATGACGGATGGTTGCAGTCACACAAGGTCGGGCGGATCAGCCAGCATAGCCTGACCGCGCAGGGCCGCGCGGAAAGCGCCGCCGCCAGCCCCCGCATCTACGCCGCGCCGCCGGAACTGACCGAGCCGTGGCAGATGGTAATGACCGAAGAGAACGGGCGCGAGACCGACAGCGCCCTGCGGGGCGCGGGTTTTATCGCCGCCCTGCCCCGCGCCTATGTCGGGCGGGCCGATAGCGCGGTGCCCAAAGGCTGTCTTGCCCTGCCCGGCACGCCGCCGCCCGACTGGCTGCGCCGCGCGGTGGAGCCTGCCGAGCTTGAGGCCGACTATGCCGCGCTGCTGGCTGCGCTTTCTACCTTGGACGCCGAACTGCCGGATGCAGACAGGTTGAGCGCCTTGGATGTCGCGGTTCTGCGCTGTCTGATCGTGCACAACTGGCGGCGGCTGGTGCTGAAACACCCCGCCCTGCCCGGCGGGTTGATCCGCCCCGAGTGGTCCGGCTACCGGTGCCATCTACTGGTCGACCGCTTGCTGCGCCGCTATCCCCGCCCCGCATTGCAGGATCTGGCCACCGCCTGACCCGGGGCAAAGCCTCCGCTTTCCCATGCCGGACAAGCACGATATAGACGTGCTCATGACAAATTTCCTCTATCAGAACGACCTGCCGGATGACCTCGACCTTGGGCCGATGGTCGCCATTGACTGCGAAACGATGGGGCTGCATCCGCATCGCGACCGGCTCTGTGTTGTGCAGCTTTCGGGCGGCGATGGTCACGCGCATCTGGTGCAGGTCGCCAAGGGCCAGACCGAGGCGCCGAACCTCTGCGCGCTGTTGGAAGATCCGCATGTGCTGAAACTGTTCCACTACGGCCGTTTTGACATCGCCGCGATGCGCAACACCTTTGGCGCCACCGCAGCGCCGGTCTATTGCACCAAGATCGCCAGCCGTCTGGTGCGCACATATACCGACCGGCACGGGTTGGCGAAGCTGTGCCAAGAACTGCTGAGCGTCGACATCTCGAAACAACAACAATCCAGCGATTGGGGGGCTGAAAAGCTGACCCAAGCGCAGATCGACTATGCCGCGTCGGATGTGCTCTATCTGCACCGTCTGCGCGATGAACTTAACAAACGCCTGATACGCGAAGGTCGGATGGACATGGCGCAGGCCTGTTTCGATTTCCTGCCGATGCGCGTCCGGCTGGATCTGGAGGGATGGCCGGACACGGACATCTTCGCACACGCATGAACACACCTTTCCTCGACACTGCCCGCCGCGTCATCCGCTGCGAATCCGAGGCGCTGACGCTGCTGGCCGACAGCCTTGATGACCGCTTTCGTGCCGCGGTCGATCTGATGCGCGCCTGCAAGGGCCGCGTGATCGTCACCGGCATCGGCAAATCGGGCCATATCGGCAACAAGATCGCGGCGACGCTGGCCTCTACCGGCACGCCCGCGCAATTCGTGCACCCGGCAGAGGCGAGCCACGGCGATCTGGGGATGATCACCGCGGCTGATGTGGTGCTGGCGATTTCAAACTCGGGCGAGGCACCGGAACTGGCGAACCTCATCGCCTATTCGCGCCGCTATGCGATCCCGCTCATCGGCATCACCAGCCGCCCCGACAGCAGCCTTGGCCGCCACAGTGACGTGGTGCTGGAACTGCCCCGCGCGGCAGAGGCCTGCGGCACCGGCGTGGTGCCGACCACCTCAACCACCTTGACGCTGGCGATGGGCGATGCGGTGGCCGTGGCCCTGATGGAGAACCGCGCCTTCACCGCCGAGCATTTCCGCGACTTCCACCCCGGCGGCAAACTGGGCGCAAGGCTGAGCCGCGTGGCCGATCTGATGCATGTGGGCGATGCCCTGCCGCTGGTCGCAGCCGACGCGCCGATGCCCGACGCGCTGAGCGAGATGAGCCGCAAGGGCTTTGGCGTGGTCTGCGTGACCGATGGCGCTGGCGCACTGGCCGGGATCATCACCATGGGCGACCTCGCGCGGCACCTTGACGGGTTGATGACCATGACCGCGCGTGAGGTCATGACCCCGGCCCCAGTTACCATCGGCCCCGACGAACTGGCCGAGAAAGCCGTGGGCGTGATGAACAACCGCAAGATCACATGCTTGATCGTGACCGACCCTGTGCAGGACGACGGCAAATCGCCCGTGGGCCTGCTGCATATCCACGACTGCCTGCGCGTTGGGCTGGGGTAGCCTGCGATGAAGGGTGACCGCCACTCTCGCGTCGTCTCTTGGCTGAAAGTGCTCTTTCCGCTGATCGCGCTGGCGCTGCTGTCGACCCTGTTTTTGCTGTCGCGCGCGATTGAACCGCAGGCGGTGATCCCCTTTGCAGATAAAGAAGTGCAAGAGCGGCTGCGCGACCAGCAGATCACCGGCCCCTTCTATTCCGGCACCACGGCGGATGGCGATCTGATCTCATTCTCGGCGGAAAAGCTGACCACCCCCGGCGGGGAAACCGGCACCAACGAGGCCGAAGAGATCGAGGCGACGCTGGACCTGCAGGGCGGTGCCAAGATCACTCTGCAATCCAACAGAGGTCGGTTTGACACCGGCGCGGAAGAAGCGGAACTGGCGGGCGATGTGCGGGTTAGCACCTCAACCGGCTACCAGATTCTGTCGGACCGGATGACTTCGAACCTCACCACACTAGATCTGCTATCACCCGGCCCGGTCAAAGCCACCAGCCCCGCGGGCGAGATTACCGCCGGGCGCATGGCCATCACCAACCGCCAGAACAGCGCCGGATCGCAATTGCTTTTCACAAAGGGTGTGAAACTGATATACACGCCGCAAGCAACGAAAGAGTAACTGCCTTGAGACATTTGATTATTTTGATGCTGCCGCTGTTTCTCGCGCTGCATGCCGCCCCTGTCTCTGCCCAATCTGCCGATGTGGCCTTTGGCGCGCTAGAGCAAGATACCAGCCTGCCCGTCGAAGTGACCGCCGACAACCTATCGGTCGACAACGCCACGGGCACCGCGGTCTTTACTGGCAATGTGTTGATTTCGCAGGGCGAAATGACCCTGTCCGCCGGCAAGGTCGAGGTGATCTATCGCGCGTCGGATCAAGGCATCGCCAAGTTGGAAGCAACCGGCGGCGTGGTCTTGGTCGCGGGTGAAGACGCCGCTGAATCGCAGCGGGCCGACTATGATATCGACGCAGGCACCTTGGTAATGAGCGGCGATGTGCTGATGACCCAAGGCCCAAGTGCGCTGAGCGCGCAGGAAATGACGGTAAACCTAAACGACGGCACGGCGCAGATGTCGGGCGGCGTGAAGACCATTTTGCAGCCCGGCAGCGGCAACTGATGCCGCCCGAGCTTAAAGTCGCCGGGGGCGAATCCGGCCTGCGCATTCAGCATTTGCGCAAGTCTTATCGCAAGAAAGCGGTAATCCGCGACTTTTCGATGGAGCTTGACCGGGGTGAGGTCGTGGCGCTGCTGGGGCCGAACGGGTCGGGCAAGACCACGACTTTCTACGCGGTGGCCGGGCTGGTCACGCCTGAAGGCGGGCGCGTCACAGTGGATGGCAAGGATGTCACCACCCTGCCGATGTACCGCCGCGCGCAGTTGGGAATCGGCTATCTGCCGCAGGAAATGAGCATCTTTCGCGGGCTGTCGGTGCAAGACAACATCAGCGCGATTCTCGATATCCGGGTCAAACATCGTCACCAGCGCCGCGAACGGCTCGAAGAGCTGCTGACCGAGTTTTCCATCGAACACCTGCGCCGCGCGCCTGCGCTGGCCCTGTCGGGTGGGGAGCGTCGCCGGGTCGAAATCGCCCGCTGTCTGGCCGCCAATCCCAACTATCTGCTGCTTGACGAACCCTTTGCCGGGGTCGATCCAATCTCAGTCGGGGACATCCGGCAATTGGTTGCCGACCTTAAAAAACGTGGCATCGGCGTGCTGATCACCGACCACAACGTCCGCGAAACCCTAGAGATCGTGGACCGCGCCTATATCCTGCATGAGGGCAAAGTTCTGATGTCCGGAACGCCCGAAGAAGTTGTGCAAAACGAGAATGTGCGCCGCGTCTACCTTGGCGATAACTTCCGTATTTCCTAAGACTTAGCGCGTTTCGCCCGGCCTTTCAGCCCTCGGCAGGGCCCTGCCTGCACTTTGCGGAAAACCGCTCTGATTGTAGCGATAAAAGAATGGCGGGTGCATCGGCGCCATTGACTTTCAAACGGAAACGCGGCCTCATTGACCTATGGTGACATCGCGTTCCTGTTTGATCCTGCATCGCCCTTCCCGCGAAGGAACGGTTAAAATCATCCTGGTCGCAGCACCATTCCTCCATATCTGAAAGTTGTCGCGCTCCACGCATGTGGACCGTTTGGCAATGTTCGGAACAAGAAAGACAAGGAGACGATATGCGGTATCAGATCAGTGGCAAACAGATCGACATTGGCGATGCGCTCCGGACACATGTCCGGACCGAACTGGACGAGGCGGTCAGCAAATATGCCGAACGCCCGACAGATGCTCTGGTGGTGTTTTCCAAAACAGGTCACGAATTTGCCTGCGAGGCCACCGTGCATCTTTCCACCGGTCTCAATGCGTCGGCCAAGGCCAAGGCGACAGAGATCTATGCCGCCTTCGATAGCTGCTGCGAAAAGATGGAAAAACAGCTGCGCCGCTACAAGCGCCGCCTGAAGGACCATCACAAAGAACGCGCCGAACCGGTTGAACTTTTGGGTGCGTCCTCCTATATCCTCGCGTCAGACAGCGATTCAGATGCGCAGGAACCTGATACCCTCCAACCCATGATCATTGCAGAGATGCAGACGAAGGTGCCAACTTTGTCTGTCGGTGAAGCGGTGATGCAGATGGAATTGTCGGGCGACCCGGTGCTGCTGTTTCGCAAGGAAGGCCAGGAAGGGATGAACGTCGTGTACCGTCGAGAAGACGGCAACATCGGCTGGATCGACCCTTCGTAACCCACGGCGGTAATATCCGCCAAAGAGCAGGGCGAGCGGAATGGATTTCGGCAAACTCCTCAAGCCAGAGGCCGTGAAGGTTTTGACTTCGGCTTCGAGCAAGAAGCGTCTGATGCAGGATATCGGCGAACTCGCCCAGCAAGCCTATGGGCTGCCGGCCGGCCAAGTGGTGGATGCGCTGATGACGCGCGAAACCCTCGGGCCGACCGGAGTTGGCCACGGCGTCGCCCTGCCCCATGCGCGGATGGACGGGATCGACAAGGTTGTCGGTGCTTTCGTGCTGCTGGACAAACCGATTGATTTCTCTTCGGTCGATCGTCAGCCAGTCGATGTGGCCTTTGCCCTCTTCGCCCCCGAAGATGCGGGGGTGGAGCACCTCAAGGCGCTGGCGCTGGTGGCCCGCACGCTGCGCGACACCAGCATCTGCACCAAGCTGCGGTCGAACCCCGACCCGGCCACGCTTTACACCATCCTGACCGAGGACAAGGCCGACAAGGCCGCCTGATCTTGGGCCGCCTGATCTTGGGCCGCCTGATCTTAGGCCGCATGACCTTGGCTTAGATCGCGACCGGTTCCGGCTCTTGCGGGGTCGGCTCGGCGCGTTTCGCTTTCTTTTCTCCCAACATCAGCATCGCCGGTGTCACCACCAGCGTCAGCACAGTGGCCACCACCAGACCGCCCGCGATGGCCGAACTCAGCTCGGTCCACCATTGGGTAGAGGGCGCGCCATAGACGATCTCACGGGTGAAAAAGTTGATGTTGAGGCCGATCACCATGGGCATCAGGCCAAGCGCCGTGGTGACCGAGGTCAGCACCACCGGACGCAAACGCTGCGCCCCGGTGCGCAGCGCGGCCTCCAGCGGCGACAGCCCCGCTTTTTTGAGGTCATTATAGGTGTCGATCAAAACGATGTTATTGTTCACCACGATCCCCGCCAAGGCGATCACACCGATCCCCCCCATGACCACCCCAAAGGGCCGCCCGGTGACCAACAGGCCGAACAGCACCCCGGCAATCGAAAACACGATGGCCGACATGACGACAAAGGCTTGGTAGAAGCTGTTGAACTGGATCACGAGGATCACGAACATCAGGAAAATCGCGGTAATAAACGCCCCCGCGAGGAAAATCATCGATTCCTGCTGGTCCTCCGCCTCTCCGGCGAAAGAGGCTTCGACACCCGGCGGCAGGTCCATCGCGTCAATCGCGCTGCGTAGGGCGACGGTTTGGTCGTTCACCAGAACGCCCGGTGCGACATTGGCCTCAATCGTCACCACCCGCTCTTGATCCACCCGCGTGATCGTACCGGTGCGGGGGCTTGGCTCAAAGGTCACGAAGTTCGAGATCGGCACCAGCCCCGCCGAGGTCGGCACCCGCAGCGATTGCAACTCTTCCAGCGTGCGCTCATCCGACGGGAAGCGCACGTTGATGTCGATGGAGCCTTCGGCATCATCGGGCCGGTAATCCGCCACGGTGATGCCCCGCGTCAGCAGTTGCACAGCCTGCCCCAGTGTCGAGATATCGGCCCCAAACCGCGCCGCCTCAGAGCGGTTCACCGCGATGCGCCATTCCACCCCCGGCAGGGGGCGCGAGTTGGTCACGTCGGTAAAGCCGCCGATATCGGCCATCTTTTCGCGGATTTGGTCGACCACCTGTTGCTGCACCTCAGGATCATGGGCTTGGACCCGCAGATTGACCGGCTTGCCCGCCGATGGGCCGTTCGAGGCGGTCTGCACCTGTACGTCGATCCCCGGAATGGCCGCCATCTCGGTCCGGATTTCTTCGCCGATCATGGCAGCGGTCCGCCGTTCGTCCCATTCGGTGAACTCAACCTGAATGGTGCCGATCAGGTCGGCGCTGTCGCGGTTGCTGCTGCCGGTGCGGGCATAGACGCTGGCAATCTCGTCGTAGGCAAAGAGACGTTGCTCGACCTGCCGCACCAGCGCGTCTTGTTCGTAGATCGAGAAATTGTCCCGCGCGCGCACCTGTACCTGCGCAAAATCAGGCTCTACCTCTGGGAAAAAGGTGATGCCGTTGCCAAATTGCGCATAGGCGGTGAAGCCGCCCATCAGCATGGCAATGGCAAGGATCAGCGTCATCCATGGCCGCAGAATGGCGAATTGCAGCAGTTTGACATAGCCGCCGGTGAAGCCCTTCAGGTCACGCGGATCCCCCTGTTCGGCGGCATAGAGCGTGGCCTTATCCTTAGCGGATTGCGGGGGCCGTTTGCCGATGATCCCGCCAACCACGGGAATGAAAACCAGCGCCATGAAAAGCGATGCGGTCAGGGTCAGGATCACGGTGATGGGCAGGAACTTCATGAACTCGCCCACCGTGCCGGTCCAAAACAGCAACGGGAAGAACACGCTGAGCGTCGTGGCGGTAGAGGCGATGATCGGCCATGCCATGCGCTTGGCGGCATGGGCATAGGCAGCGCGGGGCGCATGCCCCTCTTGCAGGCGGCGGTCGGCCAGTTCGGTGGTCACGATGGCCCCGTCCACCAGCATCCCCACCACAAGGATCAGCGAGAAGAGCACCACGAGGTTCATCGTATAGCCCATGACCCAAAGCGCCGTGACCCCGGCCAAAAACGCCCCCGGAATCGCCAGCCCCACCAGCAGCGCCGAGCGGACGCCCAAGGCCCAGACGATCACGATCATCACAAGGATCACCGCCGCGATGACATTGGCCTCAAGATCGCTGAGCATGTCTTGGACCTGCTCGGATTCGTCTTGGGTGTATTTGACGGTGATGCTGTCGGGCCATTCCGCGCGCATCTCGTCGATCAACTCACGCACGGCGGCGACTGTTTCGATGATATTCGCGCCGGAGCGTTTCTTGATCTCAAGCGCCAGCGCGGGCTGGCCGTCGATACGGGCAAAACCGGTGGGGTCTTTGAAGGTTCGGCGGATCGCAGCGACATCGGCGAAGGTCACCACCGTATCGCCACGCACCTTGATCGGCAGCGACATGACATCTTCGACATTCTCGATCAGCCCCGGCACTTTGAGCACCAGCCGCCCCGCGCCGCTTTCAATCGCCCCCGCCGCAATCAGGCGGTTGTTGCGGTTGATCTGGCTGATCAGCTCTTCGAAGGAGATGTTGTAGGTCTCGAACACTGTGGGGTCGATCAGCACCTCCAGAAGTTCCGTACGCTCACCGCCGACATCGACCTCAAGCACGCCTGACAGCCCCTCAATCGCGTCCTTCAACTCCTCCGATATGGTGTTGAGCGTCCGTTCCGGCACCGGGCCGGACAGGATCGCGGTCAGGATCGGGAAAAGCGCTGTGTTGATCTCGGTCACGACCGGATCGGTGGCGTCTTCTGGCAGGTCCGACTTGGCCCGGTCCACGCCTTCGCGCACCTTGTCGAGCGCCTCGTCGGAATCAAAACCCGGCTCGAACTCCAACTGCACCGAGGCATGACCTTCGGCGCCGTTGGAGGTGATCTGTTTCAGCCCGGTAATGGCACTGAGTTCGGTCTCAAGCGGTTCGACCAATAGCCGTTCGCTATCTTCCGGAGAGATACCTTCGAGCGAGGTCGAGACATAGAGTGTCGGGATCGGAATCTCGGGCGAGCTTTCCTTGGGGATGCCGATATAGGCATAGGCACCGACGGCCAAGATCATCACCAAGCTCAGGATCACCACGCGGGCGCGGCTGAAAGCGGCGTCGATCAGCGCGTTCATTCCACCTGCTCCGGCTGGGCGGCATCGGCGCTGCCGGTGATCTGCCCGTCACCGGTTGGCTGTTCCTCCAATTCGTCAATCTCAGGCACGCCCGCCATCGGCTGCCCCTCGGGGCTTGAATCCGTGCCGGTTTCGGGCTGGGGGTTAACGGTCTCTCCGTCATTCACGAAACCCTGCCCGATGGTGATGATTTCGGCCTCATCCGGCAGGCCCGCAATCCAGATACCATCGGTCTGGGCACGTACGATCGCGATCTTGTTGAAAACGACCTTGTCCTCGTCATTCACGGTTTTGACACCCAATGTGCCATTGGTGTCCAAGGACAGGATCGCCGGAGAAACGAAATGCGCACGGGTCTCGCCCGTAGGAATACGCACGCGGGCCGAGATACCGGCAGGGATCGCACCATCGGCGTTTTCGACCCTAACCTCGGCGGTAAAGGTCCGGGTTTCGGCGCTGGCGCTGCTTGAGACGAATTGCACCTTCCCCTGCGCCTCTGTCCCGGTGATGAACACGACCTCGGCGTTCTGCCCTTCCTTGATGTCTTTCAGCGACTGCTGAGGCACCTGCACTTGGATCGTCAGCGGGGTGTTGTCGACCAGACGTGCGATTTCCTCACCGGTGGAGACGAACTCTCCGGCAGAGATATCCAGCATCTCTAACCGACCGGGAAAGGGGGCGCGGATTTCGGTGTTGTTCAGCGCCTCTTCGGCTGAAGTGACCGACGCCTGCGCGGCGGCCAAGGTCGCCCGCGCTTGGCTGACCCGGTCCACGGTCGAGACGCCCCGGTCCAGTAGGGCTTCGGCATTGTCGTATTCCCGCTGTGCGCGGCTTAATTCCTCGCGGGCGCGGGCCAGATCGGAATCCCGCGCCGTGGTGCTGAGCCGCGCGATCAACGCGCCCGCGTCGACCACATCGCCCTTGGCGACCAGCACCTCGGCGATTTCTCCGCCTGCTTCGGCGCGGACCATCGTGTCGCGGTCCGGCAGGGCCTGACCTTCGGCCACAAAGACCTGCGTCACGCTTTTGGCTTGAGAACCGCGCACGGCCACTGTCACCGCCTCGGGCGAGAGGGGGGCAGGTGCGGCTTCCTCGGTTTCTTCGGCGGGAATGATATAGCCGCTGCCCATCCAAAGTCCGATCAACAGCGCGATTCCACCGGCGATGAATTTCGACCGTTTCGAGCCAGCGTCGCTGTCGAATGAAAGCGTCTGGCGCTCTTGAGATGTGTCACTCATTGATCGAACTCCATCACCGCGTTCCTGTTTGCAGGTCGCGCGTCAATTCTTGGGTTTGCTCACCCGGGTTGCGACATCATCAAGCGCGGTGCTGATCGCGTCGTAAAACTCGGCAAAGGAATCGAGCCTCGCGCGTACGCCGTCGGCCTCTTCGGGCAGTTTGCTGATCGTGTCGCTAATCTCGGCCTTGGCGTGGCGCGTGCCTGCCAGCGCGAATTTTGTCATCGCGGCATAGGCGTCATCGGCAAGTTGGAAGTAGTCCTGCCGGTCGCCGGTTTTGTTCACCCGCCGGATCAGGCCCCGCTCTTCCAGCACACGGATTGATGTGCTGATCGTGGCGCGGCTGACGGACAGACGGCGCGACAGCGCGCCAAAGGCAATCGGCTCGCCCTCGAAAACGAGCATGGCAAAGACCTGTCCCGACATGCGCGGCAGGCCCTCGCCCATGGCGATCACGCCCATGCGCGTGATGAAATCATCGCGGACTTGGTCGATTTGGTCTGTGGTATCCATCTGTTCCCCGTCAACGACACGCTGCGTTGACGTTAGATAAACAAGGCCCCGCACAAATCAAGTCTATTCAGAAAATTCCGAACAGACTGAACACGACATGCCGCAAGGTCATTTTCGGGCGAACTGCCCTACTTCAACCCGTTTTGCGCGATGTAGCGGGCCAGATCGAGCACAAGCTGGCCGCGCGCTGTGGCGATGGCATTGGCCCCGCCTTCGGGGTTGAACGGCACGCTGAGGTCAAACAGGCCCGAACGCTCCCGACGGTCATCGGGGACGGCCACGAAATACTGACCAGAGGCGCGGAATTCTCCGGCTTCGGTGGCCACCATTTCAGCAAAGCGCACTTCGAGACGGGCATCGGGGAAAGCCTCAAAAGGCCAAGGCTCAGACGCGATGCGCCGCCCGGTCATCCGCGCGAGGTTCTGGCTCAGCTCCAGCGCCACGGCCCGTTCGGGGGCATCGGCCCACAGCACATCGGTCGAACTGACCAGACTGCCGTCGGCCATCTGCAGCGAAATCTCTTCGGCGGCGGCATAGGTTGGCAGGGACACGTCGCGCACCTCAACCGAGCTAAAAGCGATCGAAGTCTTTTCTGTGACCGCCGGGGCGCGCACGGTGAAACGCTCAGCAGCGCCGCCACAGGCCGCCAAGGCTGCCAGCAGGCCGAGGGTGATCAGAGGTCTTGCAACATTCATGCTTTACCGTCCCAGCAATAGAGAATTGGGGTTACGTTCGATGGTCCGCGCCAAAGATGCAAGCGCATCGGCGGCTTTCTGGATGTCGCGCAGGGTGCGCTCGGCGCTGCGGCTTAGCTGTTCGCCTTGGTTATAGCCTTCTATGGTGCGGCTGGCCTGCGCGAAAAGCGCGGTCAAACGTTCGACCACCTGCGGCAGATCGCGGGCCGAGACGGCGATGCTATCCGCCGCATTGCGGGCCGAGGCCAAGGTGCGGTTCACATTCTCAACCGCGCCGCCTTCGCGCAATTCTACCAACGTGGCGTTCACCTCATCCAATGCCCGCTTGAGCGCGCCCGGCAGGGCCACCGCGTCTTCAGTGCCGATCACCGCATCGGCGGATTCGGTTAGGTCCGTCAGCGCGACGACCAACTCTTCGACTTCCAGCGTTTCCGCCTTGGCCGCCACGGCCTGAATGCGCTCGACCAACTCTGGCACGCCCTCAACCGAAGACGATACCGCGTTCGCCGCCTCCGATGCCCCTTCAAGCGCGGTGGACAGGCGCTCGGCGATCCGCTCTTCCTCAAGCTGGGCCACCAGTTCTTCGATCCGCACCAGCGTGCCGTTCAAGGCGACCGGCACGTTCTTGACCTCTTCGGAAGAGACCAGCCCCGTCAGTTCACCCAAAAGGGTCCGCACATCCTGCGGCGTTTCGCGCAGGTCTTCGTCTGAGACGAAAGCCTCTGCCGAATTAAGGAAAGTAATCGCACTGTTGAGCAACTCTTCGATCGGCAGGCTGTTGATGCGGGTAAAGACCCCTTCGACAGTGGCCGCCGCATCGGAAACATCGCTTTCAGTGGTCGGCATCAGCGCAAGACCGTTATCAGCCGCTTCCAACGATGCCTCAGGCACGTCTTCCACCGTCACGAACTCAACCTTCAAGCCGCCGGTCAACAAGCTGGCCGAGGCCAGCCGCGCACGCAGGCCGTTTTCCACACGCTCTTGTAAGAAGGCCAGCGCGGCTTCGGCGGTTACGTCGTCTTGCAACCCCAGATGCGCCGGTTGGATCGACAAGATCGCGTTGAGCCGAACCCGGCTATCGCCAAAGCGTTCGAAATCCACGAGGCCCGACAGGGTCTCGACCTCACCAATCTCAAGCCCGCTCATTTCAACCGGGGCGCCGACGATCAGCCCTGAGATATTGTCGTCGAACACAACGCTCAACTTGAGCGGATCAACTTCGGAAGCGTTAAAGACAGAGTTCCGCGCGGTTTCCTTGTCGGGGTAGATCTCAAATACCGTCCCGTCAGACACCTGCGCCCCGCCCGAGACGAAGGTGTCAAAGGTGATGCCGCCGCCCACGAGGGTAGCGAGCGAGGAAAAGTCAATCTCGGCCCCCGCCGGGCCGATGTTGACGCTAAAGCCGGAGGCGTCCCAGAAACGGGTGGATTCATTGATCAGTTGGCGGTGCTCTTCAAAGATCAGCGCCTCAACAATGGCAAAGTTGCCCCGCGGGGCAATCTTGGCATAGCCTACGCGGCCCACTTCGATGCCCTTGTAAAGGATCGGCGCATTGTCGGTCAGCTGGCCATTGGCGGTGGACCGAAAGGCAATCTCAAGCCCGCCCTGACCGCCACGGATCAAAGGCTCGGTCGATGACCCCTGAAAACGCTGCGCCGCCGGGCCGACCTGCTGGTCCCATGACCCTTCGATATAGACACCGCTCAGCACCGTGCTGAGGCCGGTAATGCCCTGCGCGGTGACTTCGGGCTGTACGACCCAAAAGACCGCACCGTTGTCGATATAGGGGGCCACATCTTTGTCGAGCCGGATATGCGCCGTCACCCGGTCCAGATCCGAGGTGAAGCCGACCTTTTCGACCACACCGACCGTCACATCGCGAAAGCGCAATTCGGTCTCTCCAGCAGAGATGCCCGCGCCCTCTTCGAACTCCACAATGATCACCGGGCCGCGTTCGCTATAAGAGCGATACGCCACGAAGAGCGCCACGATCAGGGCAAGGATCGGGATGATCCAGATCACCGACGCCCCACTGAGGAACATCTTGCGTGTCGGAGAAATCGGTACGTCGGGAGGCGTCTTAGTCATCGGTTTTCAGGCCCTCGTCCTTGGTCTGAGCGTCCCAGATCATGCGGGTATCAAACGCTTGCGCCGCCAGCATGGTAAAGATCACGGAGAGGGCGAAAAAGATGCTCGCGGTACCGGGATTGATGGCGGCCAGTGTCTTGAGTTGCACCAGAGCGGATAAAATCGCAACCACAAAGATATCGATCATCGACCAGCGGCCAATGTACTCAACCACTTCGTAAAGGTAGTGCCGCTGCCGCTGCGAGGTGACAGAGCGCCGTTTGACGCTGATCGCAAGAAAGGCCACGGCCATGAACTTGGCCAGCGGAATGGCAACAGAGGCAAAGAGGATGATAAAGGCGATCCCCCAATTGCCGTATTGCGCCAGTTCCACCGCGCCGCCGATGATGGTGCTTTCCTCGACCTGAAACAGCGTCCGGGTCTTGAGCATCGGGTAGGTGTTGGCGGGGATGTAGCACATCAGCCCAACGGTCCAGAACGCCCAGACACGCTGAAGGCTCAACCGATCGCGTGAGACCAGCTTGCTGCCGCAGCGGCTGCAGGTCTGCGTGCCCATCGGCGCGGGCTTGCTACAACGGGTGCAGGCCACGACGCCCAATTCCCGCGCGCTCAGGATGTCTTGGGATGTTCCAGAGAGTTCCATACAGACCATTTGCATAAGAATTTGTCCTGCGCGATGACGAGGATCACCAGCGCGCCGAACATGTAAAACGCCGGGCCAAAGCCGACATCGGCCAGATCGGCCACTTTAACCAGCGCCACCGCACAGCCGATGGCAAAGACCTCGGCCATCGACCAAGGGCGCAGTTCCTCTGACAGGCGAAAGGCGGCGACGGCATGCCGCGCGGCCGGGCGATCCAGCACCACGGGGATCAACACATAGAGCGTCAGCAATACCCGCAAAAGCGGGATGAAAAAGATCAGCGCCGCCGTGGCCAGCGACAGAAAGACCATCGCCCCCCCTGAAAAGGCAAGCGCCGCATCCAGCACCGACACCGCGTTGCGGGCCCCCGCCGCGTCAATCGTAAGGAAGGGAAAGACCGCCGCCCCGATGATCAACACCATGACCGCAACCGCCACGGCGATGATTTGCAAACCTGCGTTCCTGCGCGGCGTGATCAGGGCCGTGTGGCACCGCTCACAAGCCGCGCGTTCCCCATGGGCGGGGCGGCGTAGCCGGTAGACGGCGTCGCATTGCGGACAGACGATCAATTCGTCCATGGGCAGTTCGGCGAGGGGGGTGTCGGGGTGATCCATTCTGAACGCATATATGATGCCGCTCTTGGCTGTATCAACAAATATTCGCGGCCCTGTGGCGCATCTGCACCGGCGGATCACTGCCCTCGCGCGAATGTGAGCGGAACAGGGGACCATGCACATCGTTGGTCCAGCAGAAATCACAAAGGAGAAAGCAATGACCGATATCACCAATGCAAAGATCCTGATCCTCGCCACCAACGGTTTTGAGCAGTCCGAACTGGAAAAACCCCTGAACGATCTCCGCGACCGCGGCGCCACTGTCCATGTGGCCACCCCCGACGGGAATGAGATCAAGGGCTGGGACGAAGACGACTGGGGCAACACCGTGCCCGCAGACCTCGCCCTTCGGGACGTAAATGTTGATGACTACCAAGGCATCGTGCTGCCCGGCGGCCAGATCAACCCTGACCTGCTGCGCGCCAACGATGACGCAGTGGCCCTGATCCGCAAGTTCCACGACAGCGGCAAGACCGTCGCCGCGATTTGCCATGCCCCATGGCTGCTGATCGAAGCGGGCATTATCAAGGGCCGCAAGGCGACCTGCTTTAGCTCCATCGCGACCGACGTGAAGAACGCTGGCGCGCAGTATGAAGACAGCGAAGTGGTGGCCGACCAAGGCATCGTGACCAGCCGCTCGCCCGAGGATCTCGACGCATTCGTCGCCAAGATCGTCGAGGAGATCGAAGAAGGCAAACACGACCGCAAAGCGGCCTAAGCCTGAGCTTTCGTTCCAAGATTGACCCCCGGCCCATGCGCCGAGGGTTTTTTATGCGCGGTCCAAACGTAGGCCAAGCTCCGCCAGCACCGCATCGGTGTCCGCCCCGATGGCACGTGGAGGGCTGGGCATCTGGGGCGCAGTTGCGCCGAAACGCGGCGCATGGCCCGATTGCAGCACGGCGTCTACCCGCACCACATTGCCGCGTGCCGCCATCTGCGGATGGTCCGGCGCTTCGGAAAAGCTGAGCACGGGGGCCACGCAGGCATCCGAACCGTCGAAATGCGCGGCCCAGTCATCACGGGCGCGGGTTGCGAATATCGCGGCGAATTCGGCGGTCCGCGCCTCCCAAGTCGCCCGGTCGTTCTGGCTGGCGGCTAGGTCCGCAGGTAGACCCAGCTTCTCCAACAGGATCGCGTAGAACTGCGGCTCCAACGCGCCCACAGAGATGAATTTTCCATCGGCGCAGGTGTAGCAGCGGTAGAAGGGCGCGGCCCCGTCAAGCCAATTGGTAGCGCGTTCCTCGGTCCATGTGCCTTGGGCCAACATGCCGTGGATCAACCCCATCATCGCAGGCACCCCGTCGACCATCGCAGCATCGACAACTTGACCTTTGCCGGTCACCCCCCGCTCGATCACTGCCGAGAGGATGCCAAACAGCAAGAACATCGTGCCGCCGCCGTAATCCGCCACCATGTTCAAAGGCGGCACCGGGGGCGCACCCGCGCTGCCCATGGCGTGCAAGGCCCCGGTTAGAGCCAGATAATTGATGTCATGCCCCGCCGTCTGCGCCCATGGGCCGGTCTGACCCCAGCCGGTCATGCGGCCATAGATCAGCTTGTCAGAGCAATCTGTTGGGCCGAGGCCCAAACGCTCCATCACGCCGGGGCGAAACCCTTCGATCAGCACATCGGCAGAGGCAATCAGCGCCCGCGCTGCCGCGATCCCTTCGGGGGTTTTCAGGTTCACCACCACCGACCGCTTGCCACGGCGGTTGATATCGGACGGGTCCGCCGGGGCGGCTTTGCGGTCGACCGTGATGACATCCGCGCCCAGATCGGACAGCAGTTGCCCCGCCAATGGGGCGGGGCCGAGGCCGGAGAACTCCACCACCCGCAGCGACGACAGCGGCCCTTTGCGCGCCGCCCTGCTCATGCCGCCCCCGGTACCAAGACCTGCCGCGCGCCTTCGGTGAAATCCGACAGCGACAGCGCCCAAGTCGTGCCGGGCCAGCGCAATTCCATCTCGCGTTTTCGTGGACGGTAAACAGCGGTGTAAAGCGTGCCGAACCCGGCGTTGAATGCCGTGGAATAAAGCGGAGGTTTCAGAAACGCCCCGATGAATTTCTCTTCCGGATCGCGGTGCAGACGCAGACGTTGCAAAAGATAGCGCTCCCGCTCGACCGTGGCGGTAAAACGGGCGTGGCTGATCCATTCCACATTTTCTTGGTGATTGGTCGCCACCGCGGCGCGGGTGATGACAGCCGGGCGGTCAGGGGCCATCATCGCGGTCAGGTAGCTCCGCTTCCGATCGAGCACGGTGACGTTATAGCTCATATGCGTCGGCACCCGTGCCAGCACCTCTCCCGCCTCTTGCGCGGTTTCGCAGGTCTGCAGCACATAGCGTAGGATCAGCGGCACGCCGAACCCTTCGCCTACCACACGACGCCCGCCAAAGGTTAGCGAGATCGACAGCCCCGCATCATTCACCCCATCGACCAGCCCCCATAGCCCATCCGATGTGCCCATGACCTGCCGCCCCTGCCAGCCCGAGCGCAGCACCATCGCGTCGAATGCATTGGGATTATAGTCATAGTTGCGCACCATGACCGGTTCTTTCCCGGCCCAGATCGCCTGTGAACAGGCCGAGAGATAGGGCGGCGGGCAATAGAAGCTCAGAAACCGCGCCGCGTGATCGCCGCCGCCCGCGAGGGTGCAAAGCTCATCATAAAGCGGCAGCATCTCGGGCATATGTTTGCCCAAGGCGCGACGGCATTGGGCATAGGTCGGGCGCGCGGCCTCCCCTTCCTTCAGCCACCATGCATGGTAGTCAGGCCAATAGGCTGCGAAGAGACCGGCCCACTTGGGGCCGGGCTGATCTTCGGACATTGCGCGCCAGTACATCGCGGCCTTTCATCTTGCTACAGGATCTTGAACGCCGGATCAGAAAGCTCCGGACCAGCAGACGCGGTGGGCAGGGGTTTGCCGTCCACACTGCGTTTGATCCCATGGATCCACTTTTTCGCGCGCTCATTCAACTGGAAAGACTTGGTCATCGACCGCCCCCGCGTCACAAGGATGCCGATATCCGCGCCTTCGTAGCGGTAATCACCCGGTTGCAGGATGCGCAGGAAGAAGGCTTCGTTCTCGCTCTCCACCGCGCGGCGGTGATAGTCGAAGCGGTCAAAGACCACGCTGCCGTCTTCCTTCATCTTGTAGATGCCGGTCTCGGGCGCTTCGGTGCAGATGTCGACACTGTCATCGGTGTGTTTGATGACCATCTGGCTCCAACCGTCGATGTTGTCCGGATCGGCCCAGCGGGCGTTCAACTCATCCACGTCGAGGTTGAACTTCTTGCGGCTGAACTCCAACAGGTGGAACAGGAAGAGCGGCGCATCGGCATGGGCAAAGGCGGCGTGGTTGGTCATCGAAGACGCGCCTGTGATGCGCGGGTTCAACTCACCCAGCCACAGATCGCCGGTCTTTTTGTCGATCAGGAAATCGAGCTCGAAATAGCCGCGATAACCCTCCTTGCGCAGCTGCTCCCCGAACTTGAAGGTCAGATCGCGGGCCTTCTCCCGCACCTTCGGCGGGAAGGCGGTGGCGAGGATTTCATTCCCGCACCAGCCGCCGCGATAGGGGGTCAGTTCTTTGAAACCCACAAGTTCGGTCATCAGCGGGCCGACGATGGTGCCCTCCTTGGTCGCACAGGCCTCGATCGCCGCGCCACGGCAATCGATCCGCTTCATGATCTTGATCTCGCCCTCGCCGATGATCTCGCTCTCGTGGCGGCGGAAGTCGGCTTCGGACTTGATGAAGAAGGTCGTGTGCCCGCTGTCGCCATAGGCCGACTGCAACACCAGATCATGACCGATCCCGGCCTTCTCGCAGGTCTTTTTCAGGTCGTCGTAAGATTTCACCTCGGCCAGAACGTTCGGCACCGAGGGCACGCCCGCCTTGTTGCCGATGCGCACGGTTTCGATCTTGTTGTCCATCGACTGGCGCAGCTTGGCTTTCGGGAACCAGACCTCGGCGCCCAACTCCTTGCTGAGACGCTCGGTCTCTTCGTCGAACATCAAAAAGACGAACTTGGGCTTGCCGCCGCGGCGTTTGATAAAGTCGATGACCTCTTTGTGCTGCAGCAAGTAGTTGTTGATGTCCTCGATGCTCTGGAACTCTGCATGGGGCTGTTCCGAGGGGCAAAAGACGTTGGGGTGCTTACCGCCGTAGCAGTCGATATAGCAGATGTATTTGAAATTCTTCACCCATTCATCAAGGCCCAACAGATTGAAGTTGGTGGCCGAGATGAAATAGACCGGGTCCTCGTTTCGGTGAAAGAACCGGCGGATTTCGGAGATATTCTTGAGAATTTTTACCATGTCGTGGGTCCTTTTGGTCAAACGGGTGAAGAAGAAAGGTCTTTGCGGCGCACGCGTTTCAGCGCCTCCGCGGTAAAGACGCGCAGGCCCAGATCGGGCCGGTATCCGTGGATCTCGCTCACGTCCAAGGCACGCATAAAGTCGAGAATTTCCTGACTGACGACCTGTCCGGGGACAAGGATCGGAAAGCCGGGCGGATAGGGGATGATGAAACTGGCCGAGACAACGGTATCGCCCGCGTCCATCACCTCTTGGAGTGAGCCGTTCAGGTCGAGGTAGTCACAGTTTTTCTCATCATAGGCGAGGAAGAAGGGCGTGCGAATGTCCCCCTCGGGCGTATCCGCGGCGCGGAAGGCTTCGTGGAAACAACTGAAATCCGGCAGCGGGGGGTAGTTTTCCATCAGGTTGGTGACACGCCGATCAAACGACAGCCGTTCCATCCGGCTGGCATCGTCCAAAAGATCGTCGAGCGACTTGGCGATCTCGACCAGCACTTCGATCAGATAGGCGACCGAAGAGCGCGTGGTGCCGATGTTGGTCATGAACAACACGGTATTGCGCGAGGTTTTGTTAATCTGGATGCCGTATTTATCCATCAAGATCTGCGTCTTGAAGGTATCGCCATCCCAGCCGGTGCCGCCCACGGCAAGCGTCACGCGGGTGGCGTCGAGGACAAACTCGTCCTGTTCCCAGCAATCCCACATGTCGGTCCAGCCCTGTTCGGTGTCGTAATAGCTGGTCACCCCACTTTCGCGGTGGGTTTCGGGGATCATGTCGCCCGCGGTCAGCACTTTGAAATACTTGCGCAACAACGGGTGTTCACTGATTGCGCGGCGCATCGACATCGCCGCTTCGACCTGCCGTTGCACGAACTCAAAGCCCTCAAGTTCGACCTGCCGCCGCCCCACATCCAGCGAGGCGATGATCTGGTAGTTTGGCGAGGTTGACGTGTGCGTCATATAGGCTTCGTGGAAGCTTTGTTCGACCTCGCCTTTGAAGTCCTGATCGTTGACATGGATCATCGACCCCTGCCGCAGGGAGGTCAGGGTTTTATGGGTCGATTGCGTGGCATAGGCCCGCACCCGCGCCTGCGGCGGCGGGATCAGCCGGGTGTTGGGCAGGGTCTCATCATCCGCGTCTTTCAGCGTCTTTTGCTGCGCTTCATAGGCGTCGGCATGGGCGTCAGACTTGAATTTCTCGCGCAGGGTGTTGGCCGCGTTCATCGCCGTGCGCTGGCGATATGTGGGACTAAACCGGGCGAAAGCGAACCACGCCTCATCCCAGAGGAAGATCAGATCGGGCTTGATCGCCAGACATTCCTCCATCACCCGCTCGACGTTATAGACCAGCCCGTCGAAGGTGCAGTTGGTCAACAGAAGCATCCGCACCCGATCAAGCTTGCCCGCCGCTTTCAGCTCCAGCAGTCGGTGCTTGATTTCGCGCAGGGGCACCGCGCCATACATCGAGTATTCATTCAGCGGATAGCTGTCGAGATAGCTGACCTGCGCGCCGGCCAGCACCATGCCGTAGTGATGCGACTTGTGGCAGTCGCGGTCGACCAGCACGATGTCACCGGGCCGCACCAGCGCCTGCACGACGATCTTGTTGCAGGTTGAGGTGCCGTTGGTGGCGAAAAACGTCTGCTTAGAGCCGAAAGCCCGGCTGGCGAGTTCCTGTGCCTCTTTGATCGGGCCATGCGGTTCCAACAGACTGTCGAGACCGCCGGACGTGGCGGAAGTCTCCGCCAAGAAGATATTAGGCCCGTAAAACGCCCCCATGTCCTGAATCCAATGGCTGCGGGTGATCGACTTGCCGCGGCTGATGGGCATGGCGTGGAAAACGCCTGTGGGCTGCTTGGAATATTCCACCAGCGCGGTGAAGAAGGGCGACTTGTTGCGCGCCTGCACCCCGCGCAGGATATTGAGGTGCAACTCCATGAAGTCTTCTTGGTTGTAGAAAACCCGCCGACAAATCCCCAGATCCAGCCCGGCGATATCCTCGACCGAACGTTCGGTGACCAGATAGGCGTCCAACTCGGGCCGGACCTTGGCGATCATCCGGCAAAGTTCGGGGCCATAGCTTTCAGGTTCAAGCGCGTCGATCTCATCCTGCCCCCCCGCGCGGGCGAGGTAGCGTGTCAGGATCTGCTGATCGACCTTTGATTTCAATGTCAGGCCGGGGCGGACGACGATGGCTTGGATGTTGTGGTTGAACATCACCGCAATCAGCGCGTCTTCGAGGCTCGGCACCACGACGGCTTCGTAGATAAACGGGTCTTCGCTGCGGCGCATGCGGGTGACATTGCTGCGCAGCCAGCGCTCTTGCTGTTCGTTCACATTGTCAACGATAAGCACTTCGAAATAGGGCTTGGCCAGAGCGCGCGCCTCGGGTGGGAGCATCGCCTCGTCGTCATGTTCGTCTTGATCCAGACTGTCGCGTTCCAGCGGGATCGTGCGCCGCCGGTAAGCGCCGGTGGTCAGCGCACGGGTCACCCGGTTCACGGCAAAGGCCAGATCCTCGAAATTGCCATGGGCAAATTGACGGCGCATGTGGTCAAAGGCGGACATGCCCGGAAAGGCCCAATAGGGCTCGATCAGGGCCAGCGAGTCGAACAGCGCCTCGATTTCCTTGCGGCCCTGCGCCGCGCCTTTGCCCTTAGGGTCACGCGACATGGCGGCGGCGGCGGCGCGCAGGGCGCTCCACCGATCCGACCGCAGTTGAATGGCCGAGGAATAGTCGTTCATAGAATGCATCAGTCGTCCTCTGCTGGAGGGCCGACCGATGCCTAGGTACCGCAGTGTGCGAACCTAACCTCGGCCTAGCCGCTGGTATTGTCGTTCTGCCCGGGTGTTTCGGGCGTTGTTTGTGGGTCTGGCATGGCCGCAGCAGGTGCCGCGGGCGCCGGTGTCTGTGCCACTTCCGGCGCGGTGCCGGCGGTGGCGCTGGCAAGCGGTTCCGGCGGGAAACCGTTCTTGCCCTTATAGGCGGGGATCTCGGCAGGCACCTGCTGGGCGGGCACATCGACATGCAGCCCCGCGCGGCTGCCCTGCTGCGGAACTTCGAGCGGGCCGAGGGTGTGCAGGAAAGCATCCGCGCCGCTGTCGCGGTCATAGACCGGGAAATCGGTCGGGCGATCACGGAAGGATTTGAGCAACTGGCCCAAGCCCTTCATCCCCGTCTCACGCTGGCGGCGCACCATGTTGAGATCGATCTCAATCGGGAACATGTCTTCTTGGCCTGCCGACTGGTGCAGCACCATCGAGGTCGGATCAACGACACAGGACTTGCCTACACCGCCAGCGCCAAGGCCGTTCACGTCAAAGATATAGCACTGGAACTGCGCCGCCGTGGCCCGCGCGATGGCAAGCTCTGCGTCGCGGTCCGTGGTGCCAGTCAAAACCGGGTGCAACAGCACTTCGACACCCTGAGAGGTCAGCTGGCGCGTCGTCTCGGGGAACCACATATCATAGCAGATCGACAGGCCAAAGCGGCCCACATCTGGCACGTCGAAGATGCAGAATTCATTGCCCGCCGCGATCCCGGCCTCATAGGGCCGGAATGGGAACATCTTGGCATAGCGGCGCACCACTTCGCCTTCGGGGTTGATGACGACGGAAGTGTTATAGACCCGGCCATCTTCGGGATGCTTTAGGAACATCGAACCGGGGATCAGCCAGACGCGGTGCCGCCGCGCGGCGGCCTGAAACTGTTCAATCGTCTCGTTCTCGGGCGGCAGGGCAAACCGGTCGAGCGGGCCGAAAGGCGCCAGTTCAGAGAACAGCACCATCTGCGTCCAAGGGAAGCGTGCCATCAGAATGTCGAGCCGCTGGATCATGCCATCGACATTGGGCTGCAAGGCATTGACGTACATCTGCACGCCGGCAATCGCGAAAGGGGTCATGCGTGAATACTCCGAACAACGCGGCGCAATGGACCATTTCCCTGCTTATCTCCGCGACGCACGTGTCTTACGCCCTCACGACCAAAACGGAAACAGGCGAACGACGCACAATGCGGTCGGCATTGGAGCCAACGAGGAATTCACGCAGGCTGTCGGGGTGTTCTGATCCCATGACCACCAGATCGGCGTTTGATTTCTTTATCGTTTTCAGCGCCTCGCGGTGGATTTTGCCGAACTTGAGGTGCTGCTTCACCTTTACGTCATCAGGCACTTCACGCTCGACTAGCTTTTCAAGCGCCTTGGCCGCACGGCCTGTGGCCTGTTTTTCGTAATCTGCGGGAAAGAACCCTTCGACCAGCGGCGTGCCCATGTCAGGCACGACCGACAGGATATGCAGGGTGCCCTTGGACAGACGGATCATATCCACCGCCTGCGGCAGCGCTTTCTCCCATGATTTTGGGTCACTCAGGTCAACAGTCAGCAAGATATTGTCAAACATGGTGCGCCCTCCTCAGGCTGTCGCGGGCTTGCGGGTGTCACGCGCGGCACGGCCCCGTTGCAGGAAGACGACCAGTGCCAGCAGCAACAGCGCGGGGATGAACATCCAATATTTGCTGGGTTGCGGCATCGGTTTCAGCACGCGCAGCACCTCTTGGTCCCAATCAAGGCCCGCGCCCTGCGCAGGGCTATCGTAGAGGACATCGTCGATGATCATCTTGTCGCCATCCTCGCGGAACATGAGACCTGCGGCTTCCAGCTTCTCGGCCCCCGTCTCGCCCGCGCCAATCGGCAGCAGCGCGACGAATTCCAGCGGATCGCCCAGATCGTTCACTCCCGCAACGCGCAGGCGCAGCCGCTCACCGGCGGGCGTTTCCTCAGCCGCCTGCACGATCTCGGTCGGCGCTTCTTCGCTATAGGGCGGATAGACCATGTCCATCCAGAACCCCGGGCGGAACAGGGTAAAGGCAATCAGCAGCAACGCGATGGTTTCATAGAAACGGTTACGCGCCAAAAACCAGCCTTGGGTCGCGGCGGCAAAAAGCAACATCGCCACAGTTGCCACGACAAAGATGAACAGCCCCTGCCCCCATGTGACCCCGATCAACAGCAGTTCCGTGTTGAAGATAAACAGGAACGGCAGCGCCGCAGTGCGCAGGGAGTAGAAGAAGGCCACGAGCCCCGTGCGGATCGGATCACCGCCCGAAACGGCGGCGGCGGCAAAGCTTGCCAGACCCACCGGCGGGGTCACGTCGGCCATGATGCCGAAATAGAAGACAAAGAGGTGCACAGCGATCAGCGGCACGATCAGCCCGTTCTGCTGACCCAATGTCACGATCACTGGCGCCAACAGCGCCGAAACCACGATGTAGTTCGCAGTGGTGGGCAAGCCCATGCCAAGGATCAGCGACAGGACCGCGGTCAGGAAGAGGATCGCAAGGATATTGCCGCCCGAGAGCACCTCAACCACATCCGCCAGCGCCGAGCCGACGCCGGTCTGGCTCACCGCGCCCACGATGATACCGGCCGTTGCCGTGGCGATGCCGATACCGATCATGTTGCGTGCGCCGGTGACCAACCCGTCGATCAGGTCAAGAACACCCGCCTTCACGTCGTTCACAAACTGGCTTTCGCCGCGGAACATCGCCATCAGCGGGCGCTGTGTCAGCAGGATAAAGATCATGTAAGCCGCCGCCCAAAAGGCCGAGAGGCCGGGCGACAGACGGTCGACCATCAGCGCCCAGACCAGCACGACCACGGGCAGGATGAAATGCAGCCCCGACCGCGCGGTCGGTCCGGGCATCGGCAGCGATGTCACCTCAGCATTGGGATCGTCCAGCTTCAGCGGCTCTTCTTTGCTGGCGACATAGAGCAGACCAACATAGACCGCCGTGAGGAAGACAAAGATGATGTAGCCCGCCGTCTCAGGGAAGGCCGGGCGGATCCAGCCCATTAGGTAGTAAACCGCGAAAGACAGGGCGCAGATGGCGATGATCGCAAAGGCGATGCCGATCAACTGCTGCACCAGCGGCTTGGGCGTATAGGCGCGGGGCAGACCCTGCATCCCGGCTTTCATCGCTTCAAGGTGCACGATGTAGACCAGCGCGATGTAAGAGATAACCGCAGGCAAGAAGGCGTGTTTGACCACGTCGAAATAGGGGATGCCGACATACTCGACCATCAGGAACGCCGCAGCGCCCATCACAGGCGGCATGATCTGACCGTTGACCGAAGAGGCCACCTCGACCGCGCCGGCTTTCTCGGAGTTGAAGCCCACTTTCTTCATCAGCGGAATGGTGAATGTGCCGGTGGTCACAACGTTGGCGATGGAGGAACCGGAAATCAGGCCGGTCATGGCGGATGCCACAACAGCCGCTTTCGCTGGTCCGCCGCGCATGTGCCCCATGAGGCTAAACGCGACCTGAATGAAATAGTTGCCCGCGCCCGCACGGTCCAACAGCGAGCCGAACAGCACGAAGAGGAACACGAAAGAGGTCGACACACCAAGCGCGATGCCAAAGACGCCCTCGGTGGTGATCCACTGGTGGTTCACGATCTCCGACAGGCTGTTGCCCTTATGGGCGATGATGCTGGGCATAGAAGGGCCAAGCACGGTGTAGAAAAGAAAAATGCTCGCCACGATCATCAACGCAGGCCCAAGGGCGCGGCGGGTGGCTTCGAGCAGGATTAACAGTCCGGTAACCCCTGCGATATAGTCTGGCAGGATCGGCGCGCCGACGCGGTTGGCGATTTCGCGGTAGAAGATAAAGAGGTATAGCGCACAAAAGGTGCCAGCGATGGCCAAGGCCCATTCCCAGATTGGAACGCGGTTCTTGGGCGAGCCGAGCAGCACTGTCGCAATCACGAAAAGTGCGGGGATCGGGATCCACCAAATCGCGGTCGAATCCTTGGTGCTGACCATAAAGAGCGCGGCAAGAACGGCCGGAACGATGACACCAAGTGCCACCTGAAAACTCGTGCGCGTGGCCGGGAACACCATGATGCCAAGGAATACGGCAAAGCCCAAGTGAATGGAGCGGGCCAGCGTATCATTGAACAGACCAATGGGTGACGCGATGTAGAGTTGAAACAGCGACCAAGCCAGTGCCACCAACAGCAGCAAGGTGCCCATCAGCCCGCTTACAGCACGGCCGCCCGTATCAGAAGAAGCGACAAGTTCGTCCAGTTCCGCCTGGCTCAGTCCGCCTCGGTCACCGGTTGCGGCGGTTTCGACAGCCGCCGCCTTTTGCTGGTCCTTCTCAGACATATCGTCCCCCTGTCGGCTCCACCTTGGGGTGGATGCGCATATTGTTTTTTTCGGGTCTCTGACGGCAGCGTACCGCCGCCAGAGCTATCATGTCACGCGAAGATTACTCGATCCAACCTTGCTCTTTGTAATACTTCTCTGCGCCGGGGTGCAGCGGCGCAGACAGACCGCCCGAGATCATCTCTTCTTGGGTCAGGTTCTCGAACGCCGGGTGCAGACGCTTGAAACGGTCGAAGTTGTCAAAGACAGCTTTCACGACCTGATAGACCACATCGTCATCCACATCAGCGGATGTCACAAAGGTCGCTTTCACGCCGAAGGTTTTGATGTCGCTGTCGGTGCCCTTGTACATGCCGCCCGGCACGGTGGCCTCGGCATAATAGGGGTTGTCGTCGATCAGACCTTGGATCGCATCACCATCCACGGGGATCAGCTTGGCGTCGATGGTCGACACGGCTTCTTGGATGGAACCATTCGGGTGGCCAACGGTGTAGATGATCGCATCCACTTTGTTGTCGCCCAGAGCGGCGGCCTGCTCGGCTGGTTTCAGTTCGGAAGCCAGTGCGAAATCGTCCAGTGTCCAGCCCTTGGCGTCCATCACGACTTCCATGGTGGCGCGCTGACCGGAACCGGGGTTGCCGATGTTGAGGCGCTTGCCTTTGAGGTCGTCGAAGGACTCGATGCCGCTGTCGGCACGGGCGATGACGTTGAACGGCTCACCGTGCACGGAGAAGACCGCGCGCAGGTTGTCGAACTTGTCGCCTTCGAACTGCGAGGAGCCGTTGTAGGCGTGGAACTGCCAGTCGGACTGGGCAACGCCCATATCCATGTCGCCCGCTTTGATCGCGTTGATGTTGGCGATGGACCCACCGGTGGAGGGGGCGGTGCATTTCAGGTTGTGATCCGCTGTGCCGCGGTTCACCAGACGGCAGATCGACTGACCGACGACGAAGTAAACGCCTGTCTGGCCACCGGTGCCGATGGTGATGAACTTTTCCTGCGCCATGGCCGCAGTGCCGGCCACCATGGCACCGGTCATTGCGAGCATTTTGAACATTTTCATAAGATGTCTCCCATTGTTATATTGGTGGCCCACCCTTTAGGCGGACACCATTGCATTCACAAGTAGAGCGCCGCAGCCTTTAGGCAATTGACTGGGCAGGGAAATTTCTAACGCGCCGTTCAGGCCCAAGCAGACATGCCCTTGTGGCGGGAATCCCCGAATTCAGGTTAGGTCGGATTGCCATCGCGATCAATGCAACTCCCTTTCATGGCGCACCCCGGCCCCAAAAGCCTATCCTACACGCTGGGGCAAATCCGGCAAAACCGGCGCGGCGGCAATGAGTGATTTGGTATATTCATGCTGCGGCGCGTCAAAGACCTGCGCTGTCTCTCCGGCCTCTACGATCTTGCCGGACTGCATCACCAGCACCCGGTCCGTCACCGTGCGCACCACCGACAGGTCGTGCGAAATAAAGAGATAGGTCAGATCATAATGGCTGCAAAGCTCGGCCAGCAGATCAAGGATCTGCGCGCGGACTGAGACATCCAGCGCGCTGACCGCCTCGTCGAAAAGGATCAGCTCTGGCCGGATGATCAGCGCGCGGGCAATGGCGATCCGCTGCCGCTGCCCGCCCGAGAATTCGTGAATGTATTTGCGCGCATCTGCGGGGCGCAGCCCCACGGCGGTCAGCGCTTCGTCAATCGCGCGTGTCCGCTCCGCCCCCTGCGGCGCGCTGTCGAGCAGGTGGAAAGGCTCGGTCACCAACCGATCAACCCGGTGGCGCGGATTGAAGCTGCCGAAAGGGTCTTGGAACACCACCTGCATCTTGCGGCGCACCGCAAGGTTCGGCTTTGTCCCGGTAAAGACGGGCTGACCATCGACGGTGATGCTGCCCTCTTGCACCTGTTCCAGACCCAAAATCGCCCGCGTCAGGGTCGATTTGCCGCAACCGGATTCCCCCACCAAGCCCAAACGCTCCCCCCGGTTCAGGGTAAAGCTGAGGTTGTCCACCGCGCGGAACCTGCCGGGCGCACCAAACAGCGTTTTGCGCGGCAGATGATAGTCACGGCAGACGCCCTTGACCTCCAACAGCGGCTGGGGCGCGGGCGGCTTGGGCAGGTTCACCTCATGGCGGGAGGCGTCGAAAAGCATCTTGGTATAGGGGTGGCGCATGTCATGCAGCAGGGTTTGGGTTTCCCCCTGCTCGACGATCTGACCCTTGCGCATGACGATGATGCGGTCGGCCATATCGGCCACGACGGCAAGGTCATGGGTGATCATCAACAGCCCCATGCCGTCTTCGCGCGCCAGACGGGTCAGCAGGGTAAGGATTTGTGCCTGCGTGGTGACATCCAACGCCGTGGTCGGCTCATCGGCGATCAGCAGACGGGGGCGCAGGGCGATGGCGATGGCGATCACCACCCGCTGACGTTGCCCGCCGCTCAACTCATGCGGATAGCGCGACAGGGGGAAGCGATCTTGGGGCAGGCCGACGCGGGTCAAAGTATCGGCGGCGCGGGCCTCGGCCTCGGCGCGGGACACATCGGGTTCATGCACACGGATGGTTTCGGCCACTTGGCGGCCAATGGTCTGCACCGGATTCAGCGCGGTCATCGGCTCTTGAAACACCATGCCGATGTCATTGCCCCGCACGCCGCACAGGGCCGCTTCGCTCATCTGGCTCAGATCATCATCGCCCAGCATGATATGGCCGGTGGTCGTGCCCCCCTTGGGCAGCAGTTGCATTGCCGCCAACGCGGTCATCGACTTGCCCGAGCCGCTTTCCCCGGTCACGGCCACGATCTCTCCCGGTGCGACAGAAAAGGTCACCCCGTCGAGGATGCGCAGCCCGTGGATCGACAGCGAGAGATTGGAGACAGTCAAAAGCGTCATGTGCGTGCCACCCTCAGGCGGGGATCAAGCATGTCCCGCAGCCCGTCACCCATCAAGTTCAACCCCAGAACCGTCAGGATAATCGCGAAACCCGGCATCAAGGCCATATGCGGCGCGATGCTGACCATCGTCTGCGCATCGGCCAACATCCGGCCCCATGACGGCACCGGCGGCTGCGCGCCAAGGCCGACGTAGCTCAGCCCCGCTTCGGCAAGGATACCCAGAGAGAATTGGATGGTCCCCTGCACGATCAGCAGATTGGCGACATTGGGCAGGATATGCTCAGCCGAGATCCGCGCGGCGGATTTGCCCGCGACCCGCGCGGCGAGGATGAATTCACGTTGCCACAAAGACAGCGCCGCCCCGCGTGTGATCCGGGCGAAAACGGGGATGTTAAAGATGCCGATGGCAATGATCGCATTGATCGCCCCGGCGCCAAAGACCGCCGTAATCAGAATGGCGATGACGATGGCCGGAAAGGCAAAGACCAGATCATTGCCACGCATGATGACCTCATCCACGAGGCTCCCGCGCCGCGCAGCCGCCCAAAGGCCCAGCGGTACGCCTGCACCCATGCCGATGCCCACCGCCACCAACGCCACAGCGATAGAGGTGCGCGCGCCGACCATGATCATGCTCAGAATATCGCGCCCGAAATGATCGGTGCCCATGGGATGCGCCATTGAGGGGCTGTGCAGTTTGTTGGCGATGTCGAGCCCGGCATAGTCATAGGGCGTCCAGACAAAGGAAATCAGCGCAGCCAATAGAAAGACCGAAGTCAGCGCAGCACCAAGGATCAAATTGCGGTTCATGTGCGGGCCCTCAGCCGGGGATCGACGGCGGCATAGGCCAGATCGACAAGGAAATTCACCAAGATCACCGAAAAGACCAAGAGCATCACCACCGACTCGACCACGATCAAATCCCGCGCCGAGATCGACTGAAACACCAGCCGCCCAAGGCCCGGCAGGTAAAACACCTGCTCAATGATGATCGACCCGGCCAACAGGAAAGAGAACTGCAGGCCGATGATCGTCAGCACCGGGATCAGCGCATTGCGCAGCCCGTGCCGCCAAAGCGCCTGTCGCGCGGTCAGCCCCTTGGCCCGCGCGGTGCGCATGAAATCTTCGCCCAGAACATCCAGAAGGGCCGAGCGCATGACCCGCGCGAGGATCGCCGCCTGCGGCAAGGCCAGCGCGATGGCAGGCAGGGTCAGCGCATGCAGCCCGGCGAAAAGCCCCTTGTCCCAGCCGACGAAACCGCCTGCCGAAAACCAGCGCAGGTTGATCGAAAAGATCAGCACGAGGATCATGGCGAACCAAAAGTTCGGCACCGCCACGCCCAATTGCGTTGCCCCCATGACGCCAACGTCGCCCGCCCGTCCGCGGCGGGAGGCGGCGTAGATGCCCGCCGGAAAGGCCACGATGACAGAGAGGAAAAGCGCATAAAGCGCCAAGGGCACAGAGACCCAAAGCCGGTCACCGATCATCTCGGTCACCGGGGTGCGATAGGTGTAGGACGTGCCGAAATCGCCGCGCAGCATGCCACCGACCCACTCAAGGTAACGCTCCGGTCGGGACTGATCGAGCCCCAGTTCACTGCGCAGCGCGGCCAGTGTTTCTGGCTGTGCATTCAGGCCCAGCATAAAGGAGGCCGGATCGCCGGGGGCGACCTCGATCACCATAAAGATCACCAGCGACGCGACCGCGAGACTGACGAGCAGGGAGAGAAATCTTTTCAACGCATAGCGCAACATAGCGCGGAGGTTAGGCGGCACGCTCGGGAGGGTCCAGAGCCCGCGTGCAGTTTCCCAGAGGAGAAAGAGAGAAATGCTGAATTTTTAAGGCCCAGGCAGCGCGGGGCCGGGGTGCACATCGAAAGAATCCAGCATTGTGAGCATGTTATGCACTGAAACTGCCGTTTTCCCGTTCCTAATCGCTATGCGCTGGAACCATATCCGTTATGCGGTGTTGTCTTCGGGAGAACAGACAAAACTGGAGAATAAAAATGAAAACGACTTTGAAAACACTTGCGATCGCCGGCCTTCTGGGCACCGTTTCCGCACCCGCCTTCGCCGCTGCTCACATGGACATGGCCACCATGACCTGCGCCCAGTACCAAGAATTGAGCGATGAAGACAAAATGAAAGTCGCTTCCATGGCAATTGCCGAGCTGGAAGATGGCGACCACGGTGGCTCCATGATCACCGAAACCAAAAACGACGGTTCCGAGCCGAGCGACATCTCTGCTGCTGAAGCGACAGACGCTGAAGAAACCGAAGATTCCCTGATCGACGATACAAAAGCCGTCGAAGATTCCGAAGAAGCTGACGAGATGGCCGACACGGAAATGGAGCAGGAAATGGAAGACTTCATGGTCGTCTGTAACCAGAACCCCGACGCGCTGGTAAGCGAAGCCGCAGCAAACCTGCGTGGCAAAGACTAATAGGTCTTCGCATCTAATTAAGAAGGGCGCGCCTCACGGCGCGCCCTTCTTTAATGCTTAAACGCGATCCTATGGATCACTCCGCCCAGCTTACACCGGTCAGGTCGGTGGCCTGCGTGGGCGCGTTTACCCAAAGCCCCTCGACACCCGCCTTGGCAATCGTCGGGAAAGCAAGCTGGAACAGATAGCCGTTCACATAGTCTTCGGCGATCATGCGCTGCGCCTTGGCCAGCATCTCGGTCCGCGCTGCGGGTTCTGCCGTCTTGTTGAACTCGGTTATCAGCGACTGGAACTCAGCATTGTCATATTGGAAGTAATAGTCCGGGTTGGCATAGATGTTGATGTCCATCGGCTCTGTATGGCTGACGATCGACAGACCGAAATCCTTGCCTTTGAACACCGTTTCCAACCACTGTGCCCATTCGACATTGGTGATCTGCGCCTTGATGCCAACTTCGGCCAGCTGGGCTGCGATGATCTCTCCGCCGCGGCGGGCGTAGGATGGGGGCGGCAGGTGCAACGTCGTCTCGAACCCATCGGGGAAACCGGCCTCGGCCAGCAGCGCCTTGGATTTTTCAGGGTCGTAGCTGCTCATCTCAGTCAGATCGACGTAGTCCGGGTTATGCGGCGCGAAATGGGTGCCGATGGGCGTGCCATAACCAAACATTGCCCCATCGATGATTGCCTGACGGTCGATGGCATGGGCCACAGCCTCGCGGACTTTAACGTTATCGAAAGGTTCGCGCTTGTTATTGATCGATAGGATCGTTTCCCCCTCGGTCGAGCCGATCAGCACTTGGAAACGCGGGTCCGCTTCGAACTGGGGGATATTTTCCGGCGCGGGGAAGCCGGTGAAAACATCGACATCCTCGGCCATGACCGAAGCAAAAGCCGCTGTCGGGTCCGAGATGAACTTGAAGGTCGCGCTGGCCAGCGCGGGCGCCTCGCCCCAATAGTCGTCATTCCGGGTCAGAGTGATCTTGTCGCCCTGATTCCAGTTCTCAAACTTGAACGCGCCTGTGCCAATCGGGGTTTGCTTGATCGCCTCAACCGTTTCAGGTGCGACGATCACCGCGTCGCCCCAAGCGAGGTTGAACAGCATGTTGCCATTCGGTTCGCTCAGTTTGACCTCAACGGTCTGCGGGTCAATGACGTTCACTTCGGAAATTGCGGCATAGAGCGCCTTTTGCGCGTTGGCGCTGTCTTCGGCGTTGATCCGGTCGAGGGTGAATTTCACGTCCTCGGCGTCCATCGTGGTGCCATCGTGAAAGGTGACCCCCTCGCGCAGCTTGAACGTATAGGTCAGCCCGTCTTCGGAAATCTCCCAGGACTCAGCCAAGCCCGGCACGACAGAGCCATCGCCCATGAAACGGGTCAGCCCTTCGAAGACATTGGTATAAAGCACCGAGTCGATGGCCCCGGCCGCGGCAGAGGTCGGATCAAGGTGCGGCGGCTCAAGCTGCATGGCGACGGTGATGTCGTCCTTGGCGAAGGCGCTGGTGGCGGCGACAACCAATGCAGCACTGGCCACACCGGTCATCAAACGGTTCAAACGGTTCATGAAGTTCTCCCATATTGGCGTATTTTTTTGCGAGGCTAGCCAAAAGCCGCGCGACGCGCCAGCCTTCGTTGCCAAGCCCGCGCGAGAAGGGTATCGCGGGTGCTTTGCACGGGCGCGCTGCGCATCGGACCGCCCGTGAGAAGGCATTAGGAGAACGTCATGGCCAGGCTGGGGATTGATTTTGGAACGTCCAACACCGCGGCGGGCATCGCCGTCAACGGCACCCCGCAACTGATCGCACTAGAGGCCGAGGCGCAGACCCTGCCGACGGCGGTATTTTTTGATTTCGAAGCGCGTGAAATGCGGATCGGCGCCGCCGCCTCTGACGCGCTGCTGGCCGGGGCCGAGGGCCGTTATATGCGCGGGCTGAAAAGCCTGCTTGGCACCCGGCTGATGCGCGAGCGGCGGGTGCTTTTAGGTGAACGGCTGGACTTTATCGACATCGTGGCGCGGTTTCTGGCGCGGGTGAAAACGCAAGCCGAAGCCGCCACGGGGATGCAGTTCGACACAGCACTCTCTGGCCGTCCGGTGCGCTTTCATTCAGCCGATGACGCGCGCGATGCGCAAGCGCTGACAGACCTGCGCGAGGCCTATGGCCGGGCCGGTTTCGACCATGTGGATTTCATGAACGAACCCGAAGCCGCCGCGCTTGCCAACCGCGCCGCGCTGCGACCGGGGGATCTGGGGCTGGTGATCGATATCGGCGGCGGCACCTCTGATTTCACGCTTTTCCGCCAGCGCGGGAATGATGAGATCGACATTTTGGAAAGCCACGGCATCCGCCTTGGCGGGACCGATTTTGACCGGTCCTTGTCCATCGGGCGGGTGATGCCGCAGCTTGGGATGGGCAGCGAAATTCGCCATGCTTTCGGAGGCGACACCCACATCGCGCCCAATGCGATCTTCAACGATCTGGCCACTTGGGCGAAAATTCCGTTTCTCTACGGCGCTGACACCCGCAAGGCGGCGGCGGAATTGCATAAGTTTGCCGAACACCCCAAGCGTCTGGCACGATTGGTTAAAGTGCTTGATGAAGAGCTTGGTCATGATCTTGCTTTCGCCGTCGAAGCGGGCAAAATCCGCGCCAATGGCGCATGGGCCGAGGGGGATGCAGAGCCGGTGATCGACGTGTCGATGCTCAAACCCCGCGCGACTTTGCCCCTGCCCCGTGACTGGATGCGCAAGCGGCTTTCGAAACTGGCCGCACAGATGGGGGATGCAGCGGAGACGACAGCGCGGAACGCAGGCATCGCGCCCGGCGCCGTGGACCGGCTGATCTTTGTCGGCGGGTCGAGCCTGATGGAGGTGGTCGAGGCCGAAATGCGCACACGCTTTCCGCACGCGGAAGGGCATCGGGGGGCGGCGCTGACGGCTATTGTCGAGGGGTTGGCGTTGAGTGCCGGTGGGGGAGAACGCGGCTGATCCGTCTGATTGAGGGTGCGGGATCGGTATTTAAGAAAGGATGAAGTTGAAGGGGGGGGACGCTCCCCCCCGGTGGGGGCGAGATTGGCGGGGCGTTGTTGTTTGGGGCGCGCGGATTAAGCAGCCTGGGGCTTTTTACTGTGCAGGGGGCTTCGGCGGGCTATGTTCATCATGTCCATGAATTTCAGGAAGAACGCGAATGGCCCCACTGATCCAGAAAAAGCCCCCTACCTCTGCCGTGCAGGAAGAGGCGGAAGAACGCTCTGTCAGTGAGGCGGCGGCGCTGTCGCCCAAGCTGATCTATGAGGTGATCCGGCGCGAGGGGCGCGATGAGTTGAACCGCACCAACCGGTCGTTGATCTGGTCGGGGATATCTGCGGGGATGCTGATCAGTCTTTCGGTCTTGGGGGAAGCGATTTTCCGAACCTATTTGCCAGATGCAGGCTGGCGTTTTCTGCTGGAGAACCTCGGCTATTCATTGGGGTTCATCGCGGTCATCATGGGCCGGATGCAGTTGTTTACCGAAAACACCATCACCACGGTCTTGCCCCTGATGCAGGAACGTAGCCTGAATATTCTGTGCAGGCTCATGCGGCTTTGGGCCGTTGTGCTGGGGGCCAATGTGATCGGGGCCTTCGCGGCGGCCGCGCTGTTTATTTATACGCCCGCCATCCCGGCGGAGGTTTTGCCCGCCATCATCAGCCTTTCGGAACACGCGACGGGCATGCCGGCGGCGGAGGGGTTTTGGCGGGCCATTCCGGCGGGGGTCATCGTGGCATTGATCGTCTGGATGCTGCCCGAAGCGGATGAGGCGGCGTTTTTCCTGATCCTGACCTTTACCTGGCTTATTGCTGCGGGGGATTTCACCCATATCGTCGCCGGGTCAGTCGAGATGGCAGCGCTCATTCTGCATGGCGGGCTGGGGCTTGGTCAGGCGATCTTTGGCTTCTTCCTGCCGGTGCTTGTCGGCAACATCATCGGTGGCACGTTGATCTTCACCCTTGTTGCTTGGGGGCAGGTCCGCGACGATGTGGAGGACAGCTAACGCGAAGCGGTTCCGGTTTTGGCCGGGGCCGAATTGAAAGGATTGGCATTCGTGCTGCGCAGACCTCCGACCCGACCGGCGATCTATTGGGACGCTTTCAAGGCGAGCCTAAAGCAAGCGGCCGACGATAACCTTGCGTTGATCTCGGCCGGGGTGGCGTTTTTCGCGATGCTGTCGTTGTTTCCCGCGCTGGCGGCGCTGATTGCGCTTTTGGGGCTGATCTCGGACCCTGTTGTGGTCATTGCCCAGTTGGAGGATGTGCGCGGGCTGCTGCCGGATGATGTCTATGACATTATCAATACGCAGGTGACCGGGCTGGTTACCGCGCGGGCCGATACCTTGGGTTGGGCCGGTATTGTATCGCTGCTGGTGGCGCTGTGGTCTGCGCGGGCCGGTGTGGGTGCGATGGTGATCGGTCTGAACGCTGTCTATAACGAGCGCAACCGCAATGCTGCGAAACATTACCTGCATGCCTTGATGTTGACGGTGAGCCTTGTGGGGGTCGGGATCGTGGCGCTGCTGGCGGTGGTGGTCGCGCCCATCATTCTGGCGTTCATCCCGCTTGGCCCCTTTGGCAACGCCGTGGCCGACCTGCTGCGCTGGACCGTTGCGACGGCGGTTTTGTTTGCCGGTGTGGGTGTGCTTTACCGTTTCGGGCCGAACCGGCGCGCGGCGCGATTGCCTTGGCTTAGCAGCGGGGCGATTTTGGCGGTGATGTCTTGGGCGGTGCTTTCGATCGGGTTTTCCTATTACGTCGCCAATTTCGGCAACTACAATCAGGTCTATGGCTCGATCGGGGCTGTGATTGCGATGTTGGTCTGGCTTTGGATCAGCAGTTTTCTGATCCTATTCGGCGCGGCCCTGAACGCGCAGGTCGAACGCCGGACGCGCCCGGACAGCACCATCGGCCCGGCCAAACCGCGCGGGCAACGTGGGGCCGAGGCCGCAGATACCTTTATCGATATCACGCAAGAGTAGCTGTTAAAGCAGGGGGCGCTTTTGGCGACCCTCAAGTTCGGTCACCCCCGCTTTCGCCAAGGCGGCGAGGTCGTTGATCTGAAGCACCCTGTCGGACCACGAAAGCAACTGGCGTTCTTTCAGGGCACCGAGGGTTTTGTTGGTGTGCACCACCGACAGGCCAAGCGCATCGGCCAGATCGCGTTGTGAATAGGGCAGCAGCATCTGGTTGTGGGTGACCATCCCCAGCGACTGGCCACGTTCGAAAATCTTGACCATCGCCCAAGCGATGGCCTGCATCGCGGTGCGTTGGCCAATGGTGGCAAGGACTTCGCCCATGAAATGCTCTTCGATCGCGGCCAACCAAGTGATATCAAAGGCGCGTTCGGGGTGGTTTTTGAAGAAATTCCAGAACTCGCTGCGGTTGAAAACGCAAAGCCGCATATGGGTCCGGGCTTCGACGGAATGGCCCATTTCACCCATGATGCCTGCCTGCAGGCCGATGAAATCGCCGGGGAAGACAAAGCTGATGACCTGCCGGTTGCCGTTTTCCAAGGTCTTGTCGCGGATGCCCATCCCGGTCAGGGCCGTGTAAAGCTGGGGTGAGTTTGACCCCTCAAGCAGGATCGGCGTGCCCGGCTCAACCGTCAGCTCACCGGACTTGAACTTCTCCATGAAGTTCACTTCATCTTTCGACATCGGCAGGAAGGCATCTTTGCGACGGAGAGGGCAATAGCGGCATTGTGTCGTCATCAGATAAAATTTGCCTTCTTATGTCTTAGTTTAATGCGCCCTCGTGGCGCGCCCCCTAAATCGACAACTTTGCTAACCCGGGGGAAGACCATGTCGATTTTGATCTACGAACCGGACCCGTTGGTCTGTTCAGACATAAATGAAACGCTTTCTGCTGCGTTTCCGCAATCGCAAATTCGCGTTTTAGAGACGTTTGATCTCAGCAAGCTGGTGGAGAACATCGACAACATCGAATTCGCGGTTCTGTCGCTGCGGCGCGATCAGTTGCACCAGCATCTGTCGGATCTGTCGAACCTGCGGGAGTGGTTTCCGATCGTCTGTATCATGAACGATACGCCCCGACTGGCGGAGGCCGAAAGGAGGCTCAGGTTCATCACCCGCCCCTTTTCCAGTGGCAATCTGCTCAGCGCTGTTAACGGCGCGCTTTCTGACCCGCGGTTATGCCAGCCAGAAATGCCATGACCAAGTTCTTGAGACCGTCATGTTCGGTCGCTGAGGGGTCTTCCTGACGGGGGGCCTGAGCGGCGGGAGCGCGATCGGATCCGGCCATGGCAAGCAAGAGAAAACCAACACCGAAATAGACCGCGCCGAGGATCAGCGCGGCGGTGAGCGCTGTGGTGACGGTGATGAGATAAAGCCATGCCGCAAGCGTGAGAAACAGCAGCCCGATCAGCAGAAAGAGCGCGGCCCCGGCGCTGAGCATCGCGGTGCGCAGCGCACGTCGCAGGGAGCCGCGCAGATGGTTCATCACCGAGGAAAGCATCTTAGCGGCGGGCCGTCACAAGACCGACAAGGAAACCGATGCCTGCGGCGATGCCGAGGGCGGTACCGGGCTGGGCTTGCAGGAATTCCTCGGCTTGCTTTTGGGCCTCCATCGCCTTCAGGCGCCCTGTGTCGGCAAAATCATTCGCCGCGTTGCGGGCGTTGTCGCGCATCTCTTCCGACTTGGCCTTGCCGTATTCGCCCAGGGTTTCGGTCAGCGATGCGATGTCTTTTTTAAGAAGCGCGATCTGATCCGACAGATCGTCGATGGTCAGATCTTTTGCGGCAGCGGTCGGGGTCTTGGCCATGTGGGCCTCCTGAATGTTTGACTGACGATAGGCAGCGCGGGCGCTGAATGCAAAGGGTTCCCTGCGCAAAGCAAAGCGCGGGGAACCCTGTTTTTCTGGCCCGGTTTAGGCGTTGAGCGTTTCCGTGGAGGAAAAGAACATCGCTTGCGAGACAGCCGAGACGACCTGATCGACCGAGTAAGGTTTGGAGATCAGGAAGGCGGGCTCTGGCTTGTCGCCGGTCAACAAACGCTCGGGGAAGGCGGTGATAAAGATCACCGGACGCATGCCCAGTTCGTTCAGCAGGTCGTTCACCGCATCGATGCCCGAAGAGTTATCGGCCAGCTGGATATCGGCGAGGATCAGGTCAGGCACATCGGCCTTGCCTAGTTTCACCGCTTCATCACGGGTGCGGGCGATGCCGGTTACCCGGTGGCCCATCTCGGCGACGATGGATTCAATGTCCATCGCGATGATGGCTTCGTCTTCGATGATCATCACCGAACCAGAGGTGCTGTCGGCCATTTCGCGGTGTGCGATCTGGATCAGCTCATCGGCCTCGGCCTCATCCACGCCAATGATCTTGGCGATTTCACCATGCGAAAAGCCTTCGATCGTGTGCAGCAGCAGCGCTTCGCGGCTGTTGTTGGTCAAGCTCGACAGATGCCGCTGCGCCTTGGCGCGGGGGCCGCTTTCGCCTTCTTCCACCGGGGCACCTGCGCTGGCCCAGATGCCGTACAAAACCTTGAAAAGACCCGTCTTTGTGTCTACTCCATCGAGCACCGAGCGATCAACCAGGATGGCTTCCAGCGCCGCCGCGGCGAAGGTGTCACCACTGGTCTGGCTGCCAGTCATCGCCCGCGCGAACCGGCGAAGGTAGGGGATATTGGCACCCAGTTCATCGCTGATGCTGGTCTTTTGTGTCGCATCGTTCATCTAGTCGAATCCTTTTTTACTTTTCTTGGAACCAAACACGTCGACATTGTGTTTGGTTCCAGTATGCGTACATAATTATTCAAACGAGACGACGATGCCAGAGGTGATGTTAGTGAATTCAGGAAACAAGGACGAGCGCGAGCGCGTCATCGACGACAACCTCAAGCGTGTCTTCGATGAGACGCTCGATGAAGGCATCCCTGATCGTTTCAAGGATCTGCTTCAGAAGTTGAAGGAACAGGATTCAGAAAAAGGAACGTCATAATGACCCGTCCCGATCCGCGCGACGAGCTGGTAGAACATCTGCCGGCCATGCGGGCCTTTGCCATCAGCCTGACACGCAATGGTGCCACGGCAGACGACATGGTGCAGGATACCTTGGTCAAGGCGTGGACCAACATCGAAAAGTTCCAAGAGGGCACGAACATGCGTGCTTGGCTCTTCACGATCCTGCGGAACACCTACTATTCCTCGCGCCGCAAGGCGAAACGTGAAGTCTCAGACGTGGATGGCGTGTTGACCGACGGGCTGGCCGAAAAGCCCGCACATGATGGTCACATGCAGATGACGGATTTCCGCAAGGCGCTTGCCCTGCTGAAGGATGAGCAACGCGAAGCGCTGCTTCTTGTGGGGGCCTCTGGCTTCTCCTACGAGGAAGCTGCAGACATGTGTGGCGTTGCCGTAGGCACCATCAAAAGCCGCACCAACCGGGCTCGTGCCCGCCTTGCTGAACTGCTGGGTCACCATGACGACGAGTCGCTTGAAATGACCGATGACGCGACAATGTCAGTCCTATCCGCTTCTAAAGTTTCTTCTTTCTAAATATGACGTCTGGCTTCTTCAGTGGTGATCTGATGCGTGGGCTGACGATCCGTATTTTGCTGTTTCTGTCTCTCGCGCTTTTGCCCATCGGGCTGATCGCGGTTGTGCAGACACGGCAGATTGCGGATCAAAGCCGCCAAAGCGCAGAGCTATCGCTGATCGCCGTCACAGAACAGGCCTCCGCTGCGGAACGCCGGGTGATCCAAGAGGCTTTCGGCGCCGCCGAAGCGCTCACCTCGATCGTGCGTCTCAGGCGGGACGACCCAGAGGAATGCACCGCCTTCCTTAAGGAATATAAACAAGCGTCAGACATCTATTCGCTTGTGGGTTTCATCGGGCTAGACGGGAAAATGACCTGCTCCTCCACGGGGCAGGATCATGACTTTTCCGAGGATGAGAACTTTCAAACACTGGTGGAAACACCGGTCCGTCGTGCGATGCCGGTGTTGCAAGGGGCGGTCAGCAATCAGATGGTCACGCTGATCAACGCGCCGGTCTACGAAGAGCGCGAATTGATCGGCTTCATGGCGCTCAGCATTCCCGAAGACGCCATCAACGCGATACGCGAACCCAAGAGCAAACACAGCAGCGTCGCGATGATGACCCTCAACAAGATGGGCCACATCCTGACCACGGAAAACGGGCTGGCCGTTGCCAAAAAGGAATACCCCAGCGATGTCGCCTTGTCGCTGTTGACCACCAAAGAACCCAACGTCTTCCTTTCAGAGAATTTCGATGGCCAAGACCGCGCCTATGTGATCGTCCCAATCGTGCCAGACACGGTCTTTGCGCTGAGCGTATGGCCCAAAAACACCCCGTTTCTGGACACGGGCGTTTCCACCCGCCTGAGCGCGCTTTTGCCCATCGTCATGTGGCTGGCCAGCTTGATCGTGGCCTTCTGGGCGTTGAACCGGCTGGCGATCAACCACATTCGCAAGCTTGGCCGGCAGATGCGTCGCTTTGCGCTGAACCGCACCCTGCCGCGCGGTACGCTTGGCCCCTCGGTGCCCACCGAATTGGTCGAGATGGAATCCGCTTTTGTCGGCATGGCGGAATTGATCCTGCGAGATGAGGCGACGCTCGAAGACAGCCTTCGGCAAAAGAACATCCTGCTGAAAGAGGTCCACCACCGGGTCAAAAACAACCTTCAGCTTATCTCGTCGATCATGAACATGCAGATCCGGCAGGCCAAAAGCGAAGACGCGCGTTTTGTTCTGCGGCGCTTGCAGGATCGTATCCTCAGCCTCGCCACCGTGCACAAGAACCTCTACCAGAATGACGATCTGGTGCGGGTCAACGCCAGCGAACTGCTGAACGAGATTGTAGGCCAGATGCTATCGGTCGGGCTGGCCTCTGGTTCGGGCGTGCAGGTTGAGCAATCCTTTGAGCCGATCAAGATTGACGCCGACGATGCGGCCCCCCTCACCCTGCTGGTGTCAGAGGCGCTGACCAACGCGCTGAAATACGTCTCGACGGTCGAACATGGCAAAGGGTTCATTTCGCTCAAGCTGATCCAGACCGGGCCGGAACAGGCGATGATTGAAGTCCGCAACACCATCGGCAACCCCGAAGAGGTGAAATCCGGCACCGGGCTCGGCTCTCGTTTGATCCTTGCCTTTACCCGCCAGTTGAACGGTCAGGTCGAGATTGAAACCACGGAGGGCGTATATCAAATCCGGGTTAATTTCCACGTCCCGACCGACAGCAAGATGATCTACGACTACTGACGCGCTATCGGTCAGCGGAATCTGGCCGGAAACGTGGCCCGCAGGTCACAGACTCGTTATAGGCGAAAAATTTGTCGGAACCCTTTGGCTTGCGCGCGGTTGAGCACCTGAAACGCAGTGCAAAAAGGAGCACGGAGATGACCACAGAGCTCTTTCTCGGCGGTCTGACCATCCTGACCTTAGCCGCGGTCATCATCTTGGCCCTCACTACGGGCCGACGGGAACTTCATCCGGATGAGGACCGTGCCGGGCGCGACAAACAGCAACCGGAGACCCAAAGGTCGAACTACCGGTCAGACTACTAAGACCTGACACCCCTATCGACCGCCCCGAGCAGAACGCTCGGGGCGGTCGATATTTATACGGTGCCTTTTAGAAGCTGGGCGGCGTGCAGGCGCTGACAATCTCACAAGGGTCAGTGCCAATATTGCGGAACCGATGTGGCAGGCGGCTGTCGAACAGGTAGCCATCCCCGGCGTTCAACAGGCTGACTGCGCCGTCGACCGTCACCTCTATGCTGCCGCGCACCACCACGCCCGCTTCTTCGCCCTCATGGCTCAGAAACTCCGGCCCGGTATCCGCGCCGGGCTCATAGGTTTCATGCAGCACCTGAAGCGCGTGATGCGCGGCATTGCCCAATTGGCGCAGCGATACGCCGCCCTGATGGCTTGGCGAAATCTCGGTCAGTTCCTGCGCGCGGTAGAAAACCTTGGCGCTGTCGTCCTCCTCAAGGATCGAGAAGAACTCCGCCATGCTGATGGGAATCGCGTCCAGCAGGCTTTTCAGCGATGCGACTGATGGGCTCGTCCGGTTCTTTTCGATCAGCGAGATCGTGCCATTGGTCAGCCCGGCCTTGGCCGCAAGCTCACGTTGGGACAACCCATGTTTCTTGCGGATCGCTCTAAGTTTATCGCCGACGTTCAATGACTTGTCCTTTGTGGGCATCGGCGTTGCGACCGGGCATCGTGGCGGAGGGGCAACCGATGATCTTGGGAATTGTTAGATAGGCTCTGCCTTCGCGATTGACAATTATATTAAACGGAATATGGATTTTTTAAACGACACGTCACTGCCCCTCTCTCTTTCGCAATAAGGTATCTGTTCCATGTCCAGCACCGTCAAGAAATCGCACCGCAAATCCTCTGCCAAGGCCAAAGCCGCGCCGCAGATGACAGTGGTCGAAGCAAATCCCGCCACCAAACCCGACGGTCAGACGAATGCCGACCTCGTCGCGCGCCGCGACGCCGCCGTGCCGCGCGGTGTGGCCTCTGCTGCGCCGATCTATGCGAAATACGCCGAGAATGCCGAACTGTGGGATGTCGAAGGCAACCGCTACATCGATTTCGTCGGGGGCATCGGCGTGCTGAACACCGGCCATCGCCACCCCAAAGTGGTCGAAGCCGCCAAGGCGCAAGAAGATCACTATACCCACACCAGCTTTCAGGTCGTGCCCTACGGCCCCTACATCGAACTGGCTGAGAAACTGAACGCGCTGGCCCCGGGTGAGGCACCCAAAAAGACGCTGCTTGTCACCACCGGCGCCGAAGCCGTTGAGAACGCAGTGAAAATCGCCCGCGCTGCCACCGGTCGTCCGGGCATCATCGCCTTCACCGGCGGCTACCATGGCCGCACCCTGCTGACGCTGGGCATGACCGGCAAGGTCACGCCCTACAAAAAAGACGTGGGCCCTTTCCCGGCAGATGTCTTCCGTGCGCCTTTCCCTTCGGTGCGCGACGGGATCACCGTGCAGGACGCGCTGACCGGGTTGAAGAACCTCTTCCTCACCGATGCCCAGCCCGAGCGCGTTGCCGCGATCATCATCGAGCCAGTGCTCGGCGAAGGCGGCTATACCCCTGTGCCTTTCGACATGATGCAAGAACTGCGCGCAATCTGTGACCAGCACGGCATCCTGCTGATCGCCGACGAAGTGCAGGCCGGGTTTGGCCGCACCGGCACATGGTTCGCGATTGAGCATTCCGGCGTCGCGCCGGACCTGATTACCGTGGCGAAATCCATGGCCGGTGGGTACCCGCTGGCCGGTGTGATTGGCCGCGCCGATGTGATGGACGCGATGGCCCCCGGCGGTCTGGGCGGCACCTATGGCGGCAACCCGGTGGCTTGTGCTGCAGCGCTGGCGGCGATTGAGGCGATCGAAGACGAAGGTCTGCTGGCCCGCTCCACCGCGATGGGCGAAACGCTCAAAGCCCGCTTTGCCGAAATCGGCGCGCGGTCGGCGCCCTACCGCTTCTGGGATATCCGCGGCCTTGGTGCCATGGTCGCCGTCGAATTCGTAACCGACTTTGACAGCGCCAAACCCGATGCCGATTTCACCAAGCGCGTCATCGCCCACGCCCTCAAGCGCGGCCTGCTGCTGCTGAGTTGTGGCATGCATGGCAACGCCGTGCGCGTGATGGTTCCGCTGACCGCATCTGACGCCATCGTCGAAGAGGGCCTCGCGATCTTTGAAGAAGCCGTCGCCGCCGCTGTCGCCGAAGAGCAAAAATAAACCAACCGGCCATGCCGGACGGATCGGGCGCGCGGGGCAACCTGCGCGCCCATTTTTATGGCGCGCAACTGGTGGGGCAGATCTCTGGCAGCAGAGGCCTTGGCATCCGCTGGGGAAGCGCGCAAACTCCGCCTGAAATCAATGCCGGAGTGACGATGCCACTGTTAGACCCCTCGCCCATTTGCACCATTACGGGGATGTTTCACGTGAATAGCGCGGCAGCCCGCGGATGCGCCCAATGACCGCGCCGATGCGCCCCGGCCCGCGCAACCTGATCACCGATGTGGCAGGGCTGAAGGTCGGCAACGCGCAGGACGCGCGGCTGAAATCCGGCAGCACCGTGCTGATCGGCGACGCGCCCTTCACCGCCTCCGTCCACGTCATGGGCGGCGCCCCCGGCACGCGCGAGACCGATCTGCTGGCACCCGACAAGACCGTGGCGGCGGTCGATGCGCTGGTGCTTTCGGGCGGCTCTGCCTATGGGCTGGATGCCTGTTCGGGCGTGGTGGATGCCCTGCGCGCGCAGGGGCGCGGGTTTCGCGTCGGCGATGCGCTGATCCCGCTGGTGCCCGGCGCGATCCTGTTTGATTTACTCAACGGCGGAGACAAGGATTGGGCGCAGAACCCCTATGCCGATCTGGGCCGCAAGGCCATGGAAGCGGCCGGCGAAGAGTTTGAAATAGGCTCTGTCGGCGCGGGCACCGGCGCGCTCAGCGCGATGGTCAAAGGCGGGCTCGGCTCGGCCAGTTTGCAACTGCCCGATGGCAGCATGGTCGGTGCGCTGGTGGGGGCCAATCCGGTGGGCGCCGTCACCACCCCCGGCGACCGCCATTTCCACGCCGCCCCTTTTGAGATCGAAGGAGAGTTTGGCGGGCTGGGGCCCGACCCCTCCGCCGGGCTGGGCCTCTCCTTTGAAAGCCGCAAGATGGCGGCCATGTCGGCCCGCGCCAATACCACCATCGCCATCGTTGCCACCGATGCCACGTTGGCCAAAGCCGAATGCCAGCGCGTTTCCGTGGCCGCCCATGACGGCATCGCCCGCGCGGTGGTGCCCGCGCATATGCCCAATGACGGCGATCTGGTCTTCTCCCTCTCGACCGCGGCGCGACCTGCGGGGGATGTGGCGATGATCGGCCATGCCGCCGCGCTTTGCCTGTCGCGCGCCATTGCCCGCGCGATCTATGCCGCCTCCCCCGCCCAAGGGGATCTTCTGCCTTGTTGGAGCACGCTGAATGCCTGATCTACCCCTCTCCGATATCTCCCTTCATTACGAGGTCGACGGCAGCGGCCCGCCACTGCTGATGCTGGCAGGCATGCTCAGCGACAGTGCAAGCTGGGGCGCTTTGGCACCGCTGCTTTCGGATCATTTCACGCTGATCCGGCCTGACAACCGCAGCACCGGGCGCACAACGCCGTGGGACGCAGAAACCTCCGTCGGGCAGATGGCCCGTGATGCGCTGGCGTTGATGGATGAACTGGGGCACGCAAAGTTTCACGTTGTCGGCCATTCCATGGGCGGCCTGATGGCGATGGAGCTTGTTGGCCTAGCGCCCGAGCGCATCCAAGCGATGAGCATCCTCGCCTCTGCCCCGGTCCGTGCGCCGCGCACCATGGCGGTGTTCGACGCACTGCTCGCCGTGCGCCGCGCGCCGCAAGGGGAGCAGCTTTGGCTGCCCGCGCTCTACCCTTGGGTCTTTGCCCCCGGCTTCTTTTCCGATCCGACAAACACTAAGACCGCCCTTGCCGCCGCATTGACCTACCCCCATGCGCAAAGCGCGGATGCCATGGCCCATCAACTCGAAGCGCTGCGCGGCTTTCGCCCCACGGTGCGGCCCTCTGATCTGACCTGCCCGACCCAAGTGCTCCACGGGGCCGAAGACCTGCTGATCCCCCGCGCCGCCGCCAAGGACGCCTTTGCGCAGGTTCCCAACGTGGTGCAGACCACCCTGCCCGACGCGGGCCATTCGATCCATTGGGACGCAGCCCCCGCCGTCGCCCACCACCTGCGCCAATTCCACGACACCGCTGGAGACCCGAGATGACACAAGACCTATACGGATTGGAAACAACCACCAGCCGCCCGGAACCCCTGCAGGCGATCAACGATTTCATCCACGGCTTTCTGTCCTACCAGCCCAAAGCCGCAGGCATCATCGCCGCAGCCGATGCGGACCCGGAGGGGCCGCTGGTCAATGCCTATGCCGCCCTTTTGTGGATGTTCCTTGAGCACCCCATCGCTCCGGAAAAAGCCCGCCCCTATCTGGAACGCGCCACAGCCGCGACCGGGGCCAACGCCCGGGAGCAAGAGATCATCCGCGCTGTAAGCCACTGGATCCACGGCGATGTGCCCGCCCTCGTCGCTGCCTGTGACGCCATCACCGACAAATGGCCGCGCGATCTGGCGATGCTGAAACTGGCGCAATACCACCTGTTCAACTCAGGCGATGCCGCTGGCATGTTGCGCCTTGCGCTGAAATCCCTGCCCGAGGCCGAAGACATTGCCTATGCGCACGGCATGATCGCCTTTGGCTACGAGCAGTGCCACCTGCTCGACCCGGCCGAGGCCGCCGCCCGCCGCGCGATGGAGTTGCGCCACGATGAGCCTTGGGCGCATCACGCGCTGGCCCATGTGATGCTAACGCAAGGCCGCGTGGCGGAAGGCGCGCGTTTTATGGAAAGCGTGGCCGAGACATGGACTGATCTGAACTCCTTTATGCGGAGCCACAACTGGTGGCATCTGGCATTGTTCTACCTGTCGCAGGGCCGTCACGCCGATGTGCGTGCCGCCTATGACCAGCATATCTGGGGGCTTGAGAAAGACTATTCCCAAGACCAAGTCGGCGCGGTGTCCCTGCTGGCGCGGATGGAGTTCGCGGGCGTCGATGTGGGCGACCGTTGGGGCGATGTGGCAGACCATGTGGCAGCGCGGGGGGCGGATACGGTCAGCCCCTTCCTGACGCTGCAATACCTCTATGCCCTCTGCCGTACCGGACGGCCCGAGGCGGCAGAGATGCTTGCGGCAATCAAGGCCCGCGCGGCCGAAACCACGGCCCATGACCATGCCGCATGGGCCGAAGTCGCGCTGCCTGCGGCCCGCGGCATCGCCGCCCATGCCAAGGGGGATTGGGCCACAGCGATCCGCGAGCTTGGCATGGCCCTGCCCCGCATGGCCGAATGCGGCGGCAGCCATGCGCAGCGCGATCTTTTCGAGCAAATCCACCTTGATGCGCTGGTGCGCGATGGCCGCGCCTCTGCCGCGCAGCAGGTGCTTGAGATGCGCCGCACCTATGACCCCGAAGGCGTGCCGCTGAACCTGATGCTGGGCGCGGTCTATGAAAAGAGCGGTTTGCCAGATCTGGCCGCCCAAGCCCGCGCGCGGGCAGAACGCACGCTGGCCGGAGCCTAGACCGGGCCGCGTACTTTAGGCGCGCGGGCCGACGGTGACCTCGAACTCAGAGATGCCGTCGACCCCCCCGGTGATCACATCGCCGGGCTTCACAGCCGCGACACCGGCGGGCGTGCCGGTCATGATGATGTCACCCGGTGCCAGTGTCACGGCCTGCGACAGGGTCGCGGTATGTTCGCGCACCGACCAGATCATCTGTGACAGATCGGCCTCCTGTTTCATCTCGCCGTTCACGGCCAGCCATAGGCGGCCCTTCTCCACCGAGGCGACATCGGCGATGGGCAGGATCGGCGCGATGGGCGCGGAATTGTCAAAGGCTTTGGACCAGTCCCACGGGCGGCCCATCTTCTTGGCCTGTGCCTGAAGGTCGCGGCGGGTGAAATCGATGCCCACAGATGCGCCCCAGATGTGATCCATTACATCCGCTTCTGCGATGTTTGCGCCGCCCTTGCCGATGGCGATGACAAGCTCTGCCTCGAAGTGGAAATCCTCCGTCAGCGGCGGATAGGGCACGGTGCAGGGCGTATCCAGCGTGGCATCGGCGGGTTTGGTGAAAAAGAACGGCGGGTCGCGCATGTCATTGCCCATCTCAAGCACATGCGCCTCATAGTTACGGCCCACGCAAAAGACGCGGCGCACCGGGAAACGGTCGCTGGTGCCTTGAACGGCAAGGCTGCTCTGCTTTGGGGGGTCAATCACATACATCACTGGGTTCCTCTTGGCATGATGGGGCCAAGGAACACCCGCGCTTTGTAACAGTCAATGACCCCCGTGCGCTTATAAACCCTTGAGCGATAACTCTTTCACAGGTCCGTGCCCTTGCGGATCGCCTCTTGCACCTCGCGGATGTCTTCGGCGCTCAGCCCATAGTCCGCCGCAGCCACCTCGGCGCTTATATAGCCGCGCAAAAGGTCGCGTTTCACCAAGTCCTTGGGGCGCTCGATGGCGGGGCCGTAGCCCGCGCCCCCCGGAAAGGCCATCATCACCTTTGCCCCATGCGGCACGAACTGTTTGCCCTTGCCGCGCATCGGCGTGCCATCGTCGCGGGCGATGGTGGTCGGGGCACCGGGGGCACCGCCCTGCCGCCCACGGGCGGGATGATCGACGCGGTCAAACATGGCCTGCATGTCGAACTCATGCCCCGCGCGGGCGCTGACTTCCATGTACTGCCCCAGCCCCCCGCGCTGGCGACCCGCGCCGCCGCTGTCGGGGCGCAGTTCTTTGCGCCAGATCACCACAGGACCGGCATGTTCCGTGGCCTCCACCGGCATGGTCATCACGCCCGAGGGGAAGGCTGTGGCGTTCAGCCCATCATGCTGCGGCCGCGCGCCCGAACCACCGGAGTTGAAGGTCAGCACCTCGGCCCGGCGCGCGCCTGCGGGGGCTTGCGCATCCGTGCGCGGGCGCAGACTGACTTGGAAGTTGCACAGGCAGCCCGCGCCCTCGGCAGGGACAAGATTGGGCAGAATCTGATCCAGCGCCGCGTAGACTGTATCGGGCACGAAGTGACCCACGATGTGCCGCAGGGCCACGGGTGCCGGGTGCACGGCGTTTACGATGGTATCTTCGGGCGCGGTGATCCGAAACGGCTCTAGCGAGGCGGCGTTGTTGGGAATCTCCGGCGCGATGGCGCATTTCAGCGCGTAGCAGGCATAGGCCTTGGTATAGACCAGCGGGCAGTTGATGCCCTTCTTGTCGATCCCGCTGGTGCCCGCGAAATCCGACAGGATGTGATCTTCTTCGATGCTCACCGTGACCTTCAGCGTGATCGGCGTGTCGGAGCCGTCGATCGTCATCTCGCCGGTCGCCTGCTGGCGTGGCAGCGCCGCGATCCGCTCCAGCGTGGCGCGGCGGGAATTGTCGAGGATGAAACCCGCGATGCCGGTGAGATCGTCGAGGGCAAACTCCTCCATCATGTCGATCAACCGGCGGTGGCCGATCTCGTTGCAGGTGGTCAGCGCGTAGATGTCGCCGACCAATTGATCCGGCTCGCGCACGTTGCCACGGATGATCCGCACCAGTGTCGCGTCGACCTTGCCCGCATCGGCGAATTTCATGATCGGCAGGTAGAGCCCTTCTTCGTAGACGCTCGCCGCATCCGCACCAAAGCCACGCCCGCCGATATCGACGATATGCGCGGTGCAGGCAAAGAAGCCGACCAGCTTGCCACGGTGAAAAGACGGCGTGACCATGGTGATGTCATGCAGATGGCCCGTCCCCTCCCAAGGGTCGTTGGTGATATAAACGTCGCCCTCAAGGATGTTCTGCCGCCCGATGCGGCGGATAAAATGCGCCACCGCGTCGGCCATGGCGTTGACGTGGCCGGGCGTGCCGGTGACCGCCTGCGCCAGCATCTGACCGTCGGTATCATAGACCCCGGCCGAGAGATCGCCCGCCTCGCGCACCGAGGTTGAAAAGGCGGTGCGCACCAGCGCCTGCGCCTGTTCCTCGACGACCGAGATCAGCCGGTTCCACATGACCTGATAGGCAACGTTGGAGTGTGTCTGTGCCATGGGCTTACCCTTTCACGGTGATGTCGATGCAGCCGTCCGGCTGGCAGATGGCGCGGCGTGACGCGGGCAGGATGATCGTCGTCTCATCCTCGGTGATCGCGGCGGGGCCTTGGGCGGTCTGGCCGGGGGCCATCTGGGCGCGCAGGACCACGTCGGCATCGCAGTATTCGGCGAGCGCCGGGTCGAACATACGCCGTATTAGAGCCACATCTGCCGCCGTACCCGGGGACTGCTCTGCGGTGCGGGCGACCGCCTCGGGCGGGGTGGTGGCATTGACCGACCAGACCGTGATCTCGATATCCAACCCCTCGACGGTACGACCGAAAAGATTGGCGTAATCCGCCTCAAAAAGCGCCTCGAACCGGACGGCATCGGGGTTTAGGGCGTCTGCCTCGTCCAGCACGATGGGGATCTCCCAGCCCTGCCCGCTGTAGCGCATGTAGACTTTGTATTCCGACAGAATCTCCGCCCCGGCGTCGCAGTTGCGGACAAAGCCGGTGGCCTCGTCGCGTAGCTCGGCCAGCAGCGTCTTGATGCGATCCGCATCGAAATCCGACAGCTTCATATAGACCGAGCGGTTGGCCTCGAAGCTAAACGGCGCGCGCAGGAACCCGATGGCCGAGCCGACCCCGGCGCCGGGCGGCACCAGCAGGCGTTCGACGCCCAGTTTCTCACAGAGCCGTCCGGCGTGCAGCGGGGCCGCGCCGCCGAAAGCGATCATCGTGTAGTCGCTGAGATCCTCGCCGTTTTCCACCGCATGCACCCGCGCGGCATTGGCCATGTTCTCGTCCACCACCTCGGCCAGACCAAAGGCGGCGGTGGCGGCATCCATGTCGAGCTCCTTGCCAATGACGTCCTGCAACGCCCCTTCAGAGCCTGTGGTATCAAGCTTGATCGAGCCGCCCGCGAAATTGTCGGGGTCGAGCTTGCCCAGCACCAGATCGGCATCGGTCACCGCAGGCTTCGCGCCACCCCGGCCATAACAGGCGGGGCCGGGCTCGGAGCCCGCGCTTTCCGGCCCCACACGGATTTGCCGCATGGCGTCCACATGGGCAAGGCTGCCGCCCCCTGCGCCAATCTCGACCATGTCGATCACCGGGATCGAAATCGGCATGCCCGACCCTTTCTTGAAGCGATAAGTCCGCGCCACTTCGAACACTCTGCTGGTCTTGGGTGTCTGGTTCTTGATCAGGCAAATCTTGGCCGTCGTGCCGCCCATGTCAAAGCTCAGCACCTTGTCGAGCCCGTAGCGGGCGGCGATGTTGGCGGCAAAGACCGCGCCCCCCGCCGGGCCGGATTCCACCAGCCGCACGGGGAATTCGGCGGCGCTTTCGATCGAGATGATGCCGCCGCCCGAATGCATCAGGAAGATGTTGCAAGAGACACCTTCCTCCTGAAGCCGCCCTTCAAGCCGCCCGAGGTAGCTCTTCATCAGAGGCTTGATATAGGCATTGGCGACCACGGTGTTGAACCGCTCATACTCGCGCATCTGCGGCGACACTTCGGAAGAGATAGAGACCATGACCCCTGGCAGCCGCTCTTCTAGCACCTCGCGGATCATCCGCTCATGCGTGTCGTTCAGGTAGGAATGGATCAGCCCCACGGCGACGCTGTCATAGCCGGCGTCCGCGATACGGTCGGCCAAGGCTTCGACCTCGGTACGGTCGAGCGGCAGCAGAACCGCGCCGGTGGCATCGACGCGCTCTTCCACCGTGTAGCGCATCTGGCGTGGCAGCAGCGGCTCGGGGAGATTGAGGTTCAGGTCATATTGCTCGAACCGGCTTTCGGTGCGCATCTCGATCACGTCGCGGAAACCTTGGGTCGTGATCAGCGCCGTCTTGGCCCCGCGCCGCTCGATCAGCGCGTTGGTGGCCAGCGTTGTGCCGTGGATGATCTGGGTCAGGTCGGCAGGGGTGACCCCGGCCTTGGTGCAGACCTGATGCATCCCGTCGATGATCGCGTTCTCGGGCGCGGCATAGGTGGTCAGCACCTTGGTCGAGAAACTTTCGCCGCCCTTTTCCAGAACCACGTCGGTAAAGGTGCCGCCGATGTCTACGCCCAGTCGGATGGTTGATGCCGCCATGTCATTCTCCTGTTTGGGCGCAGGATAGATGCGGGTGCAGCATCGGCACAAATTATTATATTCTATGGGTGTGAAAGATTTTTTCGATCCTCGGCCTCGAATGCCTGGGCGCAGTCACGGGCCAGCTCGGCGGCGCGGGTGACATAGGCGGGCGTGCGATCCGCGTGATAGCGCGCGGCGACCTGCAGTGGGCGCGGATGCCATGCGGCGGGCAGGGTTTGCAACGCCCCATCGGCCAGAGCGCCTGCCACCATGACACGCGGCATTACCGCCACGCCCATGCCGTCGAGCACCATGTTCATCGCCGCCGACAGGCTGCTCGAAGGCACCAAACGGGCCTTGGGCGCGGTGGTGCCATCGAAATGGCGGATCAGATCAGAATGCGCCTGCGTGTGCCGCGCATGGCCCAGCACCGGATGGCGCAGCATCGCGGCAAAGTCGGGGGCGGGGCCGATCTGCGCGGCGAGTTCAGGGGCGGCGACCCAGATGTAGTCATAGGTCGCCAAGTCCACCTGCCCGCTTGCGGGGGTCGAGAAGGGCGCGGTTTGCAACGTCAGGTCAAGCGCATGGGCGGCAAGCTCCTGATCCAGATCGCGGGACAGATCGACGGTAAGTTCGACGGTGAGATTGGGATAGACCTCGGCCAATGCGCGCAGGAAGGGGCGCAGCCATGTGCTGGCGACCACTTCGGTCACCCCAAGGCGCAGACTGTCGTCGATCAGGTCAGGCCGCGCGGCGGTCTCGACCAGCGCCTCGGCTTCGCGCAGCACGCGGCGGGCTTGGGCCAGCAGGGCGGTGCCCTTTTCGGTCAGCCGGATCGACCCGGCGTCGCGTTGCATCAGGGTAACGCCCAGCGTCGCCTCCAGCCCGGAGATCCGGGCCGAGATATTGGGCTGTGTCGTGTTCAGATGTGCAGCGGCGCGACGAAAGCTGCCAAGGTCCGCGACCCAGATCAGCGCTTCAAGCTGTTTCAGCGTGAAGAGATTGCCGATCATTCGCGCCAGTCAAAGAAACCCGGTCCGGCCTCGGCCAGAAGCTTGCGGGCCATCGCCTCGCCCGCCGCGGCGCCGTCGGAAATGGCGCAGGTCACGTCGTCGCCGATGGCGTCTGACCCGTCCGGGCGCAGCACCTGACCGCGCAGGCGCATCTCGGTGCCGTTGAGTTCGGCCAGCCCGGCGATGGGCGTCTCGCAAGAGCCGTCAAGCGTTGCCAGAAACGCGCGTTCGGCGGCGAGTTGTTCGCCCGTGGCGCGGTCATGGATCGCGGCCAACATGTCGGCGGCGCGGCTGTCATCAACACGGCGTTCAACCCCAATCGCCCCCTGGGCGATGGCGGGCAGCATGTCATCGGGATGCACGGCGGCCTGCGGCACATCGTCCATTTTCAGCCGGTTCAGCCCGGCCATGGCAAGAAAAGTCGCCTCGGCCACGCCGTCATCCAGCTTTTTCAAACGGGTCTGCAGATTGCCGCGAAACTCGACCACTTCCAGATCAGGCCGACGCAGTTTGACCTGCGCACGACGGCGCAGGCTGGAGGTGCCAACGACCGCGCCCTGCGGCAGGTCGGCGATGGATTTCAAATGCGGCGAGATAAACGCATCGCGGCAATCCTCGCGCGGGAGATAGGTGTCGATCAACAGCCCACCGGGTTGCAGCGTCGGCATATCCTTCATCGAATGCACCGCGATGTCGATGGAGCCGTCGAGCAGCGCGGCCTCAATCTCGCGGGTGAACAGCCCCTTGCCGCCGATCTCTTTCAACGGGCGGTCGATGATCTTGTCGCCGGTGGTCTTGATCACCACGATCGTAAACGCTTCAAACGGCAGGTCAAAGGCGGCGGCAAGCCGGTCGCGCACCTCATTCGCTTGCGCGAGCGCCAGAAGCGATCCGCGTGTGCCGATGTTGAGGGGCCGGGCCGGGGTGGGGAGCTGATACGTCATGACGCATCCCTACCCCCGTCGACATGAACTGACAACTGCTGTACCTGCGCTACCTACGGGTTTGCCACAATTAGGAACGCCATAATGACTGCGAATAAGACCATCCTGCGCGCCCTTGCGGGCGAAACCCTGCCGACCCCACCGATCTGGATGATGCGGCAAGCTGGGCGCTACCTGCCGGAGTACCGCGCGACGCGGGCCAAGGCGGGGGATTTCCTGTCGCTGTGCTACAATCCTGAACTTGCCGCCGAGGTGACGTTGCAGCCGATCCGCCGCTACGGTTTCGATGCCTCGATCCTTTTTGCCGACATCCTGCTGGTGCCGCAGGCGCTTGGCGCGGACCTGTGGTTTGTTACCGGCGAAGGGCCGCGTCTGTCGACGATCACCACCAAGGCCGAGATGGAAGCGCTGAAACCGGCGGATGCCATTCACGACCACCTCGCTCCGATTTACGAGACCGTGCGCATCCTGTCACGCGAACTGCCCGAGGAAACCACGCTGATCGGTTTCGCAGGCGCACCTTGGACCGTGGCGACCTATATGATCGCGGGCAAAGGCACGCCGGATCAGGGGCCAGCCCATGCCTTGAAAGATGAGAACCCCGAGGTGTTCGATGCGCTGATGGAGCGGATTACGCTGGCGACGATAGAATACCTCGATATGCAGATCCAAGCCGGGGCCGAGGTGGTAAAGCTTTTCGACAGCTGGGCCGGGTCGCTTCAAGGCACCGATTTTGACCGTTATTCGACCGAGCCGCTGCGCCAGATCATCAGCGCGCTCAAGGCCCGCCATCCGGGCGTACCGATCATCGCCTTCCCGCGCGGTGCCGGGGCGCGGTTTGCCAATCTGCATGCCGCGACTGGGGCGGACTGCATTGCCGTGGATGATGCGGTGAGCGCAGAATGGGTCGCCGAGAACGTGCAGCCGCATGGCTGTGTGCAGGGCAATCTGAAATCCTCGCATATGGTGACGGGCGGGGATGCACTGGTGCAAGAGACGCGGGCGATTGTCGATGCGTTGTCGAAGGGGCCGCATATCTTTAATCTTGGCCACGGGATTACGCCGGATGCTGACCCGGAGAATGTACAATTGATGATTGATACCGTGCGCGGGACGCGCGGCTGAACACTCGCGCTAAGAGATGAGGGCCATCGCCTGCCCGCGGGTGGGCGATGTCACGTTGGTTCATGCCACTTTATGCCTCAGCCTTGGTGCGAACTCACGAGGTTACGCCCAGCCTCACCAAATCGCCTACCCGGTCGTACCGAAGGTGCGCCAAATATGGCGGCACGCCTCCGGCGTGACGGGCGAGCAGGCGATGGCCCGGCGCCTGCGGCTTGATTCCGGGCTGAACGCTACCTCAAACCCACTTCGCCATAGGCGGCAGGCTCATCAGCACCGCATCGGGGTCATGCCCCGTCTCCAACCCGAACTTCGTCCCCCGGTCATAGACGAGGTTATACTCCGCATAGAGCCCACGGTGGCGCAGTTGCACGTCCTTATCGTCCATGTCCCACTCGATCTCGCGCCGTTTGTCGACCAGTGGCACATAGGCGGGCAGAAATGCCCGGCCCACATCCTGCGTCAGGGCGAAATCCGCCGCCCAATCACCGCTGTTGCGGTCGTCATAGAAAATCCCGCCCACACCCCGCGCGCGTTTGCGGTGCGGGATGTAGAAATACTCATCCGCCCAAGTCTTCAACTCGTCATAGAGCGTGGCACCATGGGGGTCACAGGCCGCCTTCATCTCGGCATGAAAATGCGCGGTGTCCTCGTCATATTCGATGCAAGGGTTCAAATCCGCCCCGCCGCCGAACCACCATGCATGAGGGGTCCAGAACATGCGGGTGTTCATGTGCACGGCAGGCACATGCGGGTTTTGCATATGCGCAACCAGACTTATCCCCGAGGCCCAGAAGCGCGGATCATCGGCCATGCCCGGCAGCCCTTTGCGCGCGGCCATCGCTGCCTGCGCCCGTTCGCCCAAGGTGCCGTAGACGGTGGAGATATTCACGCCCACCTTCTCAAACACGCGCCCGCCGCGCATGACGGACATCTCACCGCCCCCGGCGTCTGACCCATCAGGCGCGGTGCGGGTGGTGTTGCTGACCACGAACCGTCCGGCTTCTTCCTCGCCCACGTGGCGCGCTTCGATGTCGTGGAACGCCTGAACGATGTCATCGCGCAGCTTGCGAAACCAATCCGCCGCGCGTGTCTTTTGGTCTTGCATGTCTTCGGTCATCTCTGGCCCGCCTTTGCTGTTATTTAATCGCCCCGCCGCCGAGGATCAGACCTTCGTGTTCGGCCATGTAGATCCGCAACCAAGGCGTATATTCTTCGGGGTTCTGCGCGAGATTGGTGTGCAGATCGCTCAGGCTGATCCAGCGCGTTGCCATTACCTCTTCGGGGTTTTCCGTGATCGACAGTGCCCGGTCTGCATGGGCGAGAAAGACCTCAACAACCTCATGCTCAATCAGCCCACCACCAACATCGGCGCGGTATTCGACTTGGCCGCGATGCTGAAGGTCCAACCCGGTGATCCCCAACTCCTCATCCAAACGCCGGGTGGCGCAGACTTGGGGCGGCTCATCCCATTGCGGATGCGTGCAGCAGGTGTTCGCCCAAAGGCCCGGCGTGTGATATTTGCCAAGCGCGCGTTGCTGCAGCAGCATCTTGCCCTCGGCGATGACAAAGACCGAGATTGCCATATGCCGCAAACCGCGTTCATGCGCGGCGAGTTTTTCAACCGGTTGCAGGGTGCCGTCGACCCAAGCGGGGACCATGATCTCCATCAGAGGCGGCTCGCCGTTGTGTTCATCTCACCCTCGAAGCAGAAGAAATTCACCGGCAGTTATCGGAGGAATTCCTCTTGGTCTCAACCGCTAACCGGCCCGCAGCCCGCCCGTGCTACCTTTTGGCGCAGCCGATATGCTTTACCCCCTCGCCCCAAACGCTAGTTTCAAATCAGCCAGACAAAGGAACTCACAATGAACATGCGTATCGCGTCGATCTTCGCCATTTGCCTCGGGGCCACACCCCTTTGGGCGGAAAGCCATGCCTCCGGTGATGCCGAAGCCGGGGAAAAGGTCTTTCGTAAATGCAAAAGCTGCCACATGATCCAAGATGATGAGGGCAATGACATCCAAAAAGGCGGCCGCACCGGGCCGAACCTTTATGGAATCTACAACCGCGTGGCGGGGTCGGTCGAAGACTACCGCTATGGCGATTCCATCGTTGAAGCCGGCGAAGCCGGGCTGGCGTGGAACGAAGAAGACTTCACCGGATATGTTGCCGATCCCAAGAAGTTTCTGGCCAGCTATCTCGACACGAACCGCGCCAAATCCAAGATGTCTTACCGTCTGAAAGATGAAGAAGACGCCAAGGATGTTTGGGCGTATCTGGTCTCGGTCGGGCCGGAGGTTACTGAAGCGGATATGGAAGAAGCCAAAACGACCGAATAATCCGACGTTTCACTGATTTATATCAACGGGGGGCCGATGATCCGGCCCCCCGTTTTGCGTTTTAAAGGCAGTCGCGCAGCAGCTGCGTGACATTCTCTTTGGTCAGTTCAATCGGGTTGCCGCCACAGCTTGGGTCTTGCAGGGCCGAGGCCACCAGCGCGTCGATATCCGGGTCCGTCACACCAAGGGCGGTCAGCGAGCTTGGGATGTTCAACTCTTCGTTCAGCTTGCCGACGAAATCGTAAAACCCGTCAAAGCCGCCGACGATATCAAGATAGGCTGCCGCTTTGGCCAGACGGCCCTCAATCGCGGGGCGGTTCATGCGCAGGACGGGCTGCATGACAACCGCGTTGGTGGTGCCGTGGTGCGTGTGATGCACCGCGCCGATCGGGTGGCTGATGGCATGGATCGCGCCCAGACCCTTTTGGAACGCCGTGGCGCCCATGGCCGCGGCAGACATCATATGCCCGCGCGCCTCAAGATCAGTACCATCGGCATAGGCACGGGGCAGATATTCCTTGACCAGACGCATGCCTTCCAGCGCCATGCCTTGGCTCATCGGGTGGTAATGCGGGGAGCAGAAGGCTTCGAGGCAATGGGCAAAGGCGTCCACCCCGGTGCCTGCGGTGATCATCGGCGGCATGCCGACGGTCAGCTCCGGGTCGCAGATCACGACGGCGGGCAGCATTTTGGGGTGGAAGATGATCTTTTTCTCATGGCTTTGGGAATTGGTGATCACGCTGGCGCGGCCCACTTCAGACCCGGTGCCAGCCGTCGTCGGCACGGCCACGATCGGCGCGATGCCATCGGGGTCGGCGCGGGTCCACCAGTCGCCGATATCTTCGAAATCCCACAGGGGGCGTGTTTGGCCCGCCATAAAGGCAATGACCTTGCCCAGATCAAGCCCCGAGCCGCCGCCAAAGGCGATCACGCCGTCATGGCCGCCGTCGCGGTAGACCTTGATGCCCGCCTCGGCGTTCATCTCGGTCGGGTTCGGGTCAACGTCCGAGAACATCGCGCGGCCAAGGCCAGCCGCCTCCATCAGGTCGAGCGTGGACTGGGTGATCGGCAGATAGGCCAGCCCTTTGTCGGTGACCAACAGCGGGTTTTTGATACCTGCGGCGGCGCAGGCTTCGGCGATCTCTTTAATTCGGCCTGCGCCGAAGCGGATGGCGGTGGGGTAAGACCAATTGGCAGTCAGGGACATGTCTCAGGCTTTCTTGAGGTGGTAGGATTTAGGGCGTGTCAGCGCGTGATAGCCCAGTTCAGACAGGCCCGCGCCGCGCCCGGTCTGCTTGCAGCCGGTCCAGCACAGCGCCGGGTCGAGGTAATCGGCGCGGTTCATGAAGACGGTGCCGGTTTCCAGCCGCTGGCCAATGGCTTCGGCGGCATCAGCGTCAGCGGTAAAGATCGCAGCGGTCAGACCAAATTGGCTGTCGTTCATCAGCGCGATGGCTTCTTCGTCGTCCTTGACTGGCATGATGCCGACCACGGGGCCAAAGCTTTCGTCGCGCATGACGCGCATCTCATGGGTGACATCCGTCAGCACCTGTGGGGTGAGGTATGCACCGCCGTCATCGGCGGGCATTCTGTCGATATGCGCCTTGGCACCTGCGGCGACCGCCTCATTGATCTGGGCGCGGACCTCTTCGGCGAAACGGACATTGGCCATCGGGCCAAGCGTCGTGGCTTCTTCCAATGGGTTACCGAGGTTTAGGTTGTTCACCCATGCCACGGCCTTTTCGACGAAAGCGTCATAGAGGCTTTCGTGCACATAAATCCGCTCGATCCCGCAGCAGCATTGGCCCGCGTTGAACATCGCGCCGTCCATCACACCATCGACTGCCGCGTCGAGATTGGCATCGGCCCGGACATAGGCGGGGTCTTTGCCGCCCAACTCTGTCGCGACGCCAGTGAAGGTGCCCGCCGCCGCGCGCTCCATCGCCTGCCCGCCACCGACGGAGCCGGTGAAGTTCACGAAATCGAACGCATTGTCCGCGATCAGCGCCGATGTGGTGTCATGGCTCAGCACAACGTTCTGAAACACATCCTCGGGCACGCCCGCCGCGCGGTAGGCATCGGCGAGGTGTTCGCCGACCAGAATGGTCTGCGAGGCATGTTTCAAGATCACCGAATTGCCCGCGATCAGCGCGGGCGCGATGGTGTTGTTCGCGGTCATGTAGGGGTAGTTCCACGGTGCCACGACGAAAACCACGCCATGCGGCTCACGCATGATCTTGCGGCTGAAGGCGGCGCTGTCTTCGATTATCGTGGGGGCCAGCGCATCGGCTGCGATCTTGGCCATGTGGCTGGTGCGTTCCTGCAAACCGCCGAATTCGCCGCCATAGCGTACCGGGCGGCCCATTTGGTGGGCCAGTTCCTCGGTCATGCGGTTGGTGGAATTCTCGATCTCTTTCAACGCGCCCATCACCAAATCAACGCGCTCCTGCAAAGGCCGCGCCGCCCATGCCTTTTGCGCTTTGCGGGCGCGGGCTACAGCCTCAAGCGCCGCATCGTTGCTTAGGGTTTCGCGCTCCGCATAGACCGAACCGTCAATCGGAGAGATACATTTTACCGTCGTCATTCTCAGGCCCTTTCAAAGCCACGGGCGATTTCCCAATCGGTCACCACCCGGTCATATTCTTCCTGCTCCCATTCCGCCGCGCGGGTGTAATGGGTTACTACATCGTCGCCCAAGACCTCGCGCAGGAACGTCGAGCCGCGCAGGGTCTCGGTTGCTGCCCGCAGGGTCTGGGGGATATCGACAGCTTTGCTTTCACCGTAGGCATCGCCGCGTGTGGGCGGGGCCAGTTCCATCTTGTCTTCGATCCCTTTGATCCCGGCGGCCAGCATGACCGCCTGCGCCAGATAAGGGTTTAGATCCGATCCGCCAATACGGCATTCGACACGCACGCCCTTGGTCCCCGCCCCGCACAGGCGGAAACCCGCGGTGCGGTTATCGACCGACCAAACGGTCTTGGTCGGGGCAAAGGTGCCTTTGGCGAAACGCTTGTAGCTGTTGATATATGGCGCAAGGAAATAGGTGTATTCCGGCGCATAGGCGATCAAACCGGCCATATAATGCCGCATCAGGTCAGACATGCCCAACTCGTCGTCACCATCGACAAACATCGGCTTGCCGTCTTTCCACAGCGACTGATGCACATGGCTAGAGGAGCCCACCCGGTCTTTATGCCACTTGGGCAAAAAGCTTGCCGCCTGCCCCTGCTGCCACGCGATTTCCTTGACCGCGTGTTTCGCGATTGTGTGGTAGTCGGCACAATCAAGGGCCGGGGAATAGCGGATGTTAAGCTCTTCCTGCCCCGCCTCGGCCTCGCCTTTGGAATTCTCAATCGGCAGGCCAGCGGCAAAGAGGTGGTTGCGCACGGGGCGCATCACGTTCTCTTCTTTGGTGGTCTGGAAGATGTTGTAATCCTCGTTGTAGCCGCTGAACGGCACGAGGTCGCGATAGCCATCTTTGCGCAACGCGTCAAAGCTCTGCTCGAAAAGGAAGAACTCCAATTCGGTGGCCATCATCGCGTCAAAGCCCAGTTCCTTCAGCCGCGCGATCTGTTTTTTCAACATGGCGCGGGGGGAATGGGGCACCGGGGAATGCGTGTCGTGATCCAGCACATCGCAAAGCACCATCACTGTGCCTTCGAGCCACGGCACCGGGCGGATCGTATCAAGGTCGGGCTGCATGACATAATCGCCATAGCCCGTCTCCCACGAGGTAGAAGCAAAGCCTTCGGGCGTGCTCATCTCTAGGTCGGTGGCCAGCAGGTAGTTGCAGCAATGGGTCTCTTTGTAAGAGGTCTCAACAAAGTTCACGGCATGGAAGCGTTTGCCCATCAACCGGCCCTGCATATCCACAAGGCAGGCAAGGACCGTGTCGACGGATCCCTCTTTGACCAGTTTTTTCAGCGCGTCGAATGTCAGTGTGCCGGGCATGTTCTGTCCACTTCAGGGGGTAAGGCGGGGGCGCAGGCAGCGCGCCCCCGGTTGTCGGTTCAGCCGTTGGTGTAGGGCGGACCGGCTTTGTTGATGACTTCGTTATAGTCGCGGAAGATCTGCACGATCTTGGCGTGCACTTCGCCTTCTTCGGCGATCTCTGTCCAGAACTCCTTGGCCGCATCTTCGACCTCGGCCCATTCGTCGGCAGGCACGGTGCTGAGCTTGAGCTTGTCACCCTGTGCGCGCAGACGCGCCTCGCCGCCCCAGTACCATTGGTTGCGGTAGGTGTGGCCCGCTTCGATCCCCGCCATGACCAACTGCTTGAGGTGATCCGGCAGATCGGCCCATTGCTGCTGGTTGACGAAGAAGGAGCCAATCCAAGCACCCGAGATGTTGTTGGTGAGGAAGTAGTCGGTCACATCGGCCCAGCCGACGGTGTAGTCTTCGGTGATGCCCGACCACGCCATGCCGTCCAACTCGCCGGTCTGCACGGCAACTTCGGCGTCCTCATAAGGAATGTTCACCGGCACCACGCCGAACTTCGACAGGAAGCGGCCCGCGGTGGGGAAGGTGTAGAGCTTCAGACCATCCAGATCGGCGACCGATTTGATCTCTTTGGTGGTGTTGAAGTTACAGGGGTCCTGACCCGCAGCCGACAGCCATTCGACCCCAACCTTGGCGTATTCTTCTTTCCAAATGTCGGCCAACCCATATTGGTTGAACAGCACCGGCACGTCGAGGATGTGCTTGGTGGCAAAGGGGAAATAGCCGCCGAACTGCTGCAAGGGCGTGGGCGAAGCCATGGAGTCGTCATCGGAATGCACCATGTCGATGGTGCCGCGCTGCATGGCTTGAAACAGCTCGCCCGTGGGCACGATCTGGTCGGCGTAGAACAGTTCGATCTCCATCTCGCCATTGGCAGCGGCGTTGATGTAATCGACGGCGGGTTTGGTCACCTGCTCGCCCAAGGCAGCACCGGCATAGGTCTGCATGCGCCATTTGATCGGCGCTTGGGCATGAACGATGGAGGGCGCGGCGAGGGCCGCAGGGGCGGCGACGGCGGCCCCGGATAGAAACTTTCTGCGAGTGGTCATACGTCTCTCCTTTGTTGAAATGTCAGGCCGTCTTTGCGCGGCTCTCATTGTTATTTGTCGTAGATGTAATCGGGCAGCCATGTCGCGATCTGCGGGAAGACCATGACGAGTATCAGCGCCAAGACCATCACCAGCACGAAGGGCGTGATCGAAGCATAGATGTCGCGCAGGGTAATCTCCGGCGGCGCCATGGCGCGCATCAGGAACAGGTTATAGCCAAACGGCGGCGTCATATAGGCGATCTGCGTGGTGATCGTATAAAGGATACCATACCAGATCAGATCAAAGCCCAGCGCACCGACCAGCGGCACATAGAGCGGCGCCACGATGACCAGCATCGCGGTGTCATCAAGGAAGGTGCCCATGATGATAAAGCTGAGCTGCATCATGATCAGGATCATCCACGGGCTCAGGTTCATCTTCTCGGTAAAGAGGCTCTCAATCGCCTTGACCGCGCCCAGCCCGTCAAAGACCGCGCCAAAGGCCAAGGCGGCGAGGATGATCCACATGAACATGCAGGTGATGCCGAGGGTGTTGCGGACGGAGTTCTCAAAAACTTCGCGCGTCATCCGGCCCTTCAGCACAGCGGCAAGGAACGCCGCCCCTGCCCCGATGGCAGAGCTTTCCACAAGGCTGGTCCAACCGTTAACAAAGGGCACCATCATCACCGCAAAGATCACCAGCGGCAGGATACCCGCACGCAGGAGCCGCAGTTTTTCGGCGCGGGGAATGTCGCGATCTTCGGCTGAGAGGATGGGACCAAGCTCAGGGTTCATGCGGCACCGGATCACGATATAGGCAATGAACATCGCCGCCATCATCAGCCCCGGGATCACCCCCGCGAGCCACAGTTGCCCCACCGGCTGCCGCGCGATCATCGCGTAAAGCACCAGCACGACCGAGGGCGGCACGAGGATCCCAAGGCTCGATCCCGCTTGGATCACCCCCGTCACCATCCTCTTGTCATAGCCACGTTTCAGCAATTCCGGCAGCGCAATGGTCGAGCCAATCGCCATCCCCGCCACGCTCAGCCCGTTCATGGCCGAGATCAGCACCATCAGACCAATCGTACCAATCGCCAGCCCGCCGCGCACGCCGCCCATCCAGACATGGAACATCTTGTAAAGGTCATCGGCGATGCGGCTCTCGCTCAGCACATAGCCCATGAAGATGAACATGGGCAGCGTCAGCAGCGGATACCATTTCATCAGTTTCATCGCGGCGGCAAAGCCGATGTCATATCCGCCCTTGTCACCCCAAAGCAGCAGCGCCGAGACCACGGCGATAAAGCCGATGGCGCCAAACACCCGCTGGCCGGTCAGCAGCATCAGCATCATCGATGAGAACATCAATGTCGCAATCATTTCATAGGACATCAGATGGCCTCACCCTTGAGCCGCAGCACGTCTTTCAACAGCTCGGACAGACATTGCAGCAGCATCAGAAAGATACCGACGATCATCACGACCTTGATGGGCCAGAGGTAGGGCCGCCAAGCGGAACTGGATTTCTCCATATGGCCGATCTCTTCGGTCCCCGTGACCAACCCACCGAAAAAGCTAAACGGCTCGGTCCCCCAATAGCCCAGCGAATAGGCGGTGGAACTGACCGCCCCATAGAGCAGCACGCAGAGATAGAAGATCAGGAAGAAAACAGTGAACAGGTCAAACCACGCTTTGCGGCGGAGCGACCAATCGCCATAGAGCAGGTCCATCCGCACGTTCGAGCCCAGTTGGATCGAATAGGGCCCGCCCAAGATATAATAGCCCACCATCACAAACTGCGCCATTTCCAGCGTCCAAAGCGAGGGAACGAAAAACGCTTTGCTGACCGTCGACCACAAAAGCACCCCCATCAGGACAAAGATGCCATACATCATGATCCGCCCGATCCGTCGGTTCATCGCGTCGATGCCCCGGATATAGCCACGCATGAATTTCATGGTTTGGCGTCCTTCATCGCGTCATTCATTTCGGGCCGCATGAGCGCGGCACGCAACCAATTGCTGATCATCGCGGCCATCTGCTGTTGCTCGGCCTCGGTTGTGATCAGGTCATTACGGATCTCAAGCATGACATGCGGATGGCCATGCGCCAAACCGTGTTCCTTGAGCGTATGGGTTACCCCGTCTTGGGGGCCATAGGGCGCGTTGCGCTCGACCGTTAGGTCCGTGAACTCTGGCGCCACCGCCAGCATCGCATCCGCCAGCCGTGTGTCACTGTCATGCAGGATGCCAATTTCCACGCGGCGCGGTTTGCCGTGGTAGATGGGCGTGAAACTGTGCACCGTCACGATCGCGGGCGCATCGACCCGCTTGATCGTCGCGGCAAGGGTCGCGCGGAAGGGCTCGTAATAGCGCGTCACCCGCTCGGCCCGGCCCGCGTCATCAAGCGTGGCATTGCCGGGGATCGCGAAAATCTCGCTCTGGGCAGGCATCGCGCCGGGGGCTTCGGGCGGGCGGTTGCAGTCGTAAACAAGCCGCGAAACGCGCCCGGCAACCAGCACGGCGTCTAAATCCTGCGCCATCGTCTGCGCCACGGCTAGAGCGCCGGGATCCCACGCCACATGGCTTTCGCGGGCCGCAGCATCCAGACCAAGACCGTCAAAGCAGGCCGGTATCTCACGCGCCGCATGTTCGCAGACCAACACCAGCGGCGCCTTGGCTCCGGCGTTGATCACCTCGACGGCTTCATTCGAAAGATCTGTCTGCTCTGACACCTTGTCCCCCTCAGTTGATCAAACCTCATTCGGGCGGGGGGCTTCTGTCAACAGAATAATGTCAAATTTATTACAACGCCGTTCAGTTTGTGTTATTACTCGTCAAAAGAGGGGCATCCATGGCTGAACCGACGCTGACCATTTCCGACCGTATCCAGCAAGAACTGGACCGGCTGACCCGTGCGGAACGCCAACTTGCCCATTCGATTCTTGAGAATTACCCCGCCTCTGGCCTCGGCCCGCTGACGGCGCTGGCCAAGGATGCCAATGTCTCTACCCCCACCGTGGCGCGAATGGTGCAAAAGCTGGGGTTCAAGGGCTACCCTGAGTTTCAGAACGAGTTGCGCGAAGAGCTAAAGGCCAAGGCCAAGAACCCCATCGCCAAACACGACACATGGACCGAAGGCGCGCCCTCGGGCCATGTGCTGAACCGTTTCACCGACGCGGTGATCGACAATATCCGTCACACCCTCGGCCAGATTGAACCGGCGACTTTTGACCGTGCCTGCGCCATGATCGCCGATACCGCGCACCCGCTTTATATTGTGGGCGGGCGCATCACGCATACGATGGCGGAATATCTGTTTCTGCACGCGCAGATCATCCGCCCGAAAGTGACCCATATCCAGTCCACCTCCAACGCATGGCCGCATTACCTCCTGGACGTGGGCGAAGGCGATGTTTTCGTCATCTTTGACGTGCGCCGCTATGAGAACAACACCCTGAAACTGGCCGAAATGGCCCATGCGCGGGGGGCCAAGATCATCCTCTTTACCGACCAGTGGCGCTCTCCGGTGCATAGCCTTGCCGACATCTGTTTCTCCAGCCGGATCGTCGCGCCCTCGGCTTGGGACAGTGCGGCGGCGACGCTTTTGCTGGTGGAAAGCGTGATCTCGGCCATGCAGGACATCAACTGGGCCGACACCAAAGACCGGGCCGAGCGGCTGGAGGAGATGTTCGATCAGACCCGATTGTTCCGCAAATTCACCTGATCCACAAAGGCTGAGCGCCCTGTCATAAAGGGTATTGGCTTGCCCAAACCCCGCCAGTCGTCTATGGCCAGCACGCCGGGTGTGGTGTCCAGCGCGGTGCCGTGACACGCGCCAAGGCCGGAGGGGGACCGACCATGCGTGATGAAATCTTTTCGCCCAGCGAGCTTGAGCGCCATTATGACCTCGCGCCATCGCCAGCGCTGGCGGCTGAAATGGCCGATATCTACGCCAAGATGGACCGTGTCGTTTCGCCCCCCGATTGGGCCATTCACGCGCCCTATGTCGCCGCGATAAACAAGCTGAAAAAAGAGCGTAACGCGGTCATCCTCGCGCATAACTACATGACGCCTGACATCTACCACGGCATCGCCGATTTCGTGGGCGACAGTCTGCAACTGGCGATCAAAGCGACCGAGGTTGAGGCCGATGTGATCGTGCAATGCGGTGTGCATTTCATGGCCGAGACCTCGAAAATCCTGAACCCGTCGAAAACCGTGCTGATCCCCGATATGGAAGCGGGCTGTTCGCTGGCCGAAAGCATCACCGCCGAGGGTGTCGAACAGATGCGCGCGCAATACCCCGGCGCGCCGGTGGTGACTTACGTGAATACCACGGCCGAGGTAAAAGCCGCGTCGGACATCTGCTGCACCTCCTCCAACGCCGCGCAGATCGTCGCCGCGATGGAGAGCGACACGGTGATCATGACGCCCGACAAATACCTCGCTCAGAACATCGCCAAACAGGTGCCCGAGAAACGCATCGTCTGGTGGGACGGGGCCTGCATCGTGCACGAACGCTATACCGCCAAGGATATCGCCGATTACCGCGAGTGGAACCCCGACACCCGCATCATCGCGCACCCCGAATGCCCACCAGATGTGGTGGCCGAGGCTGATTTTTCGGGCTCGACCAGCGGCATTCTGGACTATGTGCACCGCGAGAAACCGGCGAAAGCGATGCTGGTCACCGAATGCTCCATGGCGTCGAACATCGCGGATGAGCTGCCCGAAGTCGATTTCGTCGGCCCCTGTAACATGTGCCCCTACATGAAGAAGATCACGCTCGAAAAGGTGCTGTGGTCGCTGCACACCATGTCTGGCGCGGTCGAGGTCGAGGCGGAAGTCTCTGAAAAAGCGCGCGTCGCGGTGCAGCGGATGATCGACCTCTCCCGCGAACTCGGCCTCTGAGGGCCGCGCCGGTGCAAGAGATCACAACCGGCAGGATCATCATCGTTGGTGCGGGCCTCGGCGCGCTTTATGCCGCGCTTTGTCTTGCGCCGCGCCCCGTTTTGCTGATCTCGCCTGATCCCTTGGGATCAGGGGCCAGTTCCGCTTGGGCGCAGGGCGGGGTGGCCGCCGCGATGGCGCAGGCCGACAGCCCCGAGGCGCATGCGCTGGACACCATCGCCGCCGGTGCTGGCACGGTAGAAGCGCGCGTCGCGGCGACCGTGACGGAAGAGGCCAGCGCCCATATCATTGCCCTGACCGACTTTGGCACCGCTTTCGACCGCAGCGCCGATGGCGGCTATGTCATGTCCCGCGAGGCGGCGCATAGTTTCGCGCGTGTGGTGCGGGTGCAGGGCGATCAGGCCGGGGCCGAGATCATGCGCGCCCTGATCGAGCGGGTGCGCAATACCCCGTCGATCCAAGTGCTTGAAGGCGTGTTGGCGCGCGGATTGGACAGCGACGGCAGCAAAGTCACCGGCGTTGAGATTGAATTGGCCCGAGCCGAAGGCTCCGCCCCCGTCCTGCTGCGCGGCGCGGGGGTCTTGCTGGCGGGCGGCGGGTCGGGCGGGCTTTATGCGCTGACGACCAACCCGGCACGGATCCGGGGGCAGGTGATCGGCATGGCGGCACGGGCAGGCGCGCTCATCGCCGATGCAGAATTCGTGCAGTTCCACCCCACCGCCATCGACTGCGGCGAAGACCCCGCCCCCTTGGCAACCGAAGCCCTGCGCGGTGCCGGCGCGCATCTGATCAACAGCGAGGGGGCGCGGTTCATGACCGAGGTCCACCCGCTGGCCGAACTCGCCCCGCGTGACATCGTGGCCCGCGCGATCTTTGCCCAGACCCAAGCGGGCCAGCGCCCCATGCTCGACACCCGTGCGGCCTTGGGCCCTGCGGTGCTGGCCGAGTATCCCGCCGTCGCAGCCGCCTGTGCCCGCAACGGCATTGACCCGGTGATCCAACCGATCCCCGTGGCCGCCGCCGCGCATTACCATATGGGCGGCGTGGCCACGGATGCGCATGGGCGTTCCAGCCTCGCCGGGCTTTGGGTCTGTGGAGAGGCGTCTTCGACCGGGCTGCACGGCGCGAACCGGCTTGCATCGAACGGGCTGCTCGAAGCGCTGGTCTTTGCCCGCCGCGCGGCGCAGGACATGCTTGAGGAATGCAGCACCGGCGACAGCGGAACGGTGGCCCTGCCAGACCTGCCCGCTGGCGAAACACCCGCTGAGACCCTCGTCGCCCAGTTACGCCAAACCATGACCGCCCATGTCGGCGTTCTGCGCGATGCGGAAGGGCTCCAACGTGCCCTTGCCACGATTGCACAGATCGAAGCCGCACAACCCGACTGCGCCCAGCTGCAAAACATGACCGCCACCGCGACACTGATCACCGCCGCCGCCCTCGCGCGCCGCGAAAGCCGGGGCGCGCATTGCCGCACTGATTATCCTGACACGCTCCCCGAAGCCGCGCGCAGTTTTCTGACACTGGCCGAGGCGACCGCATTCCGCTCCAACCATGAGGAACTTCCCGCATGACCACCGCCCTGCCCGACCTGATCCTAGAGCCGCTGGTCCGCGCCGCGCTGATGGAAGACCTCGGCACCTATGGCGATGTCACCACGCGCAGCGTGATCCCCGAGGGCACGACTTATGCGGCGCAGCTGCGCGCCCGCGCAGAGGGCGTCGTCTCTGGCATGCAGATCGCACGGCTGGCCTTTCATCTCGTCGACCCATCGCTTGATGTTCGCACGCTGAAAGAAGACGGAAGCACGATCGCCAAAGGCGACACGCTGATGGAGATCGAAGGCTCTGCCGCCGCGATCCTGTCGGCAGAACGTGTGGCGTTGAACTTTGCCGGGCGGCTGTCGGGCATCGCCACCCTCACGGCGGCCTGCGTGGCCGAGACCAAGGGCACCGAGACCCGGATCACCTGCACCCGCAAGACCACGCCGGGGCTGCGTATGGTGGAAAAACAGGCGGTGCTGCATGGCGGCGGGTTCAACCACCGCTTTTCCCTCTCGGATGCGATCCTGATCAAAGACAATCACATTGCCGCAGCCGGTGGCATTCGGCCAGTCTTGCAAGCGGTGAAAAGCAACGCCTCGCATATGACCCGCGTCGAGATCGAAGTGGACACGCTGGCGCAGCTGGAAGAAGTTTTGGACGAAGGCGGCGCGGATGTTGTGCTGTTGGACAATATGGACACGGCGACGCTTCGTGAAGCGGTGGAAATGGCCAAGGGCCGCATCGTTCTTGAGGCATCGGGCAACATGACATTGCCGCGCATTGCCGAGGTCGCGGCGACGGGGGTGAACTATATCTCCATGGGCGCGCTCACACATTCTGCGACAACGCTGGACCTTGGGCTGGATTTCTGAACCAACTAGGGCAAAGATCGCGCAGCCAGCGAAGGGAGCCCCGCCATGTCCGACCTTACCATCCGAACCGTGAGAGACCATGACCGCGCCGATTGGGAGCGGCTCTATCAAGGCTATGCCGAATTTTACAAAGTCGAGCAGACGCCAGAAATGCGCGCGCGGGTCTGGTCTTGGCTGCATGACCCGCTGACAGAGGTCGAAGGGCTGGTCTGCGAAGACGCCGAAGGCCGTGTGATCGGCCTGACCCATTTCCGCCATTTCGCGCGCCCCTTGGCGGCGGCGACGGGCTGCTTCCTCGACGATCTATTCGTGGCTCCCGAAGCACGCGGCAGCGGGGCTGCCGACGCGCTGATCGGTGAGGTGAAAAAGATCGCCCAGAAACGCGGCTGGAGCCTCGTGCGCTGGATCACGGCCGAGGATAATTACCGCGGCCGTGGGGTTTATGACAAGCTGGCCACCCGGACCAACTGGGTCACCTACGACATCAAGCTGTAGGATCGGGCGCCTTTTTCGGGGCCTCGGGATTGGTCGGCTCGTCTGGGTCAGTCACCAACTCTGCCTCTTCGATGTCGTCGGTCCGGGTTGTCAGCGCGCCTTCTGGCGGTGTCGTTTCCGGGGCACCGACGATCAGCGGCAGCATCTGCACACCGCTTGGCATGGCGACTTCCGAGAGCGGCGGGGTCTTCCATTCCAATGTGTCAAAGCTCTTGCAGTTTTCGCAGATCGGCTTCCATTCGGCGTGGATGTGGTGACAATTCTCGCAAATCCATTGCGGCCCGCGCGAGACATTGAGCGCGCGTGTCAGCCAACCTTTGACCACCGTATCAGACGCGCCCTCACCCCGCTCGATCGCGGCCATCAGCGTGACGGAACGCGCGGAGGGATCGGTCTCAACCAGATTGCCAAGCGCACGGCGCGCTTCGGGGAAATCTTCGTTGGCGATGTGCAATTCGGCCAGCAGCATCTTGGTTTCGGGATGGTCGGGCTGTGATTTCGTCAGCGCGCGGAACCGTTTGATGCGCTGCTGCGGGGTCTCATCGGGCTGAACCTCGGCAAAGGCGGCGGCAAGGTCGGGGTGTGGATGCACGCTCCACGCTTTTTGCAGCACTTTCGAGGCATAGCGCGGTTTGTCCTGCGCGATATAGCTGCGCGCGGCCATCACTGCGGCGGGCACCAGATCGGGCGACAGGCGGTTGGCTTCGATCGCGGCTTCGCGCGCCTCGATGCTGTTGCCTTCGGCGATGACTTCGCGGGCTTCCGACAGCGCCAGCACCGCATCGCGGCGTTTGTGCACGTCGCGCGGCAGGTGGCCGTTTTTGTACTTGGCCTGCAAGGTGCCGCGCGCGCCGGTCCAGTCATGCTTTTCGGCCTGCAACTTCAGCAGCGTATCGCCGGTTTCTTCGTGTTTGGGCTTCAGCGCGAAGGCCTTCTCGGCCAGTTTCAACGCGGTCTCGGTATCCCCATCGGCCAGCTTTTGTTTCATGATGCCACGCACGCCGACGAAACGGGTCTTTTCGTCTTCGACCAGCTTGCGATAGGTCCGCTCTGCCTTGCGGCGGTCGCCTGCAAGCTCTGCGGCCTGCGCAGTCAGCAGATTGGTCAGCGCCGGGCGTTTGAGATAGCGGTCCGCCTTGGCGGCCTTGGCCATCGCAACCTGCCCCTCACCGCTGGCCAGCGCCATCAGCCCGTCCGACAGCGCCTCATAGCCCTTCCGTTCGCGGTTGCGGTCAAAGTAGCGCGACAGGGCGGTCTCATCCCCATTCAGGAAATGCCAGACCGCCGACAGCAGCGCCACGATCTTGAGCAGCACCCAGACCGCGAACATCAAAAGCAAAACGGCGATGACCGATTGCAGCGGCCCGAGGGTATATTCGGTGCCCGCCACGGTCAGTTGAATGCCGCCCTCGCTTTCCAGCAAGAAGCCCGCACCCCATGCCAAGGCGGCGACAAGCACGACGAAAAGAACGATTTTAATAAGAGACCAGAGCATTTTTCGTTCCTCAGTTGGCCGTCAGGCGTTGGGAGAGTTCATTGGCGGCGGTTTCAGCCGCCTGACGCGCGCGGGCATCGGCGAGCCATTCCGCCATCGCGTCCTGCGCAGGGGCCGGCAGCGTTTCGATCTCGGCCAGCGCATCGGTCAAACGGCCATCGCGCACCGCCGCTTCAGCGCGGGAGAGGACAGCATCGGGGTCCGTCCCTTCGCGGGGCGCGACCGAGCGGGCACCAAGCTGCCGTTTCAGGAAGCTGCCAAAGCCGCCTTCGCCTTCTTCCGGCACGGCGGCACGGGCGGTGGCCAAGGCCTGCCGCGCGGCGTCGGGATAACGCGCTTGCAGATTGGCGAGGGTGACCACACCGCCCGCAGCGGTCTCAGTCAGCGCTTGGGGAATGTCTTCGACCCCGGCTTCCTGCAACTCGGCCAGCGCGGCCTCAAAGGGGCGTCCGGCGCTGATCGCGGCGTTCATCTGGGTGATGCCGGTCTGGGCGCGGGCCGCTTCTGCAGCGGCGGCGGTCGCCTCTTCGGCGGTTTGGGCGTTATCCAGCAGGCTTTCGATTTCGCGGCGTTGCTCAGCGACAGAGACGCGCAGGGCTTCCATTTCACGCTCAAAGGCCGCGACTGCAATCTCGTTTTCGCCACCGCTTACGGGCTGTTTCTCAACCGTGGTGAGGCGGCTGTCGATCTCGGCCAATTGGCTTTGAAGCGCCGAGAATTCTTCGCGTGCGGCGGTCAACTCTGCGCTGAGCGCGTCGACCTGCGGCAGGCTTTCCGGTAGGGCCGCAGGCTCATCAGCGCGGGATTCCAACTCTGCGATGCGGGCCTGCTGCGCTTCGATCGCGTTTTGCAATTCCGCAGCCCCCTGCGCGCGGGTGCCAAGAACGTCGTATTCCGATGCGGCAAACCCCAGTCCGGCGGCAATGGCCCCACCGAGCAGCATGGGGAAAAACACGCTCCGCCTGCGCTCTTTCGGCGCGGGCGCGGGGGTCGGTGTCGGGGTTGGCTTGGGGGTCGTAGCGCTTGGCTTTTCGGTCTTGGTCGGCGCGGGCTTCGACGTGCTGTCACCCGGCTTAGACGCGGCTGCCGACGCCCGCGAGGGCGCAGGATCGGTCGCTGGTTTGTCGTGGGAAACCGGTTTGTCCTTGGGCGCAACGCCGCTGGACGTTGGTTTAGGGTCATCCTTGGGCAAGGGCGTCTTTGGTGTCGTATCTTTGGCGGTAGAGGCGCTCTCCGCCTTAGCCGGTGCCTTGTCATCACGCATGACCGCGTCGCTTGCAGCGGTCGGCTTCGCCGTGGCTTTCTCCGCTGCGGGCGTAGTGTCCCGCACGGGCAGAGTGCTGGTTGTTTTGCCCGGCTCGGTTTTGCCCAAGTCGGTTTGCCCGGGCTCGGCTTTCGCTGCGTCCGGTTTGACATCTTCGGTCTTCGGCGCGTCGGGTTTCACCGTGTCCGTACCCTTGGCATCGGTTTCGGATGGTTTCGGCGCGTCAGCTTTCTCCGCCGTTACTGCCTTATCCGCCTGCGGGGGCGTCTGTTCGGCCGTGGTCTTGTCCGCTTCGCCTTTGCTGACCGTCTTTTTGGGTTTTGCCACGCCGTACGCCTTTCGATTCTGAACCTATCATCCGCTCGCAGTGGCGAGCTTACCCGGCATACCTATGCCCCTCAAGGCAAGGTGGTGCAGCGGAAAAGTTTTTCAACGGCCTCCGCCATGGCTTCGCCAGTGGGTTCCGCAGCGACATCATGCGCATAGAGCGGCAGAGCTTCAAGCGCCTGCGCGGCGGCGGGGCTGATCGACAGGGCGATGACCCGCTCTGTGCAACTGGCCTCGCGGGCGAAATGCTGTGCACTGCGGGGGGAAAAGAGCGGCACGATGACAGGACTTGGCCCATTTAAAAGGGTTTGCGCCGCGGCGGAGAGCGGCAAAAGGTTCTGTTCATAGATCGTCGCGACATCAACGGTCAGACCCGAAGCGCCTAAAATTGCAGCAACATCCGCCCGCCGATGGCGTCCGGCAAGGTGCAAGAGCGGGCCAATCTGCGGCTGCCCCGAGAGGGTCGCGATCAGCGTTTTGGCATCCAGCCCGGCCATCTGCGCCTGCCAGCCCGCTTTCGCCGCCGCCGCCGTGGTCTGCGGGCCGACACAAAAGGCGGGCCGCCCGTCCCCCTTTGGCGCATGGGCCACACCATTGGCCGAGGTAAAGATCACCCCGGCGAAGGGCGCGAGATCGACCTCTACACCGGTCGGGGCAATCTCGATCAGGGGGGAAATCACCGCCCCGTCCCGCAGCGCGGGCGAGAGCCGATCCAGAAACTGCGCGGCACCGGGATGTGGACGTGTCAGAAGCAATCTTGGCTGTGGCATCGCAAGGCTCCGGCATTGTTTGCGCGTGATAGCGGTGTTACCTGCGGTACAGGTGCCTTGCAACGGAAAGCCCCCATGCCCTCTACCCAACCTCAGACCCGCTTGATCCTTGGTTTGGAAAGCAGTTGCGACGATACCGCTGCCGCCGTGGTGCGTATGGGTGAGGATGGGCGCGGCACGGTGCTGGCCTCGGTCGTCGCAGGGCAGACCGAGCTGCACGCTGACTTCGGCGGTGTCGTTCCCGAAATTGCGGCTCGCGCCCATGCGGAAAAGCTGGATCACTGTGTCGAAGACGCTTTAGCCGAGGCCGGGATCGATTTGCGGCAGATCGACGCAATTGCCGTCACCGCCGGGCCGGGGCTGATCGGCGGGGTTGTCTCAGGCGTGATGTGTGCCAAGGGACTTTCGGCAGCGACGGGCAAACCGCTTTATGGGGTGAACCATCTGGCGGGCCACGCCCTGACGCCGCGGCTGACCGATGATGTGCCCTATCCCTATCTGATGTTGCTGGTGTCGGGCGGACATTGCCAGTTCCTGCTTGTGCGCGGCCCGGAGAGTTTTGACCGTCTTGGCGGCACCATTGATGACGCGCCGGGCGAAGCCTTTGACAAGGTTGCGCGGCTGTTGGGTCTGCCGCAGCCCGGGGGGCCTTCGATTGAAAAATGCGCGCAGGAGGGCGAGCCCAATCGCTTCGCCCTGCCGCGCCCGCTGTTGGATCGTGACGGTTGCGACATGTCCTTCTCGGGTCTGAAAACCGCCGTTCTGCGCGCCCGCGACAAATGCGTGGAAGCCCATGGCGGGCTGACGCGGCAGGATCAAGCGGATCTGGCGGCAGGGTTTCAGGCCGCCGTGGTCGATGTGCTTGCCCATAAGACGCGCCGCGCCTTTGCGGAGTATCCAGTAGAGGGTGCGCGGGGCCTTTGTGTGGCAGGCGGGGTGGCGGCAAACAAGTCCATCCGTGCCGCGTTAGAGACTGTTGCAGAGGAACAGCAGGCGCGCTTCGTCGCCCCACCACTGGCGCTTTGCACCGACAACGCCGCGATGATCGCCTTCGCTGCTGGAGAGCAAGCCGCGCTGCGCGAGGCCGATGATCTGACACTCTCGGCACGTCCCCGCTGGCCGCTGGATACCGCACGGCCTTCGATGCTGGGCAGTGGCAAGAAGGGGGCCAAGGCATGAGCGTTTCCGTCCTTGGCGCAGGGGCATTCGGCACGGCGCTGGCAATCTCGCTGGCGGGCAAAGGGCCGGTGACGCTTTGGGCGCGCGATGCGGGGGATATGGCCAAGCGCCGTGAGAATACCAAACGCCTGCCGGGGTGCCCTTTCCCTGATACGCTCACGGTAACCGATAGCCTTGACCAAGCGAGCGCGGCCAAGATCCTGTTGCTGGCCGTGCCGATGCAACGGCTGCGCAGTGTCTTGGAAGACCACAAAGGCGCGCTTCACGGGAAACATCTGGTGGCCTGCTGCAAGGGGATCGAACTCAGCAGCGGTGTCGGACCGGTGAGCGTGATCACCCAAACCATCCCCGATGCCACGGCCGCGATCCTGACGGGGCCAAGCTTTGCCGCTGATATCGCCCGCGGCTTGCCCACCGCGCTGACCTTGGCCTGTGGCGATGCGGCGGCGGGCAAATACCTGCAAGCGGAACTGACCACGACGAACCTGCGGCTCTACCGCACCACGGATACCATTGGCGCGGAACTGGGCGGGGCGCTGAAGAACGTCGTCGCCATCGCGAGCGGGGCCGCGATTGGGGCGGGGCTGGGGGAAAGCGCGCGGGCCGCGCTGATGACGCGCGGCTATGCCGAAATGCAGCGCCTCGCCGCGCATCTGAAGGCCGAACCGACAACGCTGGCCGGGCTTTCGGGCTTTGGTGATCTGACGCTGACCTGCACCTCAGAGCAATCGCGCAACTACCGGCTGGGGCAGTCGCTTGGCCAGGGCACGCCCTTTGACCCGTCGACCACGGTCGAAGGAGCCGCCACCGCGCGCGCTGTGGATGCACTTGCCTGCGAGGCTGCGCTCGATATGCCGATTACACGTGCGGTTGCCGGGCTGCTCGACAACCAGTTAGATGTGGCTGGCGCCATGAAATCACTACTGACCCGCCCCCTAAAGGAAGAATGATATGTTTGTTGCCCTGACCGCCCATGACAAAGCCGATGGCCTGCCGATCCGTCAGGAAAACCGGCCCGACCATTTGGCCTATCTCAAATCCAGCGATGCCGTAGCCCAAGCTGGCCCGCTGCTGAATGCCGAAGGCGGCATGATCGGCTCGCTCATCATTCTGGATGTGCCAGACATGGCCGCAGCCGAGGATTGGGCCGCGAATGACCCCTATGCCAAGGCCGGTCTGTTCCAAAGCGTGACCCTGACCCATTGGAACCGGGTGATCGGCTAATGGCCTATTGGTTGTTCAAATCCGAACCCGCAACATGGAGCTGGGCCGACCAAAAGGCCAAAGGTGACGCGGGCGAGGAATGGGACGGCGTGCGCAACTATCAAGCGCGCAACTTCATGCGCGAGATGAAGGTTGGCGATCTGGGGTTCTTCTACCACTCTCAGAAAGACCGCGAGGTTGTCGGCATCGTCGAAGTCTGCGCAGAAGCGCATCCCGACAGCAGCACCGATGACCCGCGTTGGGAATGTGTGGATATCAAAGCGGTGCGGTCGTTCAGCCTGCCTGTGACACTGGATACGATCAAGGCCGACGCACGGCTGGAGGATATGGTGCTGGTGAAAAACTCCCGCCTATCGGTGCAACCTGTGACCGAAGCGGAATGGGACCTTATCTGCGGTTTGGGTAAGACTGCGCCCTAGGGTCGGGCCCTGAGACCGGCCAAAATTAACGGTTGGGAAACGAAAAAGGGTTCCGGCACCCCGCCAGAACCCTTCTCACCCCATGTGCTCCCAAAACCACCACACATGTTCTTTAAACTCTTATCAGCGCATCAAGCCGATATAAGACTGATAGCAGAAGTCATTGAATTTCTCAACTTTCTACTGTGTCAAAGCCCCATCAAAAACGAAACGCGCGCTTAATCAAGCGCGCGTCCGAGGTAAAGTTTTGGTAAGTCTTTCCGGCGATTAGCCGTAGACCGACTCTTTGCCGAAATGTTTGACCAGCATGTAATAGACCACGGCGCGGTACTTGTTCCGCTCTGACCGGCCATAGGTTTCAATCACTTTCTGGATGCCGCCCATGAGGTGCTCATCATCCGGCAGGCCGAGTTTCTTGATAAGGAAGTTGTCCTTTACGGTGTTCAATTCAGCCGTATCACCGGCAGACACCGTTTGCGCGTCGGCGTTGTAGATCGACGGACCGCAACCGATGGTCACCTTGGTCAAAAGGTCCATATCCGGGTCCATGCCGCATTTATTCTTCAGGTCCTCGGCGTATTTCGCGATCCATTCGTCACGCTTGCCCATAAATCTCTCCAACAGTAACTTCGGCTTCAGGGGTTCCTGAAACCGGAGCCTAAGGCCATAACCCTGTTTTGCAAAAGATTTATTTCGCGACCCCGGCTGACTGCCCCCGTCGACCACGCCCGGCAGCCACGCCCCCATACGCAAAGAGGCGCCCGATGGGGCGCCTCTGAGTTCGATATCGCGGGTCGCTTAGGATGCGTCGTCAAGACGGACGTCGTCTTCGAGACCTTCGATTGTATCTTCATCAACTTCCGGCTGGGCTTCCAGCTCGGCTTTGGTCCAAGAGCTCAGCTTCAGGTCGTTTTCGGCGGCCATGGAGATTTCCTCAAGCGGCACGGCGACGGTGTGTTCGCCAAGGCCAAGGAAGCCACCCACACCAACGACAGCGGCATAGCCAGCGTCAGTTTTGATCACATAGTCGATGTCACCGATGGTGTCGCCATCCGCTTCGACGACGGTCAGGCCGACCAGATCACCCACAACCATACCGGAGAAGGCATTGCTCATGCCGGTGTCGGTGCGTGTGACGTCTGTTTCCATGTTCGCTTCGGTGTCCGAAGCGACATTCTCTTCCAGATCGGTTTCAGCTTCGCCTTCGATCTCGGCAGTCATTTCGCTGTCGATATCGGCGTCTTCATCGGCTGCCAGATCGGTGTCTGTCTCTGTTGTGACAGTGCCGCTGGTGTCGGTGCTCAGGGTCGAGTTCGACTCTGAATCTGCGTTCCCGGCCAGATCGGCTTCGGCATCCGTCGACGGGGTCACGCCATCGGTTTCGGCGGTCAGCTCCGCTCCGTTGTCGACTTCGGTATCACCTTCGATTTCCGCGCTCTCCGTCGGGGCGGTCAGAATCTCGTCGGTTTTGTTGGGGTCGTTGGTCCCCTCGTAATCGTCAGAATTCTCACGCGACATCTCAGCGGTTTGCTCGGCCTGTTTCTCAACAGTGGTGGTCAAATCGTTGGCGGTGTCGCTTACGCTCTCACCCGAGATTGTGGCCTCGGCCTCTGCTGCTGCACCGGCTTCGGTGTCGGCAGTCTGAGCGAATGCGGTGCCCGCAGTCAGTGCAAGGGCGGCGACGGTGGATTTCAGGAATGTACGTTTCATTTTCGATACTCCTTTTCAGTGGTCTGGGGAAGAAACACCGCCCGGGTGACTATGTTCCGCCCGCCATTTGCTACCGGCAGATATGTGCTTGAATCCGCCGATGGGCCGCATTTCCTGAGGAGTTTCAGAACTTTAATACAAAAACGCCGCCGCGACGGTCTGCGGGGCGGCGTTGAAACCTTACCAAAGAGCGAACTCTTTGCGATTTAGTAGCGGTAATGCTCGGGCTTGAACGGGCCTTCAGGCGTCACACCGATATAGGCGGCCTGTTCGGGGTTCAGCTTCGAGAGCTTCACGCCGATCCGATCCAGATGCAGACGGGCGACTTTCTCATCCAGATGTTTGGGCAGGATATAAACGTCGTTGCCGTATTTGTCGGTGTTCTCCCACAGTTCGATCTGCGCCAACACTTGGTTGGTAAAGGAGGCGGACATCACGAAGGACGGGTGCCCGGTGGCATTGCCAAGGTTCAGCAGACGCCCTTCGGAGAGCAGGATCAGACGATTGCCGTTCGGCATCTCGATCATATCCACCTGTTCTTTGATGTTGGTCCACTTGTGGTTCTTCAGCGCGGCAACTTGGATTTCATTGTCGAAGTGGCCGATGTTGCCGACAATCGCCATGTCCTTCATCTCGCGCATATGCTCAATGCGGATCACGTCTTTGTTGCCGGTGGTGGTGATGAAGATATCGGCAGTTGCCACGACATCTTCCAGCAGCACGACTTCAAAACCGTCCATCGCTGCTTGCAACGCGCAGATGGGATCGACTTCGGTGACCTTGACGCGCGCGCCAGCACCGCTCAGCGACGCGGCAGAGCCTTTGCCCACATCGCCATAGCCCATGACGACAGCAACCTTACCGGCCATCATCGTGTCGGTGGCGCGGCGGATACCGTCCACGAGGCTCTCTTTACAGCCGTATTTGTTATCGAACTTCGACTTGGTGACAAAGTCGTTCACATTGATCGCGGGGAAGGGCAGTTGGCCTTGCTTCACCAGATCATAAAGACGGTGCACGCCGGTGGTGGTTTCTTCGGATACGCCTTTGATCTGCTCGCGCATCTTGGTGAACCAGCCGGGGCTTTCCGCCATACGCTTTTTGATCTGAGCGAAGATCGCTTCTTCTTCCTCAGACTTGGGCACGGAGATCAGCTCGTCTTCGCCATTCTCGACCCGCGCGCCCAGTAGGATATAGAGTGTCGCATCGCCGCCATCGTCGAGGATCAGGTTCGGGCCTTCGGGGAACATGAAGGATTTGTCGAGGTAATCCCAATGCTCAACCAGCGACTGGCCTTTGATCGCGAAGACCGGAACGCCTGATTCAGCAATCGCCGCAGCAGCGTGGTCTTGGGTCGAGAAGATGTTACAAGACGCCCAACGCACATCGGCACCAAGCGCGACCAGTGTTTCAATCAAAACGGCTGTCTGGATGGTCATGTGCAACGATCCGACAATCCGCGAGCCTTTCAGCGGTTTGCTCTCACCGTATTCATCGCGCAGCGCCATCAGGCCCGGCATCTCGGTCTCGGCGATGTCCAGCTCTTTGCGCCCGTAGGCCGCCAGATTGATATCCTTAACAATATAGTCGTGGGCCATGCGGCGCTCCTGTTTGAAGTGTTGCAGGGCGGTTAGCACCTTCGCCGCGAATTCTCAATGTGAATGGGGAATGACCCCCGCAGGGTCAACGCTGAAGAGCGGCCAGTTGCTTATCGCCCGAGAGTCCCGCCATCCAGTCATCGCCTTGGGCCAGCACACAGGCATTGCCGTCGGCCAATGTCTTGACCAAGGTCCATGTGCCCGATTGATCCGACGCCCAGAGTTGGCTGTTGTCGTCCCGCTGACCCGGCACAGGCTCTTCGCCGTACCAATCGATCAGAGCCGACTTCATTTCCTTGGCGGGCATGCAGACTTCTTCCGCCTGCGCGGCACCAGCGAGGGTGGCCAAGGTAACTGCAAGTATCGTACCGGAAAAAACGGGTTTCATGATTATCTCCTTCGTGGGATGAACAGGTTTGACAGGGATTTGTTCCCAAGGATCACGAGGTAAGGACTCCGGCGGATGGCGCAGAAACCACGTGCATGGCAAAGGATGCTGTCGGGTCGACGGCTTGATCTGCTCGACCCCACCCCTGTGGATGTCGAGATCGAAGACATCGCCCATGGCTTGGCCTTCGTCGCGCGGTGGAACGGTCAGACGCGGGGCGACTATGCCTATTCGGTGGCCGAACATTCGCTATTGGTCGAAACGATATTTGCCCGGATCGCCCCCCGTGCGCCTGCGAAATGGCGCTTGGCCGCGCTGCTTCATGACGCACCGGAATATGTGATCGGGGACATGATCTCGCCCGTGAAGGCTGCTGTGGGGCCGGACTATCGCGCCTTGGATGACCGGCTGACCACTGCCGTGCATGTCCGGTTTGGCCTGCCTGCCAGCTTGCCGGCGCGCGTCAAGCAACAGATCAAAAAGGCGGATCGCGTCAGTGCTTGGATGGAGGCCAGCCAGATCGCAGGCTTTTCCGAAACCGAGGCGACGCGCTTTTTTGGCCGCCCCGACGCGGCGCTGATGGAGGGGCTGGGCATCCTGCTGCGCCCACCGGTCGAGGTACGGGCCGAGTTTACCCAACGCCATGAGGCGCTGCTGCGCGAGATGGCGTGATCCATGTCCGCCGTGCCGGGGCGCTTGATACCCGCGCCTTGGCCGACTTGCTGAACGCGATCATCGCCAAGGGGGGCACCACCGCCATGGTCACCCCCGTCACCCCGCGCGAGTTGCAAGGTTGGATGACCGCGCCCGACAGCGCATGGCATCTGGCCGAAGACGAGCGGGGAGAGATCAAAGGCTTTCAGTACATAGAGCCCCATCCAGACCTGCCCGAAGGCGGCGTGGATGTCGCGACCTTCGTGCGGGTGGGCGAGACGGGGTTCGGCATCGGATCGGCGTTGTTCGAGCAGACAAAGACTGCCGCGCGTGATCTAGGCTATGCCCATATCCACGCGATCATCCGCGCCGACAATCTGGGCGGACTTGCCTATTACCAAAGCCGCGGTTTCGAAGATTTCCGCCGCCTGCCCAGTTGTACGCTGGCCGATGGCACCCGCGTCGATAAAATCTGGAAACGGTTCGAGCTTTAGCGCGGCGAGCGTTTTGCCAAGATGCGCTGCAAGGTGCGCCGGTGCATGTTCAGCCGCCGCGCGGTTTCCGAGACGTTGCGATCACAAAGCTCATAGACCCTCTGGATATGCTCCCACCGAACGCGGTCCGCGCTCATCGGGTTTTCCGGCGGCTCGGGCAGGTTGCCCCCGGTGGCTAGCAATGCGTTAACGATATCATTGGCATCTGCGGGCTTTGAAAGGTAATCTGTCGCGCCGCTTTTGACCGCAGCAACCGCCGTCGCAATCGCGCCATAGCCAGTCAGCACAACGACCCTTGCATCAGCACGTTTGTCGCGCAGCACTTCGACCACATCAAGACCGTTGCCATCCTGCAGGCGTAGATCGACCACGGCAAAGGCCGGGGGACGCGCGGTGGCGATGGCCTTGCCCGCCGCGACAGAGCCTGCGGTTTCCACCTCAAAGCCGCGTTTCTCCATCGCCTTGGCCAAGCGGCGCAGAAACGGCTCATCGTCATCGACCAAAAGCAAGCTGCGGTCTGGGCCTAAGTCGGAAATATCCTGCATCAACGTCCCCTCTCCAAGGCTAATATGGGGCGGCTATCGCGGCGGGTCAATTTCAGCTTTGATCGAGGAAGCAACCAATGCTGTCGGCCATCTGCTCGGACCGCACTTCGCGGCGGAAAAAGTCGACGACGCCTTCGCCGGGCATGACCAAATAGCTGAAGGTAGAATGGTCAACGAGGTATTCGCCATTCTCATCCGCCGGATGCACTTTGTAATAGGTGCGGTAGGCTTGGCTGGCCGCTTTGACCTGCTCCGGCGAACCGGTGAGCCCCACCATACGCGGGTGCATCACTTCGGCAAAGTCACCCACCACTTCGGGCGTATCGCGCGCCGGATCAACGGTGATGAAAACAGGCGTGATGCTTTGGCCGCGCTCATCGAGGATCTCGGTCGCGGCGGCGTTGCGGTCCACGTCCAGCGGGCAGACATCGGGGCAAGAGGTATAGCCGAAATAGAGCAAGGCAGGCTCGGTGATGACATCGGCATCGGTCACGGTTTCGCCCGCGCCGTTGACCAATTCGAACGGACCGCCAATATCGCCCCCCGCCACTTGGCTTGACCGGCAAGAGGCATAGGGATCATCTTCGCCGCGCAGCACCATAAAGGCCGTCCCGGCCAGAAATACCGCTGCAACCCCAACCGCACCAAATGCAATCATCTGTTTCATGTCAGTCCTTTGCGCCGATGGCCGCTCTTGATCGTGTTTCGCCGCAGACCTACGCTAGATCGCAGGTGATGCAAGACGCAATAAAGTGATGGGGCTAAGATGACGCAGGCAAACATTCGGCCCCTCGACGGGCGCACCCGCGCCAGTTGGATCCGGCTGCGCACGATGATCCTGCTGCGCTGGTTCGCCATCGCCGGACAGTTGACCGCCGTCACCGTGGCGCAATGGGCGCTTGGGCTGCAACTGGCCTTTGGTCTGTGTTATCTGACCATCGGTGCCTCGGTGGTGGGCAACCTCGTCGCGGCCTTTGTCTTTCCACAGAACAAACGCCTGTCCGAGCGCGAAAACCTTGCCATGGTCCTGTTTGACCTGCTGCAACTAACCGCCCTGCTGGGGCTGACCGGGGGGCTGCACAATCCCTTTGCGCTGCTGCTGCTGGCCCCGGTAACGATCTCGGCCACCGCACTCAGCCTGCGTTCGACACTGGTTTTGGGCGCTACCGCGATTGTCGCGGCTTCGGTGCTGGCGCTGTGGCATCTGCCGCTTGTCACCCAGTCGGGCGATGTGCTGCGCCAGCCCGGCATTTTTGTCTTTGGCCATTGGGCGGCGCTGCTGATCGCCATCGTTTTCACCAGCGCCTATTCGCGGCGCGTCACGACTGAGGTCCACTCCATGGCCGATGCCCTCTCGGCCACGCAGATGGTGCTGGCACGGGAGCAGAAACTGTCGGACCTGAGCGGTGTTGTGGCCGCTGCCGCCCATGAATTGGGTACGCCCCTAGCCACCATCAAACTAGCCAGCACCGAACTGCTGGGTGACCTCGAAGACCGGCCCGATCTGGCCGAAGACGCCGCGTTGATCCGCGATCAGGCTGACCGGTGTCGCGATATCCTGCGCGATATGGGCCGCATTGGGAAAGACGATCTGCATATGCAACGCGCGCAACTCACCGCCGTGGTGAAAGAGGCCGCCGAGCCACATCTGGAGCGCGGCAAGACGGTGATGTTCTCTGACAACCCGATGGCCCGAGATCACGCGCGCCCCCCCACCATCCCGCGCAAACCCGAGATCATTCACGGGCTGCGCAATCTGGTGCAGAACGCGGTGGATTTTGCCGAGAGCACGGTTTGGATCGAAACCGAATGGTCCGCCGAGGATATCTCGGTGCGGATCATCGACAACGGGCCGGGCTTTCCGCCGCAGCATCTGGGGCGGATCGGCGACCCCTTCCTGCGCCGCCGTAGCGGCACGGCAAACGAGACGGCGCGCCCCGAATATGAGGGCATGGGGCTGGGGCTTTTCATCGCCAAGACTTTCCTCGAACGGTCCGGCGCGCGGCTGCGGTTTGCCAATGGGTCAGACAGCGGTTGGCTGCGCGGGTTGCCGCCCGCAGGCAGCGGTGCGGTGGTCGAAGTCGTCTGGCCGCGCCGCCTGCTGGACCTTGGCCCCGATGATGCCGTGATGGGCGAGAACCAGCGCCTGACGGCTTGAAAGGGGGAACTGCGCTTTTGTTAACCCGCCGTTAACCTTTGGCTCTCAAGATAGGGCGTCGCATTTGCCGAAAGGGTTATCCGTCATGGCATTGCCAGACGTTATCATCGTGCTTGCTGCCGCTTTCGCCACCGCTCTGGCCGCCCTTTGGTGGCTTAGCACAAACGCGGGCCGCCCCGCTGCGGCACCGCCCGGCATCGACGATATGAGCCTGCTTTTCGAAGACGGCGAGTTGATCCACGGCTCCGACAGCGCACTAACCCGCTTTGCCCTCGCCCCCGGCCACCACCAGTGGGAGGACATCCGCGAAGCGCTGCTGTCGCGGTTTCCTGAATTCCCCCGCACGGCCCGGCACGGGGCCACCGGCAAACTGACCCTCACGGCAGAAGATGGCGACAGCCCCTCGGAACTTCGCATCACATGGCGGGACGCGCTATGTTGGCTGCACCTGCCTCAGACCCGCGCGGCCGAAGAGATCACGCAAGAGACGTTCCAAAAACTCGCCGCGCTGCGCCGGGCCAGCGAAACCAGCCCCAACCCTGCATGGCAGACCAATGCCGCAGGCCGCATCATCTGGCACAACCGGGCCTACGGGGCCCTGAAACGCAAGGCTCCGGCCGATCCTGAATGCGGCGGCGCCGCTTTGTTCAGCACGCCTTCGCCCGAACATCCCAACCGCGTATGCCTGCGCTGCGGCGACGGGGACAAACCCGATTGGTACGCGCTGACCACCACGACAGAGGACAATGTGCAGGTCTACCACGCCACCTGCATCAATGCCGTGGTCGCCGCCGAAGAGGCGCAGCGCAACTTCGTTCAAACCCTCGCCAAGACCTTTGCGCATCTGTCCATCGGACTGGCGATTTTTGACCGCAACGGGCAACTGGCCCTGTTCAACCCTGCCCTGGTTGACCTGACCGCCCTGCCCGCCCCCTTTCTTAGCGCCCGACCGACGATGGTGTCCTTTTTCGATCAGCTGCGCGAAAGCCGCCGCATGCCGGAACCAAAAAACTACAAGAATTGGCGTCAGGAGATTGCCGAGGTGATCGCCGCCGCAACCGATGGGCGCTATCAAGAGACATGGTCGCTTGAGAACGGTCAAACCTACAGTATCCGTGGCCGGCCCCACCCCGACGGGGCCACAGCATTCTTGATCGAAGACATCACCGCCGAAGTCACCCTGACCCGCAATTTCCGCGCTGAGCTTGAGCAAAGCCAAAGCCTGCTGGACAAGCTCGAAGATGGCTTCGCCGTCTTCTCCGCCTCCGGCGTGCTGACCTTTTGCAACGCCGCCTATCGCGACCAATGGAAACAAGACCCCGACAAAAGCTTTGCCGAGATTACAATCAATGACGCGATCCGCGTCTGGCAAAAGATGTCGGCAGCCAATCCGCTTTGGCCCGACGTGGCCGAGTTTGTCATGGGCAGAGGGGACCGCGCGGGCTGGAACATGCCCATCGCTCCGCTCCACGGCGCGGCCCTAACTTGTGAGATTTCGGCCATCGCTTCCGGCGCGACGCTTTTTCGCTTTCGCCCGACCCCGGTTGGAACGGCCCGCCCGGACCGCAGCGCCATGCCTTCGGCATGCGACCGGCGACAACCCTCCAACTAGGGCATTCCCCGCCGCTTTAATCTTGCGGCTGCGTGTCGGCACGCTAAGCATGGGGCATGTTCGACGATACCCTTTCCCTCCTGCTCAGCGGCCCCGATGACACCGCCCGGCGCGCCCAGCAATTGGCCCGCCGCCTGTCACCCGGCGATGTCATATTGCTCAGCGGCGATGTCGGTGCGGGCAAGACCCATTTCGCCCGCGCCCTGATCACCGAACTGCTCGACTACCCCGAGGACATCCCCTCCCCCACCTTCACATTGGTGCAAACCTATGAGGGGGCAAGCGGCGCGATCTGGCATGCCGATCTCTACCGTCTGACCTCCACCCATGAGATTGAGGAACTGGGGCTGATCGACGCCTTTCATGACGCGATCTGTCTGGTGGAATGGCCGGATCGTCTGGGCTCGCTCGCCCCCGCCGGGGCATTACGGATCAGCCTTTCCCCCGGGGCCCATGAAGACAGCCGCGCGCTGACAGCCGAATGGTCCGGCAGCGGTTGGGCCGCCAAGTTGACAGAGTGGCGCACATGACCGAACGCGCCGCATTGATCGAAGGTTTTTTGCAAACGTCTGGCTGGGCCGGGGGCACCCGAAAGCTGCTGGCGGGCGACGCCTCCAACCGGCGGTATGACCGGCTGCGCAAAGCGAATGGGGATAGGGCCATCTTGATGGATGCCCCACCCGAACGCGGCGAAGACGTGCGCCCCTTCCTTGATGTCGCGGCGCATCTGACGGCCTGCGGCCTCAGCGCGCCACAGATTTACCACAAGGACAGCGACCACGGGCTGCTGCTGATCGAAGACCTTGGCGATGATCTTTTCGCCCGGCTGATGGCGGCCGATCCCGCTCGGGAACTTCCGCTGTACCGCGCCGCCGCAAACGTATTGGTCAAACTTCACAGCGCCCCTTTGCCGGAACTGCCGCTTTGCGATGCCGATTGGCTGACCGATATGGCAGCCCCCGCATTCGACTTTTACGCACCCGAGGGTAGGCAAGTGGCAAGCGCCGCTTTTGCGCAGGCTTTCCGCCCCCTCGTCGCTGCGCTGGATGACGCCCCCAAGGTCGTGATCCTGCGCGACTATCACGCCGAAAATCTGCTTTGGCTGCCGCAGCGCGAAGGTGCCGCGCGCGTCGGGTTGCTGGATTTCCAGGACGCGCTGCTGGGCCATCCGGCCTATGATCTGGTCTCAATCCTGCAAGACGCCCGCCGTGATGTTCCCCGCGCGGTGGAGGCACAGATCATCGACTATTACCTTGCCCAGACCGAACAAGAAGCCGCCCCCTTTCGCCGCGCCTATGCGCTGCTTGGTGCCCAGCGCAATCTGCGCATTCTGGGCATCTTTGCGCGCCTTTGCCTACGCGATGGCAAACCGCATTACGTCGATCTGATCCCCCGTGTGTGGCAGCATCTGCAACATAACCTGCGTCATCCCGCGCTTGCCGCGGTGGCGGATTCTATCGCGGGCGTGCTGCCCCCTCCGACCCCTGAATTCTTGGAGCATCTAAAAAGCCAATGCGCGACTATCCCGACGCCATCATGATGTTCGCGGCCGGGTTCGGCACGCGTATGAAACATCTCACCCAGACCCAGCCCAAACCCATGGTGCCGGTCGCAGGTCGCCCCTTGATCGACCATGCGCTGGACCTCGCCCGCGGGATATCCCCCGCCCGGATCGTGGCGAACCTGCACTATCTGCCCGACCAGCTTGATGCCCATCTGCGGGCGCAGGATGTTAAGACCGTGATCGAGACGCCTGAGATCCTCGACACCGGCGGCGGGCTGCGCAATGCCCTGCCGTTGCTGGGCGCGGGGCCGGTTTTCACCATGAACAGTGACGCACTTTGGGCCGGGCCGAACCCGCTCGCGATGCTGCAAGCAGCGTGGGATCCGGCGCGGATGGAAGCGCTATTGATGACCGTGCCGCTGGAAAACACCCTTGGCCATGGCGGCACGGGCGACTTTACCCGCGCCCCGGATGGCCGCCTGCAACGCGGGCCGGGGCAGGTCTATGGCGGGATACAGATCATCAAAACCGATCTGCTGGCCGATATCGAAGCCGAGAAATTCTCGCTCAACCTATTGTGGGATATGATGCTTCAGCGCGAGACGTTGTTTGGCCTGCCCTATACTGGGCGTTGGTGCGATGTGGGCCATCCCGGCGGCATTCCCCTTGCCGAAAGCCTTTTGGCGGGCGCCGATGTTTGAACCGCAAGACAGCCCCCGAGTCTTTGGCCTCGCCCCCGGTGTCGACTTTCCACGCGGGTTGGTGCGCGGGCTTTGTGACCGGTTGGAGAATGGCCCGCCCGAGGCGATGGCCCGCGTTGAACTGCTGGTCAACACCAACCGAATGGCACGCCGGTTGCGCCATGATTTCGACGCAGGACCGGCGGGGTTTCTGCCCCGCATTCGGCTGATTACGGACCTTGATGCCTTGGGCCCCGGCATTGCGCTGCCTGCCCCAACGCCACCGCTGCAACGGCGGCTGGAACTCATTCAACTGGTGTCGCGCCTGCTGGATGCCGCGCCGGATCTCGCGCCGCGCGCGTCGCTTTATGCGCTGTCGGACAGTCTTGCGGGCCTGATCGACGAAATGCAGGGCGAAGGGGTTTCGCCCGAGACGGTGGCCGGGCTGGACGTTGGCCATCTCTCGGCCCATTGGGAGCGCGCGCAGCGGTTCCTAGCCATCGCCCATGACTATCTAGGCCAGACCACCACCCGCCCGGATGCCGAGGCGCGGCGGCGTCAACTTGTTGCCCGGATCATCGCCCGCTGGCAGGACAATCCACCGCAGCACCCGGTGATCCTTGCCGGCTCTACCGGGTCGCGCGGGACCACCGCGCTGCTGATGGAGGCCGTGGCCCGCCTGCCGCAAGGGGCGATCATCCTGCCGGGTTTCGATTTCGAGATGCCGACCGCCGTTTGGAATGAATTGGATCAGGCGCTGTTGGCCGAGGATCATCCGCAATACCGGTTTCGCAAGCTGATGAACATGCTCGGCGTTGCGCGCGGCGCGGTCGCGCCTTGGTGCGAGATGCCCCCGGTTTCGACGGCCCGCAACAAGCTGCTGTCGCTCTCGCTCCGGCCCGCGCCGGTCACCCATGCTTGGCTGAACGAAGGGCCAAAACTGGAAGACCTGCAAGGTGCCACCGCCAACATCACTCTGATCGAAGCGCCCACGCCGCGGGTCGAGGCATTGGCCATCGCGCTGCGTCTGCGCCAAGCTGCCGAAGACGGGGTGAAAGCCGCGTTGATCACCCCCGACCGGATGCTCACTCGGCAGGTCACGGCGGCGCTTGATCGGTGGAACATCCTGCCCGACGACAGCGCCGGGATGCCGCTGCAACTCTCTCCGCCGGGGCGGTTCTTGCGCCATGTGGCGGCGCTGTTTGTCCGGAAACTGGATGCCGAGGCGCTGCTGACCCTATTAAAACACCCGCTGACACACAGCGGCGCGGGGCGGAACTTTCACCAGCTCTATACCCAGCGGTTGGAGGCCGAGATCCGCCGTCACGGGTTGCCCTATCCTAATGCTGAGAGCTTGACCGAGATTGCAGAGCGGGCTGCGAAGCGGATGGAAGACCCCAGCGGTTTCCGCAATTGGGTCGCTTGGCTGGGCGAGGTTTTCCCCGGCCATGACGCCCCCGGAGAGCGCCCCCTGCCCGATTGCGTCGCCGCGCATTTGGCGCTGGCCGAAAGGATCGCCGCCGGGCAACCCGCCGACCCCGATCACCTGCTCTGGCAGCAGGGTGCGGGCATCGCGGCTGCGGCGGTGATGGCCAACCTGACGGAGCACGCCGCCCATGGCGGCGCGATGAATGCCGCCGATTATGCCGATCTGCTGGGCGCGCTTTTGTCCCAAGAAGAGGTGCGCGAGGCCGATACCCCGCATCTCGACATCATGATTTGGGGCACGATGGAGGCGCGGGTGCAGGGGGCCGAGTTGGTCATCCTCGGCGGTCTGAACGAAGGCACTTGGCCCGAAGCGCCGCCGCCCGATCCTTGGCTCAACCGTCAGATGCGCGAAAAGGCCGGGCTGCTGTTGCCCGAACGGCGCATCGGCCTGTCGGCGCATGACTACCAACAGGCCATCGCCAGCCCCGAGGTTTGGATCACCCGCGCGATCCGGTCGGATGAGGCAGAGATGGTGCCCTCGCGCTGGCTGAACCGGTTGGGCAACCTGCTGGGCGGCTTGGGCGATACCGGCGGGCCGGAGGCGTGGAAGGCGATGCAACAACGCGGCGGCTATTGGCTGGATCAGGTGCGCGGCCTTGAGGCGGTGAAGCGTACGGCCCCCGCGCCGCGCCCCTCGCCGCGCCCGCCCCGTGCCGCGCGGCCGCGCAAACTGTCGGTGACCGAGATCAAGACGCTGATCCGTGATCCCTATGCCGTCTACGCCAAGCACAGCCTGAAATTGCGTCCGATCAACCCCCTGGTGCAATCTCCCGACGCGCCGGTGCGGGGCATCGTTTTGCACCGCATCATGGAGGATTTCGTGAAGCTGGTGGCCCGCGACCCCGCGCGGCTGACCCGTGACACGCTGATGCAAGTGGCCGCCGAAGTGCTGGAGGAGGAAGCCCCATGGCCCGCCGCTCGCGCTATGTGGCTGGCGCGGATCGACCGGATCGCGGATTGGTTCATCGCCCGTGAAAGCCAACGCGCTGGATTTTCCAGCCCCGTCGCTTTTGAGCAGGGCGCGCGCGGCAGCTACACCTTTGCCGACCTCGGCTTTACCCTCAGCGGCTTTGCGGACCGGATCGACCAGACCGATGATGGTGATGTGCTGCTCTATGACTACAAGACCGGGACGCCGCCGGGCAAAAAGGAACAGCGGCTGTTCGACAAACAACTGCTGATCGAAGCGGCGATGGTCGAGCGTGGCGGTTTCCCCGAGGTGGGCGTGGCCCATGTGGCCCATGCCGCCTTTATCGGGCTCGGGTCGAAACCCGTCGAAGTCCCTGCCCCGCTGGAAGAAGAGAACCCTCAAGAGGTGCTCGCCGGGCTGCACGCGCTGCTCTCGCGCTATCTTGATGAGGGGCAGGGTTTCACCGCGCGCCGCATGGTGCAAAGCGATGCCTTTGCCGGAAATTATGACCAACTGGCCCGTTTCGGCGAATGGGACGGCACCAGCTCTGCCCGTCCAGAGGATTTGGAATGATGCGCGATTTTGACGATGCCACCCGCGCCCAGATCGAAGCGGCGCGGCCCGATGCCTCCACTTGGCTCACCGCCAACGCAGGCTCTGGCAAGACCCGCGTGCTGACCGACCGCGTGGCGCGGTTGTTGCTGGACGATGTGGAGCCGCAGCACATCCTTTGCCTGACCTATACCAAGGCCGCCGCGTCAGAGATGCAAAACCGTCTGTTCAAACGTTTGGGCGAATGGGCGATGCTGAAAGATGAGACGCTGCGCAGCGCTTTGGCCGATCTGGGCGTGCAGGGAGAGTTGACGCCCGAGCAACTGCGCAATGCCCGCACCCTTTTCGCCCGCGCGATTGAGACACCGGGCGGGCTGAAAATCCAAACCATCCACTCTTTCTGCGCGGCCCTTCTGCGCCGCTTCCCGTTGGAGGCACAGGTCAGCCCGCAATTCACCGAGATCGAAGACCGCGCCGCCGATCTGCTGCGGGCCGAGATCGTCGATGAGATGGCCGAGAGCGAAGACGCCCCGCTGGTGGCCGACATTGCGCGGCATTACACCGGCGAAGATTTCGCCAGCCTTACCCGCAGCATCGTGGGCCAGCGCGATGCTTTCACCGACCCCCGGTCATGGGCCGAAATCCTAACGCTTTTCGCCCAGCCCGAAGACCTGACCGAAGAGAAAATCGCGGCATCGGTCTTTCTTGGCAGCGAAGCGGCGATGATGGCCGAGATCATCCCGCATCTGCTGGCCAAAGGCGGCAATGACGGCAAGGCTGGCGCGGCGCTGCAAGAGATTGACCGCTACGATCTTTCTGCCCTGCCCCAGCTTGAAAATACCCTTTTGACCGGCAGCGGCGCCAAGGCGCCATTTACCGCAAAAATCGGCAGTTTTCCGACCAAGCCGACGCAAAAGGTCATCGCCGAACAGATGCCGCAGCTTGAGCAGTTGATGCAGCGCGTCGAAGATGCCCGCGAAGCACGGCTGGCCCTAAAGGCGGCGCGCAAGTCCTATGTGCTGCACCGGTTCGCGGCCCGTTTCCTTGAGCGTTATGCCGATGAGAAACAAAAACGCGGCTGGCTCGATTTTGACGATCTGATCCTCAAAGCCCGCGCTTTGTTGACCGACAAGGCGGTGGCGGCTTGGGTGCTGTTTCGCATCGACGGTGGCATCGACCATATCCTTGTGGACGAAGCGCAGGACACCTCGCCGCGCCAATGGGATGTGATCGAACGGCTGACGGATGAATTTTACTCAGGCGCTGGCGCACGTAATGAGGTGGATCGGACGCTTTTCGTCGTGGGCGACAAAAAGCAGTCGATCTACTCTTTCCAAGGGGCCGACCCCGAAGAGTTGGATCGCAAAGGCGCGACCTTTGAGCAGAAAATCGGCGAAGCGGGGCAGTTCTTTCAGCGCCGTAGCCTCGCCTATTCCTTCCGGTCTTCCTCGGCGATTTTGCAGGCAGTCGATGGGGTTTTCGATCCGGAGATCCAAACCGGGTTCACAAATGACGGGCATATGGCCTTTAAGGACCGCCTGCCCGGCCGTGTCGATCTTTGGCCCTTTATTGAGAAAGCAGGCCCCGATGAAGAAGGCGACTGGACCGACCCCGTTGACCGCCGCAGCGCGCGGCATCACACCGTGCAACTGGCCGAACGCATCGCGCGGCGGATCAAAGAGCTAACCACCGAAGCGCATTACCTGCCCGACGACAGCAAGGGCGACTTGGCGCGGCGGCGCATCCAACCGGGGGATTTCCTGATCCTCGTGCAGCGCCGCTCGGCCCTGTTTTCGGAGATCATCCGCGCTTGCAAAGCGGCGGAACTGCCCATCGCCGGGGCGGACCGGCTCAAGGTCGGGGCCGAACTGGCGGTGCGCGATCTGGCGGCGATCCTGTCGTTCCTCGCCACACCGGACGACGATCTATCCCTTGCCACCGCGTTGAAATCACCGCTGTTCGGCTGGTCAGAGCAAGACCTTTTCACCCTCGCCCATTACCGCAAAGAGGATCACCTCTGGCAAGCCCTGCGCGGCCAGACCGAGACCCACGCCGCCACCCTTGCCGTGCTGCGCGACCTGCGCGGGCAGGTCGATTACCTGCGCCCCTACGACCTGATCGAACGCATCCTCACCCGCCACGATGGCCGCCGCAAACTGCTGGCGCGGTTGGGGCCAGAGGCCGAGGATGGGATCAATGCGATGCTGAGCCAAGCGCTCTCTTACGAGCGCGGCACGGTGCCCAGCCTGACCGGATTTCTGCAATGGATGCAGACCGATGATCTGGAGATTAAACGCCAGATCGACAGTGCTTCGAACCAGATCCGCGTGATGACGGTGCATGGGGCAAAGGGTCTGGAAGCGCCGATCGTGATCCTGCCCGACACCGGGCGGCGCGATGTGACGATCAAGGATGAGATCATCACCGTCGACGGCACGCCCGTCTGGAAAGCCCCGGCAGATGACATGCCCCAGCCCATGCGCGCGCGGTTGGACGAGATGAAAGAGGCCGCGTTGCAAGAGCGGCTTCGGCTTTTCTATGTGGCCATGACGCGGGCCGAAAAATGGCTGATCGTGGCGGCGGCGGGGGAATTGTCGAAAGATGAATCCTCTTGGTACCAGATCACCGCTGCCGCTTTGGCCCGGTTGCGGGCCGAGCCCTTGGGCGATGATGGCACGCTGCGCTATCAACAGGGCGACTGGGATGCGCTCGACGTCGTAGAGACGCCAGAGAAAATCGTCACAACGCCCGTGTTAGACCCTATTTTTACCCGTTCCGCCCCGTCCCCCCGGGGGGAGGACAAGACCCTCTCGCCCTCCGATCTTGGCGGTGCCAAGGCGCTGGCGGGTGAGGCCGGCTTTGATATGGATACCGCGCTGAGCTACGGCACTTTGGTCCATGAATTGCTGGAGAATCTGCCCCTCATGGGGCCGGACGCGCGGCAGGTATTTCTGGACCGCTTGGCCCGCACGCACCCACCTGAAATGATTGCCCGCGCCGAGAGTGAGGCCGACGCGGTTCTGCGCACCCCTACCCTCGCCCCGCTGTTCACCGAGACGACCCTTGCCGAAGTCCCCGTGACCGGCAGCTTGGGCCATCAGCGTCTGCACGGCACGATCGACCGATTGGTGATCGCCGATGACCATATCCTTGCCGTCGATTTCAAGACCAACCGCGTGGTCTCCGAGACCGCCGACGCCTGCCCGGACGGGCTGTTGCGCCAGATGGGCGCCTATGCCCATATGCTGCGCCAAATCTACCCCGATCGCCGGATCGAGACCGCCATTCTGTGGACCGCCCGCCCCGCGCTTATGGTGTTACCCAACGATATCGTGACAAATGCGCTGCGTGCCCTGCCATATCTTGACGCCACCGCCCCGCGTTCATAGGTTCAGGCCTCAACCCATTCCTGTCAGGAGAGCATCATGGCAACCGTCGCAGTCACCGACGACACTTTCGACGCCGAAGTCAAAAATTCGGACATTCCGGTTCTGGTCGATTTCTGGGCCGAATGGTGCGGCCCGTGCAAACAGATCGGCCCTTCGCTGGAAGAGCTGTCGGATGAGATGAACGGTCGCGTGAAGATCGTCAAAGTCAACGTCGACGAAAACCCGAACTCGCCCGCTCAGGTCGGCGTGCGTGGTATTCCGGCGCTGTTCATCTTTAAAGACGGGCAGGTCGTGTCCAACCTTGCCGGCGCACGCCCCAAGGCGGCCCTGCAAAGCTGGATCGAAGAATCCATCTAAGGTCAGTACCTTACCAGATTTAAGTTACGAAAACGGGCGTCCTTCGGGGCGCCCTTTTCATTGCCAGCTACACTTGCCAGCCAAAGCGGCGGAGCCGCGCGGCAATCTTCTCCTCGGCTTCCGCTCGACCTGCGTTGATGCAATTGTCTTGCCAGAACCACCATAGATAGGCCGCAAAATCCGGCGCTGCCTGTTGGACAGCGGCAAAGCTGTGGCTGAGATCTGCGAGATCTGCCCTGACACCGATATGATGAAAATCGATTTCACCAAAGAGCAGAGCCGGTTTGCCAAAGAAATAACCAGAGAAGGCAGCGGCTGAATTCTGGGTAACGACAAAGGCGCAATGCTGCAAATGCCGCTCCATATCACCCGATGTCAGGATCAAACGCGGGTGTCGCTCGGCGAGGTTTTCCAGCGCGGAGAGCTCCTCCGCGCTATAGGTTTCTTTTGGATGCAAGGCCGCCACGACAGCGCCCGAGCACTGCGCGAGCGTGTGTTCCAGCATCGCAATAGGGCTGCAAGATTGGAAGGACCGCTCCTGCAACAAGCGTCCCTGTAGGGGCACATAAATGGGCCCATCCCGACGGGCTTGCTGGGGCGCATCGGCGAACAGGCGCTTTTGCCAGAAACGATAGAACCGTTTCGCTTCATCAGGGTTAACCAGCGCTGGATCAAACTTGGCTTGGGCCACATCCCATAACCATCGCTCCGGCCGCGCTTCGATCTGCCAGAAAGGGTAGTGATAGCAGCGGCGAAACACCAAACCGCGTGCGGTTGGGGCAGGGGCCATATGGCTCAGCGATAGGACATCGGGGTCACCTACAGGGCCGTCGGCATTGCGATATGTGACCCTAAATTGGGCATCTTGGAGAACGCGAGCGACTTTGCCGATGAAGTTATGCGCGCCAGCCTCGGCGCTTTCCCGTAGTTGGGGCTCCAGATAGATATCAACTTGGGCTTGATCCTGCATCGCTAAAGGCTAGCCCGTCGCCCGACCGCTCACAAGCGGCGCTGCCCTTGTCCTGCCTTGCCACGGGGGCCATATAGAGCGCCAAGCGACAGGAGGCCCCATGGCACAGAACGACGATTTCCCCGGTTGGCACGGGACCACGATCATTGGCGTCAAAAAAGGCGGCGAAGTGGTGATTGCCGGTGACGGACAGGTCAGCCTTGGCCAGACCGTGATCAAAGGCACCGCGCGCAAAGTGCGCAAGCTCAGCCCCGGCGGCTATGACGTTGTGGCGGGGTTTGCGGGGTCCACGGCAGATGCCTTTACCCTGCTGGAACGGTTGGAGGCCAAGCTCGAAGCGACACCGGGGCAATTGGCCCGCGCGAGTGTCGAATTGGCCAAGGACTGGCGCACCGACAAATACCTGCAAAAACTCGAAGCGATGCTGATCGTGACCGACGGGAAAGACCTGCTGGTCATCACCGGCGCAGGCGATGTGCTGGAGCCCGAACATGAGGTCGCGGCCATCGGGTCGGGCGGGAACTATGCCCTCGCCGCTGCGCGCGGCATGATGGACAGCGACCGCGACGCCGAAACCATTGCCCGTGATGCCATGGCGATCGCCGCCGACATCTGCGTCTACACCAACGGCAAACTCACCGTGGAGAAAATCACCGCATGACCGACCTGACCCCCCGCGAGATCGTATCCGAACTGGACCGTTATATCATCGGCCAGAATGACGCCAAACGCGCCGTTGCCGTGGCCCTGCGCAACCGGTGGCGCCGCAAGCAGCTAAGCGATGACCTGCGCGACGAAGTCTATCCCAAGAACATCTTGATGATCGGCCCCACCGGCGTTGGTAAGACCGAGATCAGCCGCCGTTTGGCCAAGTTGGCCCGTGCACCATTTATCAAGATCGAAGCGACGAAATTCACCGAAGTGGGCTATGTCGGCCGCGACGTGGAGCAGATCATCCGAGATCTTGTGGACAGCGCCATCGCCATGACCCGCGATTTCATGCGTGAAGACGTGAAAACCAAGGCCGAGCAGGCCGCCGAAGAGCGCGTGATCGACGCCATCGCTGGCACCGACGCCCGCGACGGCACCCGCGAGATGTTCCGCAAGAAGCTCCGCAGTGGTGAGTTGGACGACACGATGATCGAGCTTGAGGTCTCCGATACCTCCAGCCCCTTCCCAATGATGGACATTCCCGGCCAACAGGGCATGGGGATGATGAACCTTGGCGATATGTTTGGCAAAGCCATGGGGGGCCGCACCACCAAAAAACGCATGGCCGTGGCCGATAGCTATGAGGTGCTGGTCGGCGAAGAAGCCGACAAATTGCTGGACGATGAAGCCGTGAACCGCGCCGCCATCGAAGCGGTCGAGCAGAACGGCATTGTCTTTTTGGATGAGATCGACAAGGTCTGCGCCCGTTCCGATGCGCGGGGCGGTGATGTTTCACGTGAAGGGGTGCAGCGCGATCTGCTGCCGCTGATCGAAGGCACCGTGGTGTCGACGAAATACGGCACGGTGAAGACCGATCATATCCTCTTTATCGCTTCTGGTGCCTTCCACATCGCCAAACCGTCGGACCTGTTGCCCGAGCTTCAGGGCCGTCTGCCGATCCGCGTCGAACTGCGGGCGCTGACCGAGGGTGATTTCGTTCGCATCCTGACCGAGACCGACAATGCGCTGACGCGGCAATACACCGCCCTGATGGGAACCGAAGATCTGACCGTCACCTTCACCGAAGAGGGCATCGCAGCACTGGCCAAGATCGCGGCGGATGTGAACACCTCGGTCGAGAACATCGGCGCGCGGCGGCTTTATACGGTGATGGAACGGGTGTTCGAGGAGGTCTCCTTTGATGCGCCCGACCGGTCGGGGCAAGAGATCACGGTTGATGCCGACTTTGTCGAAAAGAACTTGGGCGAACTGACCCGCTCCACCGATCTAAGCCGCTACGTTCTTTAGGGCTTTCCTTTCCTCCATGCCCCGGCGATGAAAGGGGCATGGAATACCTCTCATTTTTGCGGCGCAACTGGCTGTTTCTGCTGGCCGGTTTCCTGCTGACATTCACCTCGTCCTATGGGCAAACCTATTTCATCTCGCTCTTTGCCGGGGCGGTGAAGGGCGATTTTGGCCTGAGTGATGGGCAATGGGGCGGCATCTATACCATCGGCACGACGCTTTCGGCAGTCACCATGGTCTGGGCCGGGGTGCTGACGGATCGTTTTCGCGTGCGGGTGCTGGCCTTTGGCGTGATGGTGGCGCTTGCCGGGGCCTGTTTGGCGATGGCGGCGGTGCCGAATTGGATCGCGCTGATCTTCGTTATCTATGCCTTGCGGCTGACCGGGCAGGGCATGATGTCTCAGCTTGGGCAGGTCGCCATGGTCCGCTGGTTTGAGGCATCGCGCGGCAAAGCGCTTTCGCTATCCTCTATGGGATTTGCGGCCGGTCAGGCGTTTCTTCCGGTAATCTTTGTGGCGCTTTTCGCCAGCTTTCATTGGCGCAGCCTTTGGGTGCTGGCCGCCGGGCTGGTGCTGCTGACCATCCCGGTGATCCTGATGCTGCTGCGTCAAGAGCGCACCCCGCAGAGCATGGCGGATCAGGCGCAGCGCGCGGGCATGGAGGGGCGGCATTGGACGCGGGCAGAGATGTTCCGTTCGGGCCTGTTTTGGATGATCATCCCCCTCGCCATCGGCCCCGCCGCATGGGGCACCGCGCTGTTTTTCCAGCAGGTTCACCTGACCGAAGTGAAAGGCTGGGCCTTGGTCGAATTCGTGGCGCTCATGCCGGTCTACACGCTCTCGGCGGTAGCCTCGACCTTCCTTTCGGGTTGGGCGATTGACCGCTTTGGCGTCAGCCGCGTGGTGCCGGTGATGATGCTGCCTTTTGCCCTGTCATTCGCGGTGCTGGCCTATGCCGATACGCTGTGGATGGCTGGGATCGGCTTGGTGATTTTCGGCTTCGGGCAGGGCATGCAATCAACCGCACCAGCGGCGTTCTGGGCCGAGTATTTCGGCACCCGCCATGTGGGCTCGATCAAAGCGGTGGCCGCGGCGCTGATGGTCTTTGGCTCGGCCATCGGGCCGGGGGTGACGGGTCTTTTCATCGACTTGGGCGTCGATTTTCCGCAGCAAATGTTGCCGATCGCGGTTTACTATCTGCTGGCGGCTGGGTTGGCCGCATGGGCGATAAGACGCTACAGGCCGCTGCTGCGCGGCTAACGGTTGCGCCGGAGATAGACGTAATAGGCCCCGCCGCCGCCGTGGCTGACATGGGCCTGTGCAATCTGAAGCACAAGGCCGTTGAGCGGCGGCATCGACAGCCATTGCGGCACCTGATGGCGCAAAACACCATCGCGCACAGGGATCGGGCCACCATCGTCGCGGCGCTTGCCCTTGCCGGTGATGACCAGCACCAACCGCTTGCCCCGCGCATGGGCATCCATGATGAAGCCGTTCAGCGCCGGATTCGCGCGGTCAAGCGTCATGCCATGAAGATCAATCCGGCCTTCGGGGCGCAGTTTGCCGCGTTTCAGCTTGCCGAAGGCTTTGTGATCCATCTGAACCGGGGCGGCTTTCATCTGTTCTGACAATGTCGGGCGCAAGTCATTGCTGCGTTTCTTCATGGTCGGCTGAGGCTTGTTGCCTTGGAGCGCGATTTTGGCCCGACGGACCTGCGGCGGGGCAGGGGCGGGCGCGTCGATCTCTTGCGTGAAAAGCTTGTTCAGCTCCAGCTTCTCTGTCCGCTCCGTGACCCTGCGCCAAAGCGCAAGATCGTCTTCGTTCAGGCGGCGGCGTTTCATATCGCGCTCTCCGGCAGGAAAGCATAGGCGCGTTGGATCGGCATCAAGACCATCATCCGCCCCGCGTCGCGCAGGCGACCTGCCTCGCGGCCTGCTTTGTCGCCGGTGCCAAAGAACACATCCGCACGCTGCGTGCCCTTGATGGCCGAGCCTGTATCCTGCGCGACCATCAAGCGCCGCATGGGTTTCTTGCCGTCTTTTTCGATCCAAACCGGCGCGCCAAGCGGCACATGCGACGGGTCCACCGCGATGCTGCGCAGCGTGGTGATGGAACGGTTCATCGCCCCAAGCGGCCCCTTGTCGGCAGGCACCCGGCTGACCTCTCGAAAGAAAACATAGGATGGATTGTGATAGAGCAATTCGCGGCCATCTTCGGGGTTCCGGCGTACCCAATTCTTGATGACATCGGCGCTGACCTGATGCGCCTCATAGACCCCGCGCCGCACCAGTTCGACCCCCACAGAGCGGTAATCATGGCCATTCGCCCCGCGGTAGCCCACGCGCAGGTAGCTGCCATCGGGCAGGCGGATACGTCCAGAGCCTTGAATTTGCAAAAAGAAAAGCTCAACCGGGTCATCGACCCAAGCGATTTCCAATCCGCGGTCCCGCATCACGTCGCCATCTAGGATCTCACGTCTGGTAAGCCAGGGGCGGATCTCTTCGGCCTCGGGGGGCATGGCGTAGATGGGGTACTGAAACCGCGCAGAGGGGTAGAGATCACCGTCCAACTCAGGCTCGAAATACCCTGTGAACAGCCCATCCTTTCCGTCTTCCATCAACACGGGCCGGAAAAACAATTCGAAAAACTGCCGGGGGTCGGGGCCATCTTTGGCCAGCTTGCACAGCGCGCGCCAATCGACATCTTTCATGTCGCCGCAAGTGCTGGTGAACACCTCAAAGGCGGCGGCGTGGTCATCTTCGGCCCAGCCGTCAAGCTGGTCGAAATCCATCACCGTATAATGCACCTCTGCTGCGGACGGCGTGTTCATCGACACACCGCCCAACAGCGCAAGTGCGCCAAGCGCACGCACTACCCGTCTGTGGAAACCAACAGCCAATTCGGATCATCCGAGCCCATGACACGGGCGAAGACCCATGTATCTTTTTGGCGTTTGATTTCGTTGCTGCTGCCCTCGACAACCTCGCCTTCGCGGTTGCGTACTTCAGAGGTCAGCTCTCCCACGAAGCGAATGGTGAGTTCGGCTTCTTTGGTGGTCTCGTCCATCGTGGCGTCGACCAATTCCATCTCACGCACGCCGATAAAGTTGGCGTCGATCGTCAGACCTTGATCCTCGCGCGCCGCGACACCGTCAACAAAGCTTTCATAGACATCATCGGCCAGAAACGGCTGAATTTCTGCCAGATCGCCACGCTCGTAGCCCATGACGATCATCTCATAGGCACCGCGTGCGCCTTGCAGAAAATCGCTGACGCCGAACGAGGGCTCAACCCGTTTCATCTCGGCCAGTGCCTTGCCCGAGGGGCTGTCTTCGGGAACGTGGTCGGTGATATCGAGATCGGGGCCGCCTTCGATCACCTCAAACGCGGGGCCACTGCGGGCGCTTGGCGTTTGATCGGTTACCGGGGGCTTTTCAAAACCCTCGCGGGTGCCAAGCACGTTTTTCAGCCGCAGGATCAGGAATACGGCGATACCGGCAAGCACCAGAAGCTGTATCAGGGGAGAATTCATCGAAACCTCATTCAGGGGTGGCATGGAAACATGCGAGTTAAGCTCTTATGTAGGTGTTCGACCGGGGCAAGTCCACTCTGCCCCCAGCGAAAGGACCCCGCCACATGTGGCTATTGATCGCATTTATCGCCGTGCCTCTGATCGAGATCACGCTTTTCATCCAAGTCGGTGGCGCCATCGGCCTTGGCTGGACGCTGGCCGTGGTGGTGCTGACCGCCGTTCTGGGCACATGGTTGGTGCGCTCTCAAGGGGCGCTGGCGCTTGGTCAATTGCGCAGTTCCTTCAATGACCTGCGCGACCCGACAGAGCCTTTGGTGCATGGCGCGATGATCCTGTTTTCCGGCGCGCTGCTGCTGACGCCGGGTTTTTTCACCGATGCTGTCGGCTTTGCTTTCCTGATCCCGCGCTTCCGGCAAGCGGCCTACGGCGCGATCCGCGACCGGGTGAAGGTCCAGAGCTTTGGCACCCCGGGCGGCATGGGCCCGCGCCCCGGCCCGCAGGGCAGACGCGACCCGCGCGGTCGCGGTGACGTGATCGATGGCGATTTCCATGAGATCTCCGAACAGCCGCGCCAGACCAAGGGCCCCTCGGGCTGGACTAAGGATTGAGCGGCCCGTGCCGACCTGCTAAGTCCGGATAGATTTAAGAAATTCACCACAACAGGACACAGAAAATGGCAGAAAACGAAACAGCGCAACCGAAACAGCCGCAGATGCGCGTGCTGGGCCAGTTCATCCGCGACATGTCGTTTGAGAACATCATGGCGCAAAAGGGCGCCCCTGCAGATGTGCAGCCCGATGTGCAGGTTCAGGTCAACCTCGACGCGAAAAAGCGTGGTGGGGAAAACCAGTATGAGATCGCGATCAAGCTGAACATCACCTCGAAAGCGAAAGACGGCGACGCGACGCTCTTCGTGCTGGAAATCGACTATGTCGGTATTTTCCAAGTCGAAAGCGTGCCTGAAGAGCAGATGCACCCCTATCTGCTGATCGAATGCCCGCGGATGATCTTCCCCTTCCTGCGCCGCATCGTCAGCGACGTGACCCGCGATGGTGGCTTCCCGCCGCTGAACCTCGAGAACATCGACTTCCTGTCGCTCTACCGCAACGAAGTTGCCCGCCGTCAGGCCGAGACCCCGCCAAAAGCCGACGCCTAAGCGTCAGCCAAGCTGTTTCCATAGCGCGTCGTCGCCCAGCTTGCCGACAAATTCGGCATGGGCGGCGGCTTCGGCCTCTGTCAGACGCGAGGGCAGAGGATTGGGCCGCGGTTTCGGGGTCCAGCGCGTGTCAGGCTCACCGGATTTCCGTTCGGGCGCCGATGACAGCGCAAAGTCGGGCTGCCGCCCCCCGATCAATTCCAGATAGACTTCGGCCAGAATCTCACTGTCGAGCAGGGCGCCGTGCAGTGTCCGAGAGGTATTGTCGATCCCGAAGCGACGGCACAGCGCATCAAGCGACGCGGGCGAGCCGGGGAAGCGTTTGCGCGCAATTTCCAACGTATCAAGCGCCTGCTCCCATGGGATTTGAGGCAGACCCATCCAGCGCAGCTCGGCGTTCAGGAATTTAATGTCGAAGGCCGCGTTGTGAATGATCAGCTTGGACGTGCCAATAAAGTCGAGGAATGACTTGCCGATCTGCGCAAACTTGGGCTTGTCGCGCAGGAAATCATCACCCAATCCGTGCACCTGAAACGCCTCTTCGGGCATGGAGCGTTCGGGGTTGATATATTGGTGGTAGGTCTCGCCCGTGGCCATATGGTTCATCAGCTCGACCGCACCGATCTCAACGATACGGTCGCCGCTTTCGGGGTCAAAGCCGGTGGTTTCGGTATCGAGCACGATTTCACGCATGACGTAGCTTTTCCCTAATGTCGCGGATCACATCCCGCACCTGCGCGCGGGCATGGTCGGGCGTGTCGGTCACTATCACATAGTCTGAACGGGCGCACTTCTCTTTGGCGGGCATCTGCTTGGCGCGGATGGCATCGAATTGCGCTTCGGTCATGGTGCCACGGGCAAGCACGCGGTCGCGTTGGACGGCGTCTGGGATCGTGACGCAGACCACCGCGTCCATCGCAGCGTCGCCGCCGGTTTCAAACAGCAACGGAATGTCGAGCACGGCAATGTCGCTATAGGCTTCGGCCAGAAATGTCGCCCGGTCTTGGGCCACCAGCGGATGTACGATGGACTCGATCCGGGGCAGGGCGGTGGGATCAGCGGCGATGATCTCTTTCAATGCGGCGCGAGAAACCGCGCCAGCCTCTATCGCCGTCGGAAACGCCGCCTGCATGGGCGCGACCGCCGCGCCCCCCTTTGCATAAAGCCGGTGCACCGCTGCATCGGCATCCCAAACGGCGCAGCCTTCCTCGGCAAACATCTTTGCCGTGGTCGATTTGCCCATGCCAATCGACCCGGTCAGCCCGAGGTGAAACATCAGCGCAGCACCGCCGTGCGCGTGGCGCGGTCAACCTCTGGCCGCTGGCCGAACCAACGCTCAAACGCGGGCACCGCCTGATGCAATAACATGCCAAGGCCGTCGACCGTGACACAGCCCATTTCTTCGGCCGTTTCCAGCAGATGTGTCCGCAGCGGCGCATAAACGAGATCCGTCACCACGGTGCCGGGGCGCAGCCCATCAAGCGGCACACGCAAAGCACCCTTGCCAATCATACCAAGCGATGTGGTGTTCACCACCAAGGCGGCATGATCAATCATATTGCCTGCCTGCATCCAATCGACGACTTTGACCCTGCTGCCGAAATCGCGCTGCAACTGCTCTGCCCGCACGCGGGTGCGGTTCGACAGGCAGATCTCAGGCACCCCAGCGTCCAAAAGCGACGAGACCACAGCGCGCGCCGCGCCGCCTGCACCCAAGATCGCCGCTGGTCCGGATTTTGGATCCCAATCGGGCGCACCGGCCTTCAAGTTCTCAATGAACCCATAGCCATCCGTATTATCAGCATGCATTTTGCCATCGGGACGAAAGATCAGCGTATTGGCGGCACCAATCAATGTGGCGCGGTCGGTGATCAGATCCGCGATCTTCATCACCGCCTCCTTATGGGGGATCGTCAGGTTTACCCCGACGAAACCCATCTTGGGTAGTGTCCGCAAAACCTGCTCCAGATCATCGGGCGCCACATCAAGTGGTACATAATGACCCGCGATGCCGTAGGTCTCTAGCCAATGGCGGTGCAGTTGCGGAGATTTGGAATGCGCGATGGGCGATCCGATCACACCGGCAAGGGGGATTTTGGACAGGCTCATGTCGTGAGGTCTCCGCGCAGCGTCAGGTAATTCAGCAGTTCAAGAAATGGCATACCGAGGACGTGAAAGTAATCCCCCTCAATCTGGCTGAACAGCCGCACACCTTCTTCTTCCAGCTTATAGCAGCCCACCGCGTAGCGGATGCTGTCCCAGTTCCGTTCGACGTAGTCCTTAATATAGGCGTCACTGGCGTCACGCATCCGCAGCCGCACTTGGCCGACATGCCGCCACAGCGGTTCACCATCTTCGTAGAGCACGGCGGCAGAGAGCAGCGAATGCCGATCCCCGCGCAACTGGTAAAGCTGCGCGATGGCCTCATCCCGATCACGCGGCTTGTGCAACATCTCTCCGCGATGCTCCAAGACCTGATCGCAGCCCAATACCAGCGCGCCGGGGTGTTTTTCGCTCACCTTGCGGGCCTTCATCTCGGCCAATGTATCGGCAATGTCGCGCGGTTTCGCCGCCTCTGCACACAGGGCAGCGGTGATCATCTCTTCGTCGACCCGCGCCGGGATCACCTCATGCGGGATCGCAGCCTGCGCCAAGAGTTTCGCGCGGATCTCCGAGCCGGAGGCGAGGACGATTTTCTGTGGCATGTGGATAACCCTGTGATGATCTGGCGCAAATCTTGAGGATTTGTTCTGCGAGATAAAAGTTGACAGCACAAGCCCGCAGATCTCGCCCCGAGTCGCGGTTTTTGTCGCCGATTCCCACCCCGATGGATAGGGATAAGCCGCTTGTGCGTATAACCACGGCACTTCACCGGTTATCCCCGCTTTGATACATTTTGTCCCCCGGAAAATACGCTGGCAAGTTCCTGAGAAAGTTCAATATTCGCGAATCGGGGCGGGTTTATCCACAGGTGGCCGTGAAGTTTGTTCACCTGTTGATAAGCGGCGGTATAAATCATTAATCCACAGGAATCCGGTTCCCTACAATCAACTACATCTTTTCTCTTTTCTTATTTATTAAGAAAGAAGCACGCACACCCGGAGCCATCCCCATGTTTGATCTTCTCAGCCTCACCTATCCGTGGATCAAAGCGTTCCATATCGTGTCCGTCATCAGTTGGATGGCCGCACTGTTCTATCTGCCCCGGCTCTTCGTGCATCATGTCGAACAGGCAGGCTCGGCAGGTCGGATGCATGAGACCTTCTCGATGATGGAATTTAAGCTCGCTCAGTTCATCATGCGGCCCGCGATGATGGCGACATGGGGTTTCGGCCTCGCCCTCGTTCTGACACCCGGAATCGTGGATTGGACAATGATCTGGCCTTGGACCAAGGGTGCCAGTGTCATTGCCATGACGATTTTCCATGTTTGGCTGAAAAAACAGGTCAAATCCGTCGAAAGTGGCGAGAGCACGGTCACAGGCCGTCAGTTCCGGCTTTTGAACGAGGTGCCGACGCTTTTGATGATCGTGATCGTTTTCTCGGTCGTTGTGAAATTCTGAAGCAATTGACTCAAGCAGCGCCGTTGCCTATATCTGCGCCACTGTCCCGTCCGGGGCGGTTTCTGCTTGCCACATTCAAATAATCGACCAGCCCGCATTCTGCTGCGGCTGAACAGGATGCTTCATGACAACCGAAACGCTGAACCTCGCTGATCTTAAGGCGCAGACACCGAAAAATCTGCTCGCCATGGCCGAAGAGCTGGAGATCGAAAACGCATCGACCATGCGTAAAGGCGAGATGATGTTCCAGATTCTCCGCGAGCGCGCGGATGACGGTTGGGAGATCTCAGGCGACGGCGTCTTGGAAGTGCTGCAAGACGGATTCGGTTTTTTGCGCTCGCCCGAAGCGAACTACCTTCCGGGCCCCGATGACATCTATGTCTCGCCCGACATGATCCGCAAATGGTCGCTGCGCACCGGGGACACCATTGAAGGGCTGATCAAAGCGCCTGACGACACCGAACGCTATTTCGCGCTGACCGAAGTGACCAAGATCAACTTCGAGGCGCCCGAGAAGGCCCGCCACAAGGTTGCTTTTGAGAACCTGACGCCACTCTACCCCGACGAGCGTCTGACGATGGAGGTCGACGACCCCACGATCAAAGACCGCTCCGCACGGATCATCGATCTGGTTTCGCCCATCGGCAAGGGCCAGCGTTCGCTGATCGTCGCCCCGCCGCGCACCGGTAAGACCGTGCTGCTGCAGAACATCGCCAATAGCATCGAAAAAAACCACCCAGAGTGCTATCTGATCGTCTTGCTGATCGACGAACGGCCCGAGGAAGTCACCGACATGCAGCGTTCGGTGAAGGGGGAGGTCGTATCCTCCACTTTCGATGAACCTGCAACGCGCCACGTGGCCGTGTCCGAGATGGTGATCGAGAAAGCCAAGCGTCTTGTTGAACACAAGCGCGACGTTGTGATCCTGCTCGATTCGATCACCCGTCTGGGTCGCGCCTTCAACACCGTGGTGCCATCTTCGGGTAAGGTTCTGACCGGTGGTGTCGACGCAAACGCCCTGCAACGCCCCAAACGTTTCTTCGGCGCTGCGCGGAACATCGAAGAGGGCGGATCGCTCACCATCATCGCCACAGCGCTGATCGACACCGGCAGCCGCATGGATGAGGTGATCTTTGAAGAGTTCAAAGGGACCGGCAACTCTGAAATCGTGCTGGACCGCAAGATCGCCGACAAGCGCGTCTTCCCGGCGATCGACATCCTCAAGTCCGGCACCCGGAAAGAGGATCTGCTGGTCGATAAAGTGGACCTGCAAAAGACCTTTGTCCTGCGCCGCATTCTCAACCCGATGGGCACCACTGACGCCATCGAGTTCCTGCTCGGCAAGCTCAAGCAGACCAAGTCGAATTCTGACTTCTTCGACTCCATGAACACCTGAGTTATTGATTAATAACAATAGGTTAGTGAAATATGGACACGATATTCGCCCAAGCGTCAGCGCCGGGCCGTGCCGGAGTTGCGGTGATCCGCATTTCCGGCCCGCAGGCCTTTGCGATCGCAGAGAAGATCACCGGCCAACGCCCTGAGGGGCGCGAAAGCGTGCTGCGCAATCTTCGGGGCGCCGAGGGGGAGGTCATCGACCAAGCCTTGCTCCTCAGCTTTCCCGGGCCGAATTCCTTCACCGGCGAAGATGTTGTCGAGCTGCAAGTTCACGGTTCGATCGCTGTCGTGCGCGCTATGCTCTCACTGCTCTCGACATTCCCGGAAACACGAATGGCTGAGGCAGGTGAATTCACCCGTCGCGCCCTAGAGAATGAAAAGCTGGACCTCGCACAGGTCGAAGGTCTGGCAGATCTCATCGAAGCCGAAACCGAGGCTCAAAGAAAGCAAGCTCTCCGCGTTCTCTCCGGTCATCTTGGCGCGCGGGTCGAAGACTGGCGGAAAGACCTGATCCGGGCTGCGGCCTTGCTTGAAGCGACGATCGACTTCGCAGACGAAGAGGTGCCCGTCGATGTCACCCCAGAGGTCGATGCCCTGCTAACCAAGGTCGGGGAAGAGTTGCAGGCCGAAGCGCGAGGCACCTATGTCGCAGAACGTATCCGCAATGGCTTCGAAGTTGCCATCATCGGCGCACCTAACGCCGGTAAATCGACCCTGCTAAATGCTCTCGCAGGCCGTGACGCAGCGATTACATCCGAAATCGCTGGCACGACCCGCGACGTTATCGAGGTAAGGATGGACCTCGGCGGTCTTCCAGTGACGCTGTTGGATACGGCTGGTTTGCGCGATTGTGCTGACAAGATCGAGGCCATCGGAATCGAGCGGGCTATCGAACGCGCGAAAGCCGCCGACTTGCGGGTCTTCCTTGCCGCCCCGGATGAGACTCTGATGATCGCTCCGGAGCCCGATGATATAGTGGTTCGACCAAAGGCGGATCTTACAGGTATCGAGGAAAGTGGGATATCTGGAAAAACCGGGCAGGGCGTCTCTGAGCTTATTGCCCGGGTCCAAACGACCCTTTCGACGAAGAGCGCCCGCATCGGACTAGCGACGCATGAGCGACATCGTGTCGCTCTGGAGCAAGCCGTCTCGTGTTTGGCAGAGGTAGATGTTATCCTCCAGCGAGGACCCGACTTTTATGATTTAGCCGCGGCGGAATTGCGATTCGCTATACGCGCGCTCGAAGCCTTAGTTGGCCGAATAGATGTCGAAAACCTGCTGGATGAAATCTTCACCAGCTTTTGCGTAGGTAAATGATGGAGTGTTTCACGTGAAACATTTTGATGTGATCGTGATCGGCGGCGGCCATGCGGGCGCGGAAGCGGCCCACGCTTCAGCGCGCCTCGGAGCTCATACCGCTCTTGTGACGATGGACCGGAGCGGCATCGGTGTGATGTCTTGCAATCCTGCGATTGGAGGGCTGGGCAAAGGTCACCTCGTCCGCGAGATTGATGCGATGGACGGCGTTATGGGGCGGGTGGCAGATAAGGCTGGCATTCAGTTTCGTCTGCTGAACCGTCGCAAAGGCCCCGCGGTGCAAGGCCCGCGAGCCCAGGCAGATCGCAAAATCTACCGTACCGAGATGCTCAAAGAGATCGAAGGCCAAGAAAACCTCGATATTGTCGAAGGCGAAGTCGTGGATTTCGCGATGAATGGCGACACGGTGGCCGGGGTGGTACTGGCCGACGGCGCTACTATCCGAGCGACCTCTGTGGTGCTGACCACTGGAACCTTTTTGCGGGGCGTCATTCACATCGGCAACGTATCGCACCAGGGTGGACGAATGGGCGACAAAGCCTCCGTGCGGCTCGCTGAACGGATCGATTCCTTTGGCCTTCCTATGGGACGGTTGAAGACAGGGACGCCGCCGCGCTTGGATGGCCGGACCATTAACTGGGATATTTTGGAAAAACAGCCAGGCGACGAGGAGCCTGTCGTATTTTCATTCCTCTCCACAGAAGTATCTGCACCGCAGGTTGCCTGCGGGATAACGCACACCAACCAGAAAACTCATCAGATCATTCGCGAGAACCTAGATAGGTCCGCCATGTACGGAGGGCATATCGATGGTGTGGGCCCGCGGTACTGCCCATCTATTGAAGACAAGGTGGTTCGATTTGCGGATAAAGACTCGCATCAGGTTTTCTTGGAGCCTGAGGGCGTAGACGACCACACTGTATACCCGAACGGGATTTCAACGTCCCTGCCGGAAGATGTGCAAGAGGCCTACGTACGGAGTATGGTTGGGCTCGAAAATGCGATAATCCTCCAGCCCGGCTATGCCATCGAGTATGATTACATAGACCCCCGTGCTCTGTCTTCGACCCTCGCCGTGCGGACCGTGCCGGGCCTCTATTTGGCGGGTCAGATCAATGGCACCACAGGTTACGAGGAAGCCGCTGCTCAGGGCCTCGTCGCAGGACTAAATGCTGCTTTGATGTCGCAGGGTAGGGACGCTGTGACATTTGGACGTGCTGATAGCTATATCGGCGTCATGATTGATGACCTGACGACCCGAGGTGTGAGTGAGCCATATCGCATGTTTACGTCCCGGGCGGAGTTCCGGCTGTCCCTACGCGCAGACAACGCTGACCAGCGCCTGACGCCCCTGGCAATCGAGCTCGGCTGCGTATCGGAAGCTCGCGGTAAGCTCTTTCAGCGTAAGCTGGCTTCTTTGGAGGCCTTTAAGGAGCAATTGCAGGCAAAAGATTGGACCCCGAAGGAACTCCTGGCAGGTGGTATTGCCGTCAATCAAGACGGTTCTAAACGGAATGGTTTTCAGGTCCTCGCGTTTCCGGACGTTAAGTTCGAGGATCTTCTGTCGCTCGATAGTAGCTTAGAGATAGCCCCAAAAGAGGTACGACGCCAGATCGAGCGCGATGCGCTTTACGCGACTTATATCTCCCGTCAGCAGAAAGAGATCGATCTTCTCAAAAAGGACGAGGGCCTTCGGATCCCGCCTGATTTCATGTTCGACGAGCTTGCTGGGCTCTCCAATGAATTGAAGTCGAAGATCGCGGCGGCCCGGCCGGAGACGATGGCACAGGCGGCCCGTATCGACGGGATGACGCCAGCCGCCCTAACCTTAATACTCGCGCGGGTGAAAAGAGGAACGGGTAAGAGGTCTGCATGACGATAGAGAACGCCCTGAATGTTTCACGTGAAACATTTGACAAGCTGGCAGCTTTCGCTGAGCTAGTACGAAAATGGAATCCGAAGATCAATTTGGTTTCCAAAAACAGCTTGGATGATCTCTGGCAACGTCATATCCTCGATTCCGTACAGGTATTCGAACTTGCTGAGGGCGAGGGCCATTGGGTTGATCTTGGCAGCGGCGGAGGGTTTCCGGGAATCGTGGTTGCGATTCTCAATCAAGAAGAGCAGAATTTTCAAGTGACCATGGTCGAGAGTGATCAACGAAAATGCGCGTTTCTCCGTACCGCAATACGGGAACTCGGCCTGACCGCTTTAGTCAAAACCGAGAGAATCGAACAGTTGGATGGCCTTGGAGCCGATATATTGTCGGCAAGGGCTCTTGCTGATTTGACGCAACTTCTGGACTTCACTGAACTTCATCTGAATTCTGACGGTACCGCGCTCTTTCCCAAGGGACAGAATTGGCGAAGTGAAGACAGTGATGCTAAGCAAGTCTGGGCCTACGCGCTCGAAGCCGTAGAGAGCAAAACCAATCCGACTGCCGCTATTTTGAAGATTAAGGATATCACTCGTGTCTGACCTATCTCGTCCGGCTGGACCGAAAATTGTTGCTATTGCGAACCAAAAGGGCGGCGTTGGTAAGACCACAACCACGATCAACCTCGCGGCAGCGCTTGCAGAGGCGGGCAAGCGAATCCTCGTTGTCGATCTTGACCCGCAGGGGAACGCCTCTACCGGGCTTGGGATCGAAGTAGAGGATCGAGAGTTCACGACCTATGATCTTTTGCTTGACGACAGCTTGCCGCAGGATGTCATCCAGCGCACTGAAACGGACGGATTACTTATCGTTCCCGCGACGGTGGACCTCAGTTCTGCGGATATTGAGCTTTTCTCGAATGAGAAAAGGAGCTTCCTACTTCACGATGCGCTGCGGCAACCGGCAATGGATCAGTTTGAGTTCGACTATATTCTGATCGACTGCCCGCCATCTCTCAACCTACTGACAGTAAACGCGATGATCGCGGCGCATTCTGTCCTGGTGCCGCTTCAAAGCGAGTTTTTCGCGCTGGAGGGTCTTTCCCAGCTTATGCTTACGATCCGCGAAGTGCGGCAGAGCGGGAATAAAGATCTGAGGATCGAGGGCGTGCTTCTTACGATGTATGATAGGCGGAATAACCTGTCGCAGCAGGTTGAAAGTGATGCGCGTTCAAACCTTGGAGATCTCGTGTTCCAGACCGTCATCCCGCGGAATGTTCGGGTAAGCGAAGCGCCAAGTTTTGCGATGCCCGTTTTGAGTTACGATCCTACTTCGAAAGGGGCCCAAGCCTACCGCGATTTGGCGGCAGAGCTAACGAGAAACAATGGTTAATAAGGTGGCAGTATGGCAGATAAACAAGAGCGTAAACGGGGCCTTGGCCGGGGGCTTTCGGCACTGATGGCGGATGTAGCTGAGACAGAGAGCGTGGCCGCCAAGGGGGCCGCGGCGGCGGAGCAGTTCGTTCCGATTGAGCGGATCAAGCCGAACCCAGATCAGCCGCGTAAACGGTTTGAGCAAGAGCATCTGGACGATCTCGCCGCATCTATCAAGGAAAAGGGGGTCATTCAGCCCCTAATCGTGCGTGCGCTTGACAATGGCAACTTCGAGATCGTCGCTGGTGAGCGGCGCTGGCGGGCTTCGCAAATCGCGAAGATACATAGCCTTCCGGTTATTGTGCGCGAGTTCACCGATGTTGAAGTGCTCGAAGTTGCGATCATCGAAAACATCCAGCGGGCCGACCTGAACTCGGTCGAGGAAGCGGCGGGTTATCGTCAGCTGATGGATAAATTCGGGCACACGCAGGAGAAGATGGCAGAGGCGCTTGGCAAGAGCCGGAGCCATATTGCGAATCTTTTGCGTCTGTTGAACCTGCCAGATCCGGTGCAGGAAATGGTGCGTCAGAATGAATTGAGCGCGGGGCACGCGCGGGCGCTGATCCCGGCAAATGACCCGATGAAATTGGCCCAGCAGGTCATCAAGGGTGGTCTTTCCGTGCGCGCAACCGAAGCGTTGGTCAAGAGAGATCAGGCTGGCGAGCGCGGTAATATGGTAAATAAAGAGCGCCTCTCGCAGCGCTCAGAGAAAGACGCCGATACTCAGGCGCTTGAAGGCGACCTGTCAGCTAACCTTGGTATGAAGGTTAGTTTGGACCATAAACCGGGCCAAGAAGCGGGTAAGGTGACGTTGCACTATACCACGCTTGACCAGTTGGACGAGATCTGCCGCCTGCTGGGCGGGTCTTAGGGCAAAAGCGTTTCGATCACGGCGTTTAGAACTATAACGCCTTGATCGGACACGGTTAATCTGCCTCCTTCGCGCTTTGCCATGCCAATATCTTGCAGGTGATCGACCGCCTTTTCGTCGATTTCATGCCCGGCGATATCGGCGTAGCGAGCCAGATCGACGCCTTCTTTCAGGCGTAGACCCATAAGGAGAAACTCGGTCGCCTGTTCGCTTCGGCTGATGGCGGCGCGGGGTTTCTCCGCTGCGCCTTTTGCGACCCCATCAAGCCACCGTTGCGGATTGCTGTAGGCGACGGTTGCTAGTTTTTGTCCGCCAAGCGTCAGCCGTCCGTGCGCGCCGGGGCCGATACCGATGTAATCGCCATAGCGCCAGTAGATCAGGTTGTGACGCGATTGGGCGCCATCGCGTGCGTGATTTGAGACCTCATAGGCGGGCATGCCCATATCGTTGCAGACGTCTTGTGTCAGAGTGAACATATCCGCGCCCAAGTCTTCGTCGGGCAGGCCGCGCAGCTTGCCACGGGCGTAGCGGTCACCGAAAGCGGTGCCTTGTTCGATGGTCAGTTGGTAGAGCGAAATATGGTCTATCGCAAGCGATAGAGCCTGCTTTAGCTCGGCTTTCCATTGGGCCGCGGTCTGATCCTGACGGCCATAGATAAGATCGAAACTGACCCGTTCGAACGTATTGCGGGCGATGTCGAAAGCCGTCAACGCCTCTTTAGTAGAGTGCAGGCGGCCCAAACGCTTGAGATCCCGATCGTTGAGCGCCTGAATTCCCATAGAGACACGTGAAACGCCGGCTTGTCGGTAGGCGGCGAAACGGCCTGCTTCGACAGAACCGGGGTTGGCTTCGAGCGTGATCTCCAGATCATTTGCGGTGGGCCAGTGCCGCCGGATCGCGGCAATGATATCGGCCACGACATCCGGGTCCATCAGGCTGGGTGTGCCGCCCCCGAAAAAGACTGCGTTGAGGACGCGGCCCGGTGTCTCATCCGCCGCTCTCTGGAACTCTGCCAGATAGGCATCACGCCAGGCGTTTTGGTCGATCCGGCGGCTGACATGGCTGTTGAAGTCACAATAGGGGCACTTTGCCTCGCAAAATGGCCAGTGGATATAAAGGCCGAAGCCGCCCTGTTGCCAATCTTCAGCCAAAACAGCCCGCAATCAATTTCGCAAAAGCATCGGCGCGGTGGCTTATGCTGTTTTTCTGTTCTGCGTCCATCTCGGCGAATGTGATGTCATGCCCATCGGGTTGGAACATCGGGTCATAGCCATGCCCTTGTTCACCCCGCATGGGCCAAACCAGCGAGCCATTTACCTTACCGGCAAAGACTTCGTCGTGGCCATCGGGCCAAGCCAGCACCAGCGTCGCGCAAAAGCGGGCACGGCGCGGGTGGGAGGCGTTCTTTTCTTCCAGCAGGTCCCGCGTTTTGGTCATGGCCATGATGAAATCGCGCCCATTCTCGGTCTCTGCCCAGTCGGCAGTATAGACACCGGGGGCGTTGGCCAGCGCTTCGACCTCAATGCCGGAATCGTCGGCCAAGGCGGGCATGCCGGTGGCCTTGGCCGCCGCATGTGCCTTGATCCGGGCGTTGCCAACGAATGTGGTCTCGGTCTCTGCGGGCTCGGGCAGGTCCATCTCTGCCGCGCCGACGACCTCCACCCCGTGGCGCGCGAAAAGCTGGCGCATTTCGTCCAGTTTGCCCGCGTTATGGGTGGCGATCAGGATTCGGCTTTCGGTGAACTTGCGTGTCATGCGGTGACCGATTTCTGAATCGCGGCCAGTTCGCCGACGCCTTTTTCGGCCAGATCCATCAGCTGGTTCATCTGGTCGCGCGTATAGGTAGAGCCTTCGGCGCTCATCTGGACTTCGATCAGCTTGCCGGACCCGGTCATGATGAAGTTACCGTCAACGCCGGCCTCAGAGTCTTCGGGATAGTCGAGGTCAAGCACCGGCTGTCCTGCATAGATACCACAGCTTACCGCGGCGACCGGATCAACCAGCGGATCAGAGACGACATCGCCCGCTTTCATCAGTTTGTTCACGGCCAACCGCAGGGCAATCCAACCGCCGGTGATCGACGCGCAGCGGGTGCCGCCATCGGCCTGTAGCACGTCACAATCGACGGTGATCTGACGCTCTCCCAGAGCGGAGCGGTCGACACCGGCGCGCAGGGCACGACCGATCAGGCGCTGGATCTCGACCGTGCGGCCCCCTTGCTTGCCCGACGCGGCCTCACGGCGCATTCGTGTATTGGTGGCGCGGGGCAGCATGCCGTATTCGGCGGTGACCCAACCCAGACCGGAGCCTTTGATAAACGGCGGCACGCGGTCTTCGATCGTGGCGGTGCACAGCACATGGGTGTCGCCCATCTTGATCAGGGCCGACCCTTCGGCGTGTTTGGTGAAACCTGTCTCGATCGAGACGGCGCGCATTTCATCGAGTTTCCGGCCAGAGGGACGCATGACATATCCTTTTTGATGTTGCCCGGGGATACCGCCCCACAAGGCTTTGATGCAACCCCGATTGACGTTTGCCCGGCTTGTACCTTTATTGGGGAAGAGAGCGAGCACCGATGAAAAACACGCCTGAATTGCTGAAAGACATGAACGACCGGTCCCGCGAAGTGTTTCGCCGGGTGGTCGAAGGCTATCTGGAAAGTGGCGATCCCGTCGGGTCGCGCACGCTGACGCGCGACTTCAGCGAAAAGGTTTCGGCAGCGACGATCCGCAATGTGATGCAGGATCTCGAATACATGGGGCTGCTCGACAGCCCGCATGTCTCGGCCGGGCGGATTCCAACCCAATTGGGGCTGCGGATGTTCGTCGATGGCATGATTGAGATCGGCGACCCGACCGAGTTGGACCGCGAAAAGATCGACGCGACGCTGGGCAATAACTCGTCCGATGTGGGCGGGCTTTTGGACCGGATTGGCTCTGCCTTGTCGGGGGTAACGCATGGCGCCTCCCTTGTGCTGACGCCGAAGCACGAAGCGCCGATAAAGCATATCGAATTCGTCTCTCTTTCGCCTGATAGGGCCTTGGTTGTGCTTGTCTTTTCAGATGGCCATGTGGAAAACCGGCTTTTCACGCCTCCGCCGGGGCAAACGCCCAGTTCGATGCGCGAGGCGGCGAATTTTCTGAATGCTTTCGTTGAGGGAAAGACCCTCAGCGAATTGCAACGCAGCATCAAACAAGAGATCGCCAAACGCCGTCAGGAGATTGACGTCTTGGCCCAGCAACTGGTCGAGAGCGGTGCCGTGCTGTGGGACGCAGAAGGGGAGCATTCCGAACGCTTGATTGTCCGGGGCCGGTCGAATCTGCTGAGCGGAGAGGGGGAAGCCGAAGACCTCGATCGTATCCGCAGCCTCTTTGATGACCTTGAGCGCAAGCGAGACATCGCCGAATTCCTCGAACTGGCCGAAGATGGGGACGGTGTACGCATTTTTATCGGCTCCGAAAACAAACTTTTCTCACTTTCGGGTTCCTCTCTGGTCGTTTCCCCTTATATGAACGCTGATCGTAAGGTGATCGGCGCCGTGGGTGTCATTGGCCCGACACGCTTAAATTATGGACGTATCGTGCCGATTGTGAACTACACGGCACAACTGGTGGGAAAGCTGATTTCCGACCGGAACTAGAGGTGGAACATGGCAGAGCCGAAAGAAAACGACTTTTTGGACGAGATCGACAGCGCCGAAGCTGAAGAATACGCCGAAGACATGGCCGAGATCGACGAAGAAGCCCTTGCGGTGGAAGAGTTGCGCGCCGAGCGTGACCAATACCGCGACCGTTTCATGCGCGCGCTGGCCGATGCCGAGAACGCGCGCAAACGCTCCGACAAGGATCGGCGCGAGGCCGAGAACTACGGCGGCTCCAAGCTCGCCCGTGACATGCTGCCGGTCTACGACAACATGAAGCGCGCGCTGGAAACCACCACCGAAGAGCAGAAAGAGGCTTTTGGCCCGCTGCTGGAAGGTGTGGAGCTGACGATGCGCGAGTTGCTGAACGTCTTTAAAAAGCACGGCATCGAAGTGATCGCACCCGAAGTGGGCGACAAGTTCGACCCCAAGCATCACGAAGCGATGTTCGAAGCCCCGGTGCCCGGCACCGTCGCGGGCGAGATCATTCAGGTCGCCGCCGAAGGCTTCATGCTGCACGACCGTCTGCTGCGCCCCGCACAGGTTGGGGTGTCTTCGACCCCGGCGAGCTAAGCCCAGTCAGATATCTTTGAAAGAGGCGGTCAGGATTTGGCCGCCTCTTTCAGTTTGTAGATCAGCTCAAGCGCTTCACGGGGGGAGAGTTCATCGGGGATGATCTCTTTCAGCCTTTCCTCGACAGCCGATGTCGTCGCGGGCTTCGGCTGTGGAGTCGGGCTGACGGCGAACAGCGGCAGATCGTCGATCAGGGTCTTTTGCGTCGCGCCGCCTTCGCGCTCGCCTTTTTCCAGCGCCTCCAGCACCACGCGGGCGCGTGCGATCACCGGCGCAGGCAGGCCCGCCAGTTGCGCGACCTGCACCCCGTAAGACCGGTCTGCCGCGCCTTTGCGCACCTCATGGAGAAAGACGACCTCGCCCTCCCATTCCTTGACCGCTACCGTGGCATTGTCGACACCCGGCAGCTTGCCCGCCAGCGCCGTCATTTCATGATAGTGCGTGGCAAACAGCGCCCGTGTCCGGTTCACGTCGTGCAGATGTTCCAGCGTCGCCCAAGCGATAGAGAGGCCATCATAAGTGGCCGTGCCGCGGCCAATTTCATCAAGGATAACCAAGGCGCGGTCATCCGCTTGGTTCAGGATCGCGGCGGTTTCGACCATCTCCACCATGAAGGTCGAGCGCCCGCGCGCCAGATCGTCCGACGCGCCGACGCGGCTGAAAAGCTGGCTGATAACGCCGATATGGGCCGAGCTTGCGGGCACGAAACTGCCCATTTGCGCCATCAGCGCAATCAGGGCGTTCTGCCGCAGGAAGGTCGATTTACCGGCCATGTTCGGGCCGGTCAGCAGCCAGATGTTCGCGGCTTCGCCCTCGGCACTAAGGTCGCAGTCATTGGCGATGAAAGGCTCGCCCGATTGTTGGGTCAAAGCGCGCTCAACCACCGGATGCCGCCCGCCTTTGATGTCGAATGCCCGAGACATATCAACGCGCGGGCGGGTCCAATTCTCGCTCCGCGCAAGGTCGGCCAGACCTGTCGCAAGGTCGACCTCGGCCAGCCCGGCAGAGGTTTGGCCAATCTCGGCTGCATAATCCAGAATGGCACTCCGAAGGCTTTCGTAGAGCCGTTTTTCGATCTCCTGCGCGTGATTGCCAGCGTTGAGGATTTTCGTCTCCAACTCAGACAGTTCGACGGTGGTGAACCGCACTTGGTTCGCCGTTGTCTGACGGTGGATAAAGGTCTCTGACAGCGGCGGAGAGAGCATTTTTTCCGCATGGGTCGCGGTGCATTCGACGAAATAGCCCAAGACATTGTTGTGCTTGATCTTGAGCGAGGAAATCCCCGTGTCAGAAACAAATTGCTGCTGCATGCCCGCGATTACGCCCCGCCCTTCGTCGCGCAACTCGCGCGCGGCGTCGAGGTCTCCATCGTGACCGGGCGCGATGAAGCCGCCATCCCGCACCATCAGCGGCGGTTCGGCGACTAAGGCTTGATCCAGCAGGTCGATGAGGTCGCCATGACCCTGCAAACCTTCGGCGGCCTCGCGCAGCAGATCTGGCAGTTCCTGTTGTGTTAGGCTCTGGTGTAAAGCCTCGGCTTCGATCAACCCGTTGCGGATCGCGGCAAGGTCACGCGGGCCGCCCCGGTCAAGCGAAAGTCGCGACAATGCGCGGTCGAGGTCCGGAACATTGCGCAGCCGACGGCGCATGTCTTCGGCAAGACGGGCATTCTCATGGGCAAAGCTGACCGCATCGGCGCGGGCGGACACCACGTCAACGACCCGCGAGGGGCTTGAGATCCGCCGTTCCAGCAGCCGCGCGCCCCCGGCGGTGACGGTATTATCCATGATCGACAGCAAAGACCCGCCGCGCCCGCCGTTCAGGGAATGGGTCAGTTCCAGATTGCGCCGGGTTGCCGCGTCGATCTGTACGGTACGGGCTTCGGCCTCTTTCTGCGGGGGGCGGAGCAGGGGCAGCTTGCCGCGTTGCGTGATTGTGAGGTATTCTATTACCGCTCCCATGGCCGAGACTTCGGCGCGGGTGAAGCTGCCGAATGCCTCAAGCGTCGCGATATCAAACAGGTCGCAGACCCGCTTTTCCGCGCTGGTGCTGTCAAAGGCCGAGCGGGCCAAGCCCGTCAACGCAATCCCGAAATCAGAGACGACTTCGTGCAATTCACTCTCTTTCGCCTCAGAGACGATCAATTCAGACGGCGAGAGGCGGGCCAGTTCCGGCCCCAGACGAACCTGCGCCAAGGGCATCACGTGGAATGCGCCGGTCGATATATCGACCCATGCCATCGCGCAGGCGTCACGGACCTCGGCAAAGGCCGCGAGGTAGTTGTGACGGCGGGCTTCCAGCAGGCTCTCTTCGGTCAGGGTGCCGGGTGTCACCAGCCGCACCACATCGCGTTTCACGACTGACTTATAGCCGCGTTTCTTGGCCTCGGCGGGGCTTTCCATCTGCTCGCAGACCGCCACGCGAAAGCCCTTGCGGATCAGCGTCAGCAGATAGCCTTCGGCGGCATGGACCGGCACGCCACACATGGCGATGTCCTTGCCTTGATGCTTGCCGCGTTTGGTCAGCGCGATGTCCAGCGCTTCGGCAGCGGCCACGGCATCGTCGAAAAACATCTCGTAAAAATCGCCCATGCGGTAGAACAGCAGCGCATCCGCGTGGTCCGCTTTAAGCTCAAGATATTGCGCCATCATTGGCGTTACTTTTTCTGTCTGCACGGCGGCCCCCTATTGCAGCGCGGACCCTACAAAACCCCCCGAAGCAGGGAAAGGGGGTGCAGGCATGATGGGCGGCCTTTATCGGGCAATTTTGCTCTGACGCGGCGCTTGCGTTGTGCAGGCGTCCGATCGTGGCTAAGAAGATTCCAAAGCAAGGGAAGGGCCATATCGTGACCAGAAAGAACCGTATCACCTCTGAAGAGGCGCTTGCCTTTCACCTTGAGCCGACGCCCGGCAAATTCGAGATCTCGGCCACGGTGCCGATGACCACCCAGCGGGACCTCAGCCTCGCCTATTCCCCCGGCGTGGCGGTGCCCTGCGAGGCGATCGCGGAAAACCCCGAGACGGCCTATGACTACACCAACAAGGGCAATCTGGTGGCGGTGATCTCAAACGGGACGGCGGTGCTGGGCTTGGGGAACCTCGGCGCGCTGGCGTCCAAGCCGGTGATGGAGGGCAAGGCGGTTCTGTTCAAACGCTTTGCCGATGTGAACTCGATCGATATCGAGCTTGATACAGAGGATACCGAGGCATTCATCAACGCCTGCAAGCTGATGGGCCCAACCTTTGGCGGCATCAACCTCGAAGACATCAAAGCGCCTGAGTGTTTCATCATCGAACAACGTCTGAAGGAAGAGATGGACATCCCCGTCTTCCATGACGACCAGCACGGCACGGCGGTGATCTGTGCCGCGGGCCTGATCAACGCGCTGCATCTGTCGGGCAAAAAGATCGAAGACGTGCGCATCGTGCTCAACGGTGCGGGGGCGGCGGGCATCGCCTGTCTGGAACTGCTCAAATCGATGGGCGCGCGGCATGACAATTGCATCATGTGCGACACCAAGGGTGTGATCTATCAGGGTCGTACCGAGGGCATGAACCAGTGGAAATCGGCCCATGCCGCCAATACCGAGCTGCGCACGCTTGAAGAGGCGATGAAGGGGGCGGATGTGTTCCTTGGGGTTTCGGTCAAGGGCGCGGTGACGCCTACAATGGTCGCCTCCATGGCCGATAACCCGGTGATCTTCGCCATGGCGAACCCGGATCCAGAGATCACCCCCGAAGAGGCGCATGAGGTCCGTATGGACGCCATCGTCGCCACCGGGCGGTCGGATTATCCGAACCAAGTTAACAACGTGCTGGGCTTTCCCTATCTCTTTCGCGGTGCGCTGGATATTCACGCACGCGCCATCAACGATGAGATGAAGATCGCCTGCGCCCATGCTTTGGCGCAACTGGCGCGTGAGGATGTGCCCGATGAGGTGGCGCTGGCCTATGGCCGCACGCTGAGCTTTGGTCGCGACTATATCATCCCCACGCCCTTTGATCCGCGTTTGATCCACCGCATTCCGCCTGCCGTGGCCAAAGCGGGGATGGACACAGGGGCCGCCCGGCGGCCGATCATCGATATGGATGCCTATGAACTGGGGCTGAAATCGCGGATGGACCCGACGGCGAGCATCCTGCGCGGCATCAACGCCCGCGCTCGGGCCAATCAGGCGCGGATGATCTTTGCCGAGGGCGATGATCCCAAAGTACTGCGCGCGGCGGTCATGTACCAGCGCGCCGGGCTGGGGAAAGCCTTGGTCGTGGGCCGCGAGGACGACGTGCGCGCCAAGCTCGAAGAAGCGGGCATGGAAGATGCGGTGCGCGAGTTGGAGGTGGTGAACGCTGCCAATACGCAGCATTTGGAAACATACAAAGATTTCCTTTATGGCCGTCTGCAGCGCAAAGGGTTTGACCGCAAAGACATCCACCGCCTTGCTTCGCGCGATCGTCACGTCTTCGCGGCGCTGATGCTGGCGCATGGACATGGCGATGGTCTGGTCACCGGGGCCACGCGCAAATCGGCGCATGTGTTGGAACGGTTGAACCATGTCTTTGACGCAAATGCCGAAGCGGGAGCCGCAGGCATCACGGCGTTGCTGCACAAGGGTCGCATCGTCTTTATCGCAGATACGCTGGTCCATGAATGGCCCGATGAGAACGATCTGGCCAATATCGCCGAAAGCGGCGCGCGTGTGGCGCGGCATCTGGGGCTGGAGCCGCGGGTTGCCTTCGTCAGCTTCTCGACCTTTGGCTACCCCGTCTCGGAACGCGCCGAAAAGATGCACCTCGCGCCCGAAGTGCTCGACCGGCGCGGCGTCGATTTCGAATACGAAGGCGAGATGACCGTCGACGTGGCTCTGAACGCGGCCAGTCAGGCGAACTACCCGTTCTCGCGGCTGACGGGGCCTGCCAATATCCTCGTGGTGCCAGCGCGGCACTCGGCCAGCATCTCGGTCAAGCTGATGCAAGAGATGGCGGGGGCCACGGTGATCGGGCCGATCCTCACCGGCTTGGACAAATCGATCCAGATTCTGCTCCTCCACCTCCACGGCGAATGACATTCTTAACATGGCCATTCTCGCGGCCTGCAAGGTGGGCTGATGATCTGGAACCTCGGCTCTATCAACGCGGATAACTTCTATCTGTTGCCCCATCTGCCGGGGCCGGGGGAGACGATTTCGGCCCGCAATTTTCGGCAAGGGCTGGGCGGTAAGGGGGCCAATATGTCGGTCGCCGCCGCCCGCGCCGGGACGCGGGTGATGCATGTCGGCGCGCTTGGGGCCGATGGCGGTTGGGCGCTGGAACGGCTGTTGGAATACGGGGTCGAGACGGCGCATATCACCTTGATGGAGGGGGTCACCGGCCACGCCAATATCGCCGTTGATCTTGAGGGCGAGAACAACATCGTCATTTTCCCCGGCACCAACCACGAAATCACCGATGAGATGATCGGCGCGGCGCTGAGTGAGGCCTCCTCTGGCGATTGGCTGTTGATGCAGAATGAGACCAACGGCCAGCGGTTCGCGGCCCGGACCGCAAAAACATTGGGCCTGCGGCTGGCCTATGCCGCCGCGCCTTTCGATGCAGCCGCGGTGACGGCGATCCTAGACCAGATCGATCTGTTGGTATTGAACGAGGTCGAAGCGGCGCAGCTTCGGGCCGCGACGGGGGGTGAGCTGCGGCAACTGCCTGTCGATGACATCGTGGTGACGCTGGGCGCCGGGGGCTGCGAATGGGTCTCTAACAAGGCGCATCTGGTGGAAAGTTACCCCGCCTATCGGGTCGAGGCGGTGGATACGACCGGGGCGGGGGATACCTTTACCGGCTATCTGGTCGCCGGGTTGGACCGGGGGTTGACCATGCCGCAGGCGATTGATCTGGCGATGCGCGCCGGGGCGCTGATGGTCATGCGCCATGGCACCGCGGATGTGATCCCTGACCTGAAAGAGATCCGGGATCACGATTTTCGTACCTAAGCGATCGGTGTTGCGGTTACTTTACGAAGGGTGCCGCGCTGCCCCAAAGCTGTTTCACACGGGCATCCCGGCCACAGCCGTTGCGGTAGCGTTTGTAGGCGACTGATTTTTTGACCGCCACGCCGACACTGCTGAAGGCCAGCCGTTCGCTGCTTTTGTAGTAGTCTTGGTGGTAATCCTCAGCCGGATAAAACGGCGCATCGCCAAGGATTGGGGTCACGACTTTGGCGCCGAGGGCGGTCTGCGCCTCGGCCTTTGCCGCCTCTGCAGCGCTTTTCTGGGCGGGGCTGCCCGCAAAGATCGCGGTGCGGTAGCTTTCCCCTCGGTCACAGAATTGGCCGCCCGCATCCGTCGGGTCGATTGAGCGGAAAAAGAGATCCAGCAGCGTTTTGCGGCTGACCACGTCTGGGTCGAACTGGATTTGCACGGCCTCATAGTGGCCAGTGTTGCCGCCGGTGACCTGTTTGTAGGTGGGGTTCTGGGTGCGCCCCCCGGCAAAGCCCGAGACGGCTTCTTTCACGCCTTTGACGGATTCGAAATCCGCCTCGACGCACCAGAAACAGCCGCCCGCGACGGTCAGCACCTCGGTTTGCGCCGCTGCGGCAGGACGGTTCTGCGTCGCGAGGCCCAAGGTGATGGCGAGGGTCAGAATGGCGGGTTTGAACATTGATTTTCGGAACATGATGGTCCTCCTCTGGCGTAGGGTTGCCGCTGGGGCTGAGATAGCGCAAGGCCGGGGCAGGGGAAGTCACGCGCTGGTGAAGGCAATTTACCACTTGGCGAGATGGCGCGTTCTTTCTAGCGTTCCGGGTTTAACGGCAATGGGGGAAACCTTTCATGCGAATTGCGATGTGGTCTGGGCCACGCAATCTAAGCACCGCGATGATGTATAGTTTCGGGGCGCGGCAGGACTTTACCGCGATGGATGAGCCTTTCTACGCCGCCTATCTGAAGGCGACCGGGTTGGAACATCCGATGCGCGACGCGGTTCTGGCAGCACAGGACCAAGACCCTGCGCGGGTGTCCTTAGGGTTTGTGCAGGAAGGTGCGCGGCACCTTTATATGAAACATATGGCGCAGCATATGATTGATGGGTTTCCGCTGGACTGGGCGGAGGATTGTGTGAACATCCATCTGATCCGCCATCCCGCACGGGTGATCGCGAGCTACGCCGCGAAACGTGAAGCGCCCCGTTTGGCGGACATTGGATTTGACCGGCAGCTTATGCTGTTTGAGCGTTTGGGCGGGCTGGTCATCGACAGTGGCGATATCCGTGCGGACCCGGAGGGGATGCTGCGCAAACTCTGCGCCGCGATCGATCTGCCTTTCGACCCTGCGATGCTGCGCTGGCCTGCCGGACCACGCCCCGAGGATGGGGTTTGGGCCCCGCATTGGTATGGGGCGATCCATCAAAGCACCGGATTTGCCGGACCCGAGGGGGATTTGCCCCTGCTGAACGGGGCGAATGCTGAGGTTCTGGCCGCCGCCTTACCCTATTATGAGCAGCTATTTGCGGAACGTCTTAAAAATTTCTGAAATCTGCGAAACTTATTTTGGGTCGCTGTCGTGACTACGGCGTTATTTCAAACGGAGGGAAAACCAGATGAAAAAATTTGCAAGCACCGTAGTCGCCCTGTCCATGATCGCCGGTGGCGCATGGGCTGATGCTCATGCCATGGCAATGGTCGAAGCGTCGGGTCAAGATGTTTCGAATGGCGTCGTTAGCGCCGATAAAGTGATGGCAGGAGAGAATGGCTGGCTGGTCGTGCACCGCACCGATGCCGACATGAAGCCCGGCCCTGTTGTGGGCTATGCGCCGCTGCGTGCGGGTGAGAACACCGACGTGGCCGCGATCCTGCAAGAGGACGTGGCTTCGGGTGATATGCTGATGCTGATGGTGCATTCCGAAGATGGCGGCATGAAGACCGGTGTGTTCGAATACACGCTGGGCGCCAAGGAAGATGGGCCGATCAAGCCAAACGGCGAATTGGTGATGAAAGTCGTCACTGCCGATTGATTTGGCATTGATAGATGTAGAAAGGCCCGGGCGGAAGCGTCCGGGCCTTTTGCGTTTTTGTTTGGGGCCAGCCGCCGGGGGGCGCTGCCCCCGGACCCCCGCGGGTATTTAAGAAAGAATGAAGGGGGTCTAGGTCCCCCGTGTTTCAGCCTTTGGTGCGTTTGTCGCGGGCGGCGAGGAGTTTGAGCCGCAGGGCGTTGAGTTGGATAAAGCCTGCGGCGTCTTTTTGATCGTAGGCGCCGGCGTCGTCTTCGAAGGTCACATGGGCTTCGGAGTAGAGGCTGTGATCGGACCAGCGACCCACGGTGCGGACGTGGCCTTTGTAGAGTTTCAGACGCACGGTGCCGGTGACATGGGCTTGGCTCGCGTCGATGGCGGCTTGCAGCATGGTGCGCTCGGGGCTGTACCAGAAGCCGTTGTAGATCAGTTCGGCATATTTCGGCATCAGCTCGTCTTTGAGGTGCATGGCGCCGCGGTCGAGGGTGATGGATTCGATGCCGCGGTGGGCTTCGAGCAGCAGGGTGCCACCGGGGGTCTCATAGATGCCGCGGGATTTCATGCCGACGAAGCGGCCTTCGACCAGATCGAGACGGCCGCAGCCGTGTTTGCCGCCAAGCTCATTGAGTTTGGTGAGGATCGTGGCGGGGGACATAGCTTCGCCGTTGATGCTGACGGCATCGCCGCGCTCAAAGCCGATTTCGACGTATTCGGGCGTGTCCGGCGCGTCTTCGGGGTTTACCGTGCGCTGGTAGACATAGTCGGGCGCGTCGATGGCCGGGTCTTCGAGGACTTTGCCTTCGGAAGAGGTGTGCAGCAGATTGGCATCGACGGAGAAGGGGGCTTCGCCGCGTTTGTCTTTTGCGACGGGAATTTGGTGCGCTTCGGCGAATTCCAAGAGTTTGGTGCGGCTCGACAGGTCCCATTCGCGCCAAGGGGCGATGACTTTGATGTCGGGGTTGAGCGCGTAGGCGGCCAGTTCAAAGCGGACCTGATCGTTGCCTTTGCCGGTTGCACCGTGGGCCACGGCATCGGCACCGGTTTCTTCGGCGATTTCCACGAGGCGTTTGGAGATCAGCGGACGGGCGATGGAGGTGCCTAAGAGATACAGACCTTCATAGACCGCGTTGGCGCGGAACATCGGGAAGACGAAGTCGCGGACGAATTCCTCGCGCACGTCTTCGATGTAGATGTTCTCTGGCGCGATGCCCATCATCTCGGCCTTTTTGCGGGCCGGTTCAAGCTCTTCACCTTGGCCGAGGTCGGCGGTGAAGGTCACCACCTCGCAGCCATATTCGGTTTGCAGCCATTTCAGGATGATCGAGGTATCGAGGCCGCCGGAATAGGCAAGCACGACTTTCTTGGGCGCGGACATGACGGGGTTCCTTTCAAGTTCGCCCTGCGAGGTAGCGGTTTTCGTGGGCGCGGGCAAGATTGAAGCCTGCGTTGACCTATGCAGGCTGCGCGCCTATCGACGAATGGCAGCAAGGAGAGCACAGATGGCGGATGAATTTGCACAGAAAGCACAGGCGGCGGCAGAGGCGCTGCGGGCATTGTTCCCGGCGACACCGCTGCTCCGCAATGAGCATCTGTCGGACCGCTTTGGCGCGGATATCTGGCTGAAGCGCGAGGATTTAAGCCCGGTGCGCTCTTACAAGCTGCGCGGAGCGTTCAATGCGATGCGCAAAGTGATCCCGGGGCAGGGGCTGTTTGTCTGTGCCTCGGCGGGGAACCATGCGCAGGGGGTGGCTTTTGCCTGCAGCCATTTCGGGGTGCGCGGCGTGATTTTCATGCCGGTGACCACGCCGCAGCAGAAGGTGCAAAAGACCCGGATGTTCGGGGGTGAGAATGTCGAGATCCGGCTGGTGGGGGATTATTTCGATGCCACCTTGGCGGCAGCACAGAGTTTTTGCCGGGACGAGGGCGCGCATTTCCTGTCGCCTTTTGACGATGATGACGTGATTGAGGGGCAGGCTTCTGTTGCTGTGGAGATTGCCGCGCAATTGGGCCGGGTGCCGGATCGGGTGATCTTGCCCGTAGGCGGCGGCGGGCTGTCTTCGGGGGTGGTCAGTTATTTTGGGGACGCCTGCGACTATACATTCGTCGAACCCGCAGGGGCTCCGAGCCTTGCGCGGGCGTTGGAGGCCGGGGCGCCGGTTGATGTCTCTCCGATTGATAACTTTGTGGATGGCGCTGCGGTGGCCAAGATCGGCGCGCGGACCTTTGAGCGTTTGCGCGGGGTGAACCCGGCGGATGTGGTGCATCTGCCGGAGGACCGGATTTGCGTGACGATCAACGAGATGTTGAATGTCGAAGGCATCGTTTTAGAGCCAGCAGGCGCGCTGTCGATAGATGCGCTGGGCGAGGTGGCCGATCAGATTGTCGGCAAGACGGTGGTCTGTGTGGCTTCGGGCGGCAATTTCGATTTCGAGCGTTTGCCAGAGGTCAAAGAGCGGGCGCAGCGCTATTCGGGCGTGAAGAAATATTTTATTCTGCGCATGCCGCAGCGGCCGGGGGCGTTGAAGGAGTTTCTGATGCTGCTTGGTCCGGAGGATGACATCTGCCGGTTTGAGTATTTGAAGAAGTCGGCGCGAAATTTCGGCTCTGTCCTCATTGGGATCGAGACGCGGCGACCTGAGAATTTTAAGCCCTTCCTTGAACAGCTGGGACAATCCGGCTTTACCTATACGGATATCACCAACGACGAGACCTTGGCGCAGTTCGTGCTTTAGGCGCGCCCGACGCGGCGGATTTACAGAAGAATTCACGTTTCGGTAAGCCATCGCTGTTTAGATCAGCAGGCCTGTCAGGATCGTGTCGCATGAAATTGGATATCCCCAGCCTCTCTGAAGCGGTGGCGACGCCTGCTGTGTCGCCATTGATTTTGGTGGTTGAGGGGGATGAAACCCATCGGGGTTTTCTCTCGGCGTCTCTGAGGGCATGGGGGTATGAGGTGATCTCTGCCGCGTCGGGTGCTGTGGCTCTGACCCTTTGCGAGCGCCGTTTGCCTGATATTGTGCTCTGCAGTTGGGCGATGACGGGGCTGTCGGGGCTCGACGTCTGCCGGGCTTTCCGAAGCCTGTCGGAAGAGCGTCGTGGCTATTTCATTTTGCTCACCGACAGGCCTGAAGGTGGCGTGGTGACCCGCGCCCTTGATGCGGGGGCGGATGATGTGTTGATCCGGCCAATCGGTCCGCCGGACCTGCGCGCACGGGTCATGGCAGGGGAGCGTTTTCTGGTCATGCAGCGTGAGTTGACGCAGAAAAACAAGCTGATCACCGAAACATTGGATGTTCTTCGGCAGGTGCATGCGCTGATCGACAAGGATTTGATTGAGGCCAAGAAATTCCAGCAATCGCTGCTCCGCGAACGCTATCGCGCCATGGAGGGGGGCAATCTGTCGATGATGCTGCGCTCCGCCGGGCATGTTGGCGGCGATTTGGTGGGGTATTTCCCTGTGCGACCGGGGGTCGTGGGGCTTTTCGGCTTGGATGTGTCGGGCCATGGCATCAGCTCGGCCCTGATGACGGCGCGGTTGGCCGGATATCTGTCGGCGTCGACGCCGGACCAGAACCTTGCGCTCACGCTATTGCCCGGGGGCAGCTATGCGGCGCGCCCCCCGGGGGAGGTGATCGAAGAGCTAAACGATCTTGTTCTTCATGAGATGGAGACGGAGCATTATTTTACGCTAATGCTGGCGATTGCCGACCTCACCACCGGGGAGGTCACTGTCGCGCAGGCAGGGCACCCGCATCCCGCTTTGCTGCGCGGCGATGGGCAGGTCGAACAGCCGGGCACCGGGGGCTTTCCTGTTGGCTTGCTCGCCGGGGTGGGGTTTGAGGAATATAAGCTTCAGATGGCGCCGGGGGACAGGTTATTGATCCTATCGGATGGGGTGACGGAATGCCCCGATCCGGGCGGAGAGATGTTGGGCGAAGAGGGTTTGGCGCGGATGCTGGGTGAATTGCGCCGGTTCAGCGGTCCGGCGCTTCTCAGCGCGCTGGTCTGGAAGCTTTCCGAATTCGCGGGCAGCCGTGATTTCCCCGATGATGTTTCAGGGATATTGCTGGAGTATCAGGGCAACGTTTAGCGCAGGTGGCGTTGCAGAAACAGGCGGTCGCCTTCGTTTGCGAGGGTCGCCAATGCTTCGCTGGCCGATAGCACCAAGGTGGCGTGATGCGGCTCTGTCGGCGCGGCGATCTGGCGCACGGGATGCGCGACGTAGATATGGCAGATCTTTTGCGCCCAGAGGTCGTAATCCTTCATATAGGTAAAGCGACGGAACGCGCCCAATCGGCGCGGGCGGGCAATGCGCCAGCCGGTTTCCTCCAGCACTTCGCGGTGGAGTGCTTGGAGCGGGGATTCTCCCGCTTCGATACCGCCGCCGGGCAATTGCACCTCGGTGTCTTGGGCCATTTCCAGCGTCACCAGAAAACGGCGTTGCAGCGGGAGAATGGCATAGACCCCGGGCCGCGGTGTGTAGCTTTGGTCGGGCTGTGGTGTCTCGCCTGTACGTCGGATCATCTGCTGCCCCTTTTTCCATGGGTTGCTGCGCCTATATAGACGCGGTATGCCAAGCGGCCCCCGATAAGGAAACCCGATGACCCAAGGAACTAAAATCGCGTGGGACGATACCGTTCTGCCCTTTCAGCTTGATGATGTCGACATGCGCGGCCGCGTGGCGCGGCTTGATGGCGTGTTGGAGGGCATCCTGAAGCAGCACGACTATCCGCCGCAGGTCGAAGCCTTGGTGGCCGAGATGGCGTTGTTGACCGCATTGATCGGTCAGACGATCAAACTGCGTTGGAAACTGTCGCTACAGGTGCAATCCAAAGGTGCCGTTCGGATGATCGCGACCGATTACTACGGCCCCGAAAAGGAAGGCGAGCCTGCGCGCATCCGCGCCTATGCCAGCTATGATGCGGATCGGCTGACCGATGACGCGCCGTTTGAGCAGATCGGCGAAGGCTATTTCGCGATCATGATCGACCAAGGCAAAGGCATGACCCCCTATCAGGGCATCACGCCGCTGGCCGGTGGGTCTTTGGCTGCCTGTGCGGAAGCCTATTTCGCCCAGTCCGAGCAGTTGCCGACCCGCTTTTCGCTGAGCTTTGGCAAATCGTCGGGTCCGGGCGAGCCAGAGCATTGGCGTGCTGGTGGCATCATGTTGCAACATATGCCCAAAGCCTCGCCACTATCGGCGTCGGGCGAAGGGACGGGTGAGGTCCTCAACGCCGATGATTTGGTCGAAGGCGACGAGGCCGAGAATTGGAACCGCGTGAACATCCTGCTCGGCACGGTTGAGGATCTGGAGCTGATCGGACCCAGCGTACCGCCGACCGATCTGCTGTTGCGATTGTTTCACGAGGAACAACCGCGGGTCTATGACCCTCAGCCGGTGCGTTTCGGCTGCACCTGTTCCGAAGACCGCGTGCGTCAGAGCCTGTCGATCTACTCGGCCCGCGATATCGAAAAGATGACCACGGACGAAGGGCGGGTGACCGCAGACTGCCAGTTCTGCGGCGCGCATTATGACCTTGATCCGGCCACGGTCGGTTTCGACGCCAAGGCCTAGGGTGAGCGACCGGTTCCAGTCCTTTCGCGAGGCGCTTGCCCAGACCGGGGTGGAATCCTCCGATTTCGATCTGAACCCGGAGGTCACCCTGCCCGAGGGGCGCAGTCTGCGGCCTGCGGGTGTGCTCGCCCCGGTGGTGGATACCGGAACGCGGCTGGAACTGATCCTGACCAAGCGGTCTTCGGCGCTGAAACATCACCCCGGGCAGATTGCCTTTCCGGGGGGTAAACAAGACGGCGGCGATGCGGATGTCATCGCCGCCGCCCTGCGCGAAGCGCGCGAAGAGATCGGCCTGCCGAGCGACATCGTAGATGTCTTGGGTGTTCTTCCGGCCCATGAGACGGTCACCGGCTTTAGCGTCACCCCCGTGATCGGCTATGTGACGCGCGATTTCACCGTGGTGCCGGAACCCGGCGAGGTCGAAGAGGTGTTTCGCGTGCCGCTCGACCATGTGCTGAACCCCAGCAACTACCTTGTGCATTCCCGGCGTTGGCGGGGCCAGCGGCGGTATTATTACGCTGTTCCCTATGGCCCCTATTACATCTGGGGCGCGACCGCGCGTATGTTGCGGGCATGGGCGACACGAATGAACAGATGATTCCAACCACGACGCGATGGTTACATGACGCAGACGCACAGCGGGTTTGCCGCGTGGTGCAGGATGGTGGGCACCGTATCTATTTCGTCGGCGGTTGCGTGCGCGACGCGCTGTTGGGTCTGCCGGACAGCGATGTGGACCTCTCCACCGATGCGACACCTGAAGCAGTGATGGCGCTGGCCAAGGCCGCCGGGGTCAAGGCCGTGCCGACAGGGATCGACCATGGCACGGTAACGCTTGTGTCGGGCGGCAAACCGTTTGAGATCACCACCTTTCGGCGCGATGTGGAAACCGATGGCCGCCGGGCTGTCGTGGCCTTTTCCACCGATATCGCCGAAGATGCCCGCCGCCGTGATTTCACGATGAACGCGCTCTATGCTACGCCCGAGGGCCGTGTGATTGACCCGTTGGGCGGCCTGCCTGACCTGTACGCGCGACGGCTGCGTTTTATCGAGGATGCAGGTCAGCGTATCCGCGAGGATTACCTGCGCACCCTGCGCTATTTTCGCTTCATGGCGTGGTATGGCGACCCGGAGGCGGGGCCGGAGCCGGAGGCGCTGGATGCCATCGCGTCGAATTTGGATGGGTTAGAAACGCTTTCGGCAGAGCGTGTCGGGCAGGAGTTCAAAAAGCTGCTCCGCGCGCCGGATCCCGCCCCCGCCTTGGCGTTGATGCGGCAAACCGGTGCCTTGCCGGTGCTTTTGCCGGGGAGTGATGACCGCTGGCTATCCATGCTGGTTCATTTTGAACAAATGTTGGGGCTTGAGCCTGACTGGCTGGTTCGGCTGGCCGCGCTGGGCGGGGAAGCCTTGGCGGATCGTCTGCGGTTGAGCAAGGCAGAGGCCAAGCGCCTGACGTTGCTGCAAGAGCAAGGCTTTGCCGGGCCACCGCTGGCCGAACTTGCCTATCGTCATGGGGCAGGGATCGCCCGTGGCGCTGCAATGCTACGCGGCGCTATGGCAGAACAGATGCCCGAAACCACCGTGTTAGAGACGATTTCGAACGCCGCCACTGCCCGTTTTCCGGTAATGGCCAAAGACCTGATGCCAGCGTTCAAAGGCCCGGCCTTAGGGCAAGAGCTTGCCCGGCTGGAGCAAATCTGGATCAACTCCGGCTTCACCCAGACCCGCGCGGAGTTGCTGCGAAAGTCCAGCTAGGTCGACATCGCGCGGAAATTCGGCTATCCAAACCGCATTACAAGGGAGATGGGCGAGATGTACCGCGGGATCTGGTTTAGCTAAGCTGGCATAACCATTGCCCCTTTGCGGCTTTGCTATTGGGCATTGCCGCGTATTTTGCACGTCTATTTCCAAGGTCTCCCCATGTTTCGCTTTTTCGAAAACCTCGTTGATCCCTATGTTGCCTATCGGGAAAAGGATCATCCGCCGCAGGGGCTTTTGCCCTTTTTGCGGGACTACGCGCAGCCGTTTAAAAAGGTCTTTGTCCTCGCCGGGGTGATGGCGATCCTTGTCGCAGCGATCGAGATCGGTTTGATCTACTATATGGGCCGTATCGTTGACCTGCTCGGCAGCGACCCCGCGCAGATGTGGGAGGACTATGGCACCGAACTGACCCTCGTGGCCCTTGCCGTGCTGTTCCTGCGGCCCTTGGTGCAGGCGGTCGACGTGATGCTTCTCAACAATGCGATCCTGCCGAACTTTGGCACCCTGATCCGCTGGCGGGCGCATCGGCATGTGTTGCGGCAATCCGTCGGCTGGTTCGAGAATGATTTCGCCGGGCGTATCGCCAACCGGATCATGCAGACACCCCCGGCAGCGGGGGAGGTGATCTTTCAGGTTTTTGACGCGATCTCTTATTCGCTGGCCTATATGATCGGCGCGGCGATCCTGCTGTCCACCTCTGATATCCGCTTGTTAGTGCCGCTTTTGGGGTGGTTTATCCTCTACGCTGGCTTGGTGGCATGGACGATCAAACGGGTCGGGCCTGCGTCCAAGGCGGCGTCGGACGCGCGGTCTCAGGTGACGGGGCGCGTGGTAGATGCCTATACGAATATCCATTCGGTCAAGATGTTCGCGCATCATGATCTAGAGGTCGACTTTGCCGGAGAGGCCATCGAAGAGGCGCGGCGTACCTTTCAGGGCGAGATGCGGATTTTCAGCATCATGGACGTGGTGCTGACCCTTCTTAACGGCATGTTGATCGTGGGTATCGTCGGCTGGGCGCTGGTGCTTTGGATGGCGGGCGAAGCGAGCGTTGGCGTCGTGGCCGCTGCCGCCGCGCTGGCGCTGCGGCTTAACTCAATGACCAGTTGGATCATGTGGGCGCTGTCGAGTTTCTTCCGCGAACTGGGTGTCGTGGCCGAGGGGATGGAGACCATTGCCCAGCCCCTCGCCCTGACCGACCGACACGATGCGCCCCCCTTGAAGCTGACCGAAGGCCGGATTGAGATGGCAGGGCTAAGCCATCATTACGGGCGCGAAAGCGGCGGGATCCAAGGTATCGATATCACCGTGCAGCCGGGGGAGAAGATTGGCCTTGTTGGCCGCTCTGGCGCAGGGAAATCGACCCTCGTGAAACTGATGCTGCGGTTCTACGATGCCGAAACAGGTCAGATCCGAATCGACGGGCAGGACATCGCACAGGTGCGGCAAGACAGTCTGCGGCGGCATATCGGTGTCGTGCAGCAGGATTCATCGCTGCTGCACCGCTCGGTGCGGGAAAACATCCTTTATGGCCGCCCTGATGCAACCGAGGCTGAGATGATCGCGGCTGCGAAACAGGCGCAGGCGCATGAGTTCATCCTTGATCTGACTGACCCGGAGGGGCGGGCGGGCTATGATGCCCGTGTCGGTGAACGGGGTGTGAAGCTTTCCGGCGGGCAGCGTCAGCGCATCACGCTGGCGCGGGTCATCCTGAAGAACGCGCCGATCTTGCTGCTGGATGAGGCGACAAGCGCGCTCGACAGTGAGGTGGAGGCGGTCATTCAAGAAACGCTCTATGACATGATGGCGGGCAAGACGGTCATCGCCATCGCGCACCGCCTGTCCACGATTGCCGAGATGGACCGAATTCTGGTTTTGGATCAGGGCCGTATCGTTGAAGAAGGCACCCATGACGCGCTTTTGCAGAAAGCTGGCCTATATGCAGCCTTCTGGCACCGTCAGTCGGGCGGTTTTCTCGCATTGGATGACAAGTCGTGAGCATTTCGAACTGGATCAACCCGTTTCACCCCGCCGATGGCCCGCCGCCGCAAACGCTGGGGGCTTTCATGCGCTGGTGCCTGTCGGGCGCTTGGCCGGTGCTCTGGCTCGCGGCCTTTCTGTCGGCAGCCGCCGGCGCGATGGAGGCGGGCACGGCGTGGATTTTGGGCAAGGTCATCGATGCCACGGTCAGCGCGGGGCCAGAGCGGTTCTTCGAAGGCAGCAGTCTGGTGTTGGTGCTGGGCGCGGTGGCGTTCTTTCTGGTGGCGCGGCCTGTGCTGTTCGGCCTGTCCTCGGCCTCGAATGCGATCATGGTGCAGCCCAATGTGAACCCGCTGGTGCTGTCGCGTTTGCACCGTTGGACGCTGGGGCAGAACGTCAATTTCTTTGACGAAGACTTCGCCGGGCGTATCGCGCAAAAGCAGATGCAGGCCGCGCGGGCGGTGACGGACGTGGCGGCTGAGGTGATCAACGTGGTGGCCTTTGCGCTGGCGTCCCTCGTGGGGTCGGTGGCGCTACTTCTGGCGATCGATTGGCGCGTGGCGGTTGGGTTTTCGGTCTGGCTGGTCATGTATCTGGCGCTGATCAACTGGTTCTTGCCGCGCGTGCGCAAGCGGGCGGCGGGCCGTGCCGGGGCGCGGGCGTTGGTGTCGGGGCAGGTGGTGGATACGATCACCAATATCAAAACGGTGAAACTCTTTGCCCATGCCGATCACGAGGACCGCGCAGCGCTTTCCGCGATGCAAAGCTTTCGGGCCCGGGCGCTGGAGTTTGGCTATCTCGCCGCAGGGTTCCGTTTGGCGCTGATGAGCCTTGCCGGGCTTCTGCCGGTTCTGCTGTTGGGCGGCACGATCCTGCTGTGGCAGCGCGGCATGGCGAGCGAGGGGGATATCGTGGCCTCGGGTGCCATCGCGATCCGTATCGCGCAGATGACCGGCTGGGTGTCTTTCACGCTGATGGCGATCTATTCCAACATTGGTGAGGTCGAAGACGGCATGCGCACTTTGACGCCGCGCGTGCGGTTGGATGATGGGCCTGATGCGCAGGAATTGGTCGTGGAGGCCGGGCAGATCGAACTGCGCGACCTCGGCTTTGCCTATGGCCGCCAGACGGGTGGGATCGACCAAATTTCACTGACCATCAAACCGGGCGAGAAGCTGGGGATCGTTGGTGCCTCGGGGGCAGGGAAATCGACCCTCGTTGCGCTGCTTTTACGGCTCTATGAACCGGAACAGGGCAAGATTTTGATCGACGGAGTGGATAGCTCGACGGTTACTCAAGAGAGCCTGCGCCGCAACATCGGGATGGTCACGCAGGAGACTGCGATGTTCAACCGTTCGGCACGGGACAACATCCTTTACGGGCGGCCCGATGCGACCGAGGCCGAAGTTATCGCGGCGGCCGAACGTGCCGAAGCGCATGAATTCATTCAGGAACTCGAGGATCACAAAGGCCGCCGCGGCTATGACGCGCATTTGGGGGAGCGGGGGGTGAAGCTTTCCGGCGGGCAGCGTCAGCGTATCGCCTTGGCCCGCGCCATTTTGAAAGACGCGCCCATACTGGTGCTGGACGAGGCGACAAGCGCGCTGGATAGCGAAGTTGAGGCGGCCATCCAGCAGACCCTAGACCGCGTGATGGAAGGCAAAACCGTGCTGGCCATCGCCCACCGCCTATCGACCCTGACAGAGATGGACCGCATCATGGTGTTGGACGCAGGCCGCATCGCGGAGATCGGCAGCCATGCTGATCTGCTTGCCCAAGATGGGCTTTATGCACGCTATTGGCATCGTCAGTCAGGCGGGTTTCCGGATGTGAGGGCGGCGGAATAGGCTTTCGCTGTGGCCTTTGCCGCGCTATGGGCAGGCTATGACAGAACATCACATCTTGCGCCTTGGCCACCACGGCGACGGCATCGCCGAAGGTCCGATCTTTGCTCCGATGACCCTGCCGGGGGAAACCGTCAGCGGTGAGGTCGAGGGCCAACAGCTGCGCGACGTGCGGATCGTTACGCCGTCAGAACAGCGGGTCGCGCCGCCGTGCCGCCATTTCAAATCCTGCGGGGGCTGCCAGTTGCAGCATGCCGCAGATGATTTCGTGGCTGCGTGGAAGGTTGATGTGGTGCGCAATGCGCTGTCGGCGCATGGGTTAGAGACAGAATTTCGCCCCATCCAAACCTCACCCGCGCAATCGCGCCGCCGGGCCACCTTTGCTGCGCGCCGCACGAAAAAGGGCGCCATGGCGGGGTTCCATGGCCGCGCTTCCGACGTGTTGATCGAGGTGCCGGGCTGTCAGTTGGTCGACCCCGCGCTTTTGCCGGGGTTGAAGGTTGCAGAGGAACTGGCGCTGATCGGCACCAGCCGCAAGGCCGAATTGGCCGTGACCGTGACGCTGTCGGAAGAGGGGCTGGACGTGTCGGTTGCCAATGGCAAACCGCTCGATGGGCCGCTGAGGCAACAGTTGGCGCAGACCTGTGAGGCTTTGGCTCTGGCACGGCTGACGTGGGATGGCGAGGTGATCGCGATGCGTGCGCCGCCCGCGCAGCGCTTTGGCAACGCAGCGGTCACGCCCCCGCCGGGCGCGTTTTTGCAAGCCACCCGCCATGGCGAAGCGGCCCTGCGCGCCGCCGTCGTGGATGCCGTGGGGGAGGCCGAGACCGTGGCGGACCTGTTCGCAGGCTGCGGCACCTTCGCTTTGCCACTGGCGCAAAAGGCGCGGGTTCATGCGGTTGAGGGCGATGCCGAGATGATCGCCGCGCTTGAGGGCGGCTGGCGACGGGCCAAGGGGGCCAAACCGCTCACCGTTGAGACACGCGATCTGTTCCGCCGTCCGCTCTTGCCGGATGAATTGGCCAAGATCGACGCCGTCGTACTGGACCCGCCCCGCGCCGGGGCCGAGGTGCAGGTGGCCGAGATCATCCGCGCCGGGGTGCCGCGCGTGGCCTATGTTTCTTGCAACCCGGTCAGCTTTGCCCGTGATGTGCAAAATATGGTGGCGGCAGGGTATCGGCTGGACTGGGTGCAGGTCGTGGACCAGTTTCGCTGGTCGTCGCATGTGGAGCTTTCCGCTTGCCTGACACTGCCGGAAGGTTAAGCAAAAGGGCTGCATTTGGCTCGGCTCATCACCTCTTTTTGAATGAAATTAATCCCTTATTGTGGTAGCTCTGGTAAAAAGGGCCGGAATGGCCGGGGCTTTGAGGGCACAGTGATGAAGCGCAGGACAATGATACTTGGCGGCACCGCTATGGTGGCGCTTGGGGCGTGCAGCAGCAGTAAATTCAAACGATACAACGGTCCCGAAGTGACCTATGTGGTTGTGAACAAAAGCCAACGTCGCATGATGCTGTTGCATCATAACCGCGTGTTGGAGGACTATTCGATCAAGCTGGGCTTCGCTCCTGTGGGTCACAAGACCTTTGAGGGGGATGGGCGCACGCCCGAAGGGCTGTACCGAATCGACCGTCGCAATCCGAACAGCCGCTTTCATCTTTCCGTCGGGATCGATTACCCCAACGCACGGGATATCGAGACCGCCCGCGCCATGGGCAAAAGCCCCGGCGGCGATATCTTTATTCACGGGCAAAAAGACCCGCGGCAGAAAGAAAAGAACGATTGGACTTGGGGCTGTATCGCGGTCACCAACAAAGAGATCGAAGATGTCTATGCGATGGTGCGCGATGGCACGCCGATCCTGATCACACCCTGATCACCGGGTCGGTCAAAACGAAACCGGCCCCCGCAGGGGCCGGATAAACCGCTTGTTCAGCGAAAGATCAGTTGCCGACAACCAGTGTCCACCAGATCTTGCCGCCGTTTTCCTGATACCAAGAGAAACCCATCTGACGGCCATCGGGTGCCATCAAGATGCGGCGGGTGTCTGGCTGCTCCATCCAGGCGGCGAGGGTCTCAAGCTCGGTCTCATAGGTTTCCGAGATGACTTCGCCGACCAGACCGCCGGTATAGCCAACGCGCTGGATACGGTCGATCGGCGACGACCCGTCAGAGCCGAAGTGCCATGGACGGTTTTGCACCGACATATCGCGCGAGTGGGTCGCGGCGGCGGCGTTCAGTTTGGCATCCAGCGCCAAAGGCGTGACCCCAGCCGAGCTGCGCAGCGCATTCACCGAGTCGAGCATACGGAATTGGATTGTACCCGCGTCGGAACGGCTGATGCGGTAGGAACCGCCGGCTTTGCCGCCACTCGTGCTGGACGGGGCACAGGCAGACAGCGCAACCGTCAGCGCCAGCAGGATGGACAGGATACGGATCATATGAGCGCTCCACGCAATGAGATTTTTTCTGCCTTACATCGGGGCGCGTTGCAGTTCAAACGCACATAGGCGTGACTCTGCCGTATGGGGCCGGTTTCAATTGAAACTGCGTCTTTCGAGCCATATATATGGCGTTAATTAGCATAATTTCAGTTTGGAGACGCTCCATGTCCGCTCACCGTTTTTCGATTAAGAGCCGCCGTGGCTTTCTGGCTGGCAGCGCCGCGATGCTTGCCACACCGGCGCTGGCGCAAAGCACCTCTTCTTTCAACTCCTCCGCGACGACCGAGACTGAGCGCGATCTGACTGAATCGGTCCAGCGCAATGTCTCGAGCTTCCGGATGTTGGATTGGCGCCCCTATTTCAGCAACACGCGCAACGGCGCGGTGCTGGTCGATATCGACAGCCGGGCGGTGCATTACTGGTCCGAGGACCAGAGCGTTTACAAACTCTACCCCTCATCGGTGCCGCTGACCGAAGACCTTACGCGCCGGGGTCGCACCCGTGTCATCAAAAAGGTCGAGGGGCCAAGCTGGCGTCCCACGCCTTCCATGCTCAAGCGCAATCCCGAGTGGCCGCCCTATGTCGGGCCCGGCCCGGATAACCCGCTGGGCACCCATGCGCTGTACCTCAGCTGGACATATTACCGTATCCACGGAACCCACGACACAAGAAAAATTGGCCGCAAGTCTTCCAATGGTTGCATTGGGCTCTATAACGAACATATCGCCGAACTTTTTGCCATGACAAAGGTCGGCACGCAGGTGTTGCTTATTTGACGACATCCCCCTGATTCCTTGATGCAATAGCTGATTCCGGGTTTGCAAACTTTTGCCGATACTGTTTAGAACGAGATTACGAGGTAAGTCTTGGGTGCGTGTATGTATATGATACAGCACGCCTATTCTGGAGGTTATGTTATGAAGAAACTCGTTCTCGCCGCTGCTCTGTCCGCTGCTGCATCGACTGCTTTTGCTGGTTCGCTGGCCGAGCCGATCGTCGAAGCACCGGTCATCGTGGAAGAAACAACAGGTTCGTCCTCGGGCATCCTGGTTCCCCTGATCCTGTTGGCACTGGTTGCCGCAGCTGTTGCTTCCGACTAATCGGAACTGACGATCAAACGGAAAAGGCGGTGCAATGCACCGCCTTTTTTGTATTCTGCGTATGGCTTTGAAAAAGGGGCCGCCGCAGCGACCCCAAGGCGGGCTTAGACCCAGCCAGCCAGATTTTCACTGATGATCGTGGTCAGTGCCTCGATATGCGCGGCATCATCGTTCAGGCAGGGGATATAGGTGAAATCCTCGCCGCCGGCCTCTTCAAAGCTTTCCTTGATCTCTTCGTTGATCTCTTCGAGCGTTTCGATGCAGTCGGCTGAGAAGGCAGGCGCGCAGACGGCGATGCTTTTCTTGCCAGCCTTGGCCTGTCGGGCGACCTCTTCGACCGTATAGGGTTGCAGCCATTCCTCGGGGCCGAACTGCGACTGGAAAGTCGTCATGATCTCGCTGTCGCCCCAGCCCAGACGCTCTTTCAGCAGGCGCGTCGTTTTCTGACATTGGCAATGATAGGGGTCGCCCTCCATCAGATAGCGCTGCGGCAGACCGTGGTAGGAGCAGACCAGCAGGTCGGGCTTTTTGTCCTTCGCGGCATAGGCACGCTCAACCGATTGGGCCAGCGCTTCGATATAGTCGGGGCGGTCGAAATAGGGGGCAACGGTGCGCGACGCAGGCTGCCATTTCTCTTTGGCCAGCGCGGCAAAGAAAGCGTCATTAGCCGTTGCGGTCGTGGCCCCGGCATATTGCGGATACAGCGGGAAAAACAGGATCTTCTGGCACCCTGCGGCGGTCATCGCTTCGACCTTGGACCGGGTCGATGGGTTGCCGTAGCGCATGGCGTAATCGACCATCACATCGGCACCGTAGCGCGCCTGCATCGCCGCCTTGATCTTGGCTGTCTGCGACTTGGTGATCGTCGCCAGCGGGCTTTCGTTCTCAGCCTCGTTCCAGATGGATTTATAGGCCGCGCCGCTGGTGAAGGGGCGTTTGGAAAGGATCACCGTCTGCAACAGCGGCTGCCATTTCCACGGGCTGTAGTCGATCACCCGGCGGTCCGAGAGGAACTCGCTTAGGTAGCGGCGCATCGACCAATAGTCATAGCCGTCCGGCGTGCCGAGGTTGGCGAGCAGGACGCCAACCTTGGGACGCGGGACTTTGGGGTGGTCGCTGGGGCCGTGTTCGGGTTGGCCAGAGTCTGGTTGGCCGGAGTCTGGTTGGGCGGATTGGGGCTGGGCTGCCTGCATGGGGTTTCCTCGCACATATGGTTCGCGCAGAGATAGCTGCTTTGCAGATTGGGTCAATCGGGGAGAGGCTCTTCGCGACTATTCAGCGCATCTGCCAGCCGTTGCTGCGCCGAACCGGGGCGGAGGGGTTTTTGTTGGCTTTCATCCGGTGCCCACCCGGCGAGGAAGATCATATCGAATGTCGCGGTGATCCGGCCCGAGGCGGCGGTGAAATGCGTGGCATAAAGCTCTGCCGCGCGGGTCAGAACCGCGCGGCCCGTGGGGCGGCGCAGGCGGGCTTGTAGGGCGTTGGTCTCACCCATCTCGCGCAGATCGCGCATCAGGGCCCAAGCGTTTTCGTATTCCACGGTCAGCGGTTGGCTATCGGCCACCGGCAGCGCCAGTCCGGCGCGTTGCAACAGCGCGCCAAGGTCGCGCAGTTCCCCCATCGGGGCGATGCGCGGCGACAGGCCGCCGGTCACTTCGGCTTCAGCTTGGCCAAGGCAGGCGCGCAGTTCATGCAGGGTTTGCCCGCCAAGCGCCACGGCGTGCAACAGCCCATCGGGCCGCAGCGCACGGCGGCATTGGATCAACTGGCCGATGGGATCATTCGCCCAATGCAGCCCCATGGCGTGGATCACCAGATCATGGGCCTGCGGTTCCAGCGCCAGCACCTCGGCCTCGGGGATAATCTGGGCCTCAGGGAAGGCGGCTGCCCAGACCTGCGGGAAAGCGGTCACGATGGCTGGAGCGGTAAACGCTTTCTTAACCAATCCCACCCGATCCTGAACCTCATCGGCGGCTGCCTGTTGCAAGAACATGCCCCGCCCCGTCGCGCGGGCGCGGCGATGGGCGAGGGCCTTGGGGTCGGTTAGTGTGGGCTGTGCTGTCATGAGGAACACATAGAATGCCGCCACGGGGACTTCAAACAGCAGTATCACTGATCTATCCGCCCCGCTGTTTGGGCTGCGGCGGTTTGGTCGATGCAGATTTTGGGCTTTGCGGCACCTGTTGGCGCGACACGGGCTTTATCGGTGGCACGGTCTGCGACGCCTGCGGCGTGCCGCTGCCGGGCGGCGGTGATGTGGCTTCACCGCATTGTGATGCTTGTCTTACCACGCCGCGGCCTTGGGCACAGGGCCGCACGGCGCTGCTCTATCGCGATATGGGGCGCAGGCTGGTCTTGGCGCTGAAACACGGTGACCGCCAAGAGATCGCGCGCCCGGGCGCGCGGTGGATGGCGCAGGCGGCGCAGGGCCTCTTGCCTGATACGGCTCTGATCGCGCCGGTTCCGCTGCATTGGCGGCGTTTGCTGAAACGGCGCTACAACCAATCCGCCTTGCTGGCCAAAGCCCTGTCGGCTGAAACCGGCCGCAGTTGGTGTCCCGATCTGTTGCAGCGGGTCCGGCACACGCCGTCGCTGGATGGGTTGGGTCGGGCGGAACGGTACAGCGTCCTGCAGGAAGCGATCGCAGTTCATCCGCGGCGGCGACACCGTATCATCATGCGACCGGTGATTTTGGTGGACGATGTGTTCACCTCTGGCGCTACACTGACCGCCTGCACAGAGGCATGTCTTGCCGCCGGTTCCGGCCCCGTTTTCGTGCTGGCACTGGCGCGCGTGGCCAAAGAGACCTAGATCACTGTGCAACGTTAACTGTTCAAGGGGTGATCCTATGCAACCTGTCGAAATCTATACGTCGCCGCTCTGCGGTTTTTGTCATTCCGCCAAACGCCTGCTGACCCAGAAGGGAGCGGCCTTTGATGAGGTCGATGTGCTGTCAGAGCCAGAGCGCAAGCAAGAGATGATCCAGCGTGCAGGCGGGGCCCGCACCGTGCCGCAGATCTTTATCGGGGACGTGCATGTGGGCGGCTGTGATGAACTTTATGCGCTGGACCGTGCGGGCAAACTCGACGCGCTGCTGCAAGACAGATGAAAATCGCGCTGCTGCAACTCAACGCCTCGGACGATCCGGCTGCCAATCTGATCGAAACCCGCGCCTTGTTGCGCGAGGCGGTGGCGGGCGGGGCAACGTTTGTCCTGACGCCTGAGGTGACGAATTGCGTCAGCACCAGCCGGACCCATCAGCAGGCGGTGCTCGCCTATGAGGAAGACGATGCCACCCTCGCCGCCCTGCGCGAAGAGGCGGCGAAGGCGGGCATTTGGCTGCTGATCGGCTCACTCGCGCTCAAGACGCGGGGCGGCGATGGGCGTTTTGCCAATCGGTCTTTCCTGATCTCCCCGCAGGGAGAGATCGTGGCCCGTTACGACAAGATCCATATGTTCGACGTGGATATCAGCGCGACCGAGACCTACCGCGAATCCGCAGGCTATCGCCCCGGTGACAAGGCCGTGGTGGCCGAGACGGCTTTTGGCAAGATCGGCATGTCGGTTTGCTATGACATGCGCTTTCCGTCGCTTTATCAAGCGCTTGCAGAGGCGGGGGCGCGTATCCTCACGATGCCTGCGGCCTTCTCTCCGGTGACGGGGGCCGCGCATTGGCACAGCCTGCTGCGGGCGCGGGCGATTGAGAATGGCTGCTATGTGTTGGCCCCGGCGCAGACCGGCACGCACGCCAGTGCCGAACACAAAACCCGCGATACCTATGGGCATTCGCTGGTCGTGGCCCCTTGGGGGGAGGTTGTGCTGGATGCCGGGACGGCCCCCGGCGTTTACTTTTGTGACATGGACATGGAAGAATGTAACAAGGCCCGCGCCAAAGTGCCCAGCCTTGCCAACCGCCGCCCCTTTGCCGCGCCCTGACCGGACCTAAGATGACCGACGATAAAAACACACTTGCGATCATGCTGTTCGGTGAATTGCTGGCCGCCGATCAACAGGTGCGCAGCCGCCTCACGCGGGTTCTGCCGCGCGGGATGGAGATCTCGCATTTTTCGGTGCTGAACTCTCTGTCGTGGCACGGCGGCGAACGCTCGCCCGCGCAATTGGCCGAGACTTTCAACGTCACCCGCGGGGCGATGACCAACACGCTGAGCAAGCTGGAATGGGCCGGTTACGTCCATATCCGCCCCGATTGGGATGACGCGCGGCGCAAGATGGTCGCGATCAGCCCTGCCGGGCGACAAGCACGGGATGCAGCGGTGAACGCGATCACGCCGATGATTTCCAACGTGGTGGATGATCTGGGCGAAGAGCAGGTCCGCGCCACGCTGCCGATCCTGCGCGCGCTCAGGCGTCAGTTGAGCCAGGGTTGAGGCCCGGATTAAGGCTTGCGGTGACGTAGTTCACGCTCAGATCCCGATCCGACAGACGCCAAGACCATGCGACGGGGTTGAAGACGAAACCCTTGCGGTCCACAGGCTCCAATCCGGCGCGGTTCAGCAGGTCAAAAAGTTCATCCGGCGTGATGAACTTGTTCCAGTCATGCGTGCCCTTGGGCAGCCAGCGCATCACATGCTCTGCGCCCACAATCGCCATCATAAAGGACTTTGGATTGCGGTTCAGGGTCGAACAGATGTGCAGCCCGCCGGGTTTCAGCAGGCGGCGGCAGGCGATCAGGTAGTCGATGGGGGAGGCAACGTGTTCGACGACCTCCATATTCAGCACCACATCGAATTTCTCACCCGCCTCGGCCATCGCTTCGGCGGTGGTGTGGCGGTATTCAATCTCCAGCCCCGACTGCTGCGCGTGGATTTGCGCGACGGGGATATTGCCCGCCGCCGCATCCGCACCGACCACCTCGGCCCCCAGCCGCGCCATCGGTTCCGACAGCAACCCACCGCCGCACCCAATATCGAGAATGCGCAGACCCTTAAACGGCGCCTCGGCAGTCAGATCGCGGTCAAACTCGCCCGCGATCTGGCTGGTGATGTAATCCAACCGGCAGGGGTTCAGCATATGCAGCGGCTTGAACTTACCGTTCAGATCCCACCATTCGGCGGCCATCGCCTCGAATTTGGCGATCTCGGCGGGGTCGATGGTTGATTGATCCGCTTGCATTCTGATCTCCCTGTGCTCTTTTGGGTTCAATGACTATATAGGGCGGCAATGGACAAGTATCCCGACCAAAAACGCGACGCAGCGCATCTTTATCCGCCGGTTGAGCCTTTCGACCAGCGGATGTTGTCTGTGGGGCAGGGGCATCAGGTCTATGTCGAACAATGCGGCAACCCCGATGGTATCCCCGTTGTCGTGTTCCATGGCGGCCCCGGCGGCGGCTGTAGCCCGGCGATGCGGCGTTATTTCGATCCCAAGGTTTACCGGGTGGTACTGTTCGACCAGCGCGGCTGTGGGCGCTCCACCCCGCATGCGTCGGTCACGGACAACACGACATGGCATTTGGTCGCGGATATCGAGCTGATTCGCAGCACACTCGGCATCGACAAATGGATGGTTTTTGGCGGCTCTTGGGGCGCGACGCTGGCGCTGATCTATGCCCAAGCGCACCCCGAAGCGGTGCGTCATCTGATCCTGCGCGGCGTGTTCTTGATGACGCAGGCCGAACTTGATTGGTTCTACGGCGGCGGGGCCGGGCGGTTCTGGCCCGAGCTTTGGGCGCGGTTCGTGAACCTGATCCCCGAAGATGAGCGTGACGATCTGATCGCGGCCTATCATCGGCGGCTGTTCTCGGGCGATCTGCGGGTCGAGCAGGACTATGGCCGCGCCTGGGCCTCTTGGGAGAATGCGCTGGCCTCGGTGCATTCCGATGGCGTTTCGCATGGCGGTCCTTCGGCCTATGCGCGGGCCTTCTCGCGGTTGGAGAACCATTACTTTACCAACAATGGATTTTTGGAGTTCGACGGTCAGATCCTCGAACATATGGGCCGCATCGCGCATATCCCGGGGGTGATCGTGCAGGGGCGTTACGACATGATCTGCCCGCCTTCGGGCGCCTATGCGCTGGCCGAACGCTGGCCCAATGCCGATCTGCGGATGATCCGCAACGCGGGTCACGCCCTGTCAGAGCCGGGGATCAGCGCCGAATTGGTACGGACCATGGATAGGATTGGCCAGTGACGCGCGGGCGCAACTCTTTGCTGGATCGCCGGGCGCTTTTCACCACCGGTGCGGCTGCGGCTTTGCTGGCCGCGACAGGTGCCAGCGCCGGAGAGCCACCCCGGCGCGGGGGCCGTCTGCGGCTGGCGCTTTCCGGTGCCACGCGAGAGGACACTTGGGTTCACGGCGACGGCCTGTTCATGCAGGTCGCGCGGCAAGGGCTGATTTTTGACACGCTGACCGAAGTTACCGGCAATGGCATCCTCAAGGGTGAATTGGCGACTGGCTGGCAAACCAGCGACGGCGCGCGGCAATGGCAATTCGATTTGCGCTCCGATGTGTGCTTTCACGATGGCAGCCCGCTGACCGCCCGCGATGTTGTGGCCAGCCTGCAATCCGTCCTGACCGAAGCTGAGGTCGCGGTGCAAGACGACCTGAAGGTGCAGGTCACATTGGCCGCGGCGAATCCTGACCTGCCGCTGCTGCTGGCGCAATCGCGCTATGTGATCCGCCCCGCCCACGCCCCCGAGGCCGGGATCGGCACTGGGCTTTACAGTCTGCGGCGCTTTTCCGCCGGGCGTCAGGTTTTGGCCGAGCGGGTGGAGAGCCATTACAAGGACGGCACTGCCGGTTGGTTCGATACGGTCGAGCTTGTCTCGATCCCCGCGCAGGACGTGCGCGCGCAGGCATTGAGCGAAAGGCTTGTTGATGCAGCGGATTTACCCGTGCGGCCCCGCTATCGCGAGCGGGGTGATGTGACACTTCAGGCCGATAGTGCTGGCGGGGTCAGCGCCCTGTCGGACGATCTGCGCAAACCGCCGAACCCCGGACGCCAAGCGCCGATGGACAACCTGCGCGCGCCCGAGCGGTGGTGGTTCGGCTGAGAGGGGTTGCAGTTTCAGGCTTTCCGGCCTATATCCCCTTTCAACAGCGGCGCTTTCGGGTCCAAACCGAAGGCTCCACCGATCTTGAACACGGGCCGCGCGCCCGTTTTTTTATGCCTGAACGAAACTGCCTGATTTAAATTGGATGTCTCATGTCGAATGACCTGATTGCCAAAGCTGCCATTGACCGCCGTCTGGCCGAGATCATCACCCCGGTGATCGAGGACATGGGCTTTGAACTGGTGCGCGTCCGCCTGATGTCGGGCAAGTCCACCATCCTGCAAGTCATGGCCGACCGGCCTGATGGCGGGATCGAAGTGGATGAATGCGCCAAGATCTCGCAGGCCATCGGCGCGGTCCTGGATGTCGAAGACCCGATCCTTGACGAATACGCGCTTGAGGTTTCCAGCCCCGGCATCGACCGCCCGCTGACGCGGCTCAAGGATTTCGATGCCTTTGAGGGCTATGAGGCCAAGATCGAAACCACCGAACTGATCGATGGCCGCCGCCGCTTTAAGGGTGAGCTGGCAGGCGTCGAAGGCGGTGAAGTGCTGATCAATGTCGAAGAAGGCACCATCGGCCTCCAGTTCGACTGGCTCAGCGACGCGAAGCTGGTCCTGACCGACGACCTGATCAAAGAAATGCTCCGCCAGCGCAAGGCGTCTGGTGCGATCGACGAAAACGAATTTGATGATATCGAGACTGAAGAGTCTGCTGAGGGAGACACCTAATGGCCATTACATCTGCAAACCAGCTTGAGCTGTTGCAAACCGCCGAGGCAGTTGCGCGCGAAAAGATGATCGACCCCGGTCTGGTCGTCGAAGCGATGGAAGAATCCCTCGCCCGTGCCGCCAAGTCCCGCTACGGCGCCGAGATGGACATCCGGGTCGATATCGACCGCAAGACTGGCAAAGCGACCTTCACCCGCGTTCGCACCGTGGTCGAGGACGAAGAGCTTGAGAACTATCAGGCTGAGTTCACCGTCGATCAGGCCAAGCAATACATGGCCGACCCCAAGGTGGGCGATACCTACGTCGAAGAAGTCCCCCCGGTTGAGATGGGCCGCATCGCGGCGCAGTCGGCCAAGCAGGTGATTTTGCAGAAGGTCCGCGAAGCTGAGCGTGACCGCCAGTTCGAAGAATTCAAAGACCGCGCCGGTACCATCATCAACGGTCTGGTCAAGCGCGAAGAATACGGCAACGTCATCGTCGATGTGGGCGCTGGCGAAGCGATCCTGCGCCGCAACGAGAAGATCGGCCGCGAAAGCTATCGCCCGAACGACCGTATCCGCGTCTACATCAAAGACGTGCGCCGCGAGCAGCGCGGCCCACAGATTTTCCTGAGCCGTACCGCGCCTGAGTTCATGGCCGAACTGTTCAAGATGGAAGTGCCGGAAATCTATGACGGCATCATCGAGATCAAAGCCGTCGCCCGTGACCCCGGTTCGCGCGCCAAGATCGCCGTGATTTCGCATGACGGCTCCATCGACCCTGTCGGTGCCTGCGTCGGTATGCGCGGTAGCCGCGTGCAGGCCGTCGTGAACGAGCTTCAGGGCGAGAAAATCGACATCATTCCATGGAACGAAGACCAGCCGACCTTCCTTGTGAACGCGCTTCAGCCTGCGGAAGTTTCGAAAGTGGTTCTGGACGAAGAAGCCGGTAAGATCGAAGTCGTCGTGCCCGAAGAGCAGCTGTCGCTTGCGATTGGCCGTCGTGGGCAGAACGTGCGTCTGGCCAGCCAGTTGACCGGCCTCGATATTGACATCATGACCGAAGAGCAGGAAAGCCAGCGCCGTCAGGCCGAGTTTGAACTGCGCACCAAGCTGTTCATGGACAACCTCGATCTGGACGAATTCTTTGCCCAGCTTCTGGTTTCCGAAGGCTTCACCAACCTCGAAGAAGTGGCCTATGTCGAAGTCGACGAGCTGCTGGTCATCGACGGTGTGGACGAAGATACCGCTGGCGAGTTGCAGGCCCGCGCCCGCGACGTGCTCGAAGCGCAGAACAAAGCGGCGCTTGATAACGCCCGTGCTCTGGGTGTCGAAGACAGCCTGGTTGAATTTGAGGGTCTGACCCCCCAAATGTTAGAAGCGCTGGCCAAAGACGACGTGAAGACCTTGGAAGATTTCGCCACCTGTGCCGATTGGGAACTGGCTGGCGGCTGGACCACGGTCAACGGCGAGCGTGTTAAGGACGATGGCGCGCTTGAGCCCTTCGAGGTCAGCCTTGAAGACGCCCAAGCCATGATCATGACCGCCCGCGTCATGCTGGGCTGGGTCGATCCGACCGAGCTTGAAGCCGATGCGGACGAAGACGACGTAGAAACAGACGGCGAAACCGCCGAGGAGGCCGAGGCCTAAGCGGGCCTCGGGGGTTGCACATGGGACGCGGTGGCGCCTCGAATGACCGGTCAGACGGTGCGGAACGCAAGTGCATCGCCACGGGCGACGTGCAGCCAAAACACGGGTTGATCCGCTTTGTGATCGGCCCGGACAATCAGGTTTACCCGGATATTCTGGGTAAACTGCCGGGCCGGGGCATCTATGTCTCGGCTGACCGTGCCGCGCTGGAACTTGCGGTAAAGAAAAAGGCCTTTGCTCGGTCGGCGAAACAGCCGGTCACGCTGCCAGACGGGTTGATCGACGAAGTAGAACAACAATTGGCGCGCCGGGTGGTGGACTTGATCTCGCTCCAGCGCAAGGCAGGCAAGGCGGTCGCCGGCTACGAAAAGGTCAAAGGTTGGTTGCAAACCGAAGAGGCCGAAGTATTGATACAGGCCGTAGACGGGTCAGGGCGCGGTAAGTCCAAGCTGAGCACCCCACACTATGGCCATTACATCGGTTGGTTGACAGCCGATGAATTGGGTTTGGCATTCGGTCGCCAAACTGTGATACATGGGGCGCTCGCCTCTGGTGGACTCACGCAACGTGTTGTAGAGGAAGCCGGACGACTTAAAGGCGTGCGCGTAAACGAGGGTGGCAACGGCCATCCGAAAGGATAGACGAGCTTCATGAGCGATAGTGACGGCAAGAAAACATTGGGTCTGCGCGGTGGCGCACGTCCGGGGAATGTAAAGCAAAGCTTTAGCCACGGGCGTACCAAAAACGTTGTGGTCGAAACCAAGCGCAAGCGTGTTGTGGTGCCCAAGCCAGGTGGCCAGAAACCAACCGGGCCGGGCGCCGGGCCGATTGGCGATCCCAAGAAGCGCCCCGCAGGCATCACTGATGCCGAGATGGAGCGTCGTCTGAAGGCCGTTCAGGCCGCCAAAGCTCGTGAGGTTGAGGAAGCCGCCGCGCGCGAGGCCGAGGAAAAGGCCCGCGCCGAAGAGCGTGAGCGCCGCCGGGCCGAGATCGAAGCCAAGGAACGCGAAGAGCGTGAGCGCGAAGAAAGCCTTAAAGCCAAGGCCGAGGAAGACGCCCGCCGCAAGGCAGAGGCCGAAGCCGCTGCCGCAGCGCCTGCGCCCGAACCTGCAGCAGCACGCGAGCCGGGCAGCAAGCCCGCGCCCGCCGCCACGCCGCGCAAAACCACGGACCGTGACCGCGACGACAGCAAGAAGCGCAGCAAAGGTGGCGACAGCCGCCGCGCGGGCAAGCTGACCGTCAATCAGGCACTCGCCGGTGGCGAAGGTGGCCGTCAACGTTCCATGGCGCAGATGAAGCGCAAGCAGGAACGTGCCCGTCAAAAAGCGATGGGTGGTCAGGTTGAGCGCGAGAAGATCGTGCGCAACGTCAATCTGCCCCCGGCAATTGTTGTATCCGAGCTTGCCAACCGTATGGCCGAAAAGACCGGCGCTGTTGTAAAAGCGCTGATGCAGAACGGCATGATGGTCACGCAGAATGAAACCATCGACGCGGATACCGCTGAACTCATCATCGAAGAGTTTGGCCACAAGGTTGTGCGCGTCAGCGACTCTGATGTCGAAGATGTCATCAAAGAGATCGTAGACAAGCCCGAAGACCTGCAAGGTCGCCCCCCGGTCATCACGATCATGGGCCACGTTGACCACGGTAAAACATCGCTGCTCGACGCGATCCGTAATGCGAAAGTGGTTGCTGGCGAAGCCGGCGGGATCACCCAGCACATCGGTGCCTATCAGGTCACGACCGACAATGGTGCGGTGCTGTCCTTCCTCGACACACCCGGCCACGCCGCCTTTACCTCCATGCGTTCGCGCGGGGCTCAGGTAACGGATATCGTGGTTCTGGTGGTCGCGGCGGATGACGCCGTGATGCCACAGACGATCGAGGCGATTGCCCACGCGAAAGCAGCCAAAGTGCCGATGATCGTGGCAATCAACAAGATCGATAAACCTGCTGCAAATCCCGACAAAGTCCGTACCGATCTGCTTCAGCACGAAGTCATCGTCGAGAAGATGTCCGGTGATGTGCAGGATGTCGAAGTCTCGGCCGCAACGGGCCAAGGTCTGGACGAACTGCTCGAAGCCATCGCGCTGCAGTCTGAAATCCTCGAACTCAAGGCGAACCCGAACCGGGCCGCTGTGGGCGCGGTGATCGAAGCGCAGCTGGACGTGGGCCGCGGCCCCGTGGCGACCGTGCTGGTTCAGAACGGCACGCTGCGTCAGGGCGATATCTTTGTCGTGGGTGAGCAATACGGTAAGGTCCGTGCGCTGATCAACGACCAAGGCGAGCGCGTCAAAGAAGCCGGGCCATCGGTGCCGGTTGAGGTGCTTGGCATCAACGGCACGCCAGAGGCCGGTGACGTATTGAACGTGACCGAAACCGAAGCGCAGGCCCGCGAAATCGCCGAGTATCGCGCCAACGCCGCCAAGGACAAACGTGCCGCTGCCGGTGCTGCCACCACGCTGGAGCAGCTGATGGCCAATGCCAAGGCGAACGAAGACGTCAGCGAGCTGCCGATCTTGGTCAAAGCCGACGTGCAGGGTTCTGCCGAAGCGATCGTTCAAGCGATGGAGAAAATCGGCAACGACGAAGTCCGCGTTCGGGTTCTGCACTCCGGTGTGGGCGCGATCACCGAGACGGATGTCGGTCTGGCCGAAGCTTCCGGCGCACCGATCATGGGTTTCAACGTGCGTGCCAATGCATCGGCGCGGAACACCGCGAACCAGAAGGGCGTCGAAATCCGCTACTACTCGGTCATCTATGACCTTGTGGATGACGTGAAAGCGGCTGCGAGCGGCCTGCTGAGTGCCGAGATCAAAGAGAACTTCATTGGCTATGCCAACATCAAAGAAGTCTTCAAGGTCACCGGTGTGGGCAAAGTCGCAGGCTGTCTGGTCACCGAAGGCGTCGCCCGCCGCAGCGCCGGTGTGCGTCTGCTGCGCGACAACGTCGTGATCCACGAAGGCACGCTGAAAACGCTCAAGCGCTTCAAAGACGAAGTGCCCGAGGTTCAGTCCGGTCAGGAATGCGGCATGGCATTCGAGAACTACGATGACATTCGTCCTGACGATGTGATCGAGATTTTTGAGCGCGAAGAAGTGACCCGCACATTGGCCTAAGCCAAGCGCTTACAAGACAAACTCCCCAGAGGCCCGGTCAAATTGCCGGGCCTCTGCTTTTGTGAAGGCCTTTTTGCCGTCGTCAAAGCTGATCCGCGCAAGGTTGACGTGTAGGGGCGAGATATCGATCAAATTGAAATCATTCGGCTCCCCCCGCTGTCGCGACGACAGGCTGGTGCCCGCGTGCAACTGGATCGCTAGATGGCCGTCATGCTCCGGTGCCGGGTGGGCAAAGGTGCCTGCGTGCCAGATGTGCAGATGGCCTGACAGGATCAGGTCCGCGCCGCAGTCCAGAAGCCGTTTCAAGGCCCGCTGCGCGCCCGGAATGGGCCGCTTGTGGGTTTCATTGGGGTGATCCAGCGGATGATGGCACACCGCAATGCGCAACGTGTTCTTTCCGCCGCGCGAGAGGGCACGGCAGGCCCGCCCCAAACGGCGCAGGCCCAGTTTGCCGGTCTGCCATTTGAAGCGGTCGACGGTGTTGATCCCCACAGCGACGAAATCCGCGCCTTCGTGCACCGGGGTCAGATCGTGATGGATCCAGCGCCGGTAGTAACGCCATGGGGCCAAGAACCGGGTAAAGGGCCGGTGCAGGGGGATGTCGTGGTTGCCCGGCACGCTCAAGACAGGCGCATTGATCCGGTCGATAAAGGCCCGCGCCGCACGGTATTCCTTTTCCCTCGCCCGTTGGGTCAGATCGCCCGAGATGATCACCAGATCGGGGTCATAACCGTTCACGGCCTCCAACAAGGGCATAAGAAGGTCGGGCCGGTCCTTGCCGAAGTGCAGGTCGGATAGGTGGATCAAGCGGCTCATCGCACGTCCTTTCCAGAGGCGCGGGGGACGAAAATATGGATGGGAGAGGTGGCACGGGTGAGCCTAAAGGGGCCCTTCATCACTGCGATCTCTCCGTCCCGCGCGACATATCGTTTGCGCTGTTTCATGCGTATTTCGATCTCGGACCCGCAGAGCATTTCATAATCGGTATGATGTTTCGCCATGCCCGTGGCCAACGCCACCGCATGGCGCAGCAGGCCAAAGCGGTAGGTATCGGGGGCGACCAGCAGCACCATATCGCCGCGCGCGATACAGTCTTGCCCGGCCAGACCCATTTGATCCAATTGAAAGGCGTTGTTGACGGCAAATACAAGCGGGGTCCGGAGGTCGGTCTCTTTGCCGTCGACCACAATGGTCAGCTTGAGCGACGTACGGAAATCTATCAAGGCTTTGATCACCGACCAATAGGCGGCGATCCGACTGCGGCCCCAGCGGCGATAGATGCCCTCCCGTGTCTTGAGGATCGCCGGGTAGGCGCCGATGCTGGCATTGTTCAAGAATGTCTCACCGTTGATCGTCGCCACATGGACCGCGCGGCTTTCGCCGCCTGCGATGACATCAACCGCCTCTTGCAGGTCTTCTGGGATGCCCATCGACCGCGCGAAATAGTTGAAGGTGCCCTGCGGGATGATGCCCAGCGGGCGGTCTTGGTCCTTCATGGCCGAGGACACGCCAGAGATCGTGCCATCCCCCCCGGCCACGGCGATGATGCCCTCGGCCATAGACAGGGCTTGACGGGCCGCACTGGCCGGATCATTCCGTTTGTCGATGTGAATGAATTCTGCCGTGATCCCGTGCCGCGCAAAGGCGGATCGGATGGTGCTTTCGGCTTGGTCACCGTTTTGACGGCCCGAACCGCGGTTCAGGATGACAATAGCGCGCTTCGATGACATAAAATCCCCTGCCAAATGCTCAGGGGAAACGCGGTGGAACGCCTATTTGTTCACCTAAATAGGCGTTCCACGCAGATTTTTCAGACTGGTTTGCCTTCGAAAATCTTACCGTCGACTTGAACGGCCATGCGACCGCCCGCCAACATTTTTACAAAAATACCCTGAACGTAAATGGAACTTCCGATTGCGATGGTTCTCAACATGTCGGCACCCTTTCATACAGATGTTACAACTCTGCCTCAGTATGATGCGCTTTGGGTTAAAAAATCCGCAACATGCTGAGTGATTGGGGATCACTAGTGCAATTCTGCCACTCTAGGCTAGAGCCAATCACGCAATATTGATATGAGCGGCACGTCTGCTTCGGGCATCGGATAGCCGCGCATTTCATTGGGACGTACCCATTTCAGGGTCTGCCCTTCGCGCGAAACCGGGGTGCCGCCCCATTTGCGACAGGCAAAAAGCGGCATCAGCAGATGAAAATCACTGTAGCTGTGGCTGGCAAAGGTCAGCGGCGCGAGACAGGATGCCCATGTCTCGATCCCCAACTCTTCGTGCAACTCCCGGATCAACGCCGCCTCTGGCGTTTCACCGGGTTCGATCTTGCCGCCGGGAAACTCCCATAGGCCCGCCATTGGCTTGCCTTCTGGCCGCTGTGCCAAAAGCACCCGGCCATCGATGTCGATCAAGGCCGCCGCGGAAACGAGCACTGTTTTCATAGGGTCAGGACCGGTAGTCGGCGTTGATGTCGATGTAGCCGTGGGTAAGGTCACAGGTCCAGACGGTGCAGCGGCCTTCGCCGAGGCCCAGATCTACGCCGATGACGACATTCTGGCCCTTCATATGGGCGGCGGCATCCTCTTCGGAATAGTCGGGGCTGCGCCAGCCGTCGCGGGCGACTTCGATATCCCCAAAGCGGATCGACAGGCGGTCGCGGTCTGCCGGAGCGCCTGATTTCCCGATGGCCATGACGACGCGGCCCCAGTTGGGGTCTTCACCAGCAATGGCGGTTTTGATCAGCGGCGAATTGGCGATGGCCATGGCGTGGACCTTGGCCTCGTCATCGTTGGAGGCACCGGTGACGGCCACTTCGACGAATTTCTGCGCGCCTTCGCCATCTTTGACGACCTGATGTGCAAGGTCCATCATCACGTCACGCAGCGCCGCGTCGAAGGCTTCGTTGTCAGCGACCTCGACCCCGGAGGCCCCCGTCGCGGCCATGATCAGCGCGTCAGAGGTTGAGGTGTCGCTGTCGACGGTGATGCAGTTGAATGTCGTCTCGGTATGGGTCGAAAGGCGGTGTTGCAGCGCGTCTGTCGCGATTACCGCATCGGTAAAGATATAGACCAGCATGGTGGCCATATCGGGCGCGATCATGCCCGAGCCTTTGGCGATCCCCGCAATAGAGACGGTTTTGCCGTCGATCTCTACGGTCGCGCTGGCGCCTTTGGGGAAAGTATCCGTTGTCATTATGGCCCGCGCGGCGTCTTCGATGCCCGCAGGGTCGAGTTTCGCGTGGAGGTCGCCCAGCACGGCGGTGATCCGTTCGTGGGGCAGGGGTTCGCCGATGACGCCGGTGGACGACGTGAAAACCCGCGATTGCGGCACGCCGCAGGCTTCGGCGGCGGCGGCGGTAATCGCCTCGACCGCGTCGGTGCCGCCCCGCCCGGTAAAGGCGTTGGCATTGCCGGAGTTCACGACGATGGCGGCGCCCTCATCCGAGGCACCGCCGATTTTTGCCTGGCAGTCCAGCACCGGGGCCGCGCGGGTGGCAGAGCGTGTGAACGCCCCCGCCACAGCACTGCCCGGTGCCAGCTTCGCCAACATCACATCGGTGCGCCCTTGATAGCGGACGCCAGCAGCGATGGTGGCGAATGTCACGCCGTCGATAACCGGAAGGTCGGGAAAACGGGCCGGGGCGAGCGGCGAGACAGCCAGTGATTTACCCATGGGTCAGTTCAGCCATTCAATGTTTTTAAGAACAGTTGGGTCGATGCCTTCGGCGGCGCTGCGGTCAACCTCGGCGGCCTCGGTCAGGCTTTCGATAGCTGTCTGTACCTTGGTTTGGCGCACTTGGGTTTCAAGCTCTTCGCGCACGTCTTCCAGCATGGGCGCTTCGCCTGTGCGGGTCTCGTTCAGCTTGATAACATGCCAACCGAACTGAGTTTCCACCGGCTCAGACACGCCACCTGCTTCCATGCCGGCGACGGCTTCTTCAAACTCGGGGACCATCATGCCGGGGCCAAACCAACCCAAGGAACCGCCACCGGGGCCGGAGGGGCCGGTCGATTTTTCTTTGGCAACTTCGGCAAAGTCCGCACCGCCGTCGAGTTCAACCTTGATCGCGTCGGCTTCTTCCTTGGTTTCGACAAGGATATGCGAGGCGTTGAATTCCTGCTCAGGCTCGGCGTCTTTGTACTGCGCGTCATAGGCGGCTTGCAGTTCTTCGTCGCTGACATCTTCGGCCATAACGCCTTCGATCGCCTCACCAGCGGTGAGCGAGCGTGTCTCGTTTTCGATCGACAGGGTCACGCGCGGCGGCAATTCGCCAGTAAAGCTGTCGGCAAGGGCTGTCTGCTGCACAAGCTGATCGAGGATCCCTTGGAACAGCACGTCATCAGGCAGTTGCTGATACTGCTGGGGCAGGGTGGCACGCGCCACGAGCATATGGCCAAGCGTGATTTCAGTGTCGTTGACGGTGGCAACAACCGTGTCGACACCCGGTTCGTCTTGGGCGGCTACAGGCAGCGCCACAGCGGCGGCAAGCGCCAAAGACGACAGAAAAGTGAGGGGTTTTTGCATGGTTGGGTCCAATCGCTTCCTTCGTAGCAGGGCTGCTACATTGACAGTGTATGGCACGCCCCTTACATCGCCTTATGGCGCTGAGAGGCGCGGGCTCATCCACTATCTATGGGCTGCCATGGCGCTCGGCAACCAGATCGGCGCAAGACATCATAACTTCGGCGGGAGATTACATGCTGGGTATCGGAACAATCGCCAAAAAGGTCTTTGGCACGCCAAACGACCGGATGATCAAGGCGACCCGTCCGCTTGTGGCACGGATCAATGCGCTGGAGCCTGAATTCGAAAAGCTAAGCGACGACGAGATCAAGCTGCGCACGGAAGAGTTGGCCAAACGGGCCGATGCGGGCGAGGACCTTGACGATCTGCTGCCCGAAGCCTTTGCCAACTGCCGCGAGGCTGCGCGCCGCACCCTTGGCCTGCGCGCCTTCGACACCCAGCTTCTGGGCGGGATTTTCCTGCATCAGGGCAATATCGCCGAGCAGAAGACCGGTGAGGGCAAGACCCTGACCGCGACCTTCGCGGCCTACCTCAACGGGCTCACGCATAAAGGCGTGCATGTGGTGACGGTGAACGAATACCTCGCCAAACGTGACGCCGAATGGATGGGCAAAGTCTTTGGCGCGTTGGGTCTGACCACCGGGGTCGCCTATTCCGGCATGCCCGAAGATCAAAAGCGCGCGGCCTATGCCTGCGACGTCACCTATGCCACCAACAACGAGTTGGGCTTTGACTATCTGCGCGACAACATGAAGTCGAACCTGTCGGACATGCTGCAGCGCGGGCATAACTTTGCCATCGTGGACGAGGTCGACAGTATCTTGATCGACGAAGCGCGGACGCCGCTGATTATCTCTGGCCCCTCGCAGGACCGCTCGGAGATGTACCAGATCATCGACACGCTGATCCCCTCGCTGACCGAAGAGCATTACGAGCTGGACGAGAAAACCCGCAACGTGACCTTCACCGACGAGGGCAATGAGTTCCTCGAAGAGCAATTGCGCGCCCGTGACCTGATCGAAGAGGGGATGACCCTCTATGATCCCGAAAGCACGACCATCGTGCACCACGTCAACCAAGGTCTGCGCGCGCACAAGCTGTTCCAGCGCGACAAAGATTACATCGTCCGCGATGGCGCGGTGACGCTGATCGACGAATTCACGGGCCGCATGATGCCGGGCCGCCGCTTGTCGGATGGCCTGCACCAAGCGATCGAGGCCAAAGAGGGCGTTGAAATCCAGCCCGAGAACGTGACCCTCGCAAGCGTTACCTTCCAGAACTACTTCCGTCTTTACGACAAACTGGGCGGCATGACCGGCACGGCCCTGACCGAAGCCGAGGAATTCGCCGAGATTTACGGCCTTGGCGTTGTCGAAGTGCCGACCAACGTGCCGATTGCCCGTGTCGACGAAGACGATGCCGTTTACCGCACCGCGCGCGAAAAATACGAGGCCATGATTGAAAAGGTGAAAGAGGCCCACGCCAAGGGTCAGCCTTGCCTTGTCGGCACCACCTCGATCGAAAAGTCTGAACAGCTCAGCGCCATGCTGACCGCCGACGGGATCGAGCATAACGTGCTCAACGCCCGCCAGCACGAGCAAGAAGCGCAGATCATCGCCGAAGCTGGCAAGCTGGGCGCCGTGACCATCGCCACCAACATGGCGGGCCGCGGCACCGACATTCAGCTGGGCGGCAACGTCGAGCTGAAAGTGCTCGACGCGCTGGATGCCGATCCGGAGGCCGATCCGGCCAACATCCGCGCCCAGATCGAAGCGCAGCACGCCGAGGAAAAGCAAAAGGTCCTAGAGGCCGGTGGCCTTTACGTGCTGGCGTCCGAGCGTCACGAGAGCCGCCGCATCGACAACCAGTTGCGGGGCCGTTCGGGCCGTCAGGGCGATCCGGGCCGCACCTCTTTCTTCCTGTCGCTCGAAGATGACTTGATGCGTATCTTCGGCTCGGAACGGCTGGAGAAGGTGCTGACCACGCTGGGCCTGAAAGAAGGCGAAGCCATCGTGCACCCTTGGGTGAACAAATCGCTGGAGCGCGCGCAGGCGAAGGTCGAGGGCCGCAACTTTGACATCCGCAAGCAGCTTTTGAAGTTTGACGACGTGATGAACGAGCAGCGTAAAGTGATCTTTGGCCAGCGCCGCGAGATCATGGAGGCGGACAACCTCAATGAGATCGTCACCGACATGCGCGAGCAGGTAATCGACGATCTGATCGACACCTATATGCCGCCCAAAACCTACGCCGATCAGTGGGACACCCAAGGTTTCTATGCCGCGGTGATCGAACAGTTGAACGTCGATGTGCCGATCATCGCATGGTGCGAAGAAGACGGTGTGGATGATGACGTGATCCGCGAACGTCTGATGCAGGCCACGGATGAGCTTATGGCCAAAAAGGCCGAGGCTTTCGGTGAAGAGAACATGCGCAACATCGAGAAACAGTTGTTGTTGCAGGCCATCGACACCAAATGGCGCGACCACCTGCTGACGCTGGAGCATCTGCGGTCGGTCGTGGGCTTTCGCAGCTACGCGCAGCGCGACCCGCTGAACGAGTATAAAAACGAAGCCTTCCAACTGTTCGAGACGATGCTCGACAGCCTGCGGCAGGACGTGACCCAGAAACTGGGGCAAATCCAACCGATGAGCGAAGAGCAGCGTCGCGAGATGATGCAGGAAATGGCCACCCGTCAGGCCGCCATGCAGGCCGCTGCCACCGAGGCCGCAGATGAGGCATCTGAGCAGGCCGAGGCTGCCGCACCGGGCTTTGACGAAAACGATCCGTCCACATGGGGCAACCCGGGCCGGAACGATCTCTGCCCCTGCGGTTCTGGCAAGAAGTTCAAGCACTGCCACGGCCAGATCACCTGAGCCGCGACATCTTTTCGCCCATAACTTGGCGTTTCAGGGCCATACCCCGGCCCTGATCCCCGCTCATAAAGTCTCCAACGAATCCGTTGAAGGAGACTTGTCATGTGGCGCACTAAAGAAATTCTGACGGCTGTTGGCACTCTCACCTGTGCCGTGGGCATCGGCTATGTCATGCAAAGCTCTGACACGGCGCAGCAGCGTTATGGCGCGGCTGAGGCGCAGCGTCTGGTGGCCGACAATGGCGCGCTGCTCGAAGTTGAGGGCATCACCCTGACCTCTGCCGCGCTGGACAGTCCCATCGCGTTGCCGACGCTGGATGACCGGGTGGTCAAAGCCGCAGCCCCTCAAAGCCTGCCGCCCGCACCTGAGAGCCACAGCACCGCGATCCCCGCGACCTGCGATATCATCGCCACTGCAGACGCCGTGGCCGCCGCGATGGTGAAGCTCAGCTTGGATGCGGCCTGTCTGCCGAATGAACGGCTGACCGTGCACCACAACGGCATGATCTTTACCGAAGTCACCGATGACAAAGGGCGGTTGTCCGTCTCCGTCCCGGCCCTCGCGGAAGAGGCTGTTTTCATCCTTGCCTTTGGCAATGGTGACGGCGCTGTGGCGCAGACCACTGTGCCCGAATTGTCTGATTTCAACCGTGTCGTGCTGCAATGGAAAGGCACCGCGGGGTTTGAGCTTCACGCCCGTGAGTTCGGCGCGGATTACGGCGATGCGGGCCATGTCTGGTCCGGCGCCCCGCGCGATATGACCGCTGCTGTGCTGGGCGAAGGCGGCTTCATGACCCGCAATGGCGACACCGACACCGCTGAGCCGTTGATGGCCGAAGTCTATAGCTTCCCGGTCGCCAAAGCGGCGCAGGAGGGCGATGTCGCGCTCAGTGTTGAGGCAGAGGTGAGCGAGGCCAACTGCGGGCTTGAGATCGAAGCGCAGGCGCTGGAATTGCGTGGCGACGATCCGGTGAAAACCCAGAACTTGACCCTCGCCGTGCCGGAGTGTGATGCGGTTGGCAACTTTCTGGTGTTGAATAATTTGCTCCAAGACCTGAAAGTCGCGCAGAACTGACGCAACCGGGTAGGTCTTGATGAACGGGTTGAAACGTGCGGCGATCAGCGCCGCACTTTTGCTTTTTACGGCGGTTACGGGCGCGGCGCAGGATATCGCGCTGACCTCGCGCGATGGCAGCGTTGAACTCAGCGGCACTTTGCTGGGTTTTGACGGCGAATTCTATCGGGTCGAAACCGACTACGGCGAGCTGACCGTCGACAGCAGTGGCGTGTCCTGCGCCGGGCCGGGTTGCCCCAACCTTGAGGATTTCGTGGCCGAGGTGCGGTTCTCGGGCTCGGCGACCATGGGGGCGGTGCTGATGCCCGCGCTGATCGAAGCCTTCGCGGCGCGGCAGGGCTATACGGTCAACCGCGAAGACGGGGAAGGCGGACGTTTCGCGCTTCTGCTTTCGCGTCAGGATGATGGCAAACTGGCTGCGCGATTTGATTTCCGGGCGACCAACACCAACGAAGGCTTTGCCGATCTTCTGGCGGATGAGGCCGATGTGGTGATGGCCCTGCGCGAAGTGCGCCGCGAGGAGCGGATAAATGCCCGCGAGTTGGGGCTGGGCGATCTGACCGGCGCCAATCGCAGCCGGGTGCTGGCGCTTGATGCGGTGGTGCCTGTGGTTGCCCCGTCCAATCCGGTGAAACAGATCTCGCCGTTGACCTTGGCCCGGGTGTTTTCCGGTGAGATTAAGAACTGGCAGCGCCTAGGTGGGCCGGACGCGCCCATTGAACTGCATCTGCCCACCGCCGACAGCGGCTTGAGCCAAGCCATTGTGGATCAGGTATTAACGCCCGCCGGGCTGGAACTGAGCGGCGATGTCACGCGCCACACCATGCCCGACGCGCTGGCTGAGGCGGTCGCGCGGGATGTCTTTGCCCTTGGAATCACCAGCTATGCCGAACAGGGCGGGACCGAGGTGCTGACCCTTGGCGGCAACTGCGGCTTTGCGCTGGATGCCGCGCGGCGCACGATCAAAACCGAAGATTACCCGCTGACCGCGCCGATGTTCCTCTATTTCCCGGCGCGCCGGCTGCCGCTGATCACACGCGAGTTTCTGGCCTTTACCCGCGGCCCCTCGGCGCAGATCGTGATCCGTAGGGCCGGGTTCGTGGATCAGACGCCCGAAGAAATCCCGGTAGAGGAACAGGGCAACCGCTTTGCCAATGCCATTATCACGGCGGGGATCGAAACCCCGTTGGAAGAATTGCAGCGCATGACGGCGACGCTGGTGCCGATGGCGCGGCTGACGACCTCTTTCCGGTTCGAGGCAGGCTCGATCCGGCTTGACGCGCAGTCGCGCTCTAACGTTCAGCAATTGGCGCGGGCGCTGGAGCAGGGGCAATATGACGCGCGGCGGTTGATGTTCGTGGGCTTCAGCGATGGAGAGGGCGTAGCGAGGGCCAACCGCGAGATCGCGCTGCGCCGGGCCGAGGCAGTGCAACGTGCCGTCAGCGCCGCCGCGGTGACCGCCAACCTGTCGCGGATCGATCTGCGGGTAGATGCCTTTGGCGAGGCGATGCCGATTGCCTGCGATGACAGCGAATGGGGCCGACAGGCCAACCGGCGGGTCGAGGTTTGGGTGCGCTGAGGAGCGCGGGCCTTACAGGTGTCCTTCGCTCCGAAAACTCAGCTCGCGCGATTTGCCGATGATCAGGTGGTCATGCAGGGTCAGTCCCAAGGCGTCACAGGCGGCGGCGACCTGCCGGGTCATGTCGATGTCTGAGCGTGACGGGCTGGGGTCGCCCGAGGGGTGATTGTGGACGAGGATGATCGCGCTGGCGTTCAGTTCAAGCGCGCGTTTTGCAACCTCGCGCGGATAGACCGGGACATGATCGACCGTGCCTTTCGCCTGTTCCTCATCCGCGATGAGGATGTTCTTTCGGTCTAGGTAGAGCACGCGAAACTGCTCCATCTCCAGATGGGCCATGGTGGTGTGGCAATAGTCCAGCAGAGCGTCCCAAGAGGACACGATATGCCGCTGTAGCACCTTCGCCCGGGCCAGCCGCTGGGCCGCAGCCTCAACGATCTTGAGCTCGACAATCACCGCTTCGCCAACACCTTTGATATCGCGCAGGCGGGTGGCTGGGGCTGTGATGACGCGGTTAAAGTCACCGAACCGGTCCAGAAGTTCACGCGCCAGCGGTTTGACATCACGGCGGGGGATGGCGCGGAAAAGGACAAGCTCCAGCATCTCATAATCCGGGATGGCGGCGGCGCCCCCATGGACAAAACGGCTGCGGAGGCGCTGGCGGTGGTCTGCAATATAAGAGGGTTGTTTGCCCGTATTGGACGGCGGTCTGCGCGCTTCATCCATCAGGAAGGGAAGGGGCTGATCAGCCAAGGTTCTCGGGGCACGGGTCATGACCAGAGTCTTGCGCGAAGGTGGTTAGGATTCGGTTAACAGGGTTTTGACGTCCTATTTACCTTGTGCACCTAGGGGTGCGGGTGAGGCGCGCGATACGCCTCACCCGGCCAAATTTAACCCTTCATCGAATCCCAGAAGGATTTGACGGAAGAGAAGAAATTGCTGCTTTCCGGGTTGTTGTTCTGGGCTTCGCCCTCAAACTCCCGCAGCAGTTCTTTCTGTCTGTTGGTCAGGTTCACCGGGGTTTCCACCGCCAGTTCGATGATCATGTCACCGACGCCACCGCCTCGCAGCGGGGGCATGCCCTTGCCACGCAGACGCATCTGGCGACCCGATTGGCTGCCTGCAGGGATCTGCACGCGGCCACGACCCCCGTCGATGGTGGGCACTTCGATATTGCCACCCAAGGCGGCCGTGCTCATCGACACGGGAACGCGGCAGAAAAGGTTCGGCCCGTCACGCTCAAAGAGCTCATGTTCGGCCACCTCGATAAAGATATAGAGATCACCCGACGGCCCCCCGCGCATGCCCGCTTCGCCCTCACCGGCCAACCGGATACGGGTGCCAGTTTCAACACCAGCGGGGATGTTGACCGAGAGCGTGCGCTCTTTCTCAACACGGCCCGCGCCGCGGCATTTCTTGCAAGGATTCTTGACGATCTGACCCATGCCAGAACAGGTGGGGCAGGTACGCTCAACAGTGAAGAAACCCTGCTGTGCACGCACCTTGCCCATGCCCGAACAGGTGGGACAGGTCGAAGGCTCTGCGCCGCCCTCGGCACCGCTGCCATCACAAGAGTCGCACTGGACAGAGGCCGGAACGGTGATCGACTTTTGCATGCCCGAGAAGGCATCTTCGAGCGAGATGCGCAGGTTGTAGCGCAAGTCGGCCCCGCGCGCGGCGCGACGGCCACCGCCGCCACCCCCACGCTGACCCATAAAGTCACCGAAGAGATCGTCGAATACATCGGAAAAAGCCGAAGAGAAATCGCCCTGACCGCCGCCCATGCCGCCGCCGGGACGACCGCCACCCATGCCACCTTCAAAGGCGGCGTGGCCGTAGCGATCATAGGCCGCTTTCTTGTCGTCGCTTTTCAGCACGTCATAAGCTTCGCCCACTTCTTTAAACTGGGCTTCGGCGTTTGGGTTGTCTTTGTTGCGGTCGGGGTGAAGGTCTTTGACCTTGCTGCGGTAGGCCTTCTTGATCTCGTCGGCAGAGGCCCCTTTGGCAACGCCAAGCACCTCGTAGTAGTCACGTTTTGCCATGGGTTATCATGCTCCTGCGCTGGAACGTGATGGGCCGGCCCGTCTGACGGACCGGCCCTTTCACAGGTTCCGTTTCACGCTTACGCGCGCTTGTCGTCGTCCAGATCTTCGAACTCGGCGTCGAGGATGTCATCGTCGCCACCCTGCGATTGCTGAGCATCCGAAGGCTGCGCCGTATCGTCGTTGCCTTCTTCCTGAGCGTTCTTATAGATAGCTTCGCCCAGTTTCATGGCCGATTCAGTGACGTTCTGGATGCCGGATTTGATCTTGTCGGCGTTGTCGGTTTCCAGTTCGTCTTTCAACGCGGCAATGGCCAGTTCGATCGCTTCGACGGTGGTCGGGTCAACCTTGTCGGAATGCTCTTCCAGCGACTTTTCGGTCGAGTGGATCAGCGATTCCGCTTGGTTTTTCGCTTCGATCAGCTCGCGGCGGGATTTGTCCGCCTCGGCATTTTCTTCGGCGTCTTTCACCATCTTGTCGATATCCGCATCCGACAGACCACCCGAGGCTTGGATCGTGATCTTCTGCTCTTTGCCGGTGCCTTTGTCGAGCGCGCCAACCGACACGATGCCGTTGGCGTCGATGTCAAAGGTCACTTCGATCTGCGGCATGCCGCGTGGGGCAGGCGGGATGTTCTCAAGGTTGAAGGCACCGAGCATCTTGTTGTCGGCAGCCATCTCACGCTCACCTTGGAAAACCCGAATGGTCACAGCGTTCTGGTTGTCTTCGGCGGTCGAGAAGACCTGAGACTTTTTCGTCGGGATCGTGGTGTTGCGGTCGATCAGACGGGTGAAGACACCACCCAGCGTTTCGATACCCAGCGACAGCGGTGTCACGTCGAGCAGAACCACGTCTTTCACGTCGCCTTGCAGAACACCGGCCTGAATGGCGGCACCAAGGGCCACAACCTCGTCAGGGTTCACACCCTTGTGCGGCTCTTTACCGAAGAACTTGGTCACTTCTTCTGCGACTTTCGGCATCCGGGTCATACCACCGACCAGCACGACTTCGTCGATGTCGGAAGCCGAGAGACCGGCATCCTTCAGCGCGGCGGCGCAGGGCTTCATCGACGCTTTGATCAGGTCACCCACAAGGCTTTCCAGCTTGGCGCGGGTCAGCTTCATCACCATGTGCAGCGGCGAGCCGTCTTTGCCCATCGAGATGAAGGGCTGGTTGATCTCGGTCTGGCTGGAGGAAGACAGTTCGATCTTCGCTTTCTCGGCAGCTTCTTTCAGACGCTGCAGGGCCATCTTGTCTTGCGTCAGGTCAACGCCGTTGGCCTTTTTGAACTCATCCGCAAGGTAGTTGACGATGCGCATGTCAAAGTCTTCACCGCCGAGGAACGTGTCGCCGTTGGTGGATTTCACTTCGAACAGGCCGTCGTCGATCTCAAGGATGGTCACATCGAATGTACCGCCGCCAAGGTCATAGACCGCGATGGTTTGCGTGTTCTCTTTGTCGAGACCGTAGGCCAGCGCGGCAGCTGTCGGCTCGTTGATGATCCGCAGCACTTCGAGACCGGCGATCTTGCCGGCGTCTTTGGTGGCCTGACGCTGGGCGTCGTTGAAGTATGCGGGCACGGTGATAACGGCCTGCGTGACTTCCTCACCCAGATAGCTCTCTGCGGTTTCTTTCATCTTACCAAGGATGAAGGCTGAGATTTGGCTTGGGGAGTATTTCTCACCACGGGCTTCGACCCATGCGTCGCCGTTGCCGCCATCAATGACGTTGAACGGCATGTTCTTTTTGTCTTTGGCCAGATCCGCATCGTCGTTGCGGCGGCCGATCAGGCGCTTAACGCCAAAGACAGTGTTTTCTGGGTTGGTGACCGCCTGGCGTTTCGCCGGCTGGCCGACAAGGCGCTCATCGTCGGTGAAGGCGACGATCGACGGCGTTGTGCGCGCGCCTTCGGCGTTTTCGATTACGCGCGGCTGGCTGCCATCCATGATGGCGATACAGCTGTTGGTGGTGCCAAGGTCAATACCGATTACTTTGGACATGTTTCGATCCCTCTTTGAATCTAAGGCGATGACACGAGGCGCGGACCCGTTTCGGCATCCTGCCCCGATCTGTTGACATCGAAGACCACGTGCCTTCGACGGTTCGGAGCGTATATAGGGAGGGTATTTGCACCCTGCAACCATTGGCTGGTCAGGATGGTCGCGATTCCGTGATGTTTTTGCCAAACGAGTGAGGAAGAAAGAAAAATGACTGCTTTGCGCCTGCGGGGCTTCGATATCCACAAAGAATTTCTGGGAAGAGCGGCCCAGCAGGAGGTGCTGGACGCGGTGCGCGGTGTGGTGCGCGAGGCGCCATTCTTTCGCCCCGAAGTGCCGCGCGGCGGGCGCATGTCGGTCCGGATGAGCGCCGCGGGGCGCTATGGTTGGTTCTCGGACCGGCGCGGCTATCGTTACGTCACCGAACATCCCGATGGCCAGCCATGGCCCGAGATCCCCGCACCGATTCTGGCGATCTGGGACAAGTTGACGGGGTTGGAGCGTCGTCCCGAATGCTGCTTGATCAATTACTACGATGCCGATGCGCGCATGGGGCTGCATCAGGACCGGGATGAGGCGGACTTTCAGTGGCCCGTGGTCTCGGTCTCCTTGGGGGATGACGGGTTGTTTCGGATCGGCAACCTGACCCGAGGCGGCAAGACGGAATCGATCTGGCTGCAGTCAGGCGATGTGGTGGTGATGGGCGGAGAGGCACGGTTGACCTACCACGGGGTGGACCGGATCAAGCCCGGCACCTCGACCCTGCTGCCCAAGGGGGGGCGGATCAATTTGACGCTTCGGGTGGTGGAGTAACGTTTTCTTTTGAAGAAAACGGCGACGGACTTTTTTGAAAAGTCCGTCGTTTCAGCGGCTGAGGGAACAACACCCTGTCTGATGTTGCCAGCCATCATTTCCATGCAAAAGAAGGTCGACCGCAAGCCCATAGGCGCGGTCAGACATGCCATCGCTACAGGCACGCGCCGTAAGCGCGGCAATGGCCGCGCCCTGCGGCCCCTCGGCGATCATGTGAAAACTGTCGCGCCGCCCCTGCGCCGGGCCAGACTGCGTGATGCGGTAATCGCGTGCGCCGCCCGCCATGGCATCATAGCTCAGCGTCTCGCCGGTCACCTCAAAAGACCAAAACGGCTCCGTCCCGCCGCAATGGGCCACGGGTGGCATCGCACCGGCCCATTGGCCCGGTTGCCGGGTGAGGAAACGCAGAGAGACCCAGCCGCCCCCTTCGCCCGTATTGATCAAGCCCCAGCCGTGATGGTCGTCGGGGCGGATCACTTCGATGTTCTGCGCATCAGGCTCAAAACTGCCGATGATCGGGGCGCTGGCGCTCGGGGCTTGGCGAATGTTCAACACGTCATGCGCCGCGACACCGCTGACGTCATGCAGGGCGGGCCATGCCTCCTGCGTCGCCCAAACAGGCAGCGTCCAGAGGCAGAGAAGGATCGCCAGCAGTCTCACCGCCGGGCATTCCAACTGATCGACGCATGGCGGCGGGTATAGAATTCGCCCATCAGCCCGATCATCAAAAGCACCAGACCAACCCAGAGTGGGTATTCCCAACTGCTGTAGCGCGGGTTGTAATTGATGAAGGCAAAGCCGCGCGCCTGATCGATGCTGTGAAACAGTGGGTTCCAATCAAACATCGCCAGCATATAGCCGGGCAGAGAGTTGGCGAGGAACATCTTGCCCGAGGCGATCATATTGGCACGTTGATAGACGGTCGAAAAAATCGTCACGAAGGACGGAAACCACGGCTTGATCGCCAGCATCACCAGCCCAAGCGCACAGCCGGTAAACCACGCGGTGAGCATCATCCCGAAAGCGGCAAAGGGCTGATCGATGGAGATCGGGGTCACCGCCACATGGTAAATAAACAAGATCACAAAGAGCGACAGCACCTGAATATAGAGCGACCCGACCGCCGCCGAAGCGATGGCGATGATCGTATTCATCGGGGCGTGCTGCATCATCGGGCTTGCCGGCCCCTCTGACCCGGCGACCGCGCCCAATGCCTTCACATGGGTGAGGTAGAGAAAGATGCCAGACATCAGATAGACAAGAAAATCACCGCGTACGGCTGACCCGCGCATCCCGAGGATTGAGAACATCACATAGAAGGCCAGCACGAACATCACCGTTTGCAGCATGTTCATCGCGATGGCGATGAAGGCGTTGTTGTGCTGTTTGCGCACGTTGCGCACCACGGAATGGTAAACCAACTCTGCAATGGAGAGAGCCGAGCCGAAGCCGGATTTCGGCTTTCTGGAGGATTGGAACATGCGCGTGTCCTTGACGAAGCCCTAACGTGGCACGGAATTCTTGCTGTTCCGTTAGCTGCACAGCATAAGGGAAACGGTTAATTGAAGCAACGACAGCCCGCAGGGCCGGAGGCAAAATGGATTACGAGAAATTGGTCGCAGAAATGCGGCGGCTGGCATTGGAAGCCGGGGATAAGATCATGGCGATCTATGGTCAGGATGATTTCGAGGTGAAATCGAAATCCGACGACAGCCCCGTCACCGCCGCCGACGAAGCCGCCGATGCGATCATTTCCGAAGGGCTTCGCGCTGCCTTTCCCGATGTCATGCTGGTCACTGAAGAACAGGCCGCAACCCATACCGCCAAGGGCGATACATTTCTCATCGTTGACCCGCTTGATGGCACCAAGGAATTCGTCCACCGCCGCGGGGATTTCACGGTGAACATCGCGCTGGTCGAAGGCGGCGTGCCGACGCGCGGCGTGGTCTATGCCCCTGCCAAATCCCGGATGTTCTTTACCCAAGCCGACGGTCAATCGGTCGAGGAGACGGGCGCATTTGCCAAAGGGCAGCTTGGCGAAACCAAGGCGATTTCAGTCTCTAATCCAGACAACACGGCCCTGATGGTCGTCGCCTCCAAATCACACCGCGATCAGGCGACTGACGATTACATCGGCAAATACGGCGTGCGGGACATGACCTCAGCAGGGTCGTCGCTAAAGTTCTGTCTGGTCGCGACCGGAGAGGCCGATCTCTACCCGCGTTTGGGCCGCACGATGGAATGGGACACCGCCGCAGGCCATGCGGTGCTAAACGGGGCAGGCGGCGCAGTGGTGCGTTTCGATGACCTCACTCCGCTGGCCTACGGCAAGGAAGATTTCGCCAACCCCTTCTTCATCGCCCATGCACCGGGTGTTGAGCTGAAGGCGGGCTGATGTCTGTTCTGATCGTCATCCCCGCCCGCTATGCCTCCACCCGCTATCCCGGCAAACCGCTTGTGGCCCTCACCGGAGCTACGGGGCAAAAACAGTCCCTGATTGAACGCAGTTGGCGGGCCGCCAGCGCGGTTTCGGGCGTCGATCGTGTGGTGGTGGCTACCGACGACGACCGCATTCGGGAGGCCGCAGAAGGTTTCGGCGCCGAGGTCGTGATGACTTCGGAAGCCTGTGCCAACGGCACCGAACGCTGCGCCGAAGCTCATGCCGCGCTGGGCGGGGGCTATGACATCGTGGTCAACCTGCAAGGCGACGCACCGCTAACGCCGCATTGGTTCGTCGAAGGGCTGGTGCAGGGGTTGAAAGACAATCCCGATGCCGAGATCGCTACCCCGGTGCTGCGTTGCGACGGTGCCACGCTGAACAGTCTTTTGGGCGACCGCAAAGCAGGCCGGGTCGGCGGCACGACGGCGGTTTTCCGGGCCGATAATCAGGCGCTCTATTTCTCGAAAGAGGTCGTTCCCTATACCGGAAAGCCCTACGCAGAGACTGATATGACCCCGGTTTTCCATCATGTCGGTGTCTATGCCTACCGGCCCGACGCGCTGGCGCGCTACCCCAGCTGGCCTGTCGGCCCCTTGGAGCAGTTGGAGGGGCTGGAACAGCTTCGTTTCCTTGAGAATGGGCGCCCGGTGCTCTGCGCCGAGGTTGAGGCCAAGGGGCGCGAGTTCTGGGAATTGAACAACCCCGAGGACGTGCCGAAGCTCGAAGCCATGATGGCGAAAATGGGTCTGGAATGACCACCACCCCCGTCAGTGCCACGCTGGAAAGCGGCGTGCCTGTCAGCATCGTGATCGTCAGCCGGAACCGGCCCGAGGCATTGCGGCGCTGTCTGACGGGGATGGGGCAGCTTCAATACGCCCCTTTCGAAGTCATCGTCGTGGCCGATCCCGCAGGGATCACCGTGGCCCGCGACATGGTCTTTGCCGAGGCCCTAAAGCTGGTCACTTATGACAGGCCGAACATCTCTGCCGCGCGCAACCTTGGGATCGCCGAGGCCGCGGGGGAGGTCGTGGCCTTTATCGATGATGATGCCGTGCCAGAGCCGCTGTGGCTGCGCCACCTGCTGGAACCTGCGCAACGGCCCGGCGTCGCGGCGATGACCGGTTTCGTCCGGGGGCGAAACGGCATCTCGTTCCAATACCGCGCGCGCCAACTGAACGCTTTGGGAGAGCCGGAAAACCTTGATGTAGACCCCGAAACGCCCAGCATTCTGCACCCTCCGCCCGGGGGGGCAATCAAAACCGAAGGCACCAATATGGCCTTTCGGCGCGATGTCTTGGTGGAGGTGGGCGGTTTTGACCCGGCCTTTCATTACTATCTCGATGAAACCGACCTGAACATGCGGCTGGCGCGGGCGGGCCATGCCACCGCAATCGTGCCGCTGGCAGAGGTCCATCACGGTTTCGCCGCCAATGCGATGCGCAGCGCCAACCGCGTGCCGCGTGATCTTTTCGATATCGGGGCAAGCTGGGCCGTGTTCCATCGCAAACATCTGGCCCCGCAGGACCGTGCCGCGCAATGGGCGTACCTTCGCGCGGCAGAGCGCCGCCGGTTGCTGCGCCATCTGATAAGCGGCGGGTTAGAGCCAAGCGATGTTCCCCGTCTGCTGCGCAGACTGGATGAAGGCCACGCCGAGGGGCTAAAGCGCCCCATCGTCAGCACCACCGTACCGCGCACAACCAACAGCCCCTTTTGCCCCTTTCCCGCCCGCCCGCGGCGCAGCGTGGCGATCTTCACCCGGCCTATAAAACTGGCACGAGACCGGGCAAAAGCTGCAAAACAGGCGCAAGCCGGAGAGATCGTTACCCTGATCAGCCTTTCGCCAACGGCGCTCTACCATCGCGTTGCCTTTGATCCGACCCACGCTATTTGGCTGCAAACAGGTGGAATATTCGGAAAATCCGCCCGGGATGACGCGGTTTTTCGCTTAAGGCGGCGGTGTGATCGGCTGAAAAGAGAAGTTAAGCGAGTTGCCAGACAGCGCGGTTTCAGCGATGATCGTAGCCGTTAAAAAGACGCAGGTGGATTTACCGTGGCGTTCTGTATTTTTCGAATAAGTTGTAAGGATTAACATGCGCAAGAAGGTAACAAAGGCGGTTTTCCCTGTCGCAGGTATGGGGACACGCTTTCTGCCCGCCACCAAATCGGTGCCCAAAGAGATTATGACCCTCGTTGACCGCCCCTTGGTTCAATACGCAATCGATGAGGCGCGGGCGGCCGGGATCAAAGAGTTCATCTTCGTGACCTCGCGCGGCAAAGGCGCGTTGGAGGATTATTTCGACCACGCCCCGCAGCTTGAGCAGGAGTTGCGTAAAAAGGGCAAGACAGAGCTTCTTGAGACGCTTCAAAGCACCAATATGGACAGCGGTGCGATTGCTTACATCCGCCAGCATAAGGCGCTTGGGCTTGGCCATGCGGTCTGGTGCGCCCGCCGTTTGATCGGCAATGAACCTTTTGCTGTCATGCTGCCTGATGACGTGATCGCGGCGGAAAAGCCCTGCCTCAAGCAGATGGTCGAAGCCTATGAGGAAACCGGCGGCAGCATGGTCGCCGCGATGGAGGTCGAGCCATCCCGTGCGTCTTCCTACGGCATTCTCGATACCAGCGAAGAGCGCGGCGATATGGTGAAGGTCAAAGCGATGGTAGAGAAACCCGCCGTCGACGAAGCGCCGTCGAACCTTGCGGTGATCGGGCGTTATATCCTCTCGCCGAACGTTTTGAAGAACCTCAACAAACTGAAATCCGGCTCGGGTGGTGAGATTCAGCTGACCGATGCGATCGCCCAAGAGATCGAGCAAGGCCGTGATGTCTATGGTTTCCGGTTCCGCGGGCAGCGTTTCGATTGCGGCTCCAAAGCGGGCTTTCTTCAAGCGACCGTGGCCTTTGGTCTCGCCCGTGAGGAATTGCGCGACGATCTTTCGGCCTATCTGCAAAGTATTTCCCAAATCGACCGGGCCGCGCAGTAAGGTCGGGAAAACGCAAAATGGAAAAGGTATTGGTAACGGGCGGAGCGGGCTATATCGGCTCGCACGCTTGTAAGGCATTGAAAGCGGCGGGCTTTATCCCCGTCACATTCGATAATCTGGTGACAGGCTGGCGCGATGCCGTGAAATTCGGCCCCTTTGAGCAAGGCGATCTGCTAGACCGCGCGCGGCTGGATGAGGTCTTTGCGAAACATCAGCCCATTGCGGTGATGCATTTCGCCGCCCTCAGCCAAGTGGGGGAGAGCATGGCGGAGCCGGGGCTTTACTGGCGCAACAACGTCAACGGGTCTCTCACGCTGATCGAGGCGGCAGTCGCCGCAGGCTGCAAAGGCTTCGTCTTTTCGTCGACCTGTGCGACCTATGGCGATCAGGATAACGTCGTGCTGGATGAGAACAGTGCGCAATATCCGATCAACGCCTACGGCGCATCGAAACGCGCGATCGAAGACATCCTGCGCGACTTTGAGGCGGCCTATGGGCTGCAGCATGTGATCTTTCGCTATTTCAACGTGGCCGGGGCGGACCCCGAAGGCGAAGTGGGCGAGTTCCATCAGCCAGAGACGCATCTGATCCCCCTGATGCTGGATGCGATTGCCGGAAAACGCGCGGCGCTGACTGTTTTCGGGGATGACTATGACACCCCCGACGGCACCTGTATTCGGGACTATGTGCATGTCTGCGATCTGGTCGATGCCCATGTTTTGGGTCTGAAATGGCTTCAGGACGGGAAGGGCAGCCGCGTGTTCAACCTTGGCACCGGCAGTGGCTTTTCGGTGCGTGAAGTGCTCGACCATAGCCGCGCTGTGACCAATCAAACGGTGCCCCATGAGATCGGCGCGCGCCGTCCGGGGGATTGTACCAAACTTGTGTCAGGCTCTTCCCGCGCGGAAGAGGAGTTGGGTTGGGCGCCCAAGCGCTCGACCTTGGACAAGATGATTGCAGACGCTTGGAAGTGGCACCAGACCGGCCACTACGATGGCTGAACCCGCCGCGCAACTCTTGGACCTGACGCGCAGTTTGCGTCGGGTCGGGCGGGGCGCGACGGGGGTTGATCGGGTCGAACTGGCCTATCTCTCACATCTTCTGACAGGTGACGCACCGCTCTTTGGAGTGGCGCGCACGGCTTTGGGCTATGTCTTGCTGGACCGCGACGGGATGCGGGGCTTTCATGATCGGCTTGAAGGTCGCGTCCCTTGGGGGCGGGCAGACCTTCTGTCGCGCTTGCCACGGGGACGTAGTGTGGCTCTAACACAGGCGGAAAGTGACCTGAGGCGCTTGGCGAGGGGGCGGTGTCTGCCTGCCGGGTTGCCGTCACTGCTCGCGCGGCATCTGCCACCGGGCTTTGCCTATCTCAATGTCGGCCACAGCAACTTGACGGACCGGGTTCTGGGCGGCGTGAAAAAGGCGCAGGGCCGGATTGCGGTTCTTATCCATGACGTGATTCCGCTAGACCATCCCGCCTACCAGCGTCTCGGCACGGTCGCGCCGTTTCGGGCCAAGATTGACCGGGTGTCTGCGCAGGCCGATCTGGTGATCTACAACTCGCAAGACACGCGCCAGCGCAGCGAGGCGCAGATGCGGGGGCGGATTCCCCCTGCCGTTGTCGCGCATCTGGGTCTCGACCTGCCCGGCCCCGATGGCGGTGAACTGCCTGCGGGCCTGCCGCCAGAGCTTCCCTATTTCGTCGTTGTAGGCACCATCGAGCCGCGCAAGAACCATGGTTTCTTGCTGGACCTATGGCAGCAGATGGGCCCTAACGCGCCGCTGCTACTGATCTGCGGCGCTCGGGGGTGGAACAACAGCGCGGTCTTTGACCGTCTTGATCGGCTGCCTCCGGGCGGCTCTGTGCGCGAGTTCTCAAGCCTCAGCGACGCCGGATTGGCCGCATTGGTGCAGGGCGCGGCGGGGATGCTCTTTCCCAGCCACGCAGAGGGGTTCGGCCTGCCGCCCGCCGAGGCGCTGAGCCTTGGATCGCGTGTTTTATGCAACGATTTACCAGTCTTGCACGAGGTCTTGGGCGACAAAGCCGTTTACGCGGCCCTGAGCGAGCCCTATTCATGGATCAGAACAATCGAAGAATGGGCCGCATCTGTGCCAGACCCGCGCCCCGCGACGACTTTTATCGCGCCAACATGGGCCGAACACTTCAAGACCGTGTTAAAGTCGACGTGATAGCGCGGTAGAGAAGCGGTCAGATCCGATAGGTAAGGGGCGGTTTGGGCTTAATTCAGTCATATCGATTGCGGCTGCAACGCAAGCGCTGGCGCATCCGCGCCTTCCGCAAACGGCGCGAGTTGACCCGCGTGGCGAACCGCACCGCCCAGATCAAACGCGACGATATCCTTGTGTTCTGCACGCAGCGCAACGAACGCATCCGGCTGCCCTATTTCCTGAAATACTACCGCGAGATGGGCGTCGGGCATTTCTTTTTTGTCGATAACGACAGCACCGATGGCTCGCTCGACTATCTTGCCGAGCAACCTGATGTGTCGGTCTGGAGCGCCAAGGCCAGCTACAAGCGCGCGCGCTTCGGCGTCGACTGGCTGAACTGGCTGCAGATGAAATACGCTCATGGCCATTGGGCGCTGACGGTCGATCCCGATGAATTTCTGGTCTATCCCTTTTGCGACACGCGGCCCCTGCGGGCGCTGACCGATTGGCTTGATGCGTCGTCGATCAAAAGCTTTTCCGCGATGCTGCTGGATATGTATCCCAAAGGGCGGCTTGACGAAGAACCATACCAAGCGGGCCAAAATCCGATTGAGATTGCGTCGTGGTTCGACAGCGGCAACTACACCATTTCGCGCAATCGGCGGTTTGGAAACCTCTGGATTCAGGGCGGGCCACGGGCGCGGGTGTTCTTCCCCGACGCACCCGCAAAGGCGCCGGCGTTGAACAAGGTGCCGCTGGTCAAATGGGACCGGCGCTATGCCTATGTCAGCTCAACCCATATGCTGCTGCCGCGCGGGCTTAATCAGGTCTATGACGAATGGGGCGGAGAGAAAGCCTCGGGCGTGCTGCTTCATGCCAAGTTCCTCGACACCTTCGGCGCCAAGGCGGCGGAGGAGTTGCAGCGCAGCGAGCATTACGCGGCTTCGGTGGAATACAAAGCCTATGCCGCGCAGCTAAAGGACGACCCGCAGCTATGGTGCAAATGGTCGGAGCGTTACATCAATTGGCGGCAGCTTGAGATTCTCGGCCTGATGTCCAAGGGGAACTGGGCATGAGCGTCGGGATCGTCATGCTGGTGCACAACGCCTTTGACCGGGCCGAGCAGGTCGCGCGCCATTGGGCCGCTGCGGGCTGCCCGGTGGTGATCCACATCGACAAGGCCGTGCCCCGGCGGGCGCACGATGCTTTCATGGCGGCACTCTCTGACCTGAAGGATGTGCATTTCAGCCCCCGCAAACGCTGCGAATGGGGCACTTGGGGGATCGTTGCGGCCTCTCAGGGGGCGGCGGAATTGATGCTGTCGCGCTTTCCCAAGGTGCGCCATGTCTATCTGGCCTCGGGTTCCTGCCTGCCGCTGCGCCCGGTGCAGGAATTGATCGACTATCTTGAGGACCGCCCGCAGACGGATTTCATCGAAAGCGCCACCACGGCGGATGTGCCCTGGACGGTGGGCGGGCTGGACGAAGAGCGGTTTACCCTGCGTTTCCCCTTCTCTTGGCGGCGCAACCGCTATCTGTTTGACCGCGCGGTCGAGATGCAGCGCCTGCTGGGGTTAAAGCGTCGGATGCCGCGCGGGATCGTGCCGCATATGGGCTCGCAATGGTGGTGCCTGACCCGGCGCACGCTCTCGGCGATCCTGCAAGACCCGGACCGGCCCAGCTATGACAAGTTCTTTCGCCATGTCTGGATCCCGGACGAAAGCTATTTCCAGACCCTAACGCGGCTCTATTCCAGCAAGATCGAGAGCCGGTCGCTGACCCTGTCGAAGTTCGATTTTCAGGGCAAGCCGCATATTTTTTACGACGACCACCTGCAGCTATTGCGCCGTTCGGATTGCTTTGTCGCACGCAAGATTTGGCCCCATGCAGACAGGCTCTATCAAGCGTTTTTGACGGATTCGGCCGGTGCGCTGAAAAAGACCGAACCGAACCCCGGCAAGATCGACCGCATCTTTGCCAAGGCCGTGGAGCGACGGACCCGCGGGCGCGCGGGGCTCTATATGCAAAGCCGCTTTCCCAATGAGGATTGGGAGAATGGCGTCACCGCTGCGCCCTATTCTGTGTTTCAGGGCTTTGCCGAGATTTTTGAGGATTTCGAACATTGGCTGAGCCGTGCCAGCGGGGGGCGCGTGCATGGGCATCTCTTTGCGCCCGACCGGGTTCATTTCGCCGACGGGCAGGCCACGCTGAACGGTGCCTTGTCGGACAATCCGGTGCTGCGCGATCACAATGCCAGTGCGTTTTTGACCAACCTGATCTGGAACACCCGTGGCGAACGTCAGTGTTTTCAGTTCGGCCCGATGGACAACCAAGACATCAATTGGCGCGTCGCCAAAGACCCTAACGCGCATATTTCGGTCATCACCGGCGCTTGGGCGGTGCCGCTGTTCCGCTCGAACCTCGATTTCGCCGATATACGCCGTCTGGCGGCCAAGCTGCAAAAGACGGAAAGCACGCATATGGACATGCTGCACTCGCCCTATACCAAGGCGCGCGTGCGGGTCTGGACGATGGCGGATTTCATCGAAGCGCCGATGGAGCCGCTGCAAGAGATCCTTGATGAAATCGGCCGCCCCCGCCTGCGCCGCCTGTCAGAGGCGCCGCGCATGGTTGATCTGGACGGTTTCGGCCAGTTCCTGCAGAACCTCAAGAACCAAGGCATGCACCCCTATCTTGTCGGCGATTTCCCTGTCGCCCGCGGTGGCAGTGCCGATGCCAAACCCTCTCCCAAACCCTATCTGGTGAAATAACCCATGCGCGACAAATTCGACAGTTTCGTGGTCTTCGCCGAGATGCGGACCGGGTCAAATTTTCTGGAGGCGAACCTAAACGCTTTCGCGGGGATCGCCTGTCATGGAGAGGCCTTTAACCCTTTCTTCATGGGCTATCCCAAAAGCGAGCCGATCCTAGGTATCGATCAGGCCACGCGGGACGAAAACCCTAAAAAGTTGCTTTCCGCCATCCGGGGTCAACAGGATGCCTTGGGCGGCTTTCGCTATTTCCACGATCATGATCCGCGCGTATTCGAGACCATCCTCAAGGATCACCGCTGCGCGAAAATCGTGCTGACCCGCAATCCGGTCGACAGCTACGTCAGTTGGAAGATCGCGCAGGCGACCGGGCAGTGGAAACTGACGGATATGAAGGCGCAGAAGGTGGCGCAGGCGGTCTTTGACGCCGATGAGTTCAGCACCCATTTGGACGCCTTGCAGCGCTTTCAGATCACGCTGCTGAACCGCTTGCAGACTTCGGCCCAAACGGCGTTTTACGTGGCATACGAAGACCTGCAAAGCGTTGAGGTGATGAACGGTCTTGCGCGCTATCTTGGCGTGGATGAGCAGTTGGAGGCGCTGGACAAGAACCTCAAGAAGCAGAACCCCAGCCCGATCTCGGCCAAGGTCAGTAACTATGACGAGATGCTAGAGGCGCTGGCGCGGTTGGACCGTTTCGATCTGACCCGCACCCCCAATTTCGAGCCGCGGCGCGGGCCGAATGTGCCCTCCTACGTGGCGGCGGCGACCAGCGGGTTGATCTATCTGCCGATCAAATCCGGGCCGCAGGATCAGGTGTTGGATTGGCTGGCCGCCCTTGATGGTGTCCCGCGCGAGGCGCTGCGCGATAAGATGTCGCAAAAAGAACTGCGTCAGTGGAAGCGCAAAACGCCGGGGCATCGTGGCTTCACCGTGCTGCGCCATCCCGCCCGACGGGCGCATGATGCTTTTTGCCGCCACATCCTGACCACGGGCGAGGGCAGCTATCGTCAATTGCGCAACACGCTGATGCGCCGCTACAAGATGCCGCTGCCGAAAGATGGCCCCGATGTTGGCTTTGACCGGGATGCGCATCGCACCGCCTTTGTCGCCTTTCTGAAATTTCTCAAAGGCAATTTGGCCGGTCAGACGTCGATCCGGGTGGATGCGGCATGGTGCTCTCAGGCCCAAGCCATCGCGGGGTTCGGAGAGTTCTGCCTGCCGGATCGCATCATCCGCGAAGAGGATCTGGCCAGTGAACTGCCCGCTTTGGCCGCGGGCCAAGGCCATGTGACCACCCCCGCCGTGCCTGCGTCGGCGGAACCCGGTCCTTTCACGCTTGCCGATATCTATGACGATGAGATCGAGACGCTGACGGCGGATGCCTATCAAAAAGATTACATGACTTTCGGCTTCACCCGCTGGCGCTGAGTTGGCGCTGGATTGACCTTGCCGGGTTTGGCGTAAACTGGAACAAGGATGCATCCTGAATGCATCGCCAAAGGTCGCGCCGCCCGTGAGTTTCCTGTCAGTCACCTCTGTCCCGACATTGCGCTGGAGTTCGCCCAAGGCGTTCACCCTCAAGCCGCCTTTTGCCTCGATGGTGTTTCTGATCCTCGGGCTGGTCATGTTCGGCTTGGGCGAGGCGCTTTTGGTCAATGCAGGCGTCGGTGTCAGCCCTTGGACCGTCTTTGCCGAAGGGGTGACCAACATCACGGGTTGGAGTCTTGGGCTTGCCACGTTCCTTATCAGCGCCACGGTGCTGCTGCTTTGGATCCCGCTGCGCCAGACGCCGGGCATCGGCACCATTCTGAACGCGGTGATCGTAGCACTGGTGTTGGAATATGCGTTGCCGATCCTGCCGCGGTTTGACAGCTATCTGGCCAATGTAATGCTGGCGCTGACCGGCGTCTTCGTGACCGGCTTTGGCGGCGCGATCTATCTTGTGGCCAACCTCGGCCCCGGCCCGCGCGATGGGCTGATGACGGGGCTGCAGCGGGTGACGGGCAAACCCATCGCCCTTGTCCGCATGAGCATCGAATTATCGGTCGTGGCGATTGGCTGGGCCTTGGGCGGGACGCTGGGCCTTGGCACGCTGCTTTTCGCGGTCGGCATCGGTCCGGCCATGGCCATCGGGATGCAGATTCTGCAAACGCGCAGCGTGACCCGCTGAGACTCAGGCGCGGGATCCGGGGGGATGCGCTCCATCGAAGCATGCCGAAAGGCTGAAATCCGCTAGTTCCGCATATTTTCCCGAAACGACCCTACCGCATACTGCGGTATACCGTCGACCTTCGCCGCCTCTTCCGCTATCAGGGCACCAAATGCAGCAATTTGGAGCAATCATGTCCGATATCATCTACACCAAAGTTGACGAAGCGCCGGAGCTGGCCTCTGCGTCGCTGTTGCCGATCATCAAGAAATTCGCCGAAGCCGCTGGTGTGAGCGTCGGCACGAAAGACATCAGCCTTGCGGGCCGCATCCTCGCGACCTTCCCCGAGCATCTGACCGAGGAACAGCGTCAGTCCGACGATCTGGCGGAATTGGGCCGTCTGGTGAAGACGCCCGAGGCCAATGTCATCAAGCTGCCGAACATCTCTGCCTCCGTGCCGCAGTTGGTCGCGGCGATCAAAGAGCTTCAGGCCCAAGGCTATGCGCTGCCCGACTACCCAGAAGAACCCAGCACGAACGAAGAAAAGGCCGTGCGCGCCAAATATGATGGCATCAAAGGGTCGGCTGTGAACCCGGTCCTGCGCGAAGGCAACTCTGACCGCCGCGCGGCCAAGGCCGTCAAAAGCTTTGCCCAGTCCAACCCGCACCGCATGGGCGACTGGCAGTCGGACAGCAAGACGCATGTATCGTCGATGTCCGGCAATGATTTCTTCTCCAACGAAGTTTCCGCCACGCTCGATGCCGCGAGCGGCGCAAAGATCGTGCTGGAAACCGCGGATGGTGAGACGGTTCTGAAAGACGGGCTTGAGTATCCTGCGGGCACCGTGGTCGATGCGACCTTCATGAGCGCCGCGGCACTCAAGGACTTCCTCAACACCCAGATCGAGAAAACCAAAGAAGACGGCATTCTCTTCTCGCTGCACCTCAAGGCCACGATGATGAAGGTCTCTGACCCGATCCTGTTCGGCCACGCGGTCAAAGCCTACCTTGCACCGGTGTTTGAAAAGCATGGGCAAAAGCTCAAGGAACTGGGTGTGAACCCCAACTCCGGCCTTGGCGACCTGCTGGAGCGCGTGAAAGGCGAGACGGAGATCATGGCCGACATCGACGCCTGCATGGACGACCGTCCGCCGATGTATATGGTCGATTCCGACAAGGGCATCACCAACCTGCATGTGTCGTCGGATGTGATTATCGACGCCTCGATGCCCGCGCTGATCCGCGCTGGCGGCAAAGGCTGGGGCCCGGACGGCAAGGAACACGACGCCAACTGCGTGATCCCCGACAACTCCTATGCGCCGGTTTACGACGAGGCGATCAACTTCTTCAAAGAGAACGGCAAGCTTGATCCGGCAACCGCAGGCACGGTGCAGAACATCGGCCTGATGGCGCAAAAGGCCGAGGAATACGGCTCTCACCCCACCACGTTTGAACTGGCCGAGGCAGGCACCGTCAAGATGATCCTCGACGATGGCACTGTGCTGCACCAGCACAAGGTCGACGCTGGTGATATTTGGCGCTCTTCCTCCGCGCGCAAGGCACCGATTGAGGATTGGGTGAACCTCGCCATCTCGCGTCAAAAGGCCGAAGGCTGCCGGGCGATCTTCTGGCTGGACGAAAGCCGCGCCCATGACGCCGAACTGATCTCCTACGTGAAGCCCATCCTTGAGGCCCAAGGCGTGGCCGATAAGTTCGAGATCATGGCCCCCCGCGAAGCCACCCGCGCCTCGCTTGAGACGATCACCAAAGGCGAGAACACGATTGCCATCACCGGCAACGTGCTGCGCGATTACCTGACCGATCTCTTCCCAATCTTGGAATTGGCGACCTCTGCCAAGATGCTGTCGATCGTGAAGCTGATGAACGGCGGCGGTTTGTTTGAAACCGGCGCGGGCGGTTCGGCCCCCAAACACGTGCAGCAGTTGGTTGAGGAAAATCACCTGCGGTGGGATAGCCTTGGCGAGTTCTGCGCGCTTGGTGAAAGCCTGATGTTCCTCGCCGACGCACGCGGCAACGAGAAGGCGCGCGTGTTGGGCAAAGCGGTCGAGACCGCGACGCAGGGCATCCTCGACCACGGTCGTTCTCCTTCGCGCAAGGTGGGTGAGCCCGACAACCGCGACAGCCACTATTGGTTCGCGCGCTATTGGGCCGAAGCGGTGGCCGCGCAGGGTGATGACGCAGGGCTCGCCGCAGAGTTCGCCCCCATCGCCAAAGAGCTTGCCGCTAAGGAAGCCGAAATCCTCTCTGAGCTTGCGGCGGCCCAAGGTGCTGCTGTCGATCTTGGTGGTTACTATCACACCGACGCGAACAAAACTGCCCGCGTGATGCGCCCCTCCGAGACGCTGAATGGCATCATCGGGTAATTAGCCTGATATAAACAAATCCGCCGCGTAGCTGTCTGAGCTACGCGGCGGATATCCGTTTCAAGAATTTGAGCAGAGCGAAAGCGCGTCTTTGCGCCTGCCTACTTCCCCCCTTTAAAAATCCAGGTTCTCCACGCTCAGTGCGTTCTGCTGAATGAACTCGCGCCGTGGCTCGACCACATCCCCCATCAGCTTGGTAAAGAGATCATCCGCCTCGGCCATGTCCTCTACGCGGACCTGCAGCAGCGTGCGTGCATCGGGGTCTAGGGTGGTTTCCCACAGCTGATCCGGGTTCATCTCGCCCAGACCCTTGTAGCGCTGCAACGACAGGCCCTTTTCGCCTTCGGCGAGGATCGCTCCGAGCAGGTCCATGGGGCCATAGATCATCTGGCTGCGGTCCTTGCGGATCAGCTTGGCGGGCTGGTCATAGACATCTTGTAGGTGCTGGGTGAAGCTGCCGGATTTCTTCGCCTCGCCCGACCGCATCATGCGGCCATCAAGCGTGCGTACCTCCTCTACGCCGCGCAGGATGCGGGCGAGGCGGATGCCGTGATCTTGGGTGATGCGGCCCTGCCAGCCACGCTCGTATTCCAGCGCGATCAGGTTCAGACGGTCGGCGACCTTGTCGGCCACGCCTTGCAGGTCGCTGTCCACCGCGCCATCGACAAAGGCCCCGGCGATGGCGGCCTGTTCAAGGATATGGCGCGGGTAATGGGTTGGGAAGGCTTCCAGCACGCGCTTGAGTTGGCGCGCCATGTCGACCACGCGGGTGAGGTCTTGGCCGGTGATCTCTTCGCCGTTGCCTTGGCGCAGCATGGCACCGTCGACGCCCTGCTGGATCAGATATTCCTCCATTGCGGCCTCATCCTTGAGATAGACCTCGGACTTGCCGCGCGACACTTTGTAGAGCGGCGGCTGCGCGATGTAGAGGTGTCCGTTCTCGATGAGTTCGGGCATCTGGCGGTAGAAGAAGGTCAGCAGGAGCGTGCGGATATGCGCCCCGTCGACGTCGGCGTCGGTCATGATGACAATCTTGTGGTAGCGCAGTTTGGAGAGGTTGAACTCATCCCGCCCGATGCCAGTGCCGAGCGCCATGACAAGGTTGCCGATCTCTTGGCTGCCCAGCATCCGGTCAAACCGGGCGCGTTCAACGTTGAGGATTTTACCTTTGAGCGGCAGGATCGCTTGAGTCTGACGGTCGCGTCCGGTCTGGGCAGAGCCGCCGGCGCTGTCCCCCTCGACGAGGAAAACTTCGGTCTTGGAGGGGTCTTTCTCCGAGCAGTCCTTGAGCTTGCCCGCGAGGAAGTTTACATCCATCGCCGTCTTGCGACGTGTCAACTCGCGCGCCTTGCGGGCGGCTTCACGGGCCTGCGCGGCCTCGACGATTTTGCCGACGATCTGCTTTGCCTCGTTGGGGTTCTCTTCGAACCACTCGGCGAGCTTTTCGTTCATCAGCCCTTCGACCGCGGGGCGCACTTCGGACGACACCAGCTTGTCTTTGGTCTGGGAGGAGAACTTAGGATCCGGCACTTTGACCGAGAGCACGCAGGTCAGACCCTCACGCGCGTCGTCGCCGGTGAAGTTGATCTTTTCCTTTTTGGCGATGCCGCTGGTTTGAGCGTAGCCGTTGATCGTGCGTGTCAGCGCGCCGCGAAAGCCCGCCATATGGGTGCCGCCATCGCGCTGCGGGATGTTGTTGGTAAAGGGCAGCACATTCTCGTGGTAGCTGTCGTTCCACCACATCGCCACTTCGATGCCGATGTCGTCCCGCTCCCCGGTGATGAAGATCGGCTCGGGCATGACGGAGGTCTTGTGCCGGTCAAGGTATTTGACGAATTCCTTCACGCCGCCTTCGTAGAACAGTTCTGTGCGCAGCGGCTCGACGGGGCGTTCGTCGTTCAGGATGATCCGCACGCCGGAGTTCAGGAAGGCCAGTTCGCGCAGGCGTTTTTCCAGCGTTTCGAAGCTGTATTCGAGGTTCGAGAAAGTCTCGGTCGAGGCCATGAAGCGGACCTCGGTGCCGGTGCGGTCCGTCTCGCCCACGACTTCGAGGTGCTTGGTGGTGAAACCACCCTCAAACCGTGCGACATGTTCCTTGCCCTCGCGCCAAATGCGCAGTTCCAGCCAGTCCGACAGGGCGTTTACAACCGAAACGCCAACCCCGTGCAGACCGCCCGAAACCTTGTAGGAGTTGCTGTCGAATTTCCCGCCCGCGTGCAGCTGGGTCATGATGACCTCGGCGGCGGAAACGCCTTCTTCTTCGTGGATGCCCACCGGAATCCCGCGCCCGTTGTCGCTGACCGAGACGCTGGAATCCTCGTGGATTGTGACTGTTACCGCGTCGGCATGACCGGCCAGCGCCTCATCGATGCCGTTGTCCACGACCTCATAGACCATGTGGTGCAGGCCCGAGCCGTCATCGGTGTCCCCGATATACATGCCGGGGCGTTTGCGAACAGCCTCCAACCCTTTGAGAACCTTAATGGAATCGGCGCCGTATTCCTGTGGTGTCTGCGCGGTATCGGACATGCGGAAATAACCCTTCTCGTTTGCCCGATTTATAGTGTTTTCGCCCGGCATTGTCACGCGAATGACACAAGATTTTGTGTCAGGCGAAGGGGATGATCAGCCCCACGAAAATGAGCATCCCGCCCGAGATCAGATTGATCCGCCGCAGGGTGCGCGGGGCGGTCAGAAAACCGCGCAGGCGGCCCACCAGCAGCGCGATCACAAGGTTGCCGATAAGCGGCACGATGACCGAGGCGGCGAGGATTAGCCCGATGTCGGGGCCGGTGACTTGGCGCAGATCAAAGAAGCCGGGCAGCACGCCCATGTAGAACAGGACCGCCTTGGGATTGCCGAGGATCGCCACCAGCCCCGCAACGAAACCCGACCACATCCCGGGGCGGGTGAGGCGGCTGTCGGTACTGATCTGCGTACCCGCCTGACGGATCAGGCCAATCCCCATGGCGATGAACACCAGCGCCGCAGTCCAGCGCAGCACCTCCATCACCGTGTCAAAGGCCGAGACGATCCATGTGATCCCCAGCACCGCCACCAGCGGCCAAAGCATGTCACCAATCGCCACGCCGAGCGCCAGCGGCCATGCCGCCTGAAACCCGCCCGAAAGGGCACGGGCCATCATTGCCAGCCAAACCGGGCCGGGGGTGAGGAACAGGATCAAGAGCGCGCCGCAGTAAAGCAGCAGATCGGCGGGGGTGAGGGTCACGGTTGCCGCTCCACCTGCGAAAGGCCGTCCTCTTCGGTGACCTCAACATATTGCGCCCGCGCGCCAAGGCTTTCGAACAGTTCAGGCCCGGTGCCGGTCATCCACGCCTGCGCGCCAAGCGCGGTGATCTCGTCGTAAAGCGCCGCGCGGCGGCTCGCGTCGAGATGGGCGGCGACCTCGTCCAGCAGCAGCAGCGGCGGCGCGCCGAAGTCGGCGGCGATGGCGCGGGCATTGGCAAGGATGAGCGAGACCAGCAGCGCCTTCTGCTCTCCGGTGGAGCAGTCCCGCGCGGCGATGCCCTTGGCGGCATAGGTGCCCTCCAGATCGGCGCGGTGCGGGCCGATGAGCGTGCGCCCGGCGGCAAGGTCGCGCATGCGGTTGTCCGAGAGCGCAGCGCGCAGGGCATCGGCGCTCTCGGGCATGTCGTTCAGCAGCGACAGCGTCGCGATGGGGAAAGCAGTCTGGGCCTCTGCCTGCGCCGCCTCAAGGGCTGCCAGCGCCTGTAGGCGGTTGGCGTGAATCTGCGCCCCGGTTTCAGCCATGCGGGTCTCAAGCGCTGTGTACCACGCAGGCTCGCGCACCATGTCCTTGAGCAGCCGGTTGCGCTCGCGCATGGCTTTCTCGTAGCTCAGTGACAGGTCCGCATGATCGGGCAGCATCGAAAGCGTCACCCGGTCTAGAAAGCGCCGCCGTCCCTCGGCGCCTTCGATCCAAAGCCGGTCCATGGCGGGGATCAGCCAGAGCACGCGGGCAATGCGACCAAGCGCCGTTTGTGCGGACGCCTTGCCGTCGATCTTGGTCTGCCGTGCAGCGCCCGCTTCGGACCAGATGTCGATCTCATGCAGCACCGTGGGGCCGTGCAGCAGCCCGGTCACCTTCCAGCCCAAAGCCTCGGGCCGCCGTGCCATATCTTGCGCGCTGGTGCGGCGCAGCCCGCGACCCGGCGACAGCAGCGAGATCGCTTCGATGACATTGGTCTTGCCCGCGCCATTGGGGCCATAGAGCGCGACGGGGCGCGCATCCACGTCGATCACCGCCCGGCGGTGCGAGCGGAAATGCGAGAGGCCGAGGTTGGAAAGATACAGTTGCGCCATTCAGACCCCGTTTTCTTTGAAAGAAAACGGCGCGGGAATTTCAAAAATTCCCGCCCAACTCACACGCGCATCGGCATGACGACGTAAACCGCCGAAGTGTCATTGCCTTCGCGCATCAGGGTCGGGTCGCCAGAGGAGTTGAACAGGAAGACGGCGTTCTCGCGGTCCACTTGGCTTGCGATCTCAAGCAGGTATTTGGCGTTGAAACCAATCTCCAGCCGCTCGTCGGCATAGGCCACGGCCAGCTCTTCTTCGGCGGCGCCGCTGTCAGGCGCGTTGACGGACAGCACCAGACGGTCTTCGTCCAGTTGCAGTTTTACGGCGCGCGAACGCTCGGAACTCACGGTCGCCACACGGTCCACCGCACGGGCGAAATCCGCGGCGTCGACTTCCATCTTGCGGGTGTTTCCCTGTGGGATCACGCGGGTGTAATCGGGGAAGGTGCCGTCGATGACCTTGGAGGTCAGGGTGATGGCGGGGGTGGCGAAACGGATCTTGGTCTCCGACACGGACACCGCGATTTCCATCTCGTCATCATCCAGCAGCTTGCGCAATTCGCCCACGGTTTTGCGCGGCACGATGACGCCGGGCATCTCAGCCGCACCCTCGGGCATCTCGGCGTCGATCCGGGCGAGGCGGTGACCATCGGTCGCCACGCAGCGCAGGGCCTTGCCGCCTTCGGCATCCGCGATATGCAGGTAAACACCGTTCAGGTAATAGCGCGTCTCTTCGGTGGAGATGGCAAATTTCGACTTGTCGAACAGGCGGCGCAGCACCGGGGCAGGGGCCGCGAAGTTCGAGGCATATTCCGAGGACGCCATCACGGGGAAGTCCTCACGCGGCAGGGTCGCCAGCGAGAAATTCGAGCGGCCCGCTTCGACAGTCAGGCGGCCAGCGGCGGTATCGGCGGTCAGGCTGATCAACGCGCCATCGGGCAGTTTGCGCACGATTTCATGCAGCAGCGTGGCCGAAACGGTGGTGGCGCCAGCGCGCTCAACCTGCGCGGCGACCTTGTCGACCACTTCGATATCCAGATCGGTGGCGCGGAAGGAAACATCGCTGCCCTCGGCCTCGATCAGCACGTTGGCGAGGATCGGAATGGTGTTGCGGCGCTCGACCACGGATTGGGCTTGCGAAACGGCCTTGAGCAGTGCCGCGCGTTCGATGCTGAATTTCATATGCCTTCTCCCATACCGATTGCCGGGAGAGGCAAACTACCCGGTTCCCACGCTTACACAAGAACTTTTGTGGCTTTGTTTAAGTGAATGCAAGAGGGGCGCAAGCTGCGCCCCCGATCGCTGTTTAACCGTGTCCTGAGGACAACCCCTCAGGCCGCTCAGCTTAGGATTCGAGCGCCCGGCGCAGCAGTTCCAGATCCTCGGCGATCTGCCCGTCCGAGACCTTGAGCTCTTCGATGCGGCGCACCCCGTGCATGACGGTGGTGTGGTCGCGCCCGCCAAAGCGGCGGCCGATTTCGGGCAGGGAGCGGCTGGTCATCTGCTTGCACAGATACATCGCCACCTGACGCGGGCGGGCATAGCTGCGCAGACGCTTGGGGCCGATCATGTCGCTCAGGCGGATGTTGTAGTGATCCGAGACCTTGCGCTGGATTTCCTCGACCGAGATCTTGCGCTCGGAGGCGCGCAGCACATCGGCCAGACAGTCCTGCGTCAGACCCATGTCGATCTCACGGCCCACGAGCGAGGCGAAGGCAAAGAGCCGGGTCAGCGCGCCTTCGAGAACACGCACGTTCGAGGTGATGCGATGCGCGAGGAATTCCAGCACGCCATCGGCCACTTCGAGGTCCGGATAGGTCTTGCGCTGCACTTCGACCTTGCTTTGCAGGATGCCGAGGCGGAGTTCATAGTCCGTCGGGTGCAGGTCAACGATCAGGCCGCATTGCAGACGCGATTTGACGCGGTCTTCGAGGTCTTTGATCTCCCCCGGTGCGCGGTCGGCAGAGATGATGATCTGTTTGTGCTGGTCCACAAGCGCGTTGAACGTGTGAAAGAACTCTTCTTGGGTGGAATCTTTGCCCGCGATGAACTGCACGTCATCGACCATCAGCACGTCGACCGAACGGAAGATCTCTTTGAAGTCCATCATCTTGCGGTCGCGCAGCGCCTGAACGAAACGGTACATGAACTGCTCAGCCGAGAGGTAGAGTACATTCATCTCAGGCTTACGCGCGTGCAATTCGCGCGCGATGGCGTGCATAAGGTGCGTTTTACCCAAACCAACGCCGCCATAAAGGAACAGCGGATTGAAGGTGACTGGGCCGCCTTCGGCGACGCGGCGGGCGGCGGCGTGGGCCAGTTCGTTGGGCTTGCCGACGACGAAATTGTCAAAGCTGAAGCGCGGGTCAAGCGGGGCGGTGCTCAGCTGGGTGTTGGCGGCGGGTTTCACGGCAGCCGTGGTCTGACGCGCAGCCGGGGCAGGCTTTTCGGCGGCAGGGCTGGGTTGCTGATTCAAGGCAAAGTTCAAACGGGTGGCATCGGTGCCCGCCGTGTTGATCTCATGCAGGATCAGATCCGAGAAGTTCTGGCTGACGTAGTTCCCAAAGAAATTTGTCGGCACTTTGAGTGTCACGATTCCGTCTTCAACAGCGCCGGGCACAAGCGGTTCAATCCAGGTGGTGTAGTTGTTCTGCCCCACCGTCTTTAGAAGCCGCTCTTTAATCTCGCCCCAGTGATCTAATGTCATCGTGCCTTACGTCCCGCTTTGCTTTTCGCACAGAGGCCGAGTGGATCCCGGCCCTCAATATTGTTTCACCCGGCAACAGGTCATCCACCCGGTCCCACGCGGATGACCGACCTGTGTCCTTCGGACTTTAAAAGAATGGCAAGCCCATAAGCCTGATGCGCCGTAAACCGGCGCAAGAGGCGCTGAACGAACCGTTCGTGTTCTCATCGACAGGGTAAACGTGCTGGCAGCAGCATTCACGACAGTGCGCGGGGCCGTTTTTACACGGTCACTTGCACCCCCCTGAACTTGGCATTCTGCCAGTCGGCTGACACCTTGTTCAGGGCCTGTCCCCCCAAGCGAAATGAATCGCTGGACCTTTGGTAGCAAGTGTTTCCGGTCCGCTTCAACATATCTTCCATCTTGACTCAGAGATTGCCTGAAAAGAATCTCTGGCGTGTTTTTTTCGCTGCACCCGCACGAAAAAAGGCGCCGCAATGCGGCGCCTCTTGTCTTTCAAAGGGTTGGCTGTGGAGCCGTATTAACCCAGTGCTTTGACCCGTGCGGACAGACGCGACATTTTGCGCGAAGCGGTGTTTTTGTGGAAAACGCCTTTGGTGACGCCGCGCATCAGCTCGGGCTGGGCGACTTTCAAAGCGGCGGTTGCGGCTTCTTTATCACCGGAGGTGATCGCCTCTTCGACTTTGCGCAGGTAGGTGCGGATGCGCGAACGACGGGCTTTATTGATCGCAAAACGTTTCTCGTTTTGACGTGCGCGCTTTGCGGATTGTGTTGTGTTTGCCATGAGTATCAGCCTTCGGGTTCATTTTGTTGCGTAGCAATGCGTGACGCCAACCCTACCGGAAATCCGGGCCCCAAAAGGGCAGGTGATTCTAGCCAGAGCGGGCTGCACGCGCATGTATTGGGGCTGCCTATAAGACAGCAGGCGCGGCAATGCAAGCCGCGCCCATAGAATCGCTTATTTGTCGCGGAACTGCGCTTCGCGCTTTTCAAGAAAGGCCGACATGCCTTCTTTCTGGTCTTCGGTGTTGAACAGCGAATGGAACATGCGGCGCTCGAACAAAAGGCCTTCGCTCAGCGGCACCTCATAGGCGCGGTTCACGCATTCCTTGACCACGGTGGCCGAGATCATGGATTTTTCGGCAATCTTGCCAGCGGCGGCCATGGCCTCTTCCATCAGCTTTTTGACTGGCACAACGCGGGACACGAGGCCCGAGCGTTCAGCTTCTTCGGCATCCATGAAACGGCCCGTCAGGTTCATGTCCATCGCTTTGGACTTGCCCACAAGGCGCGTCAGACGCTGGGTGCCGCCGATGCCTGCCACGACACCAAGGTTGATCTCAGGCTGGCCGAACTTGGCGCTTTCCGAACAGATGATGAAATCGCACATCATCGCCAATTCGCAGCCACCGCCCAAGGCATAGCCCGACACGGCTGCGATGATCGGCTTGCGCACGCGCAGGATTTGATCGGTCTCGGGCGTGAAGAGATCACCCATGAAGACGTCAACAAAGCTTTGATCGCGCATCATCGCGATGTCGGCCCCGGCAGCGAATGCCTTTTCCGACCCGGTGATGACGATGCAACGCACCTTGTCGTTTTCCTGTGCGCCTTTCAGCGCTTTGGCCAATTCACCCAGCAACGCGTCGTTGAGCGCGTTCAGCGCATCCGGGCGGTTGAGGGTGATCAGGGCCACATGGTTGTCCACGTCCACGGTGATCGTTTCGTAAGCCATCAAGAATGCTCTTTGTTGTTGCGCTCAGGGGAATGTGCATACCACGGCACCCCCATGTTTCAAGTTATCTTTGGCAGCGCGGACAATAGAAGGAAGACCGCCCGCTTTGTACGATGCGCCCGATGGTGCCGTCGCAGCCCGGTCGGCGGCAGGGTTGCCCCTCTCGCCCGTAGACATCGAAGCTGTGCTGGAAATAGCCCAGTTCGCCGTCCGCCTGCCGGAAGTCCTTGAGCGAGGATCCCCCCGCCGTGATGGCATCGGCCAGCACCTCGCGGATGATCGGCACCAGCCCGGCGATCCGCGTGGCCGAGATGCGCCCGGCCTTGCGGGCGGGGTGAATCCCTGCGCGGTAAAGTGCTTCGCAGACGTAGATATTTCCCAAACCCGCCACGATCCGCTGATCCAGCAGGGCGGATTTGATCGGTGTGTTGCGCCCTTTCAGCGCGGCCACCAGATGCGCTTCGTGAAAGTCATTGCCTAAGGGTTCCGGCCCGAGCGAGGCCAGCAGTTTATGCGTTTCGGCCCCCGCCGTGGGCATCAGATCCATCGCGCCAAAACGGCGCGGGTCGTTAAAGGTGATCCGCGCACCGTTACCCATATGCAACACGACGTGGTCATGTTTCTCTGGGGCGGGGTGGTTGTGCTGAAACTGTCCCAGCGGGTCACCCGAGACGAGCATCCGCCCGGACATGCCCAAATGCACCAACAGCGATTCCCCACCCTCCAGATCGGCGAGGATGTATTTCGACCGTCGTCGCAGCAGCCCGACTCGCTGCCCAGTCAGCCGCTCTGCCATCCGTTCGGGGAAGGGCCAGCGCAGATCGGGGCGGTTGACCTCGGCCCGGGCGATCACTTGCCCCTCCATCGCGGGGGCCAGCCCCCGGCGGACGGTTTCGACCTCTGGCAGTTCCGGCATCTCGGTTTCCCCTCTGGCTTGCCTGTGACAAAAGGCACGCATTGTCCCCAGCCTACGGCACCCTATAACAAGGGACTGAACCAGAGGATCGCAAGAGCAGATGACCCAGGACGCCGACAAAACCACCCATTTCGGGTTCGAGACCGTACCCGAGCATGAAAAAGCAGGTCGCGTGCAGGGTGTGTTCAACTCCGTCGCCAGTAAATACGACATCATGAACGATGTGATGAGCATGGGCATCCACCGCGTTTGGAAAGAAGCGATGATGGATTGGCTCGCCCCGCGCCCCGGTCAGAAGTTGCTGGATGTGGCGGGTGGCACGGGCGATGTGTCGTTCAAGTTTCTGGGCCGCGCGGGCCACGGACATGCGACGGTGCTCGACCTCACCGAGCCGATGTTGGTCGAAGGCCGCAAACGCGCCGAGGCCGACAGCCTGACCGGCAGCCTTGATTGGGTGGTGGGCGATGCCATGGCGCTGCCGTTTCCCGACAACACCTTTGATGTCTACACGATCAGCTTTGGCATCCGGAACGTGACCCGCCCCCAAGAGGCGCTGAACGAAGCGTACCGCGTGCTGCGCCCCGGTGGCCGCCTGATGGTGTTGGAGTTCAGCCAGTTGCCCAACCCGGCGATGCAAAAAGCCTATGACCTCTACAGTTTCAACGTGATCCCGCGCATGGGGCAAGCCATCGCGGGCGACCGCGACAGCTATCAGTATCTGGTCGAATCGATCCGCAATTTCCCCGATCAGGAAACGTTTCTGTCGATGGTACGCACGGCCGGTTTCGGGCAGGCCAAATACCGCAACCTGAGCATGGGCATCGCGGCGCTGCATTCGGGCTGGAAACTCTGATGCGCGGACCTCACAACATTTGGCGGCTGATCCGCACCGGCGCGACGTTGGAACGCGCGGGCGCGATGAATGTGGTGCTGGATGCTTTCGATGCTTCCCCGGCGCTGCGTTTCGTGGCCCGCGCGCTTGGCCTGCCGTTCAAATGGCTGGGCTACAAAGGCGACCCGACGATGCCGCCGGCCACCCGCGCGCTCACGGCGCTTGGCCCCGCCTACATCAAATTCGGTCAGGTACTCTCGACCCGGCCCGACGTGGTTGGGGATGATCTGGCTGTGCAACTGCGTGTCTTGCAAGACAAGCTGCCGCCTTTTGACACGGCGCTGGCCCGCAGGGCGGTCGAGCAGGAGTTGGGTGAGCCGGTCAGCGCGATTTTCTCTGAGTTCAGCGAACCCGTCGCTGCGGCCTCTATCGCGCAGGTCCACCATGCACGACTGGCCGAGACCGGCGAAGAGGTCGCCGTCAAAGTCCTGCGCCCCGGCATCGAAAAAGCCTTCCGCAAGGACATCGACGCTTTCTATCTTGCCGCCCGCATGGCCGAAATCTTCTCTCCCGGATCGCGCCGATTGCGCCCGATGGAGGTGATCGAGCATTTCGACGGCGTCGTGCGGGGGGAGTTGGACCTGCGGCTGGAAAGCTCTGCCGCGTCGGAGTTTGCCGCCAACACCAAAGATGACACCGGATTTCAACTGCCTGAGATCAAGTGGAATTATTCGGGCCGCCGCGTGATGACGCTGGGCTGGGCCGATGGTCTGCCGCTGGGCGACAACGCCGCGCTGGATGCGGCGGGTCACGACCGGGTAGCGCTGTCGGAACGGGTGCTGCAACTCTTTTTGCAACACGCCCTGCGCGACGGTTATTTCCACGCCGACATGCACCAAGGCAACCTCAAGGTCGCGGCCAATGGCGATATCATCGCCTATGACTTCGGCATCATGGGTCATATCGACAGCTATACCCGCCGCGTCTATGCCGAGATCCTCTATGGCTTTATCCGCCGCGATTACCTGCGCGTGGCCAAGGTGCATTTTGAGGCGGGTTACGTGCCTGCCGACAAGGATGTCGATGAATTCGCCCGCGCCCTGCGCGCGGTGGGCGAGCCGATTTTCGGCATGGATGCCACCCGCATCTCCATGGCGCGGCTGCTGACCTACCTCTTTGAAGTGACCGAGCGTTTCGGCATGGAAACCCGGACCGAGCTGATCTTGCTGCAACGCACGATGGTCGTGGTCGAGGGCGTGGCCCGCTCGCTCAACCCGCATATCAACATCTGGGAAGTCGCGAGCCCGATTGTGACCGATTACATCACCAAGTCGCTAGGGCCGCGCGCGATCGTTTCTGATCTGCGCGACACGGCGATGGTCATGGCCCGCTTTGGTCCGCGTTTGCCGGGGCTGGTCGAACAGGCGCTGAACCGTCAGGCCGAGGAGCAGCCAGAGCGCCGCCCGCGGTTCTGGCGCTACATCGCGGCGACTGCGGTGATGTCCGGCATTGCCGGCGCCACCACAATCGCCCTGATCGGCGCGCTGCTTTAGGGCAGGGGGCCGCGGAGGCCCCCCCGCATTCAGGCGATACGTTCGATGGCCATGGCGATGCCTTGCCCCCCGCCGATGCACATGGTGATCAACGCGCGCTTGCCGCCAATCCGCTCCAACTCATAAAGCGCCTTCACGGTGATGATCGCCCCGGTCGCGCCGACCGGGTGACCAAGGGCGATGGCCCCGCCGTTGGGGTTCACTTTTGCCGGGTCGAATCCCAACTCCTTGCTCACCGCCAGCGCTTGGCTGGCGAAGGCCTCGTTGCTTTCGATCACATCGAAATCATCGGCCTTCAGGCCGGTGCGCTCCAGCAGGCGGCGGACGGCGGGAACCGGGCCGATGCCCATGACTTCGGGGCGCACACCGGCATGGGCGTAGCCAAGGATGCGCGCACGGGGCGTGAGCCCGGCGGCCTCGGCTGCCCCGGCGCGGGCCAGCACCAGCGCCGCGGCACCGTCGTTGATACCGCTGGCATTGCCCGCTGTGACGCGCCCGTCCTTCTGGAATACGGGGCGCAGCCCGGCCAGCGCCTCGGCCGTGGTGGCCTTGGGGTGTTCATCGGTGTCAAAGGGCACCATGTCGCGCTTGACCTTTACGTCGACCGGCACGATCTGATCCTTGAAATGCCCCGCCGCGATGGCCGCCGCTGCGCGTTCTTGGCTTTGCAGGGCAAAGGCGTCCATCTCCTCGCGGGTGATGGTATGTTCATCCGCGACATTCTCGGCCGTGACCCCCATGTGGCCGGTGCCGAAGGGGCAGTTCAGCGTGCCCAAAAGCATGTCGAGGCTGCGAACATCGCCCATTTTCTGGCCCCAGCGGGCATCGGGCAGAATGTAAGGTGCGCGCGACATGCTCTCGGCTCCGCCAGCAAGGGCGAAATCCGCATCGCCCAGCATCAGGCTTTGGGTCGCCGAGACCAGCGCCTGCACGCCCGAACCGCACAGGCGGTTCACGTTCATCGCGGGCACTTCATCCGGCACGCCCGCATCGCGCGCGGCGACGCGGCTGAGGTACATGTCGCGCGGCTCGGTGTTGATGACGGTGCCAAAAACCACATGGCCGATCTGGTCAGGGCTGACGCCCGCACGCTCCATCGCCGCTGCCGCGACGGTGCTGCCAAGCTTGGTGGGTGGGGTGCCGGCAAGGCTGCCGCCGAAAGTGCCGATGGCGCTGCGCGCACCGCTCAGGATGACGATATCGTCTGACATGAAACTCTCCTTTGGTCGTTGCCAGCACTATGGGCCGGGGGCGGGGCAAAGTCAGTGGAAACGTCCCGTCAAAGCGCGGCTTGACAGGGGCGGGGCGCCGCGCGACATATCCGTCATGACGGACAACACAGACAAGATCCTGACACAGCTGCCCGCCCGCTTGAAAGCGGCGCGACAGGGGCAGGGGCTTTCGCTTGATGCGGTGGCCAAGCTTTCGGGCGTGTCGCGCTCCATGGTGAGCCAGATTGAGCGCGGCGAATCGAGCCCTACGATCGCCACGCTGTGGAACCTTACGCGCGCCTTGCAGGTGGATTTCGCCGGGCTTTTGGATGGTGCGCCGACAGAGGCTCAGATCGAAGTGCTGCGCAGCGCCGCCGTGCCGACGATCAGCAACCTTGGGTCAGGCTGCCGGATCCGCATCTTGTCCCCGCCCGAAGAGGCCGGGCATCACGAGGTTTACGAACTGCTCATCGCCGAAGGTGGCATGCTCGACAGTGCGCCGCATACCCGCGGCGCGCGCGAGCATCTGAGCGTTTTCGAGGGGGCAGTCGAAGTGACCAGCGGTGTGGGGACAGAGCAGTTGCAGGCCGGAGACACGGCCCGCTATGCCGCCGACGTGCCCCATGCGATCCGCGCGACCGCTGGGCCGGTGCGTGCCTTTTTGGTGGTGCAAGACGCCTGATCTCCGGTATATCGGAATAAATCCGCCATTTCGGAAATCCTCTATTTCGGAACGGCCTCCGTTATGGTAGATGCTCCCTGAAAAGGATAGCCTCATGACCCAAGCATTTCTATCCCATGTCACCGACACCCTAGCCGAGATCGACGCCGAGGGCATGATGAAGCGCGAGCGGCTCATCACCACCCCGCAGGGCGGTGAGATCGCGGTGGGTGACCGCGAGGTCATCAACCTCTGCGCCAACAACTATCTCGGCCTCGCCGATCATCCCGAGTTGATCGCCACCGCCAAAGAGGCGATGGACGAGAAAGGATTCGGCATGGCCTCGGTCCGCTTTATCTGCGGCACGCAGGACATCCACCGCGAGTTGGAGCAGAAGCTGGCGGGCTTTCTCGGGCATGACGATTCGATCCTCTTCGCCGCCTGTTTCGACGCCAACGGCGGGCTGTTCGAGCCGCTGCTGGGGCCGGAGGACGCGGTGATTTCAGACGCGCTGAACCATGCCTCGATCATCGACGGCATTCGTCTGTGCAAGGCGAAACGCTACCGCTATGCCAACAGCGACATGGCGGATCTTGAGGCCAAGCTGAAGCAGGCCCGCGAGGATGGCGCGCGGTTCATCATGATCGCGACCGACGGGGTCTTCTCCATGGACGGCTATCTGGCGAACCTGCCCGAGATCACCGCACTGGCCGAGAAATATGAGGCGCTGGTGATGGTCGATGACTGCCATTCCACCGGCTTCATGGGGCCGAAGGGTGCAGGCACGCCCGCGCATCACGGGGTCAAGGTCGACATCGTGACCGGCACGCTGGGCAAGGCGCTTGGTGGGGCCATCGGCGGCTATATCGCAGGGCCGCAGCCGGTGATCGACCTACTGCGCCAGCGCGCGCGGCCCTATCTGTTTTCCAACTCCCTGCCGTCGTCGATCGTGCGCGCCGGCATCCGGGCGCTGGAACTGGTCGAAGACGGCGATGATCTGCGTGCACGCCTTTTCGAGAATACGAAATACTGGCGCGCGGGGCTGGAGAAGTTGGGCTTTGACCTGCTGCCCGGTGAGCACCCCATCGTGCCCGTCATGCTGGGCGAGGCGCAGTTGGCGCAGGACATGGCCGCACGGCTTTTCGAGGAGGGGGTCTATGTCTCGGGCTTCTTCTTCCCGGTGGTGCCGCGCGGTCAGGCGCGCATCCGCACGCAGATGAACGCGGCACTGACCCGCGAGCAACTTGACCGCGCGTTGACGGCATTCGAAGTCGCGGGCAAAGCCTGTGGGGTGATCGAATGACCACGAATGAAATGAAAGCGCTGGCCAAGCTGCACCCCCGCGAGGGGCTGTGGATGACCCATGCGCCAGTGCCCGAGATCGGCCCCGAGGACGTGCTGATCAAGATCAACAAGACCGGCATCTGTGGCACCGATATCCACATCTGGAACTGGGACGATTGGGCTGCCGGGACGGTGCCGGTGGGGCTGATCACGGGCCATGAGTTCGCGGGCGAGATCGTCGAGTTGGGCCGCAACGTCGAAGGGCTTGAGATCGGGCAGCGCTGTTCGGGCGAGGGGCATCTGATCGGCAAACAGTCACGCCAAAGCCGTGCGGGGAAGTTCCACCTTGATCCCGCGACGCGGGGCATCGGGGTAAACGAACAGGGGGCCTTTGCGCAATATCTGCGGCTGCCCGCCTTTAACGTGGTGCCGCTGCCGGATGAGATTTCAGACGACATCGGCGCGATCCTCGATCCTTTGGGCAATGCGGTGCACACCGCGCTGAGTTTCGATCTGGTGGGTGAGGATGTGTTGATCACTGGCGCGGGGCCCATCGGCATCATGGCGGCGGCGGTGGCGCGGCATGTCGGCGCGCGGCATGTGGTGGTCACGGATGTGAACCCCGACAGGCTGGCGCTGGCGGAAAAGGTCGCCGATGTGGTGACAGTGAACGTGGCCGAAGAGGATTTGGCCGACGTGATCCCCCGGCTGAAGATGAAACAGGGCTTTGACGTGGGCCTTGAAATGTCGGGCAACCAGCAGGCGCTGGATCAGATGGTTGAGGCCATGACCATGGGCGGGCGCATCGCCATGCTGGGCATCCCGCCGGGGAAATCGCCGGTGGATTGGAGCCGTATCGTTTTCAAGGCGATCACCATCAAAGGCGTCTATGGCCGCGAGATTTTCGAGACCTGGTACAAGATGATCGCCATGTTGGAGAACGGGCTCGATGTCTCTGCGATCATCACCCATCGCTTCGAGGTCGATGATTTCGAGCAGGGCTTTGCCGCGATGAAATCGGGCCAGTCGGGCAAGGTGGTGCTCGATTGGAGCTAAGCCACTTAGGGGCGCAGACGGTTGCGCCCCTGCTGGGTCAGCACCCAAACCTCATCCCCCTCGAACACCGCCGCACAAAGCGGTTTGCCGTAGCCCGCGCCGGTGTCGAGGTTCACCCGGTTGCCGTAATGCATGGCGCTGTCCACCGGCGTGTGGCCGTGGACGACCAGCTTGGGATGGGGCGCGGTGTATTCGTGAAACTCCTTGCGGATCCACAGCAGATCATCCTCGCGCTGCGCGTCCAGCGGCACTTCGGGGCGGATGCCCGCATGGGCAAAGAACAGGTCGGGTGTCTGATGCGACAGGGCGAGGGTTTTCAGGAAGTCCACATGCGCCTGCGGCACCGCTTCGCGGGCTTTCTCGTGTACCTCTGACATCCGGTCGCGCCCGCTGACCGAAACCCCGTAGGATCCGAGCGTCGTATCCCCGCCCAAACGCGGGTTCAGCCAGTTAAGTTCAACGAGCAAGAGTGGATCATGGCGGGGGAAATCCTCCATGAACCAGCGGAACATGCGGTCATGATTGCCCATGAGGAAGGTCCAGCTGCGCCCCTCGGCCTTGCCCTGCGCCAGCCGTTCGATCACCGCTTTGCTGTCGGGGCCACGGTCGGTGTAATCGCCAAGGAAGACGATGCGCGCGTCCGGCCCGCCGTCTTCTTCGATCAAGGTTAACACGCGCTCAAGCTCGGCGGCGTAACCGTGGATGTCTCCGATGGCGTAGATGGGGTTGGGCATATTCGTTCCTATCCTTCTGCACCCCCTCGTGATGCCGCAAAGCCACCGCGAAGGAAAGGCTCAGTCAAAGGATGCGCCCGAAAGCAAAAGCGCCCCGCGAGGGGGCGCTTTAAGTTTGTGCAGGGGGAGGTCTCAGGCCACGTCGAATTGCAGCGGCTTGATCTGCCGGAACATGCCGGTGTCGCGCAGCTTGCCGATCACGGTTTCTGGCACCTGATCGTCGACATAGAGCAGGGCAATCGCCTCGCCCTTGGCGGTGTGGCGGCCCAAGGTGAAGTTGGCGATGTTCACGCCGTTTTCGCCCATGGTCTGGCCCAAGGTGCCGATAATGCCCGGCACGTCTTCGTTGGTTGTGTAGAGCATGTGCTCCCCGATCTCGGCGTCGATGGTGATGCCTTTGATCTGAATAAAGCGCGGCTTGCCGTCCGAGAACACGGTGCCCGCGATGGAGCGCTCGCGCTTTTCGGTCACCACGGTCACTTTGACATAGCCGTCGAAGACGCCGGATTTGTCTTGGTTGGTGGTGCTGATCTGAATGCCCTTTTCGCGGGCGACCACGGGGGCGGAAACCATGTTCACATCCGGGTTGGCGCGTTTCATGATGCCCGCCACGACGCCGCAGTTCAGTGCCTTGAGGTTCATCTGTGCGACGGAGCCGTCATAAAGGATGTTGATCGCCTTGATCGGCTCGTCGGTCATCTGGCCGATGAACGCGCCGAGGTGACCGGCCAGTTTGACCCATGGGCCCATGACCTTGGCTTCTTCGGCGGTGACCGATGGCATGTTCAGCGCGTTGGTCACGGCGCCGGTCAGCAGGTAGTCCGACATCTGCTCGGCCACTTGCAGGGCCACGTTTTCCTGCGCTTCGGTGGTCGCGGCACCAAGGTGCGGCGTGCAGACCACGTTGGGCAGGTTGAACAGCGGGTTCTCCTTGGCTGGTTCCTCGGCGAAGACATCGAAACCCGCGCCCGCCACATGGCCGGATTTCAGCAGGTCGGCGAGTGCTTCTTCGTCAACCAGACCGCCGCGGGCACAGTTGATGATACGCACGCCGGGCTTGGTCTTTCCAAGGTTCTCGCGGCTGAGGATATTCGCCGTCTGCTCGGTGAAGGGAACATGGAGGGTGATGAAATCGGCGCGAGTCAGCAGCTCGTCCAACTCGACCTTTTCGACACCCATCTTCTCGGCCTTTTCCTCGCCCAAGAAGGGGTCATAGGCCACGACTTTCATCTTGAGGCCCCGCGCGCGGTCGCAAACGATGCCGCCGATGTTGCCCGCGCCGATGACACCCAGCGTCTTGCCGGTGAGCTCGACGCCCATGAACTTAGACTTTTCCCATTTGCCCGCGTGGGTAGAGGCCGACGCTTCGGGGATTTGACGTGCCACGGCGAACATCATCGCGATGGCATGTTCAGCAGTGGTGATCATGTTGCCGAAGGGCGTGTTCATCACGATCACACCCTGTTTCGACGCGGCTTCTTTGTCGATGTTGTCGGTGCCGATGCCCGCGCGGCCGACCACTTTGAGGTTCGGCGCATTGGCGAGGATCTTTTCCGTCACCTTGGTGGCGGAGCGGATCGCGAGGCCGTCATAGTTGCCGATAACTTCGGCCAGTTTGTCTTTGTCCTTGCCCAGATCGGGCTGGAAATCAACGTCGATGCCACGGTCGCGAAAGATTTGAACGGCGGCTTCCGACAGGCTGTCGGAGATGAGTACTTTGGGAGCCATTTTTGTGGTCCTTTTCAAAAATATGGGGGCAGGGGCGGCGCGTGGGATCACGCGCCCGCCGGAATGCTTTAGGCGTTGATTTCGGCTTCAAAGGCCCATTCGAGCCACGGCAGCATCGCTTCGATATCAGCCGTTTCAACCGTGCCGCCGCACCAGATACGCAGGCCCGGAGGGGCATCGCGGTAGGCGCCAATGTCGAGCGCTGCGCCTTCGGCTTCCAACCGCTTGGCCACGGCCTTGGCAAAGGCTGCACCGTCCTGAATGCGGTCATCGGTGAACTTGAGGCAGACCGAGGTGTTGGACCGTGTCGCCGGATCGGTGGCGAGGAAGTCGATCCAGTCATGCGCCTCCACGAATTCGGCGATGGCCACCGTATTGGCATCGGCCCGTGCGATCAGCCCCTTGAGGCCGCCCACGGATTTCGCCCAATCAAGCGCCAGCAGGTAATCTTCGACGCAGAGCATCGACGGCGTGTTGATCGTCTCACCCTTAAAGATGCCCTCGTTCAGCTTGCCGCCTTTGGTCAGGCGGAAGATTTTCGGCAGGGGCCATGCGGGGGTGTAGCTTTCCAGCCGCTCAACTGCGCGAGGGCTGAGGATCAGCATGCCATGCGCCGCTTCGCCGCCCAGCACCTTCTGCCAAGAGAAGGTCGTCACATCCAGCTTGTCCCAGGGCAGGTCCATCGCGAAGGCCGCCGAGGTGGCATCGCAGAGCGTCAGACCCGCGCGGTCCGCAGGGATCGCGTCGCCGTTCGCCATGCGCACGCCGGAGGTGGTGCCGTTCCATGTGAAGCAGACGTCGTTGTCATAGTTCAGCGCGGCCATGTCGACGATCTCGCCGTATTCGGCGGTGTGAACCTGCGCTTCGATTTTCAGCTGCTTGACGACATCGGTAACCCAGCCTGCGCCGAAGGACTCCCATGCCACCATCTCAGCCGGGCGTTCGCCCAAGAGCGACCACATGGCCATCTCGAATGCGCCGGTGTCAGACGCGGGCACGATGCCGATGCGGTAATCCGCAGGCACGCCGAGCACTTCGCGGGTGGTTTCGATCGCCTCTAGCAGCTTAGCCTTGCCGGGAGCGGCACGGTGGCTGCGGCCCAGCGGTGCGTCCGCGAGCTTGGTCAGGTCGAATGTGGGGATTTTGGCGCAGGGGCCGGAAGAGAAACGCGGATTTGCCGGTACGGCAACAGGTTTCGTGTCCGGGCGCGATGCCGGTTGTGTAATAGCCATTTATGCTACCCTCTCAGATAATCGCCCTTCGTTGGGGAAGGGTGTCCCACTTGTCGGCATACGCGGGGAGGCCGGGCTGGCGCAAGTCGCAAAATGGCGCTAGGACGCCGGTCATGTCGCTTTGCGCGGCGCGAATGATGCGGATCGGAAACTTATGTTCACGGCAATCTTGTTGACCTCCCCCTCCAACCCCTCCCTCGATGCGGCGCTGGTCGAAAGCCTGCGCAACGCTTGGGGCGGGGGCGACGCGCTTTGGCTGGCCCCGGATGAGGCGGCGGAGTTCTCGCTGGCCCAGACGCCGGAAAACCGTTGGGATGTTTGGGAAAGCTGCCAGTCCATGGGCGTCGATCTGGTGATCGTGCCCAGCGAAGGCCGCCGCAAGAAGATGCTGCTGGCCGATATGGACAGCACGATGATCCAGCAGGAATGCATCGACGAATTGGCCGAAGAAGCAGGCGTTGGCGCGCATGTGAAAGAGATCACCGCCCGCGCCATGAACGGTGAGTTGGACTTCGACGGCGCGCTGCGCGAACGTGTCGGTCTGTTGAAAGGGCTGGAGGCCGCTGTCATCGACAAGGTTTTGGCCGAGCGGATCACCCTGATGCCCGGCGGCGGTGCCTTGGTGGGCACGATGAAGGCCAACGGCGGCTATGCCGCATTGGTTTCGGGCGGGTTCACTGCCTTCACTGCCAAAGTGGCCGAGATGCTGGGCTTTGATGAGAACCGCGCCAATACGCTGCTGGTCGATGGGGCCGCGCTGACCGGCGATGTGGGCCTGCCGATCTTGGGGCGCGAGGCCAAAGTCGCCGCGCTGGAAGAGATCACCGCGAAGCTGGGGATTACTGAGGATCAGGTCATCGCCGTGGGCGACGGGGCCAATGATCTGGGCATGTTGGGGCGGGCTGGCATGGGCGTAGCGCTGCACGCAAAGCCATCTGTCGCTGCGGAATGTGACATCCGCATCAATTTTGGCGATTTGACCGCGCTGCTGTTCGTACAGGGCTATGCGCGCACCGAATTCGCAGGCTGAGACTGCCCGCATGGCACTGCCGCTTCGTCAGAGCAAAGTGGCAGTGCGATAGTCTTACAGCAGTTCCGCCGCTGGTTTCAGCATCCCGGTTTCTAGCCCACGCCAGTTGGTGATCGGCGTGTTCATCCGCTTGATCGCCGCCGGGTGACTGGCGTCCAGCGCCCCCAATTTGACCAACAGCGCGGTGATCGCGCATTCGGCGGCGCGGGTGGTGCCGCAGGCGGCTTTGAGCGCGATGCCCAACTTGCGCTCGGGCCAGATCGCGATGAAGAAGCCTTCGGCCCCAGTTTTCAGTGCTACCTTGCCGTCCATCGCCCGCATCAGTTCCGTGCAGGCACGGCCTTCGCCGGCGACCAGTTCGGGGTGCAGGCGCATGGCTTGGTGCAGGCGCGCCTCGGCAGAGCCTTCGGGAGCGGCGGCGAAATGGGCCATCGCGCGGGCCATGCCGTGCAGGGTGCAGGCCGGGTTGGGGGCCGAACAGCCGTCGATGCCATAGCCGGGCGAGGTTTCTTGGGTGACCGTTTCAAACGCTTCAAGGCAGGCTTTTTGCACCGCGTGATCGGGCTTTTCGTAATCCGCCCCCCCGCCGAGGTGCTTGTTCAGCGTGAGGAATCCCGCGTGTTTGCCTGAGCAGTTGTTGTGGATCTGGCAGGGTTTCTCATGCGCGCGGATCAGCCCCTCCATCGCGTCGCGGTCATTGGGTTCTTGCGCGCCGCAGCGGAAGTCGTCGTCACTCAGCCCCAGCGTGTCGAGCCATACGCCCACCCGGTCGGTGTGGATGGCGGCACCTTGGTGCGAGGCACAGGCGAGGGCCAGCTGTTCGGTGCTCAGTCCCGCTTTGTCGGCCGCGCCGGAATTGATCAGCGGCAGCGCTTGGATCATCTTGGAAGACGAACGCGGCAGGATCACCTTTTCCGGATCGCCCCATGCTTCGACGATCTGGCCGCTCGCATCGCAGATCACGGCATGACCGGAATGAACGCTTTCCAGAAAGGGTCCGCGCCAGATTTCCGCAAATGGGGCTGCTTTGGTCATGAGGTTCATCCTGTTTCTGGGCGAAATCCTGCCAATCAGGGTTTCGTCGGTCGCGCGTTTGCCGTTATTGTGGTTGGTGTCGAACAGATAGCAGACACCCGCAAGAGAGCAACCCGCCCAAGGTTGCCCGGACGGGGTCTGTGGACGTGTTGAGGTCAAGGACGGCTGGAGGCTGGACAGATGGGAATGATGAAGACATGTGGTCTTGCACTTGGGGCGCTCGCCCTTGTGGCAAGCGGCGCTGTGGCGCAGGAGCAGAGCACCAACCGGGTGGCTGCCAAGACCGACTGGAGCGTCTTTGTAGAAGATAACCCGACAGAATGCTGGGGCGTTTCAACGCCCAAGGAAGTCGTCAACACGCGCGATGGGCGTGTGGTGGCGGTGAACCGGGGTCAGACATTGCTGATGGTATTCTACCGCCCCTCGGCTGAGGCCAAGGGTCAGGTCGCCTTCACCGGCGGGTATCCTTTTGCCTCGGGATCGACGGTCAATATGAACATTTCCGGCAATGAGTTCGAGCTGTTCACCGAAGGCGAGTGGGCCTGGCCGGCAACCACGGCGGATGATGCTAAGATCATCGCGGCAATGAAGCGCGGCGCGGATGCGACGCTGACAGCGCGGTCCTCGCGCGGGACGCAGACCAAGGACACATTCTCGCTGCTGGGCTTTACCGCGGCGGTCGAAGATGCGGCGAAGCGCTGCGGCGGTTGATAACCGCCAGAATGTTTTTAAGAACGGCCTCGCAATTGCGGGGCCGTTTTCGTTTGCGGGTCTAGGTTGCCACCCGGGCCTGGGATAGCCGCTGGCGCCGGGCCATCGCCTGCCCGCCCGTCACGCCAAAGGCGTGCCAGAATTTGATGGGCGCACCTCTGGTGCGACCGGGTAGCGATTTAGTGAGGCTGGGTGTGACTTCGCGGGCGCACATCATGGTTGAGCTACAAAGTGGTATCGAAAGTATGTTGGATCGCCGACCCGCAGGCAGGCGATGGCCCTCACATGAAAAAGCCGCGGCCTCCTTTCGGAAGCCGCGGCTCATAGTGCATCAGCTATGTCAGCGTCAGGCCGCCCGCGAAAGCGGTGTCGCAGCCTCTTCTTCGATGAACGCGCCGTGCAGCGCTTTGATCACCGGCTGCAGGCTCTCGCGCTCGACGATGAACTGCACGTCGACGTTGCGCGGCCCTTGGCTCGCACCGATTGCCGTCTGACCGGCCTCGGCAATGGCCACCAGACCGCGTTGCAACACCGACAGCCCGTTCAGGTCACGCCCGATGACCGAGGCCATCGACAGCGTTTTCGTCGTGATCTCGGCAGCGGGATAGATCTGTGCCAGATCCTTCTCCACCCGGCGCATCGTCTTGAGCGACGCATCAAGGTAGTGCGTGATCGTATTGGCGTTCGACACCTTCGAGACGATTCGTACATTGTGCCGTGTCAGCACGTCGAGAATCGCGGTGTCGTAGCCTTTCACGCCGACCATGTCCTGTTCGAACAGCTCAAACGCGACAATGTCCAAACCCGTGACGATCTCCACCGCAGGCGTCTCTGCCTTACGGTCGTCGATCAGCGTGCCGGGGTCTTCGGGCTCGAAGGCGTTGGTCACGCGCAGCGGCACATCGGCCTGACGCAAAGTCTTGGCCGCTTTGGGGTGGATTGCTTCCATCCCCATGTTCGACAGCTGATCCGCCACGTCATAGTTCGTGCGCCCGATCTTCTTGACGGCATGTTCGCCGACCAGTTTCGGATCGCAAGACGACAGGTGGAATTCCTTGTGAATGATCGCCTCGCGCGCACCTGTTAGGGCCGCCAGCTTGGAGAAGGTCACTTCGGAATAACCGCGGTCAAACTCACGCATCAGCCCTTCGGCGCATTGCGCATAGCCAGTGACGATGGGCATTTCCGTATGCGGGTCGATGCCGTCCATCGCCTGCTCAATGCGCTCGTCCAGCGTGACATTGCCCTCATCGCGCCAACCCGACAGGTCAACGAAACGGGCATTCACACCAGCGCGTTGCAGCATGATCGTGGTGACGAAAGCGGAATGCGCCTCGCCCAGACCGGACAGCAGCTCGCGGATCTGCAACATGTGTTCCGACAGGCGGAAGTGGCCGTAGGCGCACAGACGCTGCAGGTCGATCAGGCAGTTGCGGGCACCATGGGTGCGCTCGGACACAAAGGCGTCGGCCTGCTCGATGTCACCGGGATGCTCCAGCACTTCGCGGTGCACGCGCTGCATCTCGGCAGACACACGGGTCAGCGCCTCGTGCCAGCCGTGATCGTTGCTGGCGTTGGCAAGATGGGCGTAAACGCCCGGCTCGCCGGATTTTTTATGCTCCAGCAGCAGGTTGGTGATCCCGCCAAAGGCGGAGACCACGAAGACGCGCCCGTAGATGTCCGCGCCCTCACGGGCACCGACAAAGAGCGTATCCTTGAGCTGGTTCACGCGGGACATGGACGTCCCGCCGATTTTTTCGACAGTGTGGGACGGTTGGGTCATATGAATTACGCTACCTCCTCGGCAGGCGCATAGGAGCCGTCTTCACGGTGTACTTCCTTGCCCGTGACAGGCGGGTTGAAGCAGCACGCCATGTGCAGTTCTTCCTCTGCGCGCAGGATGTGTTTGTCGTTCAGGTTCAGCGCATACATCACGCCGGGGGTGATCTCATGAGTCTCGCCAGTAGCGAGGTCGGTGATCGAGCCCTTACCCTTCATGCAATAGACGCTTTCGAAGTGATGCTTGTAATGGAACGTATGCTCAGAGCCCGCTTCCAGCACGGTGATGTGGAAGGAAAAGCCCATCCCATCATCGGCCAGCAGCAGCCGGGTCGAGGTCCATTTTGCATCACCAACGTGGCGGTCGGTGTTCTGAAGTTTATTAAAATCGCGTACAATCATGTCAGTTACTCCGCTGCCATTTTCAGGTTTCCAGCCACGTCACGGGTGGCCTGCAAAAGGATATCAAATCCTTCGCGCATAACCTCCTGCGACGTGGTGAGCGGGGCAAGATATTTAACGATTTCGTCGTTCGCGCCCGATGTTTCGATCACGAGGCCCAATTCATAGGCACGCGCACAAATTGCACCGGCCAGTTCACCAGAACCAACGTCGACACCCTGCATCAGGCCGCGGCCTTTCAGCGTGGCACCTTCGACCAGATCAGCGACATCCTTGAGCGCGGTGGTCAGAACCACGGCTTTCTCGGCCAACGACTTTTCGAACTTGTCGTCGGACCAGAATTTCTCAATCGCGACGCGGGCGGTGACAAAGGCGTGGGTGTTGCCACGGAAGGTGCCGTTGTGCTCGGCTGGCTTCCAGATGTCATGCTCAGGCGCGATCAGCAGGGCTGCGAAGGGCAAACCGAAACCGGAAAGCGATTTCGCTTGGGTCACCATGTCGGGCTTGATGCCGGACGCCTCAAACGAGAAGAAGCTGCCCGAACGGCCACAACCGGCTTGAATGTCATCAACGATCAGCAGAGCACCATGTTTGCGGGCGATCTTTTCCACGCCCTGCATCCATGCGTCAGACGCGGCGTTCAGGCCACCTTCGCCCTGGATCGGTTCAAAGATAAAGGCCGCGGGCGCGTCGATGCCCGAGGACGGGTTCGACAGCATCGCGTCGATCATCTCAAGCGAATCCACGTTGTCGCCAAGCGCACCTTCGAACGGCATATGCGTCACGTCGGCCAGTGAGCCACCGCCTGCACCGCCGCGTTTGCCTTTGTTGCCGGTCAGCGCCAGCGCGCCCATGGTCATGCCGTGGAAACCGTTGGTGAAGGAGATCACGTTCGTGCGGCCTGTCACTTTGCGCGCGAGCTTGATCGCGGCCTCAACAGCATTAGTGCCTGTCGGGCCGGTCATCATGATTTTATAATCCATGCCGCGCGGCTTGAGGATGTTCTCCTCATAGGCGGTCAGGAAGGCGGCTTTGGTGTCGCTGTGGAAGTCGAGACCATGAGCGATGCCGTCCGCCGTGATGTGATCCACCAGCGCGGCTTTCATATCGGGATCGTTGTGGCCGTAGTTCAGCGAGGAACAACCCGCCAGAAAGTCGATATAGCGGTTGCCGTCTACGTCGAACATCTCCGACCCGCTGGCGCGGGTGAAAACGGCGTTCATGCCACGGCAATAGGAGCGTGCTTCGCTCTCGCGGCGGGTAAAGATCGTTGTGTTCTGTGCCATGTCTTTGGGCATAGGAATATCCTTTCTCTTCAAGAGAATCTGTCGTGTGAATTGTCAGCTGCGGTTTACGCGGCGCGTTTAAGCGGCGCAGTCTCGGGCAGCGTGATCGTCACCATATGTTCGGTGTCGTGCGCGCCATCGAAATGGGCGTCTTTGGTAAAGTGGGGCGCATCCGAAAGGTCGCCGCCGACGTGGTTCGCAAAGCTGCGGAACAGCCCCCAGGAGGCGTCATTGTCCCGGGTGATCGTAGTCTTGAGGGTCTTGGCGTCCTCAGTTTCATCGCGGTTCACGAGTTCCATCAGCATGGTCTTACCCAGACCAAGGCCACGGGCCTTGGGGCTAACGGCAACCTGCCAGACAAAGAAGGCGTCTTGTGCAGGGATCATATGGCCGGAGATCCATCCAACGATGTCACCGTCCATCTCAGCCACAACACAAGTGTCGCGGAAGTGGTCGGCCTGGATCAGGTTCGCGTAAAGCGAGTTCTCGTCGAGCGGCTTGCAGTCGCGAATCAACTGCCAAATGGCAGCTCCGTCCTCGGCATTGGGCTTGCGCAGTTTGGGTGTGCGGGCTTTTTTCATGTCGAGTTCATTCTGCATCCGTTCGGGGCTCCCTTATTGTTTCGATAAGCTAAGTAGGGCATGTGCGGTCATACTTCAACATTCAAAGCAAAATACCTCAAAATACGCTTATAGCGTTGTTTCAGGGCCATGCTCATGTGCATATTTGTTTCGTAAGGCTAACGAAATTGAGGCGTTTCGCTTAGCTATACTAAGCGTTCAGGGCAGTTGAGAGCGATTGCTGAAATCGTCCCCATTGTGCAATGATGCACCATGACGCAAAAACATCCCGACCGGGTCGACGAGAGTCTGATCGCTTTACGCCGCATTTTGCGCGCTACCGAACTCTATGCCCGCGATTTGGCGCAGGCCGCAGGGGTAACCCCGGCGCAACTGCGGGTTTTGCAGATCGTCGGAGAGAAGAAAGACCCCACAGCCAAGACCCTCGCCAATCAGATGGGCGTGAGCCAAGCGACCGTAACCGCGTTGGTCGATAAGTTGGTGGCGCGCAGTTTGGTCTCGCGGCAGCCCTCGGCGCAGGACCGTCGGCAAACCAACATCACCCTGACCACCCAAGGTGAGGATGTGTTGGAGGAAGCCCCCGATGCGTTGCAACAGCGCTACGTCCGCGCCTTTGCCGATCTCGCCGATTGGGAGCAGGCGCAGTTGGTGTCTTCGTTGGAGCGTGTGGCGGCGATGCTGAATGTAGACAGTCTGGATGCCGCGCCGGTTCTGGCGACCGGTGAATTGCGGATGAGCAAGAAGACCTATTAAGGTTGACCTTAAAAGCGCGGGCAGCCAAACCCTTTTGCAAATCGCGTCATTCCCTATATAGAGACCCATCCCTAGCCTGTGAGTCTTTGCAATGTCCGCTTCCGCGCCCATCACCCAAGACGTGATGACCCTTCCCCGCAAGTTGCCCGAGGGGCCGATTAACCTTGTCGGTCTGACCCGTGACGCCATGCGTGACGTGTTGATCGCAAACGGCACGCCTGAGAAACAGGCAAAGATGCGTGTGGGGCAAATCTGGCAGTGGATTTATCAGTGGGGTGTGCGTGATTTCGACTCCATGACCAACCTCTCCAAAGGCTACCGCGCTGAACTGGCAGAGAAATTTGTGATCGAAGTGCCTGAGGTTGTGACCCGGCAGGAAAGCGAAGACGGCACGCGAAAGTATCTGGTGCGGATCGCAGGCGGTCATGAAGTTGAGGTGGTCTATATCCCTGAAGAGGGCCGCGGCACGCTTTGTGTGTCCAGCCAAGTGGGCTGCACGCTGACCTGTTCCTTCTGCCACACGGGCACGCAGAAACTGGTGCGTAATCTTACCGCCGCTGAGATTATCGGTCAGGTCATGGTGGCGCGCGATGATCTGGATGAATGGCCCGAGACTGGCACTCGGACCGAAGAGGCCCGTCTTTTAAGCAATATCGTGCTGATGGGTATGGGCGAGCCGCTGTACAATTTTGAGAACGTGCGCGACGCGATGAAGATCGCGATGGACCCTGAGGGCATTCAGCTTTCGCGCCGCCGCATTACGCTCTCGACCTCCGGCGTTGTGCCCGAGATCCACCGCACCGCCGCCGAAATCGGCTGCCAATTGGCCGTGTCCTTTCACGCCACCACCGACGAGGTGCGCAACAAGCTGGTGCCGATCAACAAGCGTTGGAACATCGAAGCGCTGCTGGAAGCGCTCAAGGCCTATCCCAAGGTCAGCAATTCCGAGCGGATCACCTTTGAATATGTGATGCTGAAGGGCGTGAACGACAGCGACGAAGACGCGCATCGCTTGGTCGAGTTGATTAAGGGCATCCCGGCCAAAATCAACCTCATTCCCTTCAACGAATGGCCCGGTTCGCCCTATGAGCGGTCGTCCAACAATCGCATCCGCGCCTTTGCCGATATCGTCTATAACGCGGGCTATGCCTCGCCCGTGCGCAAGCCCCGTGGCGAAGACATTATGGCGGCCTGTGGTCAGTTGAAATCGGCCACCGAACGCGCACGCAAGTCGCGCAAGCAGATCGAAGCTGACGCCGGGATGGGCGGCTAAGCCAGCCCCGGACGCCTGCGTGCAAGCGCCTTTGCAGTGACACCCTCGGCGGCAATGTCGCCGGGGATGTCTTCTCCCCGCAGCAAAGCGGCGGCAAGGCGCGCCAGCGCCGGCGCGGTCTGGATGCCATAGCCACCTTGGCCCGCTAGCCAGAAGAACCCCTCTCCCTCGGGATCAAATCCGGCCACCGGATCACCGTCGGGCAGGAAACTGCGCAGCCCGGCCCAGCGGCTTTCAATGCGGGGGCGGTGAAGGTCGAATGCGGTTTCGATCCGGTCGATACAGATCGCGATATCCAATTCCTCGGGCTGGGCGTCACAAGGGGGCGAGGGCGTGGCGTCCGCAGGTGAAATCAGCAGCTTGCCCGCATCGGCCTTGAGGTAGAACTGCTCATCGATATCCACCACCATCGGCCAACGGTCCGGTTCCATGCCATCGGGCGGTGCCACCGTCAGCGCGGTGCGGCGTTTCGGGGTGAGACCCGCAGGCGCAAGCCCTGCCAGCGTGGCGATCTCATCGGCCCAAGCCCCTGCGGCATTGACGATGACCGGCGCGTGGAAGGTGCCTTGGTTCGTGTCGACCTGCCAGCCCCCTTCTTTGCGAAGCGCCCGCACCTCGGCCTTGGTTTGCAAGACACCGCCCGCGGCGCGGAAGGTCTTGAGGTAATGCTGATGCAGCCCGTTCACGTCGATATCGGCCGCCGAAGCATCGCGCAGCCCGGCGCTGGCATAGCCCTTGCGCAGCAGCGGCACGAGTGTCTCGATTTCGGCCCCGGTCAGCGGGGTGACATGGGGCCCCAGTTCCTCGGCGGTGCGCGCCAGCGCCGCCTTCTGATCCTGCCGCGCGACGAACACCGCGCCGCGTGGTTCCAGCAGCGGATGCTCCAGATGGGGGCTGGCGGGGGTGTGAAAGAAAGCGGCAGAAGCGCGGGAAAGGGCGCGGATCACCTCCGGCCCATAGGTCACGGTAAACAGGGCGGCAGAGCGGCCCGTGGTGTGATAGCCCGGCTGGCTTTCTCGTTCCAACAGCAGCACCCGGCGGTCGCTGGACAGTTCAGCAGCGACAGAAGCGCCCGCGATGCCCGCGCCAATGACAATGCAATCGAAACCTGCCGTAGAAATATCCATAATCTGCCCTCTCTGCGCGGAGGCTAGCACCGACGACTGCCGCACAAAAGGGCCGATCCCCCGGTCCCTTTCCGCTGTCGAGGCCACTCGGTAAAATCCGCCATATTATTGCAATTGCATGAAGTTTTCTTGTTTTGCGCCAAAGCCGTTGACCGAACGCCCCCGCCCGGCGCAATCTGTCGCAAAGGGGCGCACGGCAGGGCCGAACACGCCCCTCCCCACAGGAGTGCTGTCCCATGTCTCATTTGCCCCTTACCAAAACCCTTCCCGCGCTGACGCTGGCCTTTGGCCTGATGGCCTCAGCCTCTGCCGCCGCCGAGCTTGTCATCGGCATGCAGCAGGAGCCCACGTCGCTTGACCCGACGGCGGATGCGACCGCCTCCATCGACAGCATGATGACGCAAAACGTCTTTGAATCGCTGACCACCGTGGCGGAAAACGGCGAGGTGCAGCCCAACCTCGCGGCCTCTTGGGAGGTGTCTGAAGACGGGCTGACCTATACGTTCACCTTGGCCGAAGGCGTGACCTTCCACGATGGCAGCACGCTCGACGCCGAGGATGTGGTCTATTCCTTCGAGCGGGCCATGGGGGAAGACAGCGTGAATCCCTCCAAGGACATCTTCGAGCCGATCGAGAGCGTCAAAGCGGTCAACTCGCAGACGGTCGAGATCACGCTTTCGGGCAAAGACGCCTTTTTCCTCTTCAACATGGGGCAGGGCGACAGCGCCATCGTGGCCGCCGAAAGCGCCGAGGGCAACAACGCCAACCCGGTCGGCTCCGGCCCCTTCAAGTTCGACAGTTGGACTCGCGGCGACCGCCTGACGCTAATCAAGAACCCCGATCACCGCGATGCGGCGGATGTGGCGCTGGACAAGGTGGTGTTCCGTTTCATCTCCGACCCCGCCGCGGCGACAGCGGCGATGATGGCCGAAGAGCTTGACGCCTTCCCCGGATTCCCCGCGCCGGAACTGCTGCCGCAGTTCGAAGCCGATCCGCGCTTCCGCGTCAACGTCGGCTCGACCGAGGGCGAAGTGATCCTCGCCATGAACAACGCGAAACCACCCTTCGACAATGTCGAGGTGCGCCGCGCCGTGGCCACCGCCATCGACCGCGCCGAGATCATTGAGGGCGCGATGTATGGCCAAGCCGTGCCTATTGGCAGTTTCTACCCGCCCCACGGCACCGCCTATGTCGATCTGACGGACGCCTATCCGCATGACAGCGCCAAGGCCGAGGAAATGTTTGAGGCGGCAGGCGTGGCCGGCGCCACCATGACCCTGCGCGTGCCGCCCTTCCCCTACGCGACCCGCTCGGCCGAGATCATCCAGAACCAACTTTCCGAGGCTGGGATCGATGCCAAAGTTGAGAATGTCGAATGGGGCTTCTGGATCGATGAGGTCTACAAGAAAAAGAACTATGACATGACGATCATCGCCCACACCAGCCCCAATGACATGGGCAATTTCGCCCGCGGGCCTGACTATTTCTACGGCTACGACAATGCCGAGATGACCGCCCTGTGGGAAAAGATCACGACTGAGGTCGATGCCGAGGCCCGCGACGAATTGCTCAAGCAGGGCCAGGAGATGCTGTCCGACCAATCGGTGCATGGCTTCCTGTTCCAGCTGCCGCTGCTGGGCGTCTTCCGGCAGGAGGTCGAAGGCTACTGGGCTTCCTCGCCTGTGCTCTACATGCCGCTGAAGAACGTGCGCGTCGCCAACTAACTTGAAACGGCCGCGGCGCCCCTTGTGCCGCGGCCTTTGGACCTGACTGCGTGGCCTATTTCCTCTTTCGCCGCACGCTTGGTTTCGTGCTAACCTTGCTCGCCGTCTCACTCGTGGTCTTTGCCGTGATGAACGTGCTGCCGGGCGATCCGGCGCTGACCATCCTTGGCATGGACGCCAGCGAAGACGCTTTGGCGGCGCTGCGCGCGCAGTTGGGGCTGAATGACCCCCTGACAACGCGCTATTTCAGTTGGGTCTGGAACGCGCTGCAGGGGGATTTCGGGATCAGCCATTCCTTCCGCGTGCCGGTCTCTGACCTGATCGCCGAGCGGCTGCCGATGACGATATCCCTCGCCGTGGCGGGGATGCTGGTGACGCTGGTGCTGGCGCTGGGCCTTGGCATCACGGCGGCGGCGCAGCATGGGCGGGCGGGTGACTGGGGGGTGATGTTTCTCAGCCAGCTCGGCATTGCGGTGCCCGCCTTCTGGCTGTCGATCCTGCTGGTGATGCTCTTTGCCGTGAAGCTGCGCTGGCTGCCGCCCGGGGGCTTTGCGGGCTGGGACGATCCGGGCGCGGCGCTGCGGTCGCTCATCCTGCCCACGGTGGCGCTGGCGCTGGTGCAATCGGCGGTGCTGGCGCGGGTCACGCGGTCTTCGGCGCTGGAGGTGATGCGGCTGGATTTCGTGCGCACCGCGCGGGCCAGTGGGTTGTCGCGGCGGCGGGTGCTTTGGCGGCATGTGCTGCCCAATGCGCTGGTGCCGATCGTGACCATCGTGGGCATGCAATTCGCCGCGTTGGTCACCGGCACCATCGTGATTGAGAACGTCTTTTACCTGCCGGGGCTGGGGCGGCTGATTTTTCAGTCCATCGCCAACCGTGACCTGCCCACGGTGCAGGCGCTGGTGATGCTTTTTGCCGCCATCGTGGTCACGGCGAATTTCGTGGTCGACCTACTTTACGTGGTCATCGACCCCCGGCTGAAGGCCCGAGCATGAGGCAGCTTCCGGCGAATTTTCTGCTGGGCGCGGTGCTGGTCAGCCTCGTGGTTGGGGTGGCGGCTCTGTCGCTGATCTGGACCCCGCATGACCCGCAGACGATGTCGATCTCGACCAAATTCGCGCCGCCTTCGGCAGAGCATTGGCTGGGCACCGATCAGTTGGGCCGCGACGTGGTGGCGCAACTGATGGCGGCGGCGCGTAATTCGATGACCGTGGCGCTGGTGGCGGTGCTGCTGGGCGGCAGCATCGGTGTGGTGCTTGGCCTGCTCGCCTCGGCACTCGGCGGCTGGGTCGAGGATGCGGTGATGCGGCTGGCCGATCTGGGCTTCGCCTTTCCCGCGCTGCTCTTTGCGATCATGCTGGCGGCGGTCTTTGGGCCGTCGCTGACCAATGCGGTGCTGGCGATCTCATTTATCAACATCCCCATCTTCGCCCGCGTCACCCGTGCCTCTGCCAACCAAATCTGGACGCGCGATTATGTCGCCGCAGCACGCGCGGCGGGGCGGGGGCGCTTTGCGATCAGCCGCGATCACATCCTGCCCAATATCGCGGCGGCCATCATCGTGCAGGCCACCATCGAATTTGCCGTGGCAATCCTCGCCGAAGCGGCGCTGAGCTATCTTGGCCTCGGCGCGCAGCCGCCTGCGTCGAGCTGGGGGCGGATGTTGTCGGAGGCGCAGACGTTGATGTATCTCGCACCGCAACTGGCAATCTATCCCGGCCTTTGCATCGTCGTGGCGGTGCTGGGGTTCGGCCTTCTGGGCGACGGGCTGCGTGATATCACCGACCCAAGACTGGTGCGGGCGCGATGATCGATCTTAGCAATCTCTCGGTCCATTTCGGCCATGCGGCGGCGCTGCGTGATGCCAATCTGGTGATCGAGCGCGGCGACCGCTTGGGTGTCGTGGGTGAAAGCGGTTCGGGCAAGACGCTTCTGGCCCTGTGCCTGATGGGCATGGCCCCCGACAGCGCGCGCCTGACCGGACAGCTTCGCATCGACGGGCAGGATATGGCCCGCGCGGCCGAGCGGGACTGGCAGAGGCTGCGCAGCCGCCGCGTCGCGATGGTGTTTCAGGAGCCGATGGCGGCGCTCAACCCGCTGCGGCGGGTGGGCGATACGGTGATGGAGCCGATGCTGCTGCACGACGGGCTGACGCGCCGCGCGGCCCGCGCCCGCGCGCTGAGCCTGTTCGATGAGGTGGGCATTCCCGACCCAGATCGACGCCTGAGGCAATTCCCGCATGAGATGTCGGGCGGGCAACGGCAAAGGGTGCTGATCGCGCTGGCCTTGGCCTGCAATCCGATGCTGCTGATCGCGGATGAGCCAACCACGGCGCTGGATGCCAATGTAGCGCTGCGGATCACCGACCTGCTGCAACGGCTCGCACGGGAGCGGCAAATGGCGCTGGTTTTCATCAGCCATGACCTTGCCGCCGTGGCGCGCGCCACCGAAAACATCGTGGTGATGTATGCGGGCGATATGGTTGAGCGGGGCCGCACGGCAGAGGTGCTTGGCGCGCCCGCGCATCCCTATACCAAGGGGCTGTTGGGCGCGCGGCCCGATGCTGGTGTGGCAGGGCGGGATGCCCAAGGAAAGCGCCGCAGGCTGCCGACCATTCCCGGCACCGTGCCGCCGCTGCATGCGCTGCCGTTGGGCTGCCGTTTCTCGGGGCGCTGCCCGGCTGAGCTGCCTCATTGTGCCGCGCAGCGCCCGGCCTTTGCGCAGACTGAAACGGGGCGCGGCGCCGCCTGTCATTTGCTGACGGAGCCGCGCCATGACTGACGCGCCGCTCTTGCAGGTCCGCAACCTGACCCGCCGCTACAAGCTGCCGCGTCAAAGCCTGCTGCGCGCCCCGCCGGTGCTGACCGCGCTGGAGGGGGCGGCGTTTTCGCTGCACGCGGGCGAGACCTTGGGCGTGGTCGGCGAAAGCGGTTCGGGCAAATCGACATTGGCGCGGCTCATCATGGCGTTTGAGCGTCCGGACGCGGGGGAGGTGCTGTTTCAAGGGCGCGATCTGCATGAGCTTCGGGGCGAAGAGTTGCGCCGGCTGCGGCGCGGTTTTCAGATGGTGTTTCAAGACCCTTTCGGCTCGCTTAACCCGCGCCGCCGCGTTGGCTGGTCCATCGCCGAGCCGCTGCGCGCCAATGGCGAGACGGAGAATATCAGCCACCATGTCGCCGAAGCCTTGGCGCAGGTCGGGCTGCATCCAGCCGACGCAGGCAAATATCCGCATGAATTCTCGGGCGGGCAGCGCCAGCGCATCGCCATCGCCCGCGCCATCATCACCCGCCCCGCGCTTTTGGTCGCGGATGAGGCGGTCTCGGCCCTTGATGTCTCGGTTCAGGCGCAAATCCTTAATCTTCTGATGGACCTGCAAGATGATCTGGGCCTCGGGATGGTGTTCATCAGCCATGACCTCGCGGTGGTGGGGGCGGTCTGTGACCGGGTGCTGGTGCTGCAGCACGGTAAAACGCTTGAGAGCGGTGCGGCCGCTGATGTGTTGCGCGCGCCCAAGCACCCTTATACGAAAACCCTGCTGACAGCCGCAGGAGTACGCCCATGACCCGTTTCGTCCACCTGACCGACCTGCATATCTCGCACCCCGATTTGGCCGACCCGCATCTGCAAAGCGACACGCCCGCCACCCTGCGCCGCGTGGTTGAGGTGATCAACGCGATGGACCCGCAGCCCGACTTTGTCGTGGCCAGCGGCGATCTGACCAATCAGGGCGACCGGGAAAGCTATGCGCTGGTGCACGAGATCACGGCCCCGCTGAAAGCGCCGCTGGTGATGGCCCTTGGCAACCACGACAAACGCGCCGGTTTTAACGCGGTCTTTGCGCCGGGGCTGGCTGATGCGCCCTATTTCCACGACGCGCCGCAGGGTGATCTGCATGTTATTGCGCTGGACAGCAGTGTACCGGGCAAGGTGGCCGGGGCGCTGGATGACGCGCAGTTCGAGTTTCTACAGGCGGCGCTGCAGCGTCACCCCGAACTGGCGAAACTCTTGGTCATTCACCACCCGCCGCGCATTGATCCTGAAGCGCTGGCGTGGGGCAGTTTGGATGAGGCCAGCAGCGCGCGTTTGGCTGAAATGCTGAAGGGCCAGCATGTGGCGGGGATCCTTTCGGGCCATGTGCATGTGAACCGGGTGAGCCATTGGAACGGCATCCCGGTGGTGATCTCCAACGGGCTGCATTCTACCATCGATCTGACCGAAACCCGCGATTTGCGCATCGTTGAGGGCACCGGATTCGGGATCTGCGAATGGCATCCCAGCGGGCTGAGTGTTTCTTTCGCGCCGCTTGACCCGACGGCGCGTGAATTGGCGCGGATTGATCGTGAGCAGCTAAAATCCTTTGAATAGAACGACATCCGCCGCGCACAGTCGTCGCCATGAGCCCCATGCTGCGCCGCAGTAAAAAAATTTTTGTTGACCCTCAACTTTTTTAATCTCACACAACGGGAGACGAAAAGGCTGCGCCCGGCGCAAGATCGGGCCGCTGTTCACGGGGAGGGTGAATTTGCCAACTGCTAATGGCGATAGTGTATCCACGCTTGGCGCACGTATGCGCAAGCAACGTCATCGTTTGTCCCTGACCTTGCAGCAGTTGGGCGAAGCTTCGGGCGTGTCGGTCGGTTATCTGAGCCAAGTTGAGCGGGGTCGGGCCACGCCGTCGCTGGGCACCCTGTCGCAGATTGCCGTCGCGCTTCAGGTCGAAGTCAGCTTTTTCATCCATACCCCCAAGACCCAAGACAGCCTGACCCGCGCGGATGAGCGTCCACGCTTTGCCGTGTCGGGGTCTTCCATCGAATACGAGAAAATCGGCGCGGATTTTCCCGGCCATGAGCTGTCATCCTATATCATGAACGTGCCACCGGGCTATGCCTCGGAAGAGGTCGTGCATGAGGGCGAAGAGGTGATCTATATCCTTGAGGGTGAGATCGCGCAGGTCGTCGATGGGGGGGAGCATATCATGCGGCCCGGCGACAGCCTGCATTACCTCGGCAGCAGCCCGCATTCTTGGTCCAACAAAACCGACAAGCCCGCCCGCGTCCTTTGGGTGGGCCGGATGCAATACGAACAGGCCGCTGGCGCCAATAGAATACGTCCGAATGAAGGGGCATTAGCCACCGCATTCGCGTCGTCTCGCCCGTAAGGGCGTATCACCTGCGGCGGACAAACCGCTGCCAAAAAACAAACCAATCAGGAGAGTGAATATTATGTCTTTTACAACGAAATTGGCCACCGGCGCCATGCTGGCGGCACTGGGTGCCACAGCCGCATCGGCCCAAGCGCTGGTCTATTGCTCCGAAGGCTCGCCCGAGGGTTTTGACCCCGCGCTTTACACCGCTGGCACCACCTTCGACGCCTCTAGCCACCCGATCTACAACCGTCTGGCCGAGTTCAAAGTCGGCACGACCGAAGTCATCCCCGCGCTGGCTGAAAGCTGGGAAGTCAGCGAAGACGGCATGAAGGTGACCTTCAAGCTGCGCGAAGGGGTGAAGTTCCACTCCAACGACCAGTTCACGCCAAGCCGCGATTTCAACGCCGACGACGTGGTCTTTAGCTTTGACCGTCAGGGCAACGAAGAAAATCCCTATCACACCGTTTCCGGCGGCACGTGGGAATACTACGGCGGCATGTCCATGCCCGACCTGATCGAGAGCATCGAAAAGGTCGACGATTACACCGTCGTCTTCAACCTGACCCGCCCCGAAGCGCCTTTCATCGCCAACATGGCAATGGATTTCGCCTCGATCGTGTCCAAGGAATATGCCGACGCAATGATGGAAGCTGGCACGCCCGAAATGGTGAACCAAGCGCCCATCGGCACAGGCCCGTTCCAGTTCCAAGCCTACCAGAAAGACGCGGTCATCCGTTACCTGCGTAACGACGAATACTGGGGTGACCCGGCCAAAGTCGAAAGCCTGATCTTCGCGATCACGCCTGACGCCTCGGTCCGCTACCAGAAGGTGCAGGCGGGTGAGTGCCACGTGACGGCATATCCGAACCCTGCCGATGTTCAGGCGATGAAAGACGCCGAAGACATCGTCGTGATGGAGCAAGAAGGTCTGAACGTCGGCTATCTGGCTTACAACACGCAGGTCGCGCCCTTCGACAACGCCGATGTCCGCAAGGCGCTGAACATGGCGATCGACAAGCAGGCGATCATCGACGTGGTGTTCCAGGGCTCCGGCGAAATCGCCAAGAACCCGCTGCCGCCGACCATGTGGTCCTACAACGACGCCATCGAAGACGACAACTATGACCCCGAGGCCGCCAAGGCGATGCTCGAGGAAGCAGGCGTCACCGACCTGTCCATGAAGATCTGGGCGATGCCGGTTCAGCGTCCCTACAACCCCAACGCCCGCCGTATGGCCGAGCTGATGCAAGAAGACTTCTCCAAAGTTGGCGTCGATGTCGAAATCGTCTCCTACGAATGGGGTGAGTACCTTGAGCGCTCCAAGTCGAAAGACCGTGATGGCGCGGTGCTGCTGGGTTGGACCGGTGACAACGGCGATCCAGACAACTTCCTCGCGGTGCTGCTGGGCTGTGACGGTGTCGAGAAATCCAACCGCGCCCAGTGGTGCAACGAGGAATTCGACGCGCTGATCCAGAAAGCCAAGGTTCTGCCGACCCAAGAAGAGCGTGCGCCGCTGTACGAAGAAGCGCAGCAGATCTTCAAGGATCAAGCACCTTGGGCCACCATCGCGCACTCGGTCGTCTACATGACCATGCGCCCCGAAGTTGAAAACTATGTCGTTCACCCGCTGGGTGGCCACATCTTCAACCAAGTTGGCCTGAAGCAGTAACCCTGCCGCTACGACCAAAGGGGGCGGCATTCGTGCCGTCCCCATTTTATTAACCTCTACCGCCGGGAAGCCTTACCTTGTCCAATTCACTGAATGATCGCCTGTCGGCCTATGCCGATATCGCCGCCGACCTATCGGTGGACGCCGTGGCGCTGGTGCCCGGCCCGAATTTCACCCGCGCTGTCGACCATGCCTTCATGAGCCACGAGCGCCCCTTTGTTCTGGTGATCCCGGCCCGCGGCCCCGCCGCCGCTTTGGTGCCGAACCTTGAACTGGGCAGTTGGGAATTGGTTGGCTTTGACGGTGCCGTTTTCGATTGGCGCGATCAAACAGGCTATGACGATGCCTTTGCCGCGCTGACCGAGCATCTGAACATCACCTCGCTGGCCGTTGAGGGCCAAGTGATGCGCGTCTTTGTGCATCACGCGCTAAAGAAAGCGCAGCCCGACCTGCGGATCATCGACGCCGAGCGTGAAATTTCCGCCCCGCGCATGATCAAGACCGAGGCTGAGGTCGCCGCCCTGCAAGAGGCCATCGACATTTCCGAACGCGCCCTGCGGGCCACGCTCGACTCTGTGAAGCTCGGCCAGACCGAGAAAGAGATCGAACAGAAACTTGTGCAGATGGTCTTTGCCGAGGGCGCAGATGATCTGTCCTTTGCGCCGATCGTCGCTGCGGGGGACGGCTCGGCCCGCCCCCATGCCAAAGCGCGCGAAGATTACCGCGTCAAAGCAGGCGATGCGCTGCTGATTGATTTCGGCGCGCGCAAGAACGGCTTTGCCGCTGACATCACCCGCACCGTTTTCCTCGGCCATGTCAGCGACGAGGGGCGCGATGTCTATGAGACCGTGCTGCGCGCCAATCTGGCCGGGCTCGACGCCACCCGCGCCGGTGTCACCGCGCATGAGATCGACGATGTGGTGATTTCGGTCCTCGAAGCCTCGCCCTATGCCGACCGCATCCGCACCAAGACCGGCCACGGCCTTGGCCGCGATGTGCATGAAGCGCCATACATCATGCGCGGCAACCATATGACTTTACCCGCCGGAACGGTGTACACCAATGAACCCGGCCTCTATGAGATCGGCAACTTTGGCGTGCGCATCGAAGATGACGTGCTGATCACCGAAGATGGCTACAAATCCCTGACCAACTTTCCGAAGGAACTGATGGTGCTCCCGTGCTGAAATATGTCTTGTCGCGCCTTGCGACCTTCATCCCGACCTTTATCGGCGTCACGCTGATTTCATTTGCCTTCATCCGCATGCTGCCGGGCGACCCGATCGTCGTCATGGCGGGCGAACGGGGCATTTCCGAAGAACGCTACTTGGAACTGCAGCAGCAGTTCGGCTTTGACAGGCCGATCTATGTGCAGTTCTGGGACTACTTCACCGGCGTTCTACAAGGCGATCTGGGCAACTCTTTCGTGACCAAACGGCCTGTCTGGGATGAGTTCTTCTCGCTCTTCCCGGCGACGTTGGAACTGTCGGTCTGCGCGATGATCTTTGCCGTGGCCTTGGGCCTGCCGGCGGGGGTGATTGCTGCGGTGAACCGGGGCAAGTTCTTTGACCGGGCGCTGATGTCGACCGCACTTGTGGGCTATTCGATGCCGATTTTCTGGTGGGCGCTGCTGCTGATCATCGTGTTCTCGGGCAACTTGGGCTGGACGCCAGTCTCGGGCCGGATTGATCTGCTATACTACTTCCCCAATGCCACGGGCTTCATGCTGATCGACAGTATTGCCTCGGGGCAGGACGGGGCGTTTACCTCGGCGCTGCGGCACCTGCTGCTGCCGACCATCGTGCTGGGCACCATCCCACTGGCGGTGATCGCACGGCAGACCCGTTCGGCGATGCTCGAAGTGCTGGGCGAAGACTACATCCGCACCGCGCGGGCCAAGGGCATGTCCCCGGGCCGGATCAATGGTATCCACGCCCTGCGCAACGCGCTTATTCCCGTCATCACCGTGATCGGCCTGTCGGTCGGCACGCTGCTGGCGGGCGCCATTCTGACCGAAACGATCTTTAGCTGGCCGGGCATCGGCAAGTGGATGGTCGACAGCATTTTCCGCCGCGACTACCCGGTGGTGCAGGGTGGCCTGCTGCTGATCGCCGTCATGGTCATGGTCGTGAACCTCACCGTTGACATGCTCTATGGCATCATCAACCCCAAGATCAGGAAACGCTAATGGACGACGCACTCTCTGCCGAAGCCGAAATGGTCCACGCGCGCCCCGGCCGCCTGCGCGAATTCTGGTTCTATTTCCGCGAAAACCGTGGGGCCGTGATCGGCCTGTGGATCTTTGCTGTCTTTGCCTTTCTGGCGCTGTTCGGCCCGTGGATCGCACCGCATGACGCAACGCAACAGTTCCGCGCCGCGACGTTGCAGCCGCCTGTCTGGCAAGATGGCGGCACGTGGAGCCACATCCTTGGCACCGACCCGCTCGGTCGCGATATGCTGTCGCGTCTGATTGTTGGTGCGCGCTACTCCTTCTTCGTTGGCATCGTCGTGGTGTCTATCGCCGCTTCTGGCGGGATCATCATCGGGTTGATCTCGGGCTTCGCGCCCAAGTGGCTCGACACGATCATCATGCGGATCATGGACATCATTCTGGCCTTCCCGTCGCTGCTGCTGGCGCTGGTGCTCGTGGCCATCCTTGGGCCGTCGCTGACCAATGCGATGATCGCCATCGCGATTGTGTTGCAGCCGCATTACGTGCGTCTGACACGGGCGAGCGTGCTGTCTGAGCGGCAGAAAGACTACGTGACCTCGGCCCGTGTTGTCGGTGCTGGCACGCTGCGGCTGATGGTCGTGACCGTGCTGCCGAACTGCCTTGCGCCGATCATCGTGCAGGCCGCGCTGTCGTTTTCGACCGCGATCCTTGATGCCGCCGCGCTTGGCTTTCTGGGCATGGGGGCGCAGCCGCCCACGCCCGAATGGGGCACCATGCTGGCCGAAGCGCGCGAGTTCATTCTGCGGGCGTGGTGGGTCGTGACCTTCCCCGGCCTTGCGATCCTCGTCACCGTGTTGGCGATCAACCTCATGGGTGACGGGCTGCGCGACGCCCTTGACCCGAAACTAAAGCGGAGCTGATTGATGTCTCTTCTGCGTATCCGCAACCTCTCGGTCGATTTCGCCACCGCCTCGGGCAAGTTCCGCGCCGTGGACTCGGTTGACCAAGATGTCGACACCGGCGAAATCCTCGCCATCGTCGGCGAAAGTGGCTCGGGCAAGTCGGTGTCGATGTTGGCACTGATGGGCCTGCTGCCTTGGACCGCCACCGTCACCGCCGATGAGCTGACCTTCGACGGTCATGACCTGCTGAAAATGGACAAGCGCGCCCGGCGCAAGATTGTCGGCAATGACCTTGCGATGATCTTTCAAGAGCCGATGTCCTCGCTCAACCCCTGTTTCCCGGTGGGCTGGCAGATCAAGGAATCCCTGCGCTTTCACCTTGGCCTGAACCGAGCCGAGCGGCACAAGCGGGCGATTGAGCTTTTTGAACAGGTTGGCATCCCGGACCCGGAAAAGCGTCTGTCGGTCTTTCCGCACCAGATGTCGGGCGGGATGAACCAGCGTGTGATGATCGCCATGGCGATCGCCTGCAAACCCAAGCTCTTGATCGCGGATGAACCGACGACCGCGCTCGACGTGACCATTCAGGCGCAGATCCTCGATCTGCTGACCTCGCTGCGCGAAGAGACCGGCATGGGGCTGGTGCTGATCACCCATGACATGGGCGTGGTGGCCGAAACGGCCGAGCGTGTAAGCGTGCAATATGCCGGCCAAAAGATCGAAGAGCAGCAGGTGCTGCCGCTCTTCCGTGAGCCGCACCACCCTTACACAGCGGCGCTGCTCGATGCCTTGCCGGAGCGTGCCACTGAGAAACGCCTGCCGACAATCCCCGGCGTGGTGCCGGGCCAGTTCGACCGGCCTGCGGGGTGCCTGTTCTCGCCGCGCTGCAAGTTCGCCAATGACAAATGCCGCAACCAGAATCCGCCGCCCTTGGGCGAGGATCTGGGCAAGGCGCGTTGTTTCTATCCGCTCAATACCGATGAAAGGGTCGCGTCATGACTGCCCCCGTAATGACCGCCGACGCGCTAGAGCGTCACTATCAGGTTGGTGGCGGCTTCCTGCGCAAGACCCAGACACTCAAGGCTGTCGCGGGCCTCGATTTCCAACTGCACCCCGGTAAGACGCTGGCCGTGGTGGGCGAAAGCGGCTGTGGCAAATCCACGCTGGCACGCATGGTCACGATGATCGAAGAGCCGACCGCAGGGTCGCTCACGCTCGACGGCAAACAGGTACGGCCTGAGGATTGGGCCGACCTGCGCCAGCATGTGCAGATCGTGTTCCAGAGATCCTTACGGCTCCCTAAACCCGCGCCAGCAGATCGGCACGATCCTGCAAGAGCCGCTGGTGATCAACCGCAAGGACATGTCCAAGAAGCAGCGCGAGGAAAAGGCGCGCGAGATGCTGCGCCTTGTCGGTCTGCGGCCTGAACACTACGACCGCTACCCGCATATGTTCTCGGGCGGTCAGCGCCAGCGGATTGCGGTGGCGCGGGCGTTGATGTTGGACCCGAAGGTGCTGGTGCTGGATGAGCCCGTCTCGGCGCTTGATCTGTCGATCCAGTCGGCGATCCTGAACCTGTTGGTGGACCTTCAGGAGAAGATGCAGCTGGCGTATCTGTTCATCAGCCATGACCTTTCTGTCGTGCGCCATGTGGCTGACGATGTGATCGTCATGTATCTGGGCCGCGCGGTTGAGAAGGGGCCGAAAGACGAAGTCTTTGAGAACCCGCGCCATCCCTATACGGCGGCGCTGCTCTCCGCGACCCCACGCGCCGACCCCGAAGGCGGCAAAGAGCGGATCAAGCTACAGGGCGAATTGCCCTCGCCCCTGGCGATCCCTGAGGGCTGCCCCTTTGCCCCGCGCTGCTGGAAGGTGCAGGATGTCTGCCGGAAAGAGCGCCCCGTGCTTGAGGGCGCGCCGCATCCGGCAGCCTGCTACTTCCCCGTCGACGAATGAGGCGTTGCAGGTGGGTCAGACCACCTGCGCCACCACCCCAATACAATCGCCCATCTTGACCAGCCCCGGCACATGCCGGGCGGTCAAGATACCACCAAGCTGCGCATGAGCGAGGATCGCTGGCTGACCGCTGCGGTCGCTGGGCCAGAGACGGGCGATGGGCTGGCCCTCGGTGACCTCATCCCCTAGATCAACCAGCGGCTCTAGCAGGGCGTTGGTCTCGCTAAAGGTGAAGCAGCGCCCATCGGGCATGTCGAGCATCACGGTCTCAGCCATCTCGGGCTCGCCAGTCAAAATCCCTGCATGGATCAACAGATTGCGCGCGCCTTTGCGGGCGACGGCAACGCTCTTGGCCGTCGACGTGCCCGCGCCGCCAAGCTCGGTGGTGACGAAGACCTTGCCCTGTTCCTCTACTTCGGTGTCGAACATGCCGCGATTGTCGATCTCCAGCATCTTCATCGAATAGGGCGCGTTGAACGCCTCCATCGCGGCCATGCAGGCGGCCTCCTGTTTCTTGTCGGGCAGGATATGCGCCGCGGCGAAGGGCAGGAAATCCAGCGTGCACCCGCCAGAGTGGTAATCCAGCACGATGTCGGCCAGCGGCACCAATTCGGTCGCGATGTAATGCGCGATTTTCTGGGTCACCGTGCCACCGGGGCTGCCCGGAAAGCTGCGGTTCATATTGCCGCCGTCGACGGGCGAACAGCGGCGGCCAGCGGCGAAGGCGGGTTGGTTCATCATCGGCAGGATAATGACGCGGCCTTTGATCTGCGCAGGATCCAGCGTGGCGGCCAGTTCTTGCAGCGCAATCGGTCCTTCGTATTCATCGCCGTGGTTGCCGCCTGTCAGCAGCGCCGTAGGGCCGGCGCCGCCATTAATGATGGTGATCGGCACCATGACAGATCCCCAAGCGCTGTCATCGCGGCTGTAGGGCAGGCGGAGAAACCCGTGATGCGCGCCGGGCGCGTCGAGCGGGATGGTCGGGGTGATGGGATTGCTGGTCATGCGGAAACAAACAACTTTCGCGGTGTGGTGCAGAAACATTCATGGCCGGTCTCGGTGATGCGGATCGGCTCTGTGATTTCTAGCCCGCCATCATCCAGCCAGAGCGCGGGCATGAAATGGAAGGTCATGTTCGGCTCTAGGATCGTCGTATCGCCCCGGCGGAAAGAGATCGTGCGCTCGCCCCAGTCGGGGGGATAGCTGATACCGATCGCATAGCCGCAGCGGCTGTCCTTTTCGAACCCCGCCTTGTTGAGCGTCTTGTTGAAAGCGTTGGCGATGTCCTCGGCCTTATTGCCCGGTTTGGCCTGCTCCAGCCCCGCGTCGATGGCCTCTAGCACGGCCTGTTCGGCGTCGCGGTATTTCTGGGGCACATCCCCGAAAAACAGCGTGCGCGACTGCGGGCATTGGTAGCGCCGGTGGGCACCTGCGATTTCAAAGAAGGTCGCCTCGTTGGGCTGCATGGGCCGGTCGTCCCACGTCAGATGCGGGGCGGTGGCGTCCATGCCGGAGGGGGCCATAGGCACGATGGCCGGATAGTCGCCCCAGAAGCCCTGCGCACCGCGAATGCCGGTGGCATAGATCTCGGCCACCAGATCGTTCTTGCGCATCCCCGGCACGGCGACTTCCAGAATACGGACGTGCATCTCTTCGACGATCCGCGCGGCGCGTTCCATATATTCGATCTCGCGCTCGGATTTCACCGCGCGTTCCCAGTTTACCAGTGCGGTGGCGTCCATGAATGTCGCCTTGGGCAGCTGGGTTTTCAGCGTGTCATGGGCGCGGGCGGAGTAATAGTAGTTGTCCATCTCCACGCCGATGCGCGCGTTCTCGAGGCCCATTTCGCTCAAGAGGCCCGAGAGGTCTTCCATCGGATGTTTCTCGGGGTTTTGGACATAGCTGTCGTCGTAGCCCCGGATGCGGTCGTCCTCCATAAACACGGTGCGTCGTGCGCCAAGCGCGTCCATGCCGCGGCCCCACCACATCGGCTCGCCCTCTTGGGTCAGGATCACCGCTTGGTAGACGTAGAACGACCAGCCATCATAGCCCGACAGCCACGACATGTTCGACGGGTCGCTGACCACGATCGCATCCATATTGCGCGCGGCCATGACCTTGCGCGTTCGGTCAACCCGGCGCTGGTACTCGCTGTTGGTAAAATTTGCCTCATACGTGGTCATAGGCCAGCCCCTTTCATGTCTGGTTACCCGAATATTGTGATCCGGCCAGAGGGGCCGGGATCACGGAATGATGCCTTGTGCATGGGCGCTTGGCATGTCGCAGTCGAACAGACGGCCATAGCCATCGGGACGGCCCGACAGCCCGCCCATCCGTTGCAACGCCCAGCACAGCGCTTGGTTAGAGGTCACGACCGGTTTGCCCAAGGCGGCTTCGATCCGGTCGATTACGTCGACACCGCGCAGGGACGTGCAGGAGAGGAAAAATGCCTCTACTTCCGCTCCGTCCAGTGCTTTGGCGCCGTTGATGATGCTGTCGTCGTCGATCCGCGCCATATCGCGGTCGTCTTCCAGCCCGAAGGCGCCGTTGCGCATGACCTGTAGGCCCTGTTCCTCGAAATAGGCGGCGAGGGGCGCGGCGGTGTCGGGCAGATAGGGGGTCAGCATCGCCACGCGCTTCACGTCAAGCGCTGCAAAGCCCGCGATGGCGGCAGAGGCTGGGGTGATGACCGGCACGCCGGGGAGCCCTTCGCCGATGGCTTCACGCACCGCCGGGTTGCCGATGGCGACAGAGGCCGAGGTGCAGCAAAAAGCGATGGCCGAAAGCTTGATCCTCGGCACCAGCAGCGCCGCGGTGCGGGCCATATCGGGGGTCATGGCGCGCAGGCGTTCGGGGGTGGTGGGGTTCTCAAAAGCGATCCGCGCCACATGCAATGCGGCCTGCGCGGGGTCGATCAGCCGCGCCGCGTCACGCTCAAAGGTCATGTCGGTCGACAGCAACATCGCACCAAGGCGCACGGGATCATCTTCACGCAAACGGCACTCAAACGTTTCGCTTTGCACAGGGGGTGTCACCTGAATATTCCTTTGATCTAGACGACAAGCACGGGGCATTTCGCGAGCCCCGTGACCTTGTGTGACACTGAACCCAAAAGATAGCTATCGCCTGTCGCGCCCAACCCGCGCGAGCCGATGACGATCAGATCAGCGTCATGTTTCTTGGCAAATTCGGTCACCGCCCGTGCAGGCCGGCCCGAGCGGACAAATGCGCGGACATTCTCAACGCCGGCGTCTTTCAACAGCTGTTTACCGTGGTTGATGATCTCGGTCGCATGGGCCTGCATCGCGTCGTCGATATTGCCGGGGTCGTTGACCCGCACCATCGAGAGCGACGCCTCCAGCATCGAATGGTGCCGGTAGATCGTCAGCAGCGTTACCTTCGCCCCGGTCAGATTGGCCATCTCTGCCGCCTTCATCAGCGCGCGGTCGGCATTCACCGAGCCGTCATAGGGGGCGAGGATATGGGTGAACATGACGCTGTCCTCTTATTTCGAAAAGGCCAGATCGCGCAGGAATAGGGCGATCTGTGGGAAGAAAATCAACGCGACAGACACGCTGAGCAGCATGACGATGAAGGGCGGGGTGCCGCGGATAACCTCCATATAGGGTCGTTTGAAGACCGCGATGGCGGTGAAGATGTCACAACCAAAGGGCGGCGTGGCCGAACCGATGGCGACTTGCAGCGTGATGACTGTCCCGACCAGCACGGGATCAAGGCCGACCGAGTCGACCACCGGTGCAAAGATCGGCACGAAGACGAGGATCACCACGATCGGGTCCACGAACATACAGCCGATGAAGAAGGCGATGGAGATGACGAAGAGCACGCCGATTGGCCCCATGCTGTCGATCCCGATGCCCGCCAAAACCGCCTGCGGGATTTGCGCGAAAGAGATCACCCAAGAGAAGGCCGCGCCTGCCGCAACAAGAATGAAGACCACGGCGGTGATAAGCCCGGTGGATTTCGCCGTCTCATAGATGCCCGCAAAGTCGATCTCACGAAAGACGATCATCTCAAGGAAGATGGCATAAAGCACACAGGCCGCCGCCGCCTCGGTCGGAGAGAAAACACCGCCGTAGATGCCGCCGATGATGATCGCCGGAAACCCAAGCGGCCAAAGCGCTTGTTGTACCGCGCGGGCACGCTCGCCCCATGTGGCTTTCTCTTCGGTGGGGACGTTGTGGCGGTAGGCGTAGATCACCGAATAGATCGAAAACAGCGCGAGGATCAGCAGCCCCGGCCCGATGCCCGCGATGAACAGTTCAGCAATCGACGTGTTGGAGACGACGCCGTAAATGATCATGCCGATGGAGGGCGGGATCAGGAAAGCGATGTCGGAGGAGTTCACGATCAGCGCCAGCACAAAACTATCTTTGTACCCGGCCTTGAGCATCCGGGGCCGCAGGGGGGAGCCGACGGCGACGACCGTCGCCTGAGTGGAGCCCGAGACCGCGCCGAACATGGTACAGGCCGCCGCCGTGGCAACCGCAAGACCGCCCTTCATGTGACCCACGAAGGACATCACCATATCAATCAGCCGCCCGGCGGACTGGCCGCGTGTCATGATATCGGCGGCAAAGATAAACATCGGCACGGCGATCAGCGAAGCGGGCCGGACGCCCGCCATCATCTGTTGCACCATCGTCTCTAGCTGGCCGAAGCCGCCGAAGAGCGAATAGAAACCGACAAATGCGCCGACGATCAGCGGGATCATCATGGGAAAGCCCAGCAGCAGCAGGACGACCATGATGGAGAAAATGGTAGTAGCCATCGCTTAGACCTCCCGCTCGTTGTCGTCGTAGCCTTCCAGCACGCTGGTCGACAGGTAAATGTCAGGCTCGATGATGTTTTTGATGGCGGTCAGCAGGTATTGCAGCCCCGTCATGAAGAAGCCGAAGGGCACCCAGACCAGCGTCCACCAGACCGGCACTTGCAGCGCAGGCAACAGGCGGCCACGCCCGGCTTGGGTCATGATATATTGCAGCGCGTACCACGCGAGGCCGAACATGAAGATGGCGGTGACAAAGGCAATGAAGATCATCAGCACCTTGCGGGGGCGCGGGGGCAGGGCGTCGAAAATCGCAGACATGCGGATATGCCGCCCGTGCCGCGCGGCATAGGAAATGCCTGCGAAAGTGATGAGAATGATCAGGATGCTGTTCAATTCTTCGGAAAAGAAGATCGAGCTTTGAAAGACGAAACGACCTACCACATTGGCAATCGTATTGGCGGCCATCAACAAAACACTAGCGGCGAGCATCACAGACTCAAGCCAGCTGATCGCGTTGTCGATTGTGCCCAACGGGCCGGGTAGGGTGGATTTGTAGGTGCCAACGGGGGCGTCATCAGTGCCGGTGGTGTCTGTCTGCGATTGCAGTTGCGAACTGTGGTTGTCTTCCGTCACCGGCGTCATCCCGTGAATGGTTCAAAATGGATCGCGTCAAAATAAGGTCACCCCCCGGACAGTGCCGGAGGGTGAAAGGATGCGTTTACTTAACGGCTTCGAGGTCGGCCTTGAATTGCTCAAGGATCTCTTTGCCGCTGTCGCCTGTCATCTCGATAAAGGCTTCTTCGACCGATGCAGCCTTGTCTTTGAAGGGCTGGCGCTCTTCTTCGGACAGAATGTTGATCTGCATGTCAGGCTTCGCCGCTGCGATGTTTTCCAGCGACTTTTCCTGCAGGCCGGACTGGTATTCGAGGATATAATCGAATGCCGCGTCAGAAGCGTTCTGCACAACCTCTTTGTCCTCATCGGACAGGCCGTCATAGAAATCCTTGTTGGCCATCACAGCAGTGGTGAAGTTGTTGTGGCCGATGCAGGTGATGACGTCTGTCACCTCGTACATCTTGGTGGATTCCAGATAGAAGCCGGGGTTTTCCTGACCTTGGATGATGCCGGTCTGCATCGCGCCGTAAACCTCGCCCCATGGCAGCGGTGTCGGTGTCGCGCCGAAGGCCTTGTAGCTTTCCACCAAGAGCGGGTTGGTCATCACGCGGAACTTGACCTCGTTAAGGTCTTCGGGCGTTTTGACCGGCTCTTGCGTGGTCATGCAGACCTCGCCTTCGGGGAACATCTTGAGCAGTTCCAGACCTTGCTCTGCATAGAGCGCGGGGAACATCTCGTTGATGGCCTTGGAGGTGCGGAAAAACTCGTTGAGTTGCTCACCGTCCTGCGGCAGCAGGTAGGGCACGAAGAACACCTGCGCCTCGGGGATCAGCGCGCCGGTAAAGCCGGGCGACTGGTCGACGAACTGCAGGATGCCAGCCTGTGCCTGCTCCATCGTGTCTACGGATTCACCCAAGGTGCCGTATGGGAAGAGCTGAACTTCGTGGTCGGAGTTCGCTTCGACTTCTTCTTTGAACTTCTGGGCGTATTTGCCCTGCACTTCGTCGAGTGCTTCTTCGAAGGCATAGCGCCATGTGTCTGCCGAAGCCGCGCCTGCGACACTCGTCACGGCTGCGAGGATACCCCCGGTGATTACGGTCTTAAAAATAGCCATGTTACTCCCTTTCATTTATTGTCCGCGCAGCACAAAGGCCGCAGCGAAACTAATGTCCTGACTGTTAGATCATTTAAACCGATCCCAATCATGTCAATGTGAATATTGATCCATGACAATTTGCGCCGCTCTTACAGTCCCGCGCGTCTGGCCCTGTTGCGTAAATTTGCATCGATCATGCGAATCCCGCGGGCAAATTCAGGAAAGGATTGCCCCCCGACGGCGATACGCAGGCCGGGGTGACGGTCTGGCGGGCCGATGGCGAAACTGGCTCCATTGGCCACGGCGACGCCGCTCTCGCGGATGGATTTGACCAGTTCAGCCTCTTCGTAAATGTCACGACAGGGCAACCAAAGATGCAGCCCGTTTGGACTGGTGCGCATGTCGAGCCCGCGAAAGACGTTGGCGGCGAAATCGGCGCGGTCGCGCAGGGCCAGTTGTTGACGGTTGAGCAGGGTTTGGGCGGTGCCTTCCTCGATCCAGCGCCCGGCGATTTCGGTCATCATATTGGTGGCCATCCAACTGGTCACCATATGCCGGTTGGCCGCCGAGGCCCAAAGGTGGTCCGGCACCACCAGATAACCGACCCGCAACCCCGGCATCAGGCATTTGGTGAGGCTGGTAAAATAGAGCACCCGTTCTGGCGCCATGGTCGCCATCGGCGGTGGCGGCGCGTCTTGCAGCGGCCCCCATGACTGGTTCTCGATGATCAGCAGGTCATGGCGTCTCGCCACCTCGATCACCGCGGCGCGGCGGCTTTCGGTCATGGTAAAGGCCAGCGGGTTGGCGCCATTCGGGATCAGGTAGACGGCTTTGACAGGCTCTTTCGCGCAGACCCGCTCCAGCGCCTCGGGGCAGATGCCACCTGCGTCGACGCTTACTCCTTGCAGGCGGATGCCCAAAAAGCGGGCGAGGGGGCGCAGGGTGTGATGGCCGATGTCTTCGCTGACGATGAGATCGCCGGGTTGGGCGGCTGTCATGATCGCGACGGTCATGGCGCTGGTGCTGCCGTTGGTGGGGATCACTGCCATCCCGTCCAGATCAAGGCCGCAAAGCGAGAGCCAGCGCCGCACCGCGCTGCTGCTGTCTCCGGCGCGGAGGTCTTGGCGAAACCCGCCCATCATCGCGCGGGGCAGGGAGCGGGCCATGGCGCGGAGCGTCTTTTGCATCGCCTCTTCATGGGCGTGATCCAGCACAGGTTTCAGGATCGACATGTCCAGCAACCGCCCGGCAGCCTTGCGGCTGACGAAGGGCATGGAGATATCATCGCTCGCCGCGCGGACGAAAGTGCCGCGCCCCACCTCTCCGACGATCTTGCCCGCCTCAACCAGCTTGTCATAGGCGCGGCTGACCGTTTGCACGCTGAGCGACAGATCGAACGCCAGTTGCCGCTGCGTCGGCATCCGGTCTCCGGGTTTGAGCACGCCATTTTGAATCGCCGTTTCAATCGCCTGAACGAGTGATCGGTAGGCAGGTCGGGTCAGGGATCCGGGGTCTGGGCGCCATTTTGTCATGATCGGGATGATCACCACAATCATGACAATTGACAAGTCTGACCTGCGCTCTCATGAAACTGCCATGAGCTTTGTCAAACTGGATAAACGCGATATCGCGGTGCTTTCGATCCTCTCTCGCGAGGGGCGCATCGCCAAATCTGCGCTGGCCGACAAGGTTAATCTAAGTCCCACCGCCTGCGGCGAACGGCTGGCGCGGTTGGAGTCTGCGGGCATCATCACCGGCTATCAGGCCCATGTCGCCCTGCGCCGCATCGCCCCGCATGTCACCGTCTTTGTGCAGGCCGAACTGGGCAACCACCGGGCCGAGGCGTTTCAACGCTTCGAGGCGGTGATCGCGCAGCATGATGAGATCGTGCAGTGCTGGGCTTTGGGTGGCGGTTTTGACTATCTGCTACAGGTCGTCACCCGCGACATCGACAGCTACCAACGTCTAATGGATGCGCTTTTGGATCAGCAGGCCGGGCTGAGCCGTTACTTTACCTATGTGGTAACCAAATCGGTCAAATCGGCACCGCTGCCTCTGTCGCTGCTCTTGCCCGAAGACGAAAGCTGAGCCGCCGTAGTTTTTGCGGCGGGCAGGGTGCTGCGCCGCAAAACCTCCTACCGATGGTGTGATATTCGGTCAAACCCGCGCCGCATCCTGTCTTACCTTCGGGGCAATTCATCCCAAGGAGGTGCCCGATGACCAAGATGATCCCAACGCCTGCCGATGGTCTGCCCGCGCTGACCCGGGGCGAGCTGGCCCGCCATTTCGCCTATGTCGGCGGCGCATGGGTCGCTGGCGCGCAGAGCGATGACTTCAAGGTGACTGACCCGGCAAGCGGTGCGGTCTTGGGGTCGGTTGCCAAGCTTAACGCCGACGACAGCCGCGCCGCGGTGGATGCCGCCCATGCCGCCTTTCCCCATTGGGCCGGCCTGTTGCCGCAAGAGCGTGGTGCCATCCTGCGCCGCTGGCGCGATCTGATGTTGGAAAACCGCGAGGATCTGGCCCGGATCATGACCGCCGAACAGGGCAAACCCATCTCCGAGTCGCGCGGAGAGATCGACTATGCCGCGTCTTTCTTTGAGTTCTATTCCGAAGAGGCGCGCCGCCCCAACATCGAAGGCGTCACCTCGCACTTGCCGGATGCCGAGGTGGAAATCTGGCGCGAGCCGGTGGGCGTAGCCGCACTGATCACCCCGTGGAACTTCCCCTCCGCCATGCTGACCCGCAAGGCAGGTGCCGCGCTGGCGGCGGGCTGCACCGTAGTGGCGCATCCTTCGGCAGAGACGCCGTTCTCGGCGCTGGCACTGGCCGAATTGGGCGAACAGGCGGGGCTGCCGAAAGGCGTGTTCAACGTCGTCACCGGGGAGGCCCCCGAGATCGTGAAACCTTGGATGGAAGACACCCGCGTGCGGGCCATCTCCTTCACCGGCTCCACCGAGATCGGAAAACTGCTGTATCGTCAAGCATCCGACAGCGTGAAACGCTTGGTCCTCGAACTGGGTGGCCATGCGCCTTTCATCATGTTCGATGATGCCGATATGGACCGCGCGGTCGAAGAGGCGATCAAGGCCAAGTTCGCCACCTCCGGTCAAGACTGCCTCGGTGCCAACCGCTTCTTTATTGCCCGCGACAGCTATGCGACCTTCTGCGCGCGATTCACCGCAGCGACGCAGGCGCTGACCGTGGGCGTCGGCGCGGATGATCCCGACATCGGGCCGTTGATGAACGAGAAAGCCGTCGCCAAACAAGAAGAGCACGTCAAAGATGCGCTTGACCGTGGGGCGCGGCTGCTTTGTGGTGGCAAGCGGCACGCGGCGGGGCCGCTGTTCTTTGAGCCGACGGTGCTGGCGGATGTGCCTGCCGACGCGCTGATCATGCGCGAAGAGACCTTTGGCCCCGTGGCCGCCATCGCGGCCTTCGACAGTGAGGATGAGGCGATCACACGGGCCAATGACACGGAGTACGGGTTGGTGGCCTATGTCCACAGCCAAGACCCACGCCGCATCTACCGCGCCAGCCGGGCGCTGTGTTTCGGCATGGTGGCGGTGAACCGCACCAAGGTGACCGGCGCGCCGATCCCCTTTGGCGGGACAAAACAATCGGGCATCGGACGCGAAGGGTCGCGGCTGGGGCTCGAAGCCTTTACGGAAGTGAAATACGTCTGCCGTGACTGGGCCTGAGATTTGAAGATACGGCGCAAAGGCGCGTCGGAAGAAAGGAAAGACCAATGCTGAAGAACGATATGCTCGAACAATGGGACCGTGAAAATTTCTTTCACCCCTCCACCCATCTGGCGCAGCACGCGCGCGGCGAAAGCCCGACCCGTGTGATCAAGACCGCCAAAGGCAGCCATATCACCGACCGCGACGGCAACCAGATGCTCGACGCTTTTGCCGGTCTCTATTGCGTAAACGTGGGCTACGGCCGGACCGAGATCGCCGAGGCGATTGCCGAGCAGGCGCATGAACTGGCTTATTACCATTCTTACGTCGGCCACGGCACCGAGGCGAGCATCACCCTGTCCAAAATGATCCTCGACCGCGCGCCCCAAGGCATGAGCAAGGTTTATTTCGGCCTTGGTGGCTCGGACGCGAATGAGACCAACGTCAAGCTGATCTGGTATTACAACAACATCCTTGGCCGTCCTGAGAAGAAAAAGATCATCTCGCGCTGGCGTGGCTATCACGGGTCGGGTCTGGTGACTGGCTCGCTGACCGGATTGGAGCTGTTTCACAAGAAGTTCGACCTGCCGCTGGCACAGGTGGTGCACACCGACGCGCCCTATTACTACCGCCGCCCCGACGCCAACATGAGCGAAGCAGAGTTCACCGCGCATCTGGTGGGCGAATTGGAAGCGCTGATCGAACGCGAGGGCGCCGACACCATCGCGGCCTTCATCGGTGAGCCGGTTCTGGGCACCGGGGGCATCGTGCCGCCGCCCGAAGGCTATTGGGCTGCCGTGCAGGAAGTGCTGAACAAACACGACATCCTGCTGGTCGCGGATGAGGTTGTCACCGGCTTTGGCCGTCTGGGCAGCATGTTCGGCTCGGATCACTACGGCATGAAGCCGGACCTGATCACCATCGCCAAGGGCCTGACCTCGGCCTACGCGCCGCTTTCGGGTTCGATCGTGGGTGACAAAATGTGGAAGGTGCTGGAGCAGGGCACCGATGAAAACGGCCCCATCGGCCACGGCTGGACCTATTCGGCCCACCCCATCGGCGCGGCTGCGGGGATCGCGAACCTCAAGCTGATCGACGATCTGAAACTGATCGAGAATGCCTCGGACGTGGGCGGTTATCTCAATGCGCAGATGAAGGCGGCGTTGGGGGATCACCCCAAAGTGGGCGATATTCGCGGCGAAGGGATGCTCTGCGCCGTGGAATTGGTCGAAGACCGCGATGGCCGCACGCAGTTTGATCCGGCGCGCAAAGTGGTGCCGACCATCGTCGGCGATATGCTCAAGGCCGGGGTCATTGCCCGCGCCATGCCCCAAGGCGACATCATCGGCTTTGCGCCGCCCTTCTGCCTGACCCGCGAAGAAGCGGATAAGGTCGTGGGCGCCACCGCCGAGGCGATCAAGGCAAGCTTGGGCTAAGACCCAAGGGGATGAGGATAGAGCGGCCCGGCGGAAACGTCGGGCCGTTTGCGTTGAGGGGAATCACCCTTGGACGCGAAGTGGCGAGTCGTCCGATCACAAATGAAAATGCGGTAAAGATGGCCGTTTTTCGGGTCAAATTCTCTCGATATGGAAACAGTGCCCCGGTTTGTCGCCTATTTACTAAGAATTCGTCAAAATTAGGCCACAGTTCCCAGAGAAATTAGGACAAAGCAGCGGTCCGTCCAGTTTGGGCCCCAAAGATTTTGATCTGTGGAGAGATGTAATGAAAATTCTGGCGGTGGATGACGACCCGATTATCCTCGAATTGCTCGGGCAATTTGTAGAGATTATCGGTGCGCATGAACTAACGACCGCCCCATCTGCTCTGCATGCGGTCGATATGTTGGGGGATCCCGACCTCGGTCCGATTGATTGCTTCATGCTTGATATTCAGATGCCGGGCATGGACGGGATCGAACTGGCGCAGCACATTCGCAACTCGGCGCGCCATGCCGATACGCCAATTTTGATGCTCACCGCGATGTCCGACAAACGCTATATCGACGCGGCCTTTGCCGCCGGGGCAACCGACTATGTGACCAAGCCTTTTGAGATTGCCGAGCTGAAATCACGCATCGGGCTGGTCGAAGGCATGGTGAAAGAGCGTCAGCAGCGGACCAAGAAAATCTTTGCCGCCAAGACCATCGCCGATCAGGCCACCCATATGGAATTGTTCGAGCCTGTCCCGATCTATGACGTGGACAATGTGATCGACTACACCGCGATGGAAAACTACGTCGCACAGCTGTCGCGCAGCGCGCTTTTCGGCTCCACCGCCTTTGCCTTTACCATCCGCGAGGTTGACGCCTTCCACGCGACGATGACCTCTTTCGAATTCTATAGCCTTGTGTCCGATGTGGCCGAGATCCTGTCTGATACGCTTGTCGACCATCAGGTGCTCATGTCCTACGCGGGCAATGGCACTTTCGTGTGCGTTACGGAAAGCGGATGGCGTCCGAATATGGGCGGTTTGATGGATGCGGTTAACTTGGAGTTGTCTCAAACTGAATTGTTCGACAATAATGGCGAACGTGTTCACCCGCGTGTGAGCGCGGGGGAGGCAGTGCGGCTGATCTGGAAGAGCGGCAATTCCGTCATGGATGCGCTGGCGCAGGCTCATGCAAGCGCAGAAGCCGCCAGTGAGGCACATACGAAATCGCTCAATGACTTTTGGCAGAATGATCAACAGGCATGACTAAAATGTTAGCTGAACTTCCCGGCATAGAGCGCATTCGCAAGCGCTTTGTCGAAATGCTGGACGAACGCCAGACGCTGATCGCAACCCATGGCTTGGCCGCTTGGGACGGGACGACCGTGGATGAGATCAAAGGCAATCTGGCCAGCGCGCAGGCCATTCTGCACCAGATCGCAGGCAGCGCCGGGTCGCTCGGCTTTGAAGAGCTTGGCCGTCTGGCGCGTCAGTGCGAAACCCAAATCGTCGAGCATCTCGCAGGACCTCGCGCCGAACGCACGGATTGCCCGATCGAGATCATCTCGGAACTGGATGGTTTCGTCGCGCATTGCAGGCAGCAAATCGACGCCCAAGCCTAAGGGCACGGCGGCCGTGCTTTGCGCCGGCCCCATTCCTACAGACAATTTATCTAGAAGCTGCCCAATAGGGCAGGCCAAGTGGTCGCTGGCCTAGTTGGCCTGCATCGCCGCCTTGACCTGATCCGCGAGAGCGATGGGGTCGAAGGGTTTGCTGATCACGTCAGCGGCCCCCAAATCGCGCAGCTCTTCGATCTCGTTATGCTGGGCGCGGGCGGTCATGAAGATCGCCGGAACGTCACGCAGGCTATCCATTTCGCGCATCTTCTCAAGGGTCTGGCGACCGGTCATGCCGGGCATCATCATATCGAGCAGGATCACATCGGGCGTATAGGACTGAACCTGATTCAGCGCCGCTTCCCCGGTCTCGCATTGGACGACGTCGAAATCGCCGCTTAGCTCAAGCGCCATCAGCGCGATTTCACGAATATCGGCGTCATCCTCGACGTGCAGCAGTTTGATCATTCCATACTCTCTCTAGGAGGCTTCGCGCAGCAACGCAGCCGGTTCCTCTGCCGCTACCTGAGAATTTTTCTTCGGCAGGGTAAAGTAAAATGTCGTACCAAATCCCTCGCGGCTGTCAAAACCTATTTTACCGCCAAGATTCTCGACGATGGCTTTGCAGACGCTGAGGCCCAGCCCGGTGCCGCCATTGTCGGCCCGGTTGGAGTTGGACAGATCGGCAAACCGCTGGAACACCTTGTGCTGCTCAGAGGCCGGGATACCCGGGCCGCGGTCCGCTACAGAGATGCGCAATTCGTTCTCATTCTCTTCGGCGCGAATGGTAACGCGCTCTCCGGGTTTGGAGAATTTGGACGCATTGGATAGGAAGTTCGTCAGCACCTGAATGACCCGGTTCGGATCTGTGGTCACTTTGTTCAGGTCATCCGTGCCTTCCACTTGAATGCGCACGCCGTGGCGCTGTTCAAGCGAGGCGTTCGCGGCGCTGGTCTCATGCAGAAGTTCTGCGATATCAACCTCTTCAAGGTTGAACTCCAGCCGCCCGTTCGCGATCTTTTCCAGATCGAGGATGTCATTGATGATCAGCACAAGCCGGTCGGCATTGCGGTGGGAGATTTCTAGCAACGCCCGCGCTTTGCTCGGCAATTCACCCGCCGCCCGCGACAAAAGCAGCCCCATAGAGCCCTTGATCGAGGTCAGGGGCGAGCGCAGTTCATGGCTGACCATAGAGATGAATTCCGACTTCATCCGCTCTTCGCTGATGATATCCGAAACGTCGTGCAACATGACCAGGAACCGCCCTGCCGCGCCGCCGGTGGGCAGAAGTTTGATGGTGACTTGGAAATGATTGCCAAACAGTTGCGTGTCGAACTGCGTCATCGCCTTGCCCGACTTTTTCAGATCCCGGCAGGCGTCAAGAAGGGCTGGATTGTCGCTTTTTTCTGCCAAAGTTTCGAGCGTTTGCTCGGTATAGGTGTCGGTACACCAGCCGCTTCGGCTCATGGCGACGCGGTTCATATAGCTGAAACGCTCGGTCTCGGCATCGACGATCCAAATGTCATCGCGCAGTTCATAAAGCGTTTCCGCCGTGTCGCGTTCGGCCAGAAGTTCCTTAGCGTGGGTCACATCGGTACGGGCTGAGATCGACCCGGACCATGCCCCTTTGTTGTCGAAAAGGGGCATCACGGTGCATTGCGTCTGTATCACCCGACCATCGGCGCAGCGCAGCGGGGTCTCTCCCTGCCATGTCTTGCCGGCCATCAAGGTGACCCGGATTTCTGCCAGAAGTTCGCGAAACTCATCTTGGTAAAGCATCGACACAGGCTGGCCGATCAATTGATCGCGGGTATAGCCCGTCAGTTCGATGAAACGGTCATTAACCTGTTCCAGCATTCCGCCGGTATCGACGATATTCACAATGGCGTGGCTATCAAATGCCCTAAGCCTTTGTTCCATATCGGAACTATCAGTACCCCTCTCAGGGCTTGACTGGAGCGCGTTCGCGGCGAAGGGCGTTAGCCCCGCCAGAATGATCGCGCCGACGACGGGGATAACCTCCCCCATTTGACCCGCGAAAAGCGCGGAGGTTGCGGTGTACCAACTGCCGGAAATGGCAGTGCCCAGAAAAAATGTGGCGGCGGTACGCTTGGTAAATGGCTTTGAAGACACTCGTAATTCCTCGCCCCGAAGCGGACATGCTCGAACTATAGCATGACATGTGCGTTGTAATTTAAACAAAATGCCAGAGCATATTGGCAATAATATGGCGTGTCGCACTTTAGCGTCACTTCGCCGTGGTGCGACAGGTTAAGATGCGCGTGCGGTTGTTCCCGTAATTGAGTTGACCACCGAGCTGATCCCGCTCCGTGATTTGACAAGGTTGATCCCGACGCGGGGATCGGGCTCTCGGTTGTTGTCGGCGGATAGGCTGATGATCTTGGCCTCTGGGTGCAGACGGATGATGTCCTCCAACAATGAGCGGGCATCGCCGTCAGGCAGGGACCAATCAAGGATCACCACATCAAGCTCTTCTTGGCCGATCAACTTCTGCGCTTGGGCGAGGTTGGTGACATTGGTCACCTCTGCCACGCTGTCCAAACCGGTGCGGATCACCTCGGCAAAGTCGATATCGTCTTCGATATGCAGCACGCGCAGCTTCGTGTCCCGCTCCCCGATTTCCGCGTCGGGGGCGGCGGGCGATTGCACGGTTTCGGCCTCGGCGATGGGGCAGGTGAACCAAAAGACGGTGACGCCTTTCGGGATGCTTTCGAATCCGATGGTACCGCCCTGACGTTTGATGATCTGCCGGGTGATGTTCAGCCCCAGCCCCGTGCCGCCCTTGGCGCGTGTGTCGGACCCATCGGCCTGAGAGAACGCCTGAAAGATGCGCGGGCGGAAGTTTTCCGGCACGCCGGGGCCGGTGTTCTGGATAAAGACAATCGCCCGGTCCCCCAGCCGCTCGGCGCGAATTTGCACCTCGCTCTCGGCATCGGAATATTTGCAGGCGTTTGAGATAAGATTGGCCAAGACCTGCCGCGTGCGGCTTTCATCCACCCGAACCGTCAGCGGTTTGTCGGGCAGTTGCACGCCCAAGGTGTTGTTATGAGTGATCGCGAAGGGCGACATTTCGTTGACCGAGTCGCTGATCACCTTGTTCAGATCGACATCGTGGAAATCGAACTGCACCTCGCCCGACGAAATCTTTTCGAGGTCCAGAATATCGTTCACGATATGCGACAGCCGGTCGGCATTGCTGCGCGCGATGTCGATCAGCCGGATATGCGCCGGCAGGAAGCGGCTGTTGTCCGTGGTGTCGATCAGACCCAAGGCCCCTTTGATCGAGGTCAGCGGCGTGCGCAGCTCATGGCTGACGGTCGAGACGAATTCGCTCTTGATCTGCTCAAGCTTCTTTTGATCGGTGATGTCGTTGATCTGAACGATAAAGACATAGCCGCGCGTGTTCTTGTCAAAGGTCCACGAGACGTTGAACAGGCCCCAGCGTTCATAGCCCAGCTTGTGGGTGATGCGGTATTCGGCCTGATAGTTTTGTGAACTGCGCGAATCGACGAGCCCGCGAACCTCACCATAGAGCTTTTGCAAATCGCCCTCGGGCATCAGATCGCCCAGTTTGGTATTCGACAGCAGTTCTTCTTCGCTATAGCCGCAGAGCGTGCAAAGCGCGCTGTTGACGCTGTTGAACACGCCCCCTTCGCCCAGAATCGCCATGCCCACGGGGGCCGCTGCCAGCACCTGCCGAAACCGCCGCTCGCTGGTTTCAAGCGCGTTGCGGGCATGGACGATGTCGGTCACATCGGTTTGGGTGCCGACCATCCGCAAGGCAGTGCCGTTTTCATCGCGTTCGGTCACCACCGCGTCCGAGCGCATCCAGCGCCATTCCCCGGTGCCAATCTTGAGCCGGTATTCGGTGACGGAACGTTGTTGCTGCCCCGAGATGCAGGCCTGATCGGTCTGGTTCAGCAGCGGCAGGTCTTCGGTATGGACCCGCTTGAGGAATTCCGCCTGCGGATCGGTCAACCGCTCGAAATCGGCCATCCCCAGAATGCGCCGCCATGTGTCGGACACCTCGGATTTCCCGGTGCGCAAGTCGATGTCAAAAACGCCGATCTGCGCGCCTTCGAGGGCGAGGTCATAGAGCGCTTTGTTCTTCGCCAGTTCATCCTGCACCGCAAGTTCCGAGGTCAGATCGCGCACGATTGCCGTCACGCGCCGCTCGCCGGTATGGGTGGTCCAACTGTTGCGTTGCAGATCAAGCTTCAGGTCTTGGCCAAAGCAGGTCTTGCCTGCCGCGTTGACCTGCTCGTGGTCATGGTCTTCGATCAAGTCGGTGACGAGATTGCGGAAATCCATCCCCTTGAGCGCCTCATGCCCATAGCCAAAGCAGACCAGCGCCGCTTGGTTGGCGAAAAGCACGCGGTCCTCGCCGTCGAGCAGGAATACAGGCGTCACAGCGTTATCGATGACGGCGCGGTTTTCCTCTTCATGGGCGTCGATCTGGCGTTCGCGCAGCACGGCAAGCTCGCTCAGGGCCGCGCTGCGCTGGCGCAGGCTGCGGAAGGCGACGAAGAAAAGGATCGCCAGCAATATGCCGGAAATCAACAGGATCTCCGGCACGGCACTGTGCGTGGCGCTGTCGAAACTGATCGTGCTGACATGGACCACGGTCCAAGGGCGGCCAAAGCGTTCGATCGTTTGGGTAATGCTGTGATGCCCGCTTTCGACACCTTCGGGCGTGCTGTCGAAAATCCGGTTCTCCGGGGCGGTGGTCAGCCCATCGAAGACTTTGATTTCATAGGCCTCCCCCTGAGCCGGGGTCAGCGCGTTCAGCAGGTTTGCACCGACAAAGGGCGCATAGACCCAACCGATAAAGCCTGCCGTATCCTGCGCCGGACGGTTGCCGGCGGCATAGACTGGACGCAGCAACAGAAAACCGGGCTGACGGGATTTGTCCTGCACCAGCAGAATGCGCGGTGTCAGTTGCGGCTCTCTGGTCTCGCGGGCCCGCAGGGCGGCGCGGCGGCGGTCCTCGTTAAAGCTGATATCAAGGCCCACGGCCTCTGCATTCGGCCCTTGGGGGTAGATATATTGGATCACCATCTTCTCGGCGTTGCCGGTGTTGGGGTGGATCCGGAAATCTTCTATCCCGAGGGCGGTTACCTCTTCGATGAAAGCCTCTTCGGTCCCTCGGGCGACCGGGGCGACAAAGCCGATGCCGTTGATGCCGGGCAGAAAGGTGTCGATCTCCAGCGTATTGACGTAATGCGCGAAATCGCTGGCGGTCACTTCGTCAGAGGCGTTCATGAAGGCGGCGATGCCGTTGAGGCTCTGCAAATAGGTGTGCATCCGCGCGTCGAGGCTTTGCAGGCTTTCCTCGGCGATCCGGTCAAAGGCCCGTTCGGTGGCGAGATCATTGCTGCGATTGCTGTAGAGAAACACCCCAAAGGTGATGGCGAGACATCCGAGAAACAGTATAAATTCGGGTCGCCGCACTAATTATAACCCTTGTCTCTGGCCACCAGAAGGCGGCGAAATTTTAACCCCAAGGCAAAACCTAACGCATCGGGGCAATATATCCAGTTCGGCCATATTCACCTAAGAGCCGAAAAAATCAACAAACGGATGCGCTGCGCGGGCAAAGCGCGAGGAATGTGGCTTTGCGGTAAATGCCGCGGTGGGCGGGCGACTTACGGCAGGGATTGTGACCTGTCGCCGGGCGCTCTACCAATAACGCGCCGGGGAGGCGGGCCAGAATATCGGGAGAGATCACCATGCACGACGAGACACAGCTAGAGGGTCGCTATGACTATATCATTGTCGGCGCTGGCACCGCGGGCTGTGTTTTGGCCAACCGTCTCAGCGCTGATCCAGCCAATAACGTCCTGCTGCTCGAGGCTGGGGGGGATGACAACTACCACTGGGTCAAGGTGCCGGTGGGGTATCTCTATTGCATCGGCAATCCGCGCACCGATTGGATGATGAAAACCGCGCCCGAGCCGGGGTTGAACGGGCGCTCTCTGACCTACCCGCGCGGCAAGGTGCTGGGCGGCTGTAGCTCCATCAACGGCATGATCTACATGCGCGGGCAGGCGGCGGACTATGACCATTGGCGGCAGCTTGGCAACGCCGGGTGGAGCTGGGACGACGTGCTGCCCTATTTCCTCAAGTCCGAGGATCACCACGCGGGCGGCAATGACATGCACAGCGCCGGTGGTGAATGGAAGGTCAGCAAACAGCGCCTGCGGTGGGACATTTTGGAGGCCGTGCAGGACGGCGCGCGGGAGTTCGGGATCGAACCTCGTGCCGATTTCAACGATGGTGATAACGAAGGCTCGGGCTTTTTCGAGGTGAACCAACATGGCGGTGTGCGCTGGAACACGGCGCGCGGTTTCCTGCGCCCCGCGATGCAGCGGCCCAACCTGCGGGTGATGACACATGCCCATACCAATGGGCTGATCCTAGAGGGCAAGCGCGTGACCGGCGTGCGCTTTACCCACGAAGGCCGCGCCCTGCGGGCCGTGGCCGAGGGCGAAGTGCTGTTGTCGGCGGGGGCAATCAACTCACCCAAGATCCTCGAACTCTCGGGCATCGGGCAGAGCGAGCTTTTGAGCGGCATGGGTATCACCACGCTGCATGAACTGCCCGGCGTGGGGGAGAACCTTCAGGACCATTTGCAGATCCGCACCGTCTATAAAGTGCAAAACACCAAGACGCTCAACACGATGACCCATTCGCTTTGGGGGAAGGGGCGGATGGGTCTGGAATATCTCATGCGGCGCAGCGGCCCCTTGGCGATGGCACCCAGCCAGTTCGGCATGTTCACCAAGTCCGACCCCGCGTTGGAGACGCCCGATCTGGAATACCACGTGCAGCCCCTGTCGACCGACAAGCTGGGCGATCCGTTGCACCCGTTCCCGGCGATTACCGTTTCGGTCTGCAACCTGCGGCCCGAGAGTATCGGCTCTTGCCATCTGACCAGCCGCGACAGCGCGGTGCAGCCCGACATCCGTCTGAACTATCTTTCCGCCGAGAGCGACAAGCGTGTCGCGGTCGCGGCCATGAAACAGGCGCGACACATCATGACGGCCAAGGCGCTGCACCCTTATCAGCCCGAGGAAATCTTGCCCGGCCCCGTCGTGCAGAGCGATGAAGACCTGCTCGACAAGGCGCGCGATATTGCCACGACGATCTTTCACCCCGTTGGCACCTGCAAGATGGGCAGTGATCCGATGGCGGTGGTCGATGCCGATCTGCGGGTGCATGGGTTGCAGGGACTGCGGGTGATTGATGCCTCGATCATGCCCAAGATCGTCTCGGGCAACACGGCATCGCCGACGGTGATGATTGCCGAAAAGGCCGCTGACGCCATTCTGGCGGGGCGGTAGGGGATGCTGACCACGCGTTTGACCAAACGGCTGGGGATCAGCCATCCGATCATCCAAGCGCCCATGGCTTTCGCCGCGGGCGGGCGGCTGGCGGCTACGGTCTCAAGCGCGGGGGGCTTGGGCATGATCGGCGGGGCCTACGATTCCGGCGAATGGATCGCTGAGCAGCAAGATCTGGCGGGCAACCAATCGGTCGGCTGCGGCTTTATCACTTGGAAACTGCGGGAGCATCCGCAGGCGTTGGAGCAGGTTCTCGCCCGCGACCCGGCGGCGGTCTTTCTTTCGTTCGGCGATCCGGCAGAGTTCGTCCCCGCGATCCGAGCGGCCAAAGTGCCGCTGATCTGTCAGGTGCAAACCCTGCGCGATGCCGCCCATGCGATTGATCTGGGGGCTGAAATCATCGTCGCCCAAGGGGCCGAGGCTGGCGGCCACGGTGAAAAACGCGCGACCTTTACCCTTGTGCCCGAAATTGCCGATCACATCGCCCGCCATGCGCCTGAAGTGCTGCTTTGTGCGGCGGGCGGTGTGGGTGACGGGCGCGGGTTGGCTGCGGCGCTGATGCTCGGGGCCGATGGGGTGGTCGTCGGCTCGCGCTTCTGGGCCTCGGAAGAGGCGCTGGTGCATCCCGCGATGCTAAAGGCCGCGATTGAGGCCGGTGGCGATGATACGCTGCGCAGCACCGTGACCGACATCATGCGCGGCTATGACTGGCCCAAACGCTACACGGGCCGCGTGCTGCGCAATGAGTTCACCGACCGCTGGCATGATGACCCCGACGGGCTGCGCGCCGCGCTGGCGCAGGAGTTGCCACGTTGGCAGGCGGCGGTGGCAGAGGGCGACGCCCGCACTGCCAACGCCTTTGTCGGAGAGGTCGCAGGGTTGATCGGCGCGGTCAAACCCGCCGCCGATATCCTGCGCGATATTGTCCAAGGGGCCGAAGTGGCCTTGGGCCAGACCTTTACCCGGTGACGGGGCCGGGCAAGGCCCGATCAGCCGTGATCTTCGACCTCTTCCCGGCCCGGCACATGTTCGCGGGCGGGGGCGGTCTCCCAATTCTCGATCACTTCCATCGCCTCATCCGCGCTTTCGACAAAGCGGAACAGGTCGAGGTCTTCGGCAGAGATCGTCCCAGCATCGGCCAGCGCGTCCCAGTTGATGATCTTTTCCCAGAACTCACGCCCGAACAGGAGGAAGGGCACGCGGTTCATGCGGCCGGTCTGGATCAGCGTCAGGGCCTCAAAGAGCTCGTCCATGGTGCCGAAACCACCGGGGAAGACGCAGATCGCGCGGGCGCGCATCAGGAAATGCATCTTGCGGATCGCGAAATAGTGGAAGTTAAAGCAAAGCTCCGGCGTGACATATTCGTTGGGCGCCTGCTCAAACGGCAGCACGATATTCAGGCCGATGGAATGGCCGCCCGCGTCCAGCGCGCCACGGTTGCCTGCCTCCATCACACCCGGCCCACCGCCGGTGACGATGACGTTCTCCACGCCGCCGGTCTCCATCGACTTTTCAGTCATCAGCCGGGCAAAGGTGCGCGTCTCGTCATAAAAACGCGACAGATCGGCCAGCGTCTTGGTGCGGGCGGTGTGTTTCTCGGCTGGTGCAGGAATGCGCGCGCCGCCAAAGAGCACGATGGTCGATTGGATGCCATGGGCATCGAGCAGCAGTTCGGGCTTGAGCAATTCCAGTTGCAGGCGCACCGGGCGCAACTCATCGCGGCACATGAAGTCGTCGTCGGTAAAGGCCAGACGGTAGGCGGGCGCGCGGGTTTGCGGCGTGTCGGGGGCGTCTTGGGCCTTGGCGCGGTCAACATTGGCGCGGCGCAGCGGGTGGCGGTGGTCCTCGTTCATCCTCGGGTCTTTCCTTGGTCTAGGGCTTGGCTCAGGTGGCGCGATGGGCGTTCAGGTCAACATGCCTTGTTGGTCGCAGAATGACCACGCCTCACTTTGCCCGGCAATTGCACCCTTGGCGGTGCAAGGCTATAGCCCTCAAAAGGCCTTTTCACATTCGGAGACTTGCCCCATGTCCAACGCCCAACTTGAAACCGCCATCGAAGCCGCTTGGGATACCCGCGACCAGATCACATCCGCCACCACCGGAGAGACCCGCGACGCCATCGAAGAGACGCTGAACGCGCTCGACAGCGGCAAGCTGCGCGTGGCGGAAAAGCAGGACGACGGTCAGTGGCATGTCAATCAGTGGGCCAAAAAGGCCGTGCTGCTGGGCTTCCGCATCAAGGATATGGAACATCAAGAAGGCGGCCCGCAGGGCGCTGGCTGGTGGGACAAGGTCGACAGCAAATTCAAAGGCTGGGGCGATGCCGAATGGAAAGAGGCCGGTTTCCGCGCCGTGCCCAACTGCGTCGTGCGCCGCTCGGCCTATATCGCGCCCGGCGTGGTGCTGATGCCGTCTTTCGTGAACATCGGCGCCTATGTCGACAGCGGCACCATGGTTGATACATGGGCCACCGTCGGCTCCTGCGCGCAGATCGGCAAAAACGTGCACCTCTCGGGCGGCGTCGGCATCGGCGGTGTGTTGGAACCGATGCAGGCAGGCCCGACTATCATCGAAGACAACTGCTTTATCGGGGCGCGGTCGGAAGTCGTCGAAGGCTGCATCGTGCGCGAAGGTTCGGTGCTGGGCATGGGTGTCTTCATCGGCCAGTCGACCAAGATCGTCGACCGCGAAACTGGTGAGATCATGTATGGCGAAGTGCCCGCAGGGTCGGTCGTCGTCGCAGGCACCATGCCATCGAAGAACAACGTGAACCTTTACTGCGCCGTGATCGTGAAACGGGTGGACGCCAAGACCCGCTCCAAAACCTCGATCAACGAGTTGCTGCGCGACTGAGGGAACCAAATGCCCCTTCATAGCGTTGAGACCTGAATTCAAAGGAGATTAACGACATGACGGGTATCGGTTGGTTTGCCGCAATCATCGTGGGTGGCCTTGCAGGCTGGATCGCAGAAAAAATCATGAAATCGGACATGGGTCTGATCATGAACATCATCCTCGGCATCGTTGGTGCCTTGGTAGCGAACTGGCTGTTGATGCTGATCGTTGGCAGCACGCTGGGCGGTTGGTTCGGTCAGTTGGTGGTCGGCATCATCGGTGCCTGCCTGCTGATCTGGGTCACACGGTTGGTCCGCGGCAAGACTTGATTGCCAAGACCTAAGGGCAGGGGCGCGGCCCCTTTCCAAATCTGAGCGAAAAGGTTAGGGCTGCCGAAAGCAATCGGCGGCCCTTATCATGTCTGAACCCAAGAAAACCAAGAAACCTTCGCGCCAGCAGGTCTTTACCCTTTTGGTTCAGATCGGTCGCAAGGATGGCGATGGACTGCCCGACAAGGCCACCGGGGCCGCGCTGATGTGTTTCGCCTCTGGTATCGACGAGGCCGAAGCCGTGCGAGAGACCGTGGCGATCCTCAAACAGGCCGACACCAACCCGCTGGACGTGACCGGCTATGGCACGCTGGAAGAGCGCGAGGCCGAGGGCCAAGAGATCGACGGCGAAGAGCGTGAGTTGATGCAGCGCGCACTAGAGGAAAACTCGGTCATCGTCGCCCAAATGACCCCGTTTTTCGACTGACCACGGTCCCACACGGGGAATTGCAGTGCGCCCCCTTGGCATCGGCGCGATTTGCCCACACAAGTTACCGGACAAGCGATAACCCCTGAAAAGGAGCCGAAATGTCCGGTCTCGACCCTGTTGATCTCACCGCAAAACTGGTGCGCTGCGCCTCTGTCACCCCCGCCAACGATGGTGCGTTGGAAGTGCTGGAAGAGGTGCTGGGCGCGGCTGGGTTCGACTGTACGCGCGTGGACCGGGGCGGCATTTGCAACCTTTTTGCCCGCTGGGGCAACAAGGGCAACACCAAGTCTTTCGGCTTTAACGGTCACACCGATGTGGTCCCCATCGGGGATGAGGCCGATTGGTCGATGCCCCCCTTCGGAGCCGAGATCAAAGACGGCATCATGTATGGCCGCGGCACCACCGACATGAAATCCGGCGTGGCAGCCTTTGTCGCGGCGGCGGTTGATTTCGTCAAAGACACACCGCCCGATGGTTCCATCGTGCTGGCGATCACCGGGGACGAAGAGGGCGACGCGCTCGACGGGACCACGGCGCTGTTGGACTACATGGCCGAGAACGGCGAGCGGATGGATGTCTGCCTTGTGGGGGAGCCGACTTGCCCCGAGACCATGGGCGACATGATCAAGATCGGGCGGCGCGGGTCGATGAACGCGCATTTCAAGGTGACGGGCAAACAGGGCCACGCGGCCTATCCGCACCGGGCCAACAACCCGCTGCCCGCGATGATGCGGCTGATGGACCGTTTGGCCAGCTATGAGTTGGATCAGGGCAGCGATCATTTCGATCCGTCGACACTGGCGGTTGTCACGGTCGACACTGGCAACAAAGCCACCAACGTGATCCCGGCGCAGTGCCGCGGCGCGGTGAATATCCGGTTCAACGACCACCATTCAGGCGCAAGCCTCAGCGATTGGCTGCGCGGCGAAGCGGACAAAATCGCCGAGGAATTCGGCCTACAGGTGGAGGTGGAGATCAAGATCTCCGGCGAGAGCTTTATCACCCCGCCGGGCGCTCTGTCCGATCTGGTTTCGGGCGCGGTCGAGGCGGAGACTGGGGTGAAGCCGGAACTCTCGACCACCGGCGGCACCTCGGACGCGCGTTTTGTCAAAGCGCATTGCCCGGTGGTCGAGTTCGGTTTGGTCGGCCAGTCCATGCACCAAGTCGATGAACATGTGCGGGTCGAACATATCGGACAGCTTAAATCCATCTACACCCGCGTGCTGCGGAATTATTTCACGTGAAACCAACGCTCATCGTTATGGTAAAAGAACCGCATCCCGGTCGGGTGAAAACCCGGCTGGGCCGTGACCTTGGCATGGTGGGCGCGGCATGGTGGTTTCGCCACCAGACGCGCCGCCTGCTGCGCCGCATTGAAGATCCACGTTGGCAGGTGGTGCTGGCTGTCGCGCCGGATGTCGAAGGGCTGCAAAGCCGGGTTTGGCCCGCACATTTGCCCCGCTGGCCCCAGGGCAGGGGCAATCTGGGCGACCGCATGGCACGGATGCTGCGCGCCGCACCCGGCCGGGCCTGTGTGATCGGGGCGGATATTCCCGGCATTAATCGCAAGGAACTTGCGCGGGCCTTCGATGCGCTCGGACGACATGACGCGGTCTTTGGCCCCGCGCCCGATGGGGGCTACTGGCTGGTGGGGTTGAAACACCCCCGCCGCGCACCGCCTAGCCTGTTCGACGCTGTGCGCTGGTCCGGCCCGCACGCGCTGGCCGACAGCCGCGCGACCCTGCCGGGCTACCGCATCGCCGAAGTCTCAACCCTGCGCGACGTGGACGAAATTCACGATTTGCCATGACGACAGGGGGGCTGCGTGCTACCTGCTGAGGTATGAGCAAGATACCCAGCAAATCCGAGATCCTCGACTGGATCGAACAGAACCCCACGCTGACCGCCAAGCGCGACATCGCCAAAGCCTTTGGCATCAAAGGTGCGGCGCGGATCGACCTGAAGCGCGTGTTGAAAGAACTGGAGGCCGAGGGCCATCTGGAAAAGCGCCAGCGCAGCTATCAGGATCCGGATCGCTTGCCGCCTGTCTCGGTGCTGCTGGTCACCGGGCCGGACAAGGATGGTGATCTGTTTGCCAAGCCGATGGAATGGCATGGCGAGGGGAAAGAGCCCGTCGTGCTGTTGATCCCGCGCGACAGTGATCCCGCCCTTGGCGAAGGCGACCGCATTCTGGCACGGCTGACGCTGGTGAAAGGCGAAGACCACCATTATGAGGCGCGGCTGATCCGCCGCATTGGCAGCAATCCGAAAAAGGTCTTGGGCATCTTCCGCAAGGCTGCCGAGGGCGGGCGGATCGTGCCGATCGACAAGGGCGCTGACCGTGAATGGCGCGTTGGGGCCGATCACACTCATGGCGCGAAAGACGGTGAGTTGGTTGAGGCCGAGCAGGCCGGGCCAAAGGGCCGCATGGGCTCCCCCCGTGCCCGCATCGTCGAGCGGTTGGGCGACCCATCAGAGCCGCGTGCGGTGTCACTTATCGCGATCCACCAGCACGGCATTCCCGATAATTTCCCCGATAAGGTGGTCGAACAGGCCGATGCCGCCAAACCGCAGGGTCTTAAGGGCCGCGAAGACCTGCGTGATCTGCCATTGGTCACCATCGACCCGTCCGATGCACGCGACCATGATGACGCCTGCTATGCCCATGCCGACGAAGACCCCAAGAACGAAGGCGGTCATGTCGTCTGGGTCGCCATCGCGGATGTGGCCGCCTATGTCACGCCCGGTTCAGCGCTGGATATCGAGGCGCGCAAACGGGGTAACTCGACCTATTTCCCCGACCGGGTGGTGCCGATGCTGCCGGATCGCCTGTCGGGCGATCTGTGCTCATTGCACGAAGGTGTCCCGCGCGCCTGTATCGCCGTGCGTATGGTGCTGGATGCCAAGGGCAACAAGACCGGCCATACGTTCCATCGCGGGCTGATGCGTTCGCCCGCATCCTTGCATTACGAAGAGGTGCAGGACGCCATTGACGGCAACCCGAACGACCGCACTGGCCCGCTGTTGGAGCCTGTGCTGAAACCGCTTTATGCCGCCTACGGCGCGCTGAAAACCGCGCGGGCCGAGCGGCAGCCGCTTGAGTTGGACCTACCGGAACGCCGGATTGAGTTGGGTGACGATGGCAAGGTGAAATCGGTCAATTTCCGCGAACGGCTCGACGCGCATAAGCTGATCGAAGAGTTCATGGTGCTGGCTAATGTCGCCGCCGCCGAGACGCTGATCAAGAAGAAGACACCGCTTCTGTTCCGCATTCACGAGGAACCCTCTCCGGAGAAGTTGGAATCCTTGCGCGAAACGGCGCAGGCGGCAGGCTTTACGCTGGCTAAGGGGCAGGTTTTGCAGACCGCGCATCTTAACCGGCTGTTGGATCAGGCGGCGGGGACGAATGATGCGGAACTGATCAACCTCAGCACCCTGCGGTCGATGACGCAGGCCTATTACGGGCCCGCGCATATCGGGCACTTTGGCCTCGCCCTGCGGTCCTATGCGCATTTCACCTCGCCGATCCGGCGCTATGCGGACCTGATTGTGCACCGTGCGCTAATCACGGCGCATGGCTGGGGCAAGGACGGTTTGACCCCGGAAGAGATCGAAGGGCTGGAACAGACCGGCGCGCATATCTCGGACACCGAGCGGCGCTCAATGGTGGCAGAGCGCGACACGACTGACCGCTACCTCGCCGCCTTCTTGTCAGAGCGTGTGGGCAATGAGTTCACCGGTCGGATCAGCGGCATCGCCCGGTTCGGGGCCTTCGTGAAGCTGGACGAGACGGGCGCCGATGGGCTGGTGCCGATGCGGTCTTTGGGGCGCGAGTATTTTCACCATGATCCAGAGGCGCAGACGCTGATGGGGTCCGATACCGGCATGATCATCGGCATCGGCCAACGGGTGACCGTACGGCTGGCCGAGGCGGTGCCCGTCACCGGGGGCATCGCACTGGAACTGCTTGAGATCGAAGATCAGAAGGTGAAGCAAGGCGGGGGTGGCAGTCGGCGCAGCCCGGCAGGCCGCAATCCGCGCGGCAAGGCCGTGAAGGCCAAGCGCAAGAAGGACAAGATCAAGCGCAAAGTGACCCGCACCCGCCGCTGAGGCGGCAAACAGGCGGAGCTTCGCGGATGGCCGCGCCCCTCCCTTTCCACCGGGGCGGGGCGGGCATAGGATTTGTCGCAACTCTATGAGGTGAGGCGATTATGATCCGGCACTACGCGATGATTTCAGGCATTCTTGCGACCGCAGGCATGGGGGCTCCGGCCTTTGGGTCTGGTCCTGCTAAATCTACGCGGCCCGCGCCGCGCACGTCGCAGGCCGTGGTTGTTTCCGCCACCCCGGCAGAGCAAGCCACCCCAGAGGCCACCGGCGATGAGGCCGGGTTGCGCGCTTGGGTGACGGAATTCCGGCCCCGCGCCCTGCAGCAGGGCATCGACCCGGATGTCTTTGACCGCGCGCTGGATACGGTGCTCTATGACACCGAGGTGATCCGCCGCGACCGCAACCAGTCGGAGTTTACCAAAACGATCTGGGATTACCTCGACACCGCGACCTCGGATCTGCGGGTGCAGAATGGGCAAAAGGCGTTGGCCCAGTGGGAGCGCACGCTGGAAGATATCGAAATCAAATATGGCGTTGAGAAAGAGATCGTCACCGCGATCTGGGGGCTAGAGAGCGCCTATGGCAGTTTCCGAGGCGGCGACAGCGTGCTGAATTCGCTGGCCACCCTCGCCTACGACGCGCGGCGGGCGGAATTTTTCGAGGGCGAATTGCTGGACGCTCTGCGTATTTTGCAGGCGGGCGATACCGATGCAGAGCAATTGCGTGGCTCTTGGGCGGGCGCGATGGGGCATACGCAGTTCATGCCGTCGTCCTTCCACGCCCATGCCGTCGATTGGGACGGTGACGGGCGGCGGGACATTTGGGGCGACAACCCCAGCGATGCGCTGGCCTCTACCGCTGCATATCTCAAGCATTTCGGCTGGACGACGGGCCAGCCTTGGGGTGTCGAAGTGGCCCTGCCCGAGGGGTTTGACTATCTGCTGGCCGACCGTGAGGTGACCAAGACCCCGGCGGAATGGGCCCAACTTGGCGTGACCGCGCTGAGTGGTGACGCGGTTGCGGATCACGGGCCCGCGTCGATCCTGCTGCCCGCAGGCGCGCAGGGCGCGGCCTTTATGATCTTCCCGAATTTCGCGGTGATCGAGCGCTATAACACGGCGGATGCCTATGTCATCGGCGTCGGCCATCTGGCCGACCGGATCGACGGCGCGGGGGAAATAAAGCAAGAGTGGCCCCGCGAAGACCGCGCGCTGAGCTTTGATGAGCGGATCGAATTGCAGACTCTGCTGACAAAGTCGGGTTTTGACACGCAAAAGATCGACGCCAAGATCGGCCCGCTGACCGTCAAAGCCGTGCGCAGCTATCAGCAGTCCGAGGGGATCGCGCCGGATGGCTATGCTTCGCCCCGGCTGCTGGCCCGACTGCGAAACGAATAAAGGGCCGCCCCCAAACGGGGGCAGCCCGGGTCGTTTAGGACGCAGCTTTCAGCATGTCCTTGTCTTTCAGATCGGTATAGGTCGCATCCAGCGCCTTGGTCGCCCGTGCGGCGAATATCTTGATCTCTTCGGGCGTGATGACCAGCGGCGGAGAGATGATCATCCGGTCGCCGACATGGCGCATTACCAGATTATTGGCAAAGCAATGCTCCCGGCAGGTGTAGCCAGCGACGCCCCCATCCGCGAATTGCGCACGGCTTTCCTTATCCGGCGTCAGCGGCAGAGACGCCATCAGGCCAGAGACGTTGACCCCGCCAACCAGCGGATGCTCTCCCAGCTTATCCAGCGCCTCTTTCAGCGCGGGGGCGGCGACGTCTCGCACATGGTCGACGATGTTCTCTTCTTGCATGATGCGCAGGTTTTCCAGCGCCACGGCGGCACAGACCGGGTGACCGGAATAGGTGTAGCCGTGGTTGAATTCGCAGGCGTTGATGACCTCGGCCACTTCGTCACACACAATCGACCCGCCAATCGGCGCGTAGCCCGAGCTGAGGCCCTTGGCGATGGTCATGATATGCGGCTTGATCCCCATGGTTTGCGAGCCGAACCAGTTCCCTGTCCGGCCAAAGCCACAGATCACCTCGTCGGCGATCAACAGAATGTCGTGTTTGTCGCAAATGCGCTGAATCTCGGGCCAGTAGGTGCTGGGCGGAATGACAACCCCGCCGGCGCCCTGCACGGGTTCGGCAATGAAGGCGGCAACCTTGTCGGCACCCAGTTCGACGATCTTCGCGTCCAGCTCCTGCGCCCGTTTCTGGCCGAAGTCCTCGGGCGACATATCACCGCCCTCGGCATACCAATCGGGCTGACCGATGTGATGGATGCCGGGGATCGGCAGGCCGCCTTGCTCATGCATATAGGTCATGCCGCCCAGACTGGCCGACCCGACCGAAGAGCCGTGATAAGCATTCTTGCGGCTGATGATATGGCTCTTCTCGGGCTTGCCCTTTTGCGCCCAATAGGTGCGGACCATGCGCAGGTTGGTGTCGTTCGCCTCTGATCCGGACCCGGCGAAAAAGACGTGGTTCAAATCACCGGGGGCGAGGTCGGCCAGTTCCTTGGCCAGCGCGATGGCGGGCACATGGGTCGTTTGGAAGAAGGTGTTGTAATAGGGCAGTTCGTTCATCTGCCGTGCGGCGACCTTGCCCATCTCTTCGCGGCCATAGCCAAGGTTCACACACCACAGCCCCGCCATCGCATCGAGGATTTCATTCCCCTCGCTGTCGGTCAGATAGATGCCCTTGGCCCGTGTGATGATGCGCGCGCCCTTGTCGCCCAATTCATCGTTGGTGGTGAAAGGATGCATATGATGCGCCGCATCAAGCGCCTGAAGGTCCGCGGTGGGGAGGTGATTCGTAATGGGCGGCATGTCTGTGCACCTTCTATCTGCGTGAAAAATAAGCTTCGCTGCAGAATATGATCAAATTATAGCATGTCAATCGAATCAACGCGGAATGGGCAACCCATCAAGGGCGGCGCGGATTTGGGTCATTCCTTGTGCAACATCGCCTGCCATGACCTCACCCGCCAATGCGGCATCCACGGCGGCAAAGGCCGCAAGAAGTTCTGCGTGTTTGTCGGGCAGATTGCTGGTGCCATAGCGCCCGCAAACCACGCGAAGCGAGGGGCCGAAACGCAGCCACAACCGGTCCACCGTGGCGGCCATGATGGGCGCTTCTGCAAGGTCGTAGATCATCCTGTGAAAGCTGTAGTTCTGCATCAGATAGCCACCGACATCGCCCCGATCGATGGCAAGGTTCAGCGCGTTGTCGCAATCATGCAGAGCGTTCAAACGCCCGTCTGTCATGCGGTTTGCGGCGCGTTTGGTCAGTTCCGGCTCTAGCGTTTCACGCATGAATCCCAGCTCTTCCAGCCCGGCATGGGTCAGCTCTGGCACGGTGACACGGCGGTTGCCCAAATGGGTCAGCGCCCCTTCGGAGATCAGGCGTCGGATGGCCTCGCGCACGGGCGTCATGCCTGCATCAAGCGCGGCGGTCAGACCTTGGATCGTAACCCCCTGTCCGGGGGCCAAATCGCCAAAGAGAATCATCTTGCGCAGACGTTCGTAAACATGCTGATGGATTGGTGTCTTGACCGCCGCATCGGCGGCGGGAAGCAATCTCGGATCGGTCTTTTCTGAACCCATGGGAGCGGTCTTTCCGTCTTGTTTCGCCGTGTGTTGCAGCATTTCATCCTGCATGAAAGCATAAACCATCTTGCCCGAGGAGGCAAAACTTGATCAAATTGACGAAAGGTGGGGATCAACCCGACCTGTCTAACGGGAGTATGAAATGAAACATGTGCTACTAAGCAGCGTCGCCGTCGCCACCTTGATGGCAGGTGCCGCCACTGCCGAAACGGTCCGCGTCTACAACTGGTCGGATTATATCGACGAATCCCTGCTGGATAAATTCGAAGAAGAGACCGGCATCGAACTGGTCTATGACGTGTTCGACAGCAACGAAGTGCTAGAGACCAAAATGCTGGCCGGTGGGTCGGGCTATGACGTGGTTGTCCCCTCGGGCACCTTCCTGCAGCGCCAGATCACTGCCGGTGCGTTTCAGCCGCTGGATGCCTCCAAGCTGCCCAACCTTGAAAATATGTGGGATGTGGTTTCCTCGCGGACCGAACAATATGATCCCGACAACGCGCATTCGATCAACTACATGTGGGGCACCACAGGCATCGGCGTGAACCTCGGCAAGGTCAAAGAAGCTTTGGGCGAAGACGCCCCGGTCAATTCTTGGGACCTGGTTTTCGACCCTGCCAATATGGAGAAACTGGCCGATTGCGGCGTGCATTTCCTCGATGCCCCGGCCGAGATGATCCCGGCGGCGCTGAACTACATCGGCGAAGACCCCAACAGCCATGACCCGGATGTGATCGCAAAGGCGGAGGAGGTCTTCATGCCGGTCCGCCCCTACATCCAAAAATTCCACTCCTCGGAATATATCAATGCTTTGGCCAACGGTGATGTCTGCGTCGCAGTCGGCTGGTCCGGCGATATTCTGCAGGCCCGCGACCGCGCGGCCGAAGCCGACAACGGCGTTGAGATCGCCTATAACGCCCCCTCCGAAGGGGCGCAGATGTGGTTCGACCAGATGGCCATCCCGGTCGACGCGCCAAACCCCGAAGGCGCGCATAAGTTTCTGAACTTCATCATGGACGCCGAGAATATGGCGGCAGCGTCGAACTACGTGTACTACGCGAACGGCAACAAAGCCTCGCAAGAGCATTTGGTCGAGGATGTGATCGGCGACCCGGCGATCTACCCTTCCGAAGCGGCGCTGAACAACCTGTTCACCACCACACCCTACCCGCCGAAAGTGCAGCGCGTGGTGACCCGGCTCTGGACCAAGATCAAGTCTGGTACCTGATCCGAGACAGGGGGTGCGGCCAGTCTGGTCGCGCCCCTTTTTCTTGCCCCGCGACCCGATCAAAGCCCGATCAAAGCCCGAGCAAAGGATGTCTCAACCGTGAGCCCAACCGTCTTCGCCCCCTGGAACGACCCCGACGAAAAACCGCTCATTCGCTTTAAGAATGTAACTAAGAAATTCGGCGAATTCGTCGCCATCGACGACCTGTCTTTGGACATTTATGCGCAGGAATTCTTTGCTCTGCTGGGCCCATCGGGCTGCGGCAAGACGACGATGATGCGGATGCTGGCGGGGTTTGAAAACCCAACCTCCGGGCAAATCGAACTGGCCGGGCAAGACATCGGCCCGGTGCCGCCGAACAAACGGGCGGTGAACATGATGTTCCAGTCCTATGCGCTGTTCCCGCATCTCAGCATCTGGGACAACATCGCCTTTGGTCTGCGCCGCGACAAAATGGACAAGGACGCGATTGCGGCCCGTGTGGCCGAGATGCTGAAACTGACCCGGCTAGAGAAATTCGCCCGCCGCAAACCGCATCAGATCTCCGGCGGCCAACGGCAGCGCGTTGCACTGGCGCGGTCGCTGGCAAAAGCGCCGAAGCTTTTGCTTTTGGATGAACCCTTGGGCGCGCTCGATAAAAAATTGCGCCAAGACACCCAGTTCGAGCTGATGGATATTCAAGAATCCACCGGCACCACTTTTGTCATCGTGACCCACGACCAAGAAGAGGCGATGACCGTCGCCTCCCGCGTGGCGGTGATGGACGAGGGGCGCGTCATTCAGGTGGCCACCCCGGCTGAAATCTATGAGGCACCGAATTCCGTCTACGTGGCCGACTTCATCGGCGACGTGAACATCATCGAAGCCAGCACCAAGGCCATTGGCCAAGACCAATATCATCTGAACTGGATCGACGGGCAGCCGCCGCTGACCGCGACCTCTGCCGTGCCGTTCAGCGAGGGGCAGCAGGCCCATCTGGCGATCCGACCCGAGAAAATTCGTATCTCGACCGACCGGCCCGAGGATGCCCCCAATGCGCTACAGGGCAAAGTGCTCGACATCGCGTATCTGGGAAACCTCAGCACCTATCACGTCGAACTGCCCGGGGGGCAGGTGATCAAAGCGCAGACGGCCAACACCCGCCGCATCGCGCGGCGCGATATCACTTGGGAAGATCCAGTTTGGATTTCATGGAGCGCCACCGCAGGCGTCTTGTTGGCGCAATGAATATGCGTCGCTTCGCCCTGATCGCGGTCCCCTATTTCTGGCTGCTGGCGCTGTTTTTGGTGCCTTTCCTGATTGTTTTTAAGATCTCCTTGTCTGACACGGCGCTGGCGATCCCGCCCTATACGCCGACCATCAAGGACGGCATCAGCGCGTTGATCGCCCAATTGGATTTCGAGAATTTCACCTTCCTCGCCTCTGACGATCTGTATTGGAAAGCGTACCTTAGTTCGCTGCGAATCGCTGTGGTCTCGACCATTTTTACGCTGTTGGTCGGCTATCCTATCGCCTACGGCATGGCCCGCGCCCCCGAAGAGTGGCGCGCCACATTGATGATGTTGGTGATCTTACCCTTCTGGACCTCCTTCCTGATCCGCGTCTATGCGTGGATGGGCATTCTCAGCAACGAAGGGCTGCTGAATCAATTGCTGATGGGGTTGGGTCTAACGGCAGAGCCTTTACAGATCCTTAATACCAATACGGCAGTCTATATCGGCATCGTCTATACCTACCTGCCATTCATGATCTTGCCGATTTACGCTGCGCTGGACCGTCTGGATGAATCGCTAAACGAGGCCGCCGAAGATTTGGGCTGTTCGCGGCTGCAAGCCTTCTGGCTGGTAACGATCCCGTTGTCGCGCAATGGCATCGTGGCGGGCAGCTTTCTGGTCTTCATCCCGGCCTTGGGCGAATTCGTGATCCCCTCGCTGCTGGGCGGTTCGGGCACGCTGATGATCGGCAAAGTGCTGTGGGAAGAATTCTTTAACAACCGCGATTGGCCGGTGGCGAGTGCCGTTGCCGTGATCTTGCTGCTAATCCTGATCATCCCGATCATTCTGTTCCAACGCAACCAGCAGAAACAGGCGGAGGCCGAACAATGAAGCGGATGACATGGTTCAACGTGACCTCGCTGACGCTGGGGTTTGCCTTTCTCTATCTGCCGATGATCATTCTGGTGATCTACAGCTTCAACGCCTCCAAACTGGTGACGGTCTGGGCTGGCTTTTCGACCCGCTGGTATAGCGAGTTGCTGCAAAACGAAGCCTTCTTGAACGCCGCTTGGGTCACGATCAAGGTCGCGGTGATTTCGTCGTCGATCGCCACGGTGCTGGGCACGATGGCCGCCTATGTGCTGGTGCGCGGCGGGCGATTTATGGGGCGAACGCTGTTTTCCGGCATGATCTATGCGCCACTGGTGATGCCTGAAGTGATCACCGGTCTGTCGCTGCTTTTGCTGTTCATCGGCATCGGGCTGGACCGCGGCGTGCTCACTATCGTGCTGGCGCATACGACCTTTTCGATGTGCTACGTCTCGGTCGTTGTGTCTTCGCGGCTGGTGTCTTTTGACCGCTCGTTGGAGGAGGCCGCGCTTGATCTGGGTTCGTCTCCTTGGGAGGCGTTTCGTCTGGTCACCCTGCCGATCATCGCGCCTGCGGTGATCTCGGGCTGGCTCTTGGCCTTCACGCTGAGCCTTGATGATCTGGTGATCGCCTCCTTCACCGCCGGGCCGTCGGCGACCACGCTGCCGATCAAAATCTTCAGCGCCGTGCGTTTGGGGGTCTCGCCTGAGATCAACGCGCTGTCGACGATCATGATCGCCATTGTCACCGTGGGGGTCATCACCGCGTCGTTGGTCAGCAAACGCTCCAGCCTACGCGCGCAAGAGGAGGCCCGTGCGGCGGAACGGCCCGCTTCATGAGGCGCATCTACGCGGATTTCGCCTATTCCGAGGCACCGCGCGCGGGCTGCTGGTGGGATGAAACCTGCGCCGCGCCGGATCGTGCGGCGCAGGAGGGAGAAGAGCGCGCCGATGTGGTGATCATCGGCGGCGGGTTCACCGGTCTCAACGCGGCACTGCATCTGGCGCAGGCCGGGGTGGGGGCCACGGTGCTGGAGGCCGAGCGTGTGGGCTTTGGCGCATCTGGGCGGAACGGGGGCTTTTGCTGTCTGGGCGGCGGGATGCTCGACGATGCGGCGCTCGACCGCAAATTCGGGCGGCAAGAGCGGCTTGCGTGGCGGCAGGCCGAGAAGGCAGCGATAGGGCAGGTGGAGGATTTCATCACCACCCGTGGCGTCGACGTAGACCGTCATTCCCACGGCGAAACCCAACTGGCCCACCGCCCGCGCGATTTTGATGAGATGCGCGGCAAGCTGGATTATTACGCAGAGAATTACGGCGTCACGGCACGGCTGACCGAAAAGGCCAATTTGGCCGCAGAGGGGCTGAGCGCGGGCTTCGAAGGCGCGATCACTGTGCCGATTGGATTTGGCCTGAACCCCCGCAAATATGTGACCGCCCTAGCGCAGGCCGCAGAAGACGCGGGGGCCACGGTCTATCACAACAGCCTAGCCCTCAACGTGACACGGCGCGACGGCGCATTCGACGTCACCACCCCCAAGGGGCGCATCCGCGCCGAGCGGGTGATCATCGCCACCAACGGCTATTCCTCCGAAGACCTGCCGCCGTGGCTTGCCGCGCGTTACATGCCAACGCAGTCCAGCGTGATCGTGACCCGCCCAATGACCGAGGCAGAGTTGTCTGCCCAAGGCTGGACCAGCCGACAGGCCTGCTATGACAGCCGCCACCTGCTGCATTACTTCCGCCTGATGCCCGACAATCGCATGTTGTTCGGTGTGCGCGGCGGTCTGCTGTCGAGCCCAGCGTCCGAGGCGCGCGCCCTGCGCCGCGCGCGGGCAGATTTCGAGGCGATGTTCCCCGCGTGGCGCGATGTAGAGACACCGCATGGATGGTCCGGAATGGTCTGTATCGCCCGCAACCGCATGCCCTTTGTAGGCGAGGTGCCGGATCAGCCGGGCATGGTCGCGGGGCTGTGCTACCACGGCAATGGTGTGGCGATGGCCAGCTATTCCGGTGCGCTTTTGGCTGATCTGGTACGCGGCAAGACGCCAGAGCGGCCCTACCCCGCCCCCATGCGCGCCCCGCTTGCGCGGTTCGAGTTGGGCCGCTTTCGCCGGGCGGTCATGCCCTTTGCCTATGCGGGGTTTGCGCTGTCGGACCGTTAAAGGCGCTTAGCCTTGCTCTGACGCTCCGCGTTCTTTTGCCAGCATGATCTGACGTTGGCGCTCGCGAAAACGCTCTTTGTCGGCGTCCGATGTCTCTTCCGCACACTGATGACAGGACACGCCAGCCTCATAGGCGGGGTGTGTCGTATCGTCAGGCAGGATCGGGCGGCGGCAGCCGTGGCAGAGCATATGCGGCCCCTCGCGCAGCCCGTGGCCGACGCTGACGCGGTTGTCAAAGACAAAGCAATCGCCTTCCCACGTGCTTTCCTGTTCGGGCACCTCTTCGAGGTACTTCAGGATGCCGCCTTTGAGGTGAAAGACATCCTCAACCCCCTGACCGATCAGATAATTGGTCGATTTCTCGCAACGGATGCCGCCGGTGCAGAACATCGCGATCTTCTTGTTGTGGAAACGGTCTTTGTTCGTCTCCCACCATTCGGGGAATTCGCCGAAACTTTCGGTCTGCGGGTCGACCGCCCCTTCAAAGGTGCCGATGGCCACTTCGTAATTGTTGCGCGTGTCGATCACCGCCACATCGGGCGAGCGGATCAACTCGTTCCACTCTTTGGGGTCGACGTAGTGCCCAACCTTGGCGCGCGGATCGACATCGGGCTGGCCCATGGTGACGATCTCACGCTTGATGCGGACCTTCATCTTGCCAAAAGGCGGCTTGTCGCTGGTGGCTTCTTTCCATTCCAGATCGGCGCAGCCGGGCAGGGCGCGCAGATGGGCGATTACCGCGTCGATCCCGGCGCGGGGTCCGGCGATGGTGCCGTTCACCCCTTCGGGCGCTAGAAGCAGCGTGCCCATGACCGATTGCGCCTCGCAAAGCGCCAGCAGCGCAGGCTTGAGCGCTGCGGGATCCTCAAAACGGGTGAAGTGATATAGGGCGGCAATGGTATACATGAGCGTCAAATAAGCGCTTCGGGCGCAAAGCTCAATCCGGGGCGTGCCATTGACCTAACCCACCCGCAGCCCTACCCCTTTGAACGCCCTACCCCTTTGAACGGAGGAGACTGCCCATGACCCATGCCCTGATCGTGATCGATGTCCAAAATGATTTCTGCCCCGGTGGCGCGCTGGAAGTGCCCCAAGGCGATGAGATTCTGCGCGGCATCAATGCGCTGATGTCTGAGTTCGACGCCGTGGTCTTGACGCAGGATTGGCACCCGGCGGGGCATTCGTCATTCGCCTCTTCGCATAAGAACAATACGCCCTACGAGATCGTCACCATGCCCTACGGCCCGCAGGTGCTGTGGCCCGATCATTGCATCCAAGGCAGCATCGGCGCGCAGTTCCACCCCGAGCTGCAAGCCGACCGCGCCGATCTGATCATCCGCAAGGGCTATAGCCCCGACATCGACAGCTATTCGGCGTTTTTTGAGAATGATCACCGCACCCCCACGGGGCTCGAAGGCTACCTGCGCACGCGCGGGATCGAACGGCTGACGATGGTTGGGCTGGCGCTGGATTTCTGCGTGAACTTCTCGGCTGTGGATGCGGCAAAGCTGGGGTTCAAGGTGGATGTCCGCGAAGACCTGTGCCGCGCGATCGATCTGGACGGGTCGCTGGCCAAAGCCCGCGAAGGCATGCGCGCGGCGGGAGTGACGCTGGCCTAATCCGCCGCTTTCCCCTTGCCCATCTGGCCGCGCCCTTGGCATGAAGGGGCATGCAATAAGGAACCTCCCATGGTCGACATCGCCACCCGCGTCTATAACCACAAGTGGAAGATCGACCCCATCGTGCGGTCGCTGATCGACACGGATTTCTACAAGCTGCTGATGTGCCAGTCGGTGTTTCGCAACAAGCCGGACACGCAGGTCACCTTTAGCCTGATCAACCGCTCTACCCATATCCCGCTGGCCAAGCTGATCGACGAAGGCGAACTGCGCGAGCAGTTGGATCATATCCGCTCGCTCAGTCTCAGCCGGGGCGAAAGCACTTGGCTGCGCGGCAATACCTTCTATGGCAAGCGCCAGATGTTCCGCCCGGATTTCATGGAGTGGTTCGAAGGCATGCGCCTGCCGCCCTACCATCTGGAGCGGAAGGGCGATCAATATGAACTGACCTTTGAGGGCAAGTGGCACGAGGTCATGCTGTGGGAGATCCCCGCGCTGGCGGTGCTGATGGAGTTGCGCAGCCGTGCAGCACTGGACCCGATGGGCAAGTTCGAGCTTCAGGTGCTGTACGCCCGCGCGATGACCCGTGTCTGGGAAAAGATCGAGGCGCTGCGCGAGGTGGATAACCTCTCGATCGCGGATTTTGGCACCCGGCGGCGGCATTCGTACCTTTGGCAGGATTGGTGCGTGCAGGCGATGCACGAGGGGCTGGGCAATGCTTTCACCGGCACCTCTAACTGCCGCATCGCCATGATGCGTGAGCTAGAGGCGATTGGTACGAACGCGCATGAGTTGCCGATGGTCTATGCTGCCTTGGCCGATGATGACGCCGAGCTTGCCCGCGCGCCTTACGACGTGCTGTCGGATTGGCATGACGAACACGAAGGCAATCTGCGGATCATCTTGCCCGACACTTACGGCACCAAGGGTTTCCTTGATCACGCGCCGGATTGGCTGGCAGGCTGGACCGGCATCCGCGTCGACAGCGGTGATCCGGCCACAGCGGCGCAGACGGCCATCGACTGGTGGCGGGCGCGCGGCGAAGACCCGACGACCAAGCGGGTGATCTTTAGCGATGGGCTGGATGTCGACAAGATCAAGGAATTGCACGCGCAGTTTGCGGGCAAGGCCAAGGTCTCCTTTGGCTGGGGCACGTTGTTGACCAATGACTTCCGCGGGCTGGTGCCGAACGATGCGCTGGCGCCCTTCAGCCTTGTCTGCAAAGCGGTCAGCGCCAACGGGCGGCCCACGGTCAAACTCTCGGACAACCCCAACAAGGCGATGGGCCCGGCGGATGAGATCGCGCGCTACAAACGGGTCTTCGGGGTAGGAGAGCAGGACGCGCAGCAGGTGATCGTCTAAGGGTCAGTCCTGACCAATGGCCGTCATCGGAAATTCCGCCGTGGCGATCAATCCGTCGGACTGCCAGTCATAGTGCAACGTGCCACCAACCGCGCGGGTCAGCGATTGGATGATCCGCGAGCCGCTGTCGCGGTCGGATTTCGTCACCTCCGGGCCACCGATTTCCTGCCAGACGAATCGCAGACGGGCGGGCGCTTGAAGAAGCGCGATGTCCAGCGACACCCGCCCCGTCTCGGTGCTGAGCGCGCCATGTTTCACCGCGTTTGTCGCCAGCTCATGCAGGGCCAGCGTCAGGGGCGAGACGAGGCGGTGCGAAATCAGCGGGTTCGCCCCCGAGAGTTTGATCTGCTCTTCGGTGGCCGAGGTATAGGCGCGAATGATCGGCCCTATCAGGGTTTTAAAATCCACCTCATGCTGGTCACTGCGGCCAATCGTGTCGAAATGCGCCGCGCCCAAAGCCGAAAGCCGGTCGATCACCTTTTTGGCAAAGGCTGCTGGGGTCGGCTCTTCGCGGGCGGTCAAACGGACCATGGCGGTCATGACGTTCACAATATTGCGCAGCCGGTGCAGCAACTCGTCATCGGCCAGTTTGCGGTGTTCGCTTTCTAATCGGCGGCGTTCGGAGACATCGAGTTGCGAGCCGAAGAAATAGATCAGGTTGCCGTCTTTGTCATTGATCGGGCCCAGTTGCAGGGCGTTCAGAAAGCGGCTGCCGTCTTTGCGGTAGTTCACGATCTCGACCGTATCGACCCGGCGGCCCAACAGGATGTTGCGCACCGCGTCGATACTTTCGCGCGTGGTATCCGGCCCTTGCAAAAAGCGGCAGTTCTGCCCGACAATCTCCTCCAAGCGATAGCCGGTAAGATCGGTGAAAGCCTCATTAACATAGACGATCGGATTGTCCGGCAGGGTCGGGTCGGTGATGCACAGCGGCAAGCGGGCGTAGCGCACGACCTTGCCTAAAACGTCATCGGTCAGGGTCTGCCGAGCGGCCGAGACCGTCTTGTCGTTCATGAATTGCCGCCCTTCGCTCGAAACTGGCCGACAATGTGCCCTGTGCGTGGCTTTTGGGTCAACCCGCATACTGGGGTTTGGGCCATATTTGTCTACTAGATGCTGTATGCGCGATCGCGTTTCGTCTTGCTCAATAAATGCGGCTTGTCATGAAGGGTCGAAAATGCGTAATTGAGGGCGCTTGGTGTCCCGAGAAGCGCCTGTTGGTGTGGGACCGAAAAGGGAATTCAGTAAGGGGTCGCATGACCCCGAAGCCGAAGCCGCCCCCGCGACTGTAAGCGGTGAGCCAATGCCCCTCGTGCCACTTGTCCATTCGGACGGGGAAGGCGGGCAAAGGTCACGACCCGCGAGCCAGGAGACCTGCCAGGCGAATGAAACGCTAGATGCCGTCGGGTGTGACGGTAAGGAGACTGAAGATGACGACATTGATTAAGACCGCTGGGATCAAAACCGCCGGCGCCACGCGCAGCAAATTCGTACCCGCGCTGTTCGCCGCTGTGATGGGCGTTGCCCTGATGGCGCTGACCGGCCACGTGCAGGCTGCAGCATTGCATGATGCCGCCCATGACGTGCGCCACGCGACAGGCTTTCCCTGCCACTAAGCGCCCGTGTTCGGTATCACAGGGGTCCGGGCTGCCATGTCGCAGTCCGGCTGTCTGTGATTCTGCCATTTATCAATGCCTGCCTTTTGCCGCTCAGCCGTGCCTGCCGCTTGCCGCGTCGGAAGGGCTGCGCCGCATCTTGAGGCTGGGTGATGTCCTCGGTCCGCTTTTTGCGTGGCGCCGAGCTTCATTTCGCATCTAAGGATCATTGCGATGTTTTCACGTTTCCTGACCTCTGCACTTTTTGCAGGGGCGTCTGCCGGGCTGCTGACGGGCCTGTTGCAACTCTATTTCGTGCAGCCCGTGCTGCTTCATGCCGAACTTTATGAGACCGGCGCACTGGTGCATTTCGGGGCCGATGTGGTCAGCGCGCATCCCGATCTGCCCGGTTTCGATGCCGTCCGCGACGGGCTGAGCCTGATCTTCACCATGCTGACCTATACCGCCTATGCGCTGATCCTGCTCGCCGCGATGAGCTTTGGCGAAGAGCGCGGTGCGGTGATTGATGGCCGCCGGGGCATCCTTTGGGGTGTGGCGGGCTTCGTCGCTTTCCACCTCGCGCCGGGGTTCAGCCTTGCGCCCGAGGTGCCCGGCGTGGCCGCGGCAGACATCACCGCGCGGCAGATCTGGTGGTTCGCCACGGCGGGGGCGGCGCTGGTGGCGCTCTGGCTGCTGGCCTTCGGCAAGGGTTGGGCCGCATGGATCGGCGCGGCGGTGTTGCTGTTGGCCCCGCATGTCGTCGGTGCACCCGAGCCCGACAGCTTCAGCGGCCCGGTGCCCACTGAGATCGGCGCGCTTTTTGCCGCCCGCGCACTTGGTATCGGCCTTGCCGCATGGGTTCTGCTGGGCAGCTTCGCCGGGTACTTTTGGCAACGTGAAGGCGCGCGTAGCGCCTGAGGGAGGTCAAGATGGACAGATCACTGGCACTATTCGCCATCGGATTGGTCTTTGGCGGTGGCATTGGTTTTGCCATCGCCGCAAGCAACGGTGTGACCTTCGACGGCCATGACCATGGCGACCCTGCCGCCCATGGCGGGATGGACCACGGCGGCGCAGACCACGCACGTATGCACGGCCAGCCTATCGCGCTTGCCGCCGAAGACGCCCCCAGCCTCGCGATCCGCGTGACACCTGACCCAATGTCAGGCCATAACCTTTACGTAGAGACCGAAGGCTTTGCCTTTGCCCCGCAAAACGCCAGCGGGGACAACCAACCGGGCGAGGGCCACGCCCATGTCTATATCAACGGCACCAAGATCGGGCGGCTTTATGGCCCGTGGCTGCATCTGCCTGATCTGCCCAAGGGCGAGGTCACCGTTGAGGTCACGCTCAATGCCAATGACCACCGCCCCTTGGTGGTAAACGGTGCGCCGATTACCGCGCGCGAGGTGCTGACAGTTGAATAATCGCCCCGCTTCCCCTTTTCATAACGGGCCGGAGCGCATACCCGGCACGCATAACCCGATGGGACCAGATCAATGAGCACGACCCTACATGTCTGCATGACCTGCCGCGCAGGCGAGGTGCTGGAGGAAGACGCCCCGCGCCCCGGCGCGCAGCTTCACGCCGCCCTTGACGCCACAGGTGCGCCCGAGGGCGTAACAATCGTGCCGGTGCAATGTCTTTCCGCCTGTTCGCAGGGCGCCGCCGTGGCGCTCTCTGCGCCGGGCAAATGGTCCTATGTTTATGGTCGTCTGACCAAGGAAGACGCCGCCGACATCCTTGCCGGTGCCGCCGCCTATGCCGCCACCGAAGACGGGTTGGTGCCATGGCGCGAACGCCCGGTCATCTTTCGCAAGCAAAGCCTTGCGCGTATCCCCCCTTTGACCCTGCCGCAGGAGCCTTCCGCATGAGCGATCTCGCCAAAATTCCCGTTACCGTCATCACCGGCTTTCTCGGCGCTGGTAAAACCACACTGATCCGCCACCTGATGACCAATGCAGGCGGGCGTCGCCTTGCCGTGTTGGTCAATGAGTTTGGCACCGTGGGTGTGGATGGCGACATCCTGAAATCCTGCGCCATCGACGATTGCCCGGCTGAGAATATCGTCGAGCTGGCCAATGGCTGTATCTGCTGCACCGTGGCGGATGACTTTATCCCGACCATCGAGGCGCTGATGGCCCTGCCGACCCGCCCCGATCACATCCTGATCGAAACCTCCGGGCTGGCCTTGCCGAAACCACTGCTGAAAGCCTTTGACTGGCCCGCGATCCGCTCGAAGATCACCGTCGATGGAGTCATCGCGCTGGCCGATGCCGAGGCCGTGGCCGCGGGCACTTTCGCCGCTGATGTCGCCGCCGTAGATGCGCAGCGTCTGGCCGATGACAGCCTTGACCACGAAACCCCGCTCTCTGAGGTTTTCGAAGATCAAATCTCCTGCGCCGATATCATCTTGATGTCCAAGGCCGATCTGGCCGGTCCAGAAGGGCTCGCCAAGGCACGCAAGGTGATCGAAGACGAAAGCCCGCGCGAGATTCCGATCCTTGAGATGACCGAGGGCGTGATTGATCCCAAGGTCGTGCTGGGCCTCAACGCCGCTGCCGAAGACGACCTCGCCGCGCGCCCCTCGCATCATGATGGCCACGACGATCACGAGCATGACGATTTTGAAACCGTGGTGATCCCGATGCCGGAAGTGGCGGATGTCGATGCACTGGTGGCTTCAATCGAACGGCTTGCGCGCGAACAGAACATCCTGCGCGTCAAAGGCTATGTCGCTGTCGAGGGCAAACCGATGCGCCTGTTGGTGCAGGCCGTGGGCGCGCGGGTGCGTCAGCAGTTCGACCGCCCATGGGGCAGCGACCCGCGCGCGGGGCATTTGGTGGTCATCGCGGAACATGACGACATCAACCTCGCCGCGATCCGCGACGTATTGGGAGCCTAACCGCGCATGCATGTCGTCTTTCGCGAAAGCCACGGGTTGGAGGATACCGACACCCCCTATGATCCGGGCCAAACGCCCGCCGATCTTGTGGTGCTGTCGTTTTCCGACAGTGACCTTGGCGCTTTCGCGGCAGGCTGGCATCGCGGTGGCGGCAAGGAGGGCAAGCTGCCCTCCCTGCGGTTGTGCAACCTTGTGGCGCTGCGGCATCCTGCATCGGTCGACAACTACATCGAACAGACGTTGACCGGGGCCAAGGGCATCCTGATCCGCCTCATCGGGGGCGAGAACTATTGGCCCTACGGCATCATGCAGGTCCAAGATTTCGCCCGCCGGAATGACATCGCACTGGCCGTGCTGCCCGCCGATGGGCGCGAAGACCCGGGGCTGGACGCGCATTCAACGCTGCCTGTCTCTACCCTGCGCCGTCTTGCGCATCTATGTGACGCGGGCGGGCCAGTGGCGGCGCAGGCCGCACTTGCGCAAATGGCGCTGGCGGCGGGGTTCTATGCCGGGCCGGTGATGGGCACGAAAACGGTGCCCGACTGCGGCTACTACGACCCTGACCAAGGTGTTGTTTCCTTCGCTGATGCGGCGGGCGACACGGTTGCTATCACCTTCTACCGCAGCTACCTGCTGGCTGCCGATACCGCGCCCGTCGATGCGCTGATCCGCGCGTTGCGTGCGGCGGGGCTGAACGCCATTGGGCTGTTCGTCCCTTCGCTGAAATCCGATCCCGCGCGGGCCTTTTTGGACGATGCATTGGCGGCGATGAAGCCTGTCGCAATTATCAATGCCACCGCCTTCTCGGGGCGCGGTGATGACGGCACCTCCCCACTCGACGCACCGGGCTGCCCGGTATTTCAAGTGGCACTTTCAACCGCGCGGCGGCGTGATTGGGACGAGAGCGAGCGCGGTCTTTCGCCCGCCGATCTGGCCATGCATGTGGTCTTGCCTGAGGTGGATGGCCGTATTTTCACCGGCGTCGTCAGTTTCAAAAGCCCCGAAAAACGCGACCCCGATCTGCAATATTCCCGCTTTGCCCACCGGGCCGAGGATGCCCGCATCGCCGCCGTGGTGGCGCGTGTGCTGGGCTGGCATCGTCTGGCGCAGACCCCTGCGGACGCGCGCAAACTGGCACTGGTGCTCTCGACCTATCCGGGGCGGGACGATCAACTGGCCCACGCGGTCGGGCTCGATGCGCTGGCCAGTGTCGAAGACATGCTGATGCGTCTGGCGGGCGAGGGCTATAGCGTCACGCCGCAGATCGGTTTTGGCCGCAGCCTCACCGAACAGCGCATCTCTTGGCCGCTTGCCGACTACCACGCCGCCTTGGCCAGCCTGCCACAGACGCTGCGCGATGACCTTCGCGACGCATGGGGCGCGGTTGAGGATGATCCGCTGGTTCAAGATGGCGCGTTCCACTTCGCCGCGCAAACCTGCGGCAACGCGCTGGTCGCGCTGCAACCGGAACGCGGCGATCTGCAAGACCGCGAAGACAGCTATCACGACCTCGCTCGCACCCCGCGTCATTCCTATGTGGCCTTCTACCTCTGGCTGCGCGCGCAGGGGCACCACGCGTTGGTGCATATCGGCGCGCATGGCACGCTGGAGTGGCTGCCGGGCAAGGCAGTGGCCCTGTCAAACGATTGTTGGCCCGAGGCGCTGACCGGTGATATGCCGGTGATCTATCCGTTTATCGTCAACGATCCCGGCGAAGCGGCACAGGCCAAGCGGCGCATCGGCGCGGTGACCTTAGGCCATCTTCCACCCCCGTTGAAAGACAGCGAAACGCCCGAAGGGCTGTTGCGTCTGGAACGGCTGCTGGATGAATATTCCACCGCCGATGGGCTCGACCCCGCGCGCCGCGACCGGCTGGTCGACACGATCCGCGCCGAGGCGCAGGCGGCGGGGGTCGAAGATGACCTTGGCCTCGATGCTGCCAGTTCCTCGGCCGAGGCGCTGACCCGCATTGACCGTTTCGTCTGCGACATCAAGGAGAGCCAATACGGCGATGGCCTCCACATCTTTGGCGCGGGAGAGGGCGAATGGGATGGGCTGTTGACCGCGCTTGCGGGGCGGCGCGTCACCTCTGGCCCATCGGGTTCGCCCTATCGCGGGCGGTCGGATGTGCTGCCCACGGGGCGCAACCTCTATGCCGTCGATCCGCGCGGCGTGCCCAGCCGGGCCGCCCATGCGCAGGGGGTGAAACTGGCTGAGGAACTGCTCAGGCGGCATTTGCAGGACAACGGCGACTGGCCGCGCGGGCTGGTGATTGACCTTTGGGGGTCCGCCACCATGCGCACCGCGGGCGAAGAAGTCGCTATGGCCATGCATCTCGCGGGTCTTGCGCCGAAATGGGACGACGGCAGCGAGCGCGTCTCGGGCTTTGAGGTGTTGCCGCTGACCTTGCTGGACCGTCCGCGCATCGACGTGACGCTGCGCATTTCAGGTCTGTTCCGCGATGTGTTTCCGGGGCTGGGACAGATCTTTGAAGCCGGATCCGCAGCACTGGCGGAGCGTGAAGAAGCGCCCGATATGAACCCCTACCTCACCCGCACCCCGCGCGTCTTCGGCCCCAAGCCCGGCCTTTACGGCGTGAACATGGAAGCAGCCTTGCAAGACTATTCCGACGCGGGCCGCGCGGCGGCTGGGGAGGCGTGGCTGAGCGGATCAGAGTGGGCGATCAACGCCCAAGGCGAAGCGCATCAGGACCGCGCCGCGCTGGAGGCGCAGTTGCACCGCGCCGATGGCTTTGCCCATGTGCAGGACTTGGCCGAAAGCGATATCCTGCTCGCGTCGGACTATGCCAGCCACGAAGGCGGTTTTGCCGCCGCGATGGCGCATCTGGGTGCGCAGAAGCCCGCGATGTACCACCTTGACCACACCCGCGCAGGCAGCCCCCGCGCGCGGTCGATGCCCGAAGAAATCGCCCGCGTCGTGCGCGCCCGTGCCGCCAACCCCGGCTGGGCCAGCGGCATGATGCGCCACGGTTTTCGCGGCGCGGCAGAGGTGGCGGCGACGCTCGACAACCTCGCCGCCTTTGCGCATCTGACGCGCGAAGTGCCTGCGCATCTCTTCGACCTTTATTTCGACGCCACGCTGGGCCGCGACGATCTGGTGGCCTTTCTGGAGGCCGAGAACCCCGCCGCTTTGCAGGCCATGCGCGACCGTTTCGCAGCCCTTCGAGACGCAGGGCTTTGGGTGACGCGCCGCAATTCGATTTCGGCCAACTTGGACGGGGTGGAGTGAGCGTTGCACCCGTCATCAAGGGCTGGTGCCCCGGCGCGCTGCGGCCAATGCTGTCGGGTGATGGGCTGGTGGTCCGCCTCCGGGTGCCGCAGGGGCGGTTGACCCCGGCTCAAGCGCGCGGCGTGGCAGAACTGGCGCTGCGTTATGGCAACGGGATGCTCGACCTGTCGAACCGGGGCAATCTGCAACTGCGCGGGATTGATCCCGAGCGGCGTGAGGGGCTGATCGAAGCGCTTCGTGCGCTAGCATTGATTGATGTGAATGAGGGGGCTGAACGGCGGCGCAACCTCATGGTGATGCCCTTCTGGCAAGCGGGCGATGATACGGATCATCTGACCCAGCAGTTGACCGCCGCTGCGCAGAGCCACGCGCTGCCCGCTGTCTCCAGCAAATTCGGCTATGCGGTCGATGCCGGGGCGCAGCCGGTGTTGCAGGCAGACCCCGCCGACATTCGATTTGAGCGGGCGGCGGACGGGCGGCTTTTGCTCTGCGCTGAGGGGGCGGAGATGGGAAAGCCCATCTCCCGCGATACCGCCGTGACCGAGGCCATCGCTTTGGCCGCATGGGTTCGCGCGCAGGGTGCCACCCGTGCCGCCCGCGCATTAGAGGCGGGGGCGACCTTACCTCCCGGTTTCGACCATCCCCGCCAAAGCGCCCTCAGCACTCCGACGCTCGGCCTTTATCCGGCGGGGGCGCTGGTCGCCTGCGCTTTTGGTCAGATGGACGCGGAAACGCTCACCGCCCTTGCCGACCTCGGCCCTTTGCGCCTGACCCCGTGGCGGATGGTGCTGATCGAAGGTGCCACCGAACTCCCCGACTTGCCTAGCCTTATCACCGATGCCGCCGACCCGCTCTTGCGCGTTGTCGCCTGTATCGGCGCGCCCGGTTGCGCACAGGGCCGGGGAGAGACGCGCGGGCTGGCGCGGCGCCTTGCTGCCGTGGTGCCAAAGGGGCAACGCCTGCATGTCTCGGGCTGCGCCAAGGGCTGCGCCGCGCCGCGTGCCACAGACATCACCCTGACCGCCACCGCGCCAGCGCGCTATGACCTCATCCAAGAGGGTCGCGCCGATGCCCCACCTGACCTGCGCGGGCTGTCCCCCGCCGCCATCGCCTCTTACCTTAGAAAGTCCGCCGATGCCCCATAGCTATATCACCGACGGTGCCGAGATTTACCGCCAGTCCTTTGCCACCATCCGCGCCGAGGCGGCGCTAGAGCGCTTCACCCCCGAAGAAGAGATCGTCGCCGTGCGCATGATCCACGCCGCGGGTATGGTCGGGCTGGAGGAGCACATCCGCTTTTCCGAAGGCATGGCCGTGGCCGCGCGGGCGGCGCTGGAAGAGGGCGCGCCGATCCTCTGCGATGCCTATATGGTCAGCGAAGGCATCACCCGCAAACGGCTTCCGCGCGAGAATGAAGTGATCTGCACCCTGCGTGACCCGTCGGTACCGGATTTGGCGGCGAAAATGGGCAACACCCGCTCCGCCGCTGCGTTGGAACTGTGGCGGCCCCATTTGCAAGGCGCGGTGGTGGCCATCGGCAACGCGCCGACGGCGCTGTTTCACCTGCTCAACATGCTCGAAGACCCCAAGTGCCCGCGCCCGGCGGCAATCATCGGCTGCCCGGTGGGGTTCATCGGCGCGGCGGAATCGAAAGAGGCCTTGATGCAGGATCTGCCAGTGCCGTCGATGATCGTGCAGGGACGTTTGGGCGGCTCGGCGATCACCGTGGCGGCGGTAAACGCGCTGGCAAGCAGGGTGGAATGAAGATGGGCAAGGTTATCTGCGCGGGCCTCGGCCCCGGCGACCCGGAACTGATGAGCGTTAAATCTGACCGTGCCATTCGCGGCGCGCGGCATCTGGCGTATTTCCGCAAGAAAGGTCGCGCGGGCCAAGCGCGCCGCATCGTTGAGGGGATGCTGCGCGACGATGTCGTGGAATATGCGATGGAGTATCCCGTCACCACCGAGTTGCGCTTCGATTCGCCCGAGTATCGCGCCCAAATGGTCGCCTTTTATGCCGAATGGGCAGATCGGCTGGCGGAATTGTCCAAAGATCACGAGGTGGTCGTGCTGTGTGAGGGCGATCCCTTCTTCTACGGCTCTTTCATGCATCTGCACACCCGGCTTCAGGGCCGCGCCGAGGTTGAGGTGCTGCCCGCGATCCCCGGAATGGTGGGCTGCTGGAACGCGCTGGATACGCCCTTCACTTGGGGTGATGACGTGATGACTGTGCTGATGGGCACTTTGCCTGAAGTCGAATTGACCGATCACATGAAACGTGCCGATGCGCTAGTGGTGATGAAGACGGGCCGCAACCTGCCAACCGTGCGCCGCGCACTGGCGGCGGCGGGCAAGCTGGACGATGCATGGCTGGTGGAGCGTGGCACCATGCCCGATCAGCGGGTGGCGAAACTCACTGAAGTGGCGGACGACGACTGCCCCTATTTCGCGATCGTCTTGGTCCATGGCCAAGGCCGCAGGCCAGAGGCGGAGGCATGAGCGGCATTCTCTATATTGCGGGCCTCGGCCCCGGTGACGACACATTGGTAACGCCCGAGGTGACCGAGGCGCTGGCGCAAGCCACTGACGTTATCGGCTATATCCCCTACGTCGCCCGCGTCGCCCCGCGCGACGGGCTGACGCTGCATCCCACGGACAACCGGGTGGAGCTGGACCGCGCGACCCATGCGCTGCAATTGGCACAGGCTGGTGCGCGGGTGGTGGTGGTGTCTTCGGGTGATCCGGGCGTCTTTGCCATGGCCTCGGCGGTGTTCGAGGCGGTGGAGCGGGATCCGGCGTTCGAGAGCGTCGACATTCGCGTGCTGCCCGGTATCACGGCGATGCTGGCGGCGGCAGCGCGGCTCGGTGCGCCCTTGGGTCATGATTTCTGTGCGATCAACCTCAGTGATAATCTTAAGCCTTGGACGATGGTCGAGCACCGTCTGCGGATGGCCGCGCGGGCGGATTTCGCCATGGCCTTCTACAACCCGCGCAGCAAGTCGCGGCCGCATCAATTCGCCGAAGCGCTGGAGATTCTGCGCGCCGAATGCGGGCCGGATCGGCTGATCACCTTTGCTCGCGCCGTTACCACACCCGACGAGGCGTTCAATACCGTCACATTGGGCGAGGCCACACCGGAAATGGCGGATATGCGCACCGTGGTTATCGTCGGCAATTCCGCGACGCGCCGGGTCGGACGCTATGTCTATACGCCGCGCAGCGCGGTATGATGTAGCCAATGCATCACCTCGGTCACATCATTGGCGGCCACCTCGCCCGGCAGGTCGGGCCGGTCGGCCAAGATCACCGGCAGGCCAAGCGCGCGGGCGGCATCCAGCTTGGCCCGCGCGCCGGAGCCACCGGCGTTCTTGGCGACCACATGGGTGATCGCATGGGTCTGCATCAATGCGGTATCCCCCGCCACGTCGAACGGCCCGCGGGCCAGCACGACCGTCGCCCGTGGCAGCGGCAGCGGATCTTGCGGCGGATCGACGAGGCGCAGCAGGTAGCGGTGCTGCGGTTTCGCGGCAAAAAGCGCCAGTTGCTGCTTGCCGATGGCCAGAAACACCCGCGCCGGGCTGTCGGGCAGGGCGGCGGGCAGATCGGTGATATCGGGTACAAAGGTCCAATCGTCGCCCTCCTGCGGCTCCCACGGGGGACGCTCAAACCGCACCAGCGGCAGGTCTTGTCGGGCGCAGGCGACAAAGGCATTGTTGCTCATGCCTGCAGCAAAGGGATGGGTGGCGTCGACAACATGGGTGATCGCCTCGGCATTAAGGTACGCCACCAGCCCGGCCACGCCGCCAAACCCGCCGACGCGGGTGGGCAGGGGCTGGGCCACCGGACTGTCGGTGCGTCCGGCATAGGAAAACACTGCGTCGATCTCGGCTTTGACCAAGGCGCGCGCCAGGGCGCTGGCTTCGGTGGTGCCACCCAAAAGAAGGACGCGCATAATGGGTGATCCTTGGCTCAGCATCATCGGAATGCCCGACGATAGCGCGGATGCCTTGCCCCCGGCAAGCCGCGCGGCGCTGGCTGACGCTGAGGTAATCTTTGGTGGGCCGCGTCATCTGGAGCGGACAGACGCAGGCACGCGCGGGCGGGCGTGGCCGGTGCCTTTCTCAGTCGAGCCGGTGCTGGCCGAGCGCGGCAGGCGCGTGGCGATGCTGGTCTCGGGCGATCCCTTTTGGTTCGGCGCGGGCGGCAGCATCGTCGGTGCACTGGAGCCCAGCGAATGGCGCAGCCTGCCCGCGCCTTCGACATTCTCGCTGGTGGCCAATGCGCTTGGCTGGCGGTTGGAGGAGGTCAGCTGGCACGGTCTGCACGCGGCACCGCTGGCGCAATTGCGCGGTATGTTGCGTCCCAAAGGGCGGATGATCTGCCTGCTGCGTGATGGGGATGCGCCTGCGGCATTGGCACGCTTCCTCTGCGAACAGGGCGCAGGTATCGCGCAAATGCATGTGGCCGAACGGCTCGGCGGCCCCGATGCGCGGCTGCGCACGGTACGGGCCGACGGGTTTGATCTGACGGATGTGCAGGCGCCGGTAGCGGTTGGGGTGGAACTGCCCGAAGGCATCGGCCTGCCGCGCACCCCCGGTCTGCCGGATGATTGCTTTGCGAGCGACGGCCAAATCACCAAAGCGCCGGTGCGGGCGCTGACGCTGTCGGCCCTCGCCCCCCGGCCCGGAGACTTGCTGTGGGACATCGGAGCAGGCAGCGGCTCGGTCTCGGTTGAGTTCTGTCTTGCCGGTGGCCACGCCATCGCATTTGAACAACACGCCGCCCGGGTGGAGAATATCACCCGCAACATCGCAGATTTCGGGTTGAACGCCCGGATGCAGGTCACCCACGGCCGCGCGCCGGAGGTCTGGGCGGGGCATCCCTTGCCCAATGTCGTTTTCATCGGTGGCGGCGGCAACGTGGCGCTTTACGATGCCCTCCTGCCTGCGCTACCAGCGGGCACGCGGCTGGTCGCCAATGGGGTGACCCTGGAAACCGAAGCGCTTTTGGCGCAGCTTCACGCGGCGCATGGGGGCAGTCTTTTGCGGATCGAACTGGCGCAAGCGGCACCTTTGGGCCGGATGCGTGGCTGGCAGCCGCTGCGGCCCGTGGTACAATGGAGCGTGACACTATGAGGATGGCCGGGATCGGATTTCGGGGCGCGGCAAGCGTGGCGTCTTTGCGCGATGCTTTGGCACGGGCCAACCCCGAGGGCCTCAAGATCGACGCGCTGGTGACCGAGGCGGCCAAGGCCCGCGCCACCGTGTTTCGTGACTTTGCGCAAGAGTTGCGCGTGCCGGGGCTGGGCATCACCACCGAGGATTTGGGCCGCATGATCACACCCACCCAATCAGCGCGGATCGAAGACCGCTTTGGCACCGGGTCGCTTTCCGAAGCCGCCGCATTGGCCGCTGCCGGACCGGGAGCCGTATTGGTTGCCGAGCGCGTCGTTTCGGGCGATGCCATGGCAACTGCGGCGATTGCCGAGACGAAAGGAAAAACACCGTGACTGTACATTTCATCGGAGCAGGCCCGGGGGCGGCGGACCTTATCACCCTGCGCGGGCGCGATCTGATCGCGGCCAGCCCCGTCTGCCTTTATGCCGGATCGCTGGTGCCCGAAGCGCTGCTGAGCCATTGCCCCGAGGGCGCGCGGATCGTCAACACGGCGCGTCTGTCGCTGGACGACATCATGGAAGAAATTGCAGCCGCCGATGCCGCAGGGCATGACGTGGCGCGGCTGCATTCTGGCGATCTGTCAGTCTGGTCGGCGATGGGCGAACAATTGCGCCGCCTGCGCGAGATGGGCATCGCCTATGACGTGACGCCGGGGGTGCCGTCCTTTGCTGCCGCCGCCGCCGAATTGGGGGCCGAACTGACCCTACCGGGCGTGGCGCAATCGGTGATCCTCACCCGCACCTCGGGACGCGCCACCGCGATGCCCGAAGGCGAAACGCTCGCCAATTTTGCCCGCACCGGGGCGACGTTGGCCATCCATCTGTCGGTCCATGTGCTCGATAAGGTCGTCGAAGATCTGACCCCGCATTACGGCGCTGACTGCCCTGTCGCTGTGGTCTGGCGCGCAAGCTGGCCGGATCAACGCATCGTCAAAGCGACGCTTTCAACCCTGCGCACCGAGGTAGGCGAAGAAATAGCCCGCACGGCGCTGATCCTCGTGGGCCGCGCTCTCGGCGCTGAGGATTTCGGCGAAAGCCGCCTTTACGCCGCTGATTATGACCGCCGTTTCCGCCCCGTCGGGGCTGAGCCGCGCTTTCCGGAGACCTCTTCATGATCCCCCCCGGCCTGCTGATTTCCGCCCCCGCTTCCGGCACGGGCAAAACGACCCTGATGCTGGGCCTGCTGGCCGCGCTGCGTGCCGAAGGTGTCGCGGTGCAGCCGTTCAAGAGCGGACCGGACTACATCGATCCGGCCTTTCACACGGCGGCGTCGGGGCGGGCGTCGTTCAACCTTGATAGTTGGTCGATGGACCGCGCGCGGATCGAAGGGCTGGTCGGCAATGCCGATGGGGCTGAATTGATCCTTGGCGAAGGGTCGATGGGGCTGTTTGACGGTGTGGCCAAGCCGGGCGCCTGTGGCAATGGCGCCAGTGCCGATGTCGCGGCGCTGATGGGCTGGCCGGTGGTGCTGGTGCTTGATGTGTCGGGTGCGGCGCAGTCGGTCGCGGCCACGGCGCTTGGCTTTCGCGAGATGCGGCCAGATGTAACCCTCGCAGGCGTGGTGCTGAACCGCGTCGCCTCCCCCCGGCATGAAACCTTGGTCCGCGCGGGGATGGAGGCTGTGGGCATTGAGGTTTTCGGCGCGCTCCCACGCCGGGTCGAGATCGAAATGCCCGAGCGTCACCTTGGATTGGTGCAGGCGGGAGAGCAGGAAAACCTGCCCGATCTGTTGGGGCAGGCGGCAGCCTTCGTCGCCGCGCATGTCGATATCCCCGCGCTTCGGGCCGCCGCGCGGGGCACCTTGCAGAACCCGCCTGCGCCCACAAAGATCACCCCGCCCGGACAGCGCATTGCGCTGGCGCAGGACAACGCTTTTGCCTTTGTCTATCCACATTTGCTGGCGGGATGGCGGGCGGCGGGGGCGGAGATTCTCCCCTTCTCCCCGCTGGCCGATGAGGCCCCCGACGACAGCGCCGACTGCTGCTGGCTACCCGGCGGCTATCCTGAGCTTCATGCAGGCAAGCTTGCCGCCGCTGTACATTTCCGCAAGGGGCTGCGCGATTTTGCCGAGACGCGTCCCGTGCATGGAGAATGCGGGGGCTATATGGCGATGGGCGCAGGCATCATCGACAAAGAAGGCACGCGTCACGAGATGGCAGGGCTTCTGGGGTTGGAGACCTCTTTCGCCAAGCGCAAGATGCATCTGGGCTACCGTCAGGCCGATCTTAACGCGCCGATCCCCGGCCATTCCGCGCGGGCCGAACTGCGGGGCCATGAGTTCCACTATGCCACGATCCTTGCAGAACCCGATGCACCGCTGGCCCGCATCACCGACGCCAATGACCTTGAGGTGCCCGAGACTGGCTCGGTGCGTGAGTTCGCGGGCGGCGGGCGTGCCACGGGGACGTTCTTTCACATGATTGCGGCGCTGTGATGGGGGGCTTTGTTTCCTTCGTCTCCTCCGGTCCGGGTGATCCGGAACTGCTGACCGTCAAGGCGGTGGCGCGGTTGCAGGCGGCTGATGTGGTGTTGTTCGATGACCTGAGCGCGGGCCCGATTTTGGAGCACGCGCGGCCCGATGCGGACCTGATCGGGGTGGGCAAACGGGCGGGGCGCGCCTCGCCCAAGCAAGACCATGTGAGCCGGGTCTTGGTCGATCATGCTCAGGCCGGGCTGAAGGTCGTGCGGTTGAAATCCGGTGACAGCGGCATGTTCGGGCGGCTGGAAGAAGAGATTATCGCGCTGCGGGCCGCCGGTATCCCTTTTGAGATCGTGCCGGGTGTCACCGCCGCCTCAGCCGCCGCCGCGACCGCAGGCATTCCGCTGACCCGCCGCATGACGGCGCGGCGCGTGCAGTTCATCACCGGCGCGGATGTGACCGGAGAGTTGCCCCATGACGTGAACATGGCCGCCTTGGCCGATCCGATGGCGACCACCGTGGTCTATATGGGCAAACGCACCTTTGCAGGCCTCGCCGCGCGGCTGATCGAACACGGGTTGCCCGGCGCCACGCCCGCGCTGCTGGCCGAGGCGGTTTCGACCCCGGCGGAGAAGGTGCAGCGCTTTACCATCGAAACTCTGGCGCGCCATTTGGAGAGCGCCAGCAGCACCACGCCCGCGCTGATCTTTTACGGGCCGTTGGCTGAGTTTGAGGCGTGAAAGTCTTCGTTTGCACCTCTTGCACCGACGATGGCGGCTTTCTGGACGTGGTCCGCGCCGGATTGTCTGACGTGGCGGTCGAGGGCATCGACTGTATGTCAGGCTGCACACGGGCGCAGACGGTTGCCTTTCGCGCGCCGGGCAAGGTGGCCTATCTGTTCGGAGAGATCACGGAAGCCGACATGGATGATCTGCGCCGCTTCGTGACGCTCTATGCCGCCTCTTCTGATGGCACATTCCCCGATGCGCGGGTGCTCGGTGGGCTGCGTTTGAAGGCGATCGCGAGGATACCGGGATGACTGATCTGGAACTGACATTGATCGGCATCGGCACCGGCAACCCTGAGCATCTGACGCTACAGGCGATCCGGGCGATGAACGCGCAAGACCTGATCTTGATCCCGCAAAAGGGCGCGGGCAAGGACGATTTGGCAGGGCTACGGCGCAGTATCTGCGACGAGGTGCTGACCAATGAGGCGGTGCAGATCGTCGGCTTCGACCTACCCGTGCGTGACCCCGCGATTGAGGAGTATCGCGCCCGCGTCGACCAGTGGCATGACGCGATCGCGGATGCCTGGCGCGCGGCAATGGCGCAGCATCCAACGGCGCGGCGGGTGGCGCTGCTGGTCTGGGGCGATCCGTCGCTCTATGACAGCACCCTGCGCATCGCCGCGCGGCTCGACCCGGCCCCACGCATAACCGTGATCCCCGGAATCACCTCCTTGCAAGGGCTGACCGCGTCTCATGCGATCCCGCTGAATGAGATCGGTGCGCCTTTTATGGTGACCACCGGGCGGCAGCTGCGCGATCACGGCTGGCCCGAAGGGGTCGATACGCTGGTCATCATGCTGGATGGCGACTGCGCTTTTCAGACGTTGGAGCCTGCGGGCGTAACGATCTGGTGGGGGGGCTATGTCGGCATGGCCGAAGAGATCATCCGACACGGCCCACTCGCCGAGATTGCCGAAGACATCATCGCCACCCGTGCCGCCGCTCGGGCGGCGCATGGCTGGATCATGGATATCTATCTGCTGCGCCGAGGCTAAGGCTCAGGTATTTGGGTCAACCTTGCCGCGCATTGCCTTAACCTCGCCACGCACCTTCTTGGCCTTGAGACGGCGTTTCTTTGAGCCAAGCGTCGGGCGGGTCGCGATGCGGCGTTTGGGCGGGGTCAGGGCTGTGCGGATCAACTCGGCCAGCCGCTCGCGGACCAACTCGCGGTTGCGGGCCTGACTGCGGGTTTCGTCACATTGCAACACCAGCGCGCCTTCGGTGGTCCAGCGCCGCCCGGCCAAACGGCGCAGGCGGTTTTTGACGGGCTGCGGCAGCGATGGCGAGGTGGCGGCCTCGAACCGCAATTCCACCGCCGAGGAGACCTTGTTCACATTCTGCCCGCCGGGGCCGGAGGCGCGCATGAAGCTTTCGGTCAGCTCCCAGTCGTGAATGGCGATGTCATCGTTGATGTGCAGCATGGGCTCTCCTTGCCCGGTAACATGCCAGTCTGCGCCGTGAGGGTGAAGGGGGAATGCGAAATGGGCCGCTCCTTGCGGAACGGCCCAATCGAATGGTTTCAGGAGGGGGATCGGTTAGACCGATGTCCACCAGGTGGTTGCACTGCCAGGGGCTGCCCTAGCAAGAAACCCCGCTGGCTGTTCCGACACCTCGCTCCAATACCTTTCTTGACACTGGATCACCTCCTTTACATTTGTTGAACTCACCCTGAGCGTTGCACAGGTTTTGAAATTCGCAAAGCGTTTTTTTGGACGGTGCGGCGGCAAGGGGGCGGGCCCCCCTGCGCCGGTATCAAGCGCGGGCGGTCAGCCGTGCGGTCAGCAGCCGGAAGGGGATCAGCGCAACCAGTGCGATGGCCAGTTTCACCGACCAATCCGCCACGGCAAGCGAGACCCAAAGCGGCGCAACGGGGCCTGCGCCCAACAGCGGCAAAGCCTCGGTCGCCCAAGCGACATCGGTCGCGGGGTGGATGAACGACAGGCTGGCCGAGAACGCGATGGAGAAAAACAGCGCCGTGTCGATCGCGCTGCTGATCAGCGTGCTGATCAAAGGCGCGCGCCACCATGCGCCATCGCGAAAACGGCTAAAGATCGTCACGTCCAACAGCTGCGCCACGAGGAAGGCCGAGCCCGAGGCGATCGCGATGCGGACCGTCACTAGCGGGCCGAATTCGCCCATGATCTGTGTCCCAATGAGCGAGCAGATCAACCCGACGACAAACCCCACCAACACGACCCGGCGCGCGGCAGAGGCACCGTAAAGGCGGTTCATCACATCGGTGACGAGGAACGCCAGCGGATAGGTGAAAGCGCCCCAGGTCAGCCATTGGCCAAAGAGGAACTGAACAAGGATATTCGAGGCCACGACGATGGCGGCCATGGCAAGAATGCCGGGGAGATAGGTGCGTGTCATATGTGGACCGTTTTGTGCAAGGGTGCGGCGACTTGGCCTGCGGGGATCGCAGACGGAACGGTCTTTAGCCCTCAACACCCGGTTTGGCAAGGATCAGCTCGACCACCTCATTGCGCTGCATGACGAAGAAGTTGTCGTCCGACAGCAGAGTCAGCCGGGTTTGCCCCGCCGCGTCCTGCCATGTGCTGAGCGCTTCGAGGTTATCATATTGACCGGGGCCGGAGGTCAGCAATGTTACCTCCCCAAGTCCCGGCGCGGTCAGGTCAAAACTGCGGATGCGGCTGCGAAAGCCCAATGGCGTGATCGTCCGCTCTAGCAGATAGAGCGTGCCATCCTCGGCAAAGTCCGCGTCTACCGGCAAGAACGGCCCTTGGCGCGGGATCTTCGCGGCGATTGTCCATGCGCTGCCATCAAAGGCATAAAGCGGGATGGGGCCCGATGTGGGGCCGCCGCCTTCGGGGGCGGCAAAGAGCCGTCCATCGGGATGGGCGGCCAATGTCTCCATCCCCGCGTTCGGCGCGAAGCCAGCGAAGTCGTCATGTCTGGGCAGAGGGGTGGTGACCCCGCTTTCAGGCGCAAGCCGAGCGACGTGGTGATCGTGTTCGAACGAGATGTAGAGTTGCCCAGTGTCGTCAAGCGCCAGCGCTTCGGCATCGCGCATCTGGCCGCGCAGGGCTTTGCCATCGGCTCCTTTGAGCGGGGCGTTTTCCTCAAGCTCAAGCGCCACCAGACGGCCCGCTTCGCGGACCATGCGCGCCTGCACGACGCGGCCCCGGTCCGAGACCGCCGTCAGGCGGGTGCCATCGGCGTTGACCTCGACCCCCGAAAAGCCGCCGAACCACGGGGCCGGGTGGCGCCATGTCAGCACGCTGTCCACCTGCACCACCGGCTCTGTCTGCGCGGCGGGGGCCACGCAGGCAATGAGCAGGAAGAACGGGAGGCAGGCGCGGATCAGTTTGCGTTCAAAACGGCGTTGCATTGGGCAGGCAGGTCCGCAAGCAGGATGTCGCGCTTGGGCTTGGGTTTCGTTTTGGGGGCTGTCGGATCGGGCTTTGGTGGGTTCAGAATATTGGCCTGCCACTGCCGCGCATCGGCGCAGCCGTCACCCGGCGGGGGCGGGGCCTGATCCACACAGCCGCGCGCGCCTGTTGGGCAGGCGATGCGGACGTGGAAATGATAGTGATGCCCGTACCAAGGCCGGATTTTGCGCAGATAGCTGCGGTCGCCCTTTTCATCGGCACACATCTGTACCTTCGCGCCGGGGAAGACGAAGATGCGGGCGGTGCGGGGGTCTTGGGCAGCGGCCTTGACCACCTCGTGATGCGCGGGCGTCCAAGAGGAATTGACATAGGCCCCACTCGCCCGGCGCATGGAGATCGACGAGATGTTCTCGCGCTGCGCCCGGCTGAGGTTGAGGGATTCGGGCGGCAGCATCCAGATATCGGCATCCAGCCCGATCTGGTGGCTGGCGTGACCGGTCAGCATCGGCCCCCCGCGCGGCTGGCTCATATCGCCCACATAGATGCCTTCCCAGCCCGGCTGCTGCGCGGCCTTGCGGCTGAGTTTTTTGACCATGTCGACCATCTCAGGATGGGCCCAGTTGCGGTTGCGCGACAGGCGCATGGCCTGCCAAGTCGGACCCGTCTCGGGCAATTGCTCGGCCCCGGCGAGGCATCCTTTGGAGTAGCTGCCGAAAGCCGCCGAGGATTGCGTGGAGGCAAAGCTTTTGGCGCCAAAGAGCCGCTTGGCGGCGACCGTGCTTAATGCGCCGCCCGAAGAACCGATGGTCGGCAGGGCGACTTTCTCACCACTGATGTCGGTTTCGGTCCGGTCGCCCCCGCAAGACGCCAGCGCAAAGGCCAGTGCCACGGAGGTCAGGGTGCGAAGCAGCGTCATGTGGCGAAATCTCCCTTGGGTTTGACCCACGCTAACAGGATCAAACCGACGATGAAAAGCCCCACGACGGGCGTGATGCCCAGCCGTTGGCTGCCGGTGAGGTCACTGGCCAAGGCAATCAGCGCCGGGGCGAGGAACGAGGTCGCCTTGCCCGACAGCGCGTAAAGGCCAAAAGCCTCGGTCATACGCTCGGGGTTTCCTTGTCGTGTCAGCATGTTACGCGAGGATGCCTGTAGCGCACCGCCCGCCGCCCCGATAGAGGCACCAGCGACGTAGAAGAGGATATCCGGCAGGGCAGACCCCTCAGGCAAAGAAACGCCCATGACAGAATTCGGCCCCAACGAGATGATCAAACAGGCAGTCGCCACAAGGATGATGCAGCAGGCCACGATCACCGGCATCGGCCCGATGCGCCGGTCGATCCGCCCGCCCAGCACGCAGAACACCGCGCCCGAGATAGCGGCAAGGATGCCAAAGATGCCGATCTCTTGGATCGACCAATCCAGCACGCCAAGCGCATAGACCCCGCCGAAGGTATACATGCCATTCAACGCGTCACGGTAAAACATCGAAGAGCCGAGATAGGCCAGCAGCGAGGGATGCTTTGGCAGGCCCCGTAGGGTGCGCGCCAGATCCGACAGACCCGCACCCACGCGGTAGCGTTGCGCTCCGGGTTTCGGCGTGTCGCGCACATAGAGGAAGAAGGGGATCATGAAAACGGCGTACCAGATCGCCGCAAGCGGTCCGACAATGCGGGTGTCGGCCTTGGTCGCCGGGTCCAGCCCGAACAGCGGCGTCAGCCCCGCCATGGTGCGCCCGTTCGCGCCACTTTGAAACAGGGTGATCATCGCGATCAGCGCCAGCACCCCGCCCGCATAGCCAAAGGCCCAGCCATCGCCAGAGATGCGCCCGCGTTCACCCGGGTCGGGGTGCAACTCGGGCAGATAGGCGTTGGTAAAGATCGTGGCGAATTCCATCCCGACCAAGCCGATGCCGAAAAAGAACAATGCCCAAAGCAGAGAGAAATCCGCCGGGGCTGTCCACCACAGGGCGGCTGCGCCGATCACATACATCGCCGAAAACAGCCAGATCCATGGCATCCGACGGCCCGAGGAATCTGCCACCGCGCCCAAGATCGGCGCCAGTATGGCAATCGCGATCCCGGCCAGCGCCAGACCATAGCCCCAATAGGCCTGCGCTTGGGCTTTCGCGGCGGAAAGCTCCATCCCGCCGTCGACCAGCGCGTTGGTCGCGGTTTGGGCGAAATAGGGGCCAAAGATAAAGGTCAGCAGCAGGGTGTTGTAAGGCTGGCTGGCCCAGTCGAAAAAGTACCATCCCCAGATGCGCTTGCGCCCGCCTGTCTGTGCCATGTTGCGCCCCTTCGCGGCCTGCTCTTTTCCAAGTTAGAGCAGGGCGCGGCGCAAGGCGCAAGCGCCAGTCGTGGCGGGGTTGAAACGTTGGGCTGCCGGTCGGGTCAGGCGGAAAGGTGCGGTGCAGCTTCGGGCACGGGCGCGCCGTCTTGCATCGGCGGCCACGGGCGGTGGCTGTCGGCACGGATCCATTCGGCCACCCAGCCGGGCACCTCGGGCGAAGGTTGCTGCCGCCCCATGGCGCGCAGCACCTTTTCCGGCGGGATCAACCCGTTACGATCGGTCACGGCAGAGCGGTAGAGCACATGGCTCGCGCATTCGCCGTTCTTCTTCCACATGGATTGTTCCAGATAGATGAACTTGTCATCCCAGCACAGAGTTCGGCTGCGCATCTCGAACTTCTCAAACATGCGGATGCGGCGGCGGAACCGGGTGCTGGAGCCTGCGATTGTGATTGCCCATTTGTTTTGGCGAAGCAGCGTAATCAACCCGGCACGCTGCGCCATGGCGGTGCGGCCCAGATCATACAGCGACAGCGCCCGCCCGTTGTTCAGCTCCATCCAGATATCGAGGTCATGCGGCCAGCAGATGTGGTGGCTGACATGGGTGTCGGTCAGGTTTTCCAGCGGCGCCTGCCGCGCGGCGACGATGACGTCTTTGGCCATGCGGATGATCGGGAACATGGGGCTTTCCTTTGTCGTGACGGTGCCGATCTGCGGCGGAAGCGCTGCGCGGTCAAGCATATACGTCGCGGCACTCTTGCCCTTTGTGGACGGGGCGCTTAACTGTCTTGCGTCACACCAAGGGGATATTCCATGACGTCACTGTTCCAAATCCTGATGCTGCTTTTGAACATCGTTTGGTTCATCGTCATCGCCCATGTCATCATGTCTTGGTTGATCAATTTTCAGGTGCTGAACCTGCGCCAGCCTTTGGTTGCGCAAATCTGGGACGGGCTGAACCGGATTCTAGAGCCAGTCTATAGCCGCGTGCGCAATGTGATCCCGCCGATGGGTGGTTTGGATCTGGCACCATTGATCGTGCTGATCGTCGTGGCCATCGCGCGGATCGTGCTGACAAACAACGCCGCGGCCTTCTACTGAACCGTGCCAAGCCCGGTCCGCGCGCCCATGTCGCGTGCATCTGGCCTTGTTCACGGTTTGTTAGTGTGGGAGTCTGCATAAAAAGAGCAGACAATCTTACAGGTTCTCCATGACAGGCGCTGCCACGCTTCTTCGTGATGTATTCGGTTTCGACGGGTTCCGCCCCGGCCAGCAAGAGATTGTGGAGGCCGTGACCGAGGGCGAGAACGTGCTTGCCATCATGCCCACGGGCGGCGGCAAGTCCTTATGTTTCCAACTCCCTGCGCTGATGCGCGAGGGGGTGACGGTGGTCATCAGCCCGCTCATCGCCCTGATGCGCGATCAGGTGCGCAGCCTGCAAGAAGCGGGCGTCGCGGCGGGCGCGCTGACCTCGGGCAACACGTCTGAGGAGACCGACGCGGTTTGGGAGGCGTTGGAGGCAGGCACCCTCAAACTGCTCTATATGGCGCCGGAGCGGCTGGCCGCAGGCTCGGCCATGGGCATGTTGCGGCGCGTTGGCGTCAATCTCATCGCCGTAGACGAGGCGCATTGCGTCAGCCAGTGGGGTCATGATTTCCGCCCCGATTACCTGCGCATCGGTGAATTGCGCCGCACGCTGAACGTGCCGCTGGCGGCTTTCACCGCCACGGCGGATGCCGAAACGCAGGTTGAGATCGTTGAGAAACTGTTCGACGGCACCCCGCCGCGCGCCTTCCTGCGCGGGTTTGACCGGCCCAACATCCACCTCGCCTTTGCCGCCAAGAACAAACCACGCGATCAGATCCTGAACTTCGCCGCAGCGCGCAAAGGGCAGTCGGGCATCGTCTATTGCGGCACGCGGGCCAAGACAGAAGGGCTGGCCAAGGCGCTGCGCGATCAGGGGCAAATGGCGCTCCATTACCATGGCGGGATGGAGGCCGAAGACCGCCGCATCGCCGAGCGTCGGTTCCAGCAAGAGGACGGGTTGATCGTCTGCGCCACGGTGGCTTTTGGCATGGGGGTCGACAAACCGGACATCCGTTGGGTCGCCCATGCGGACCTGCCGAAATCGATCGAGGCCTATTATCAGGAGATTGGCCGCGCCGGGCGTGACGGCGCCCCGGCTGAAACCCTGACCCTCTTTGGCCCCGATGACATCCGCCTGCGCCGCAGTCAGATCGACGAGGGGCTGGCCCCGCCCGAACGCCGCGCCGCCGATCACGGGCGGCTCAACGCTCTGCTCGGTTTGGCCGAGGCGCTGGAGTGTCGTCGCCAGACATTGCTGGGCTATTTTGACGAGTCCGAAATCACCTGCGGACGCTGCGACCTCTGTGATACGCCCGCGGATGTGTTCGATGGCACCACGGCAGTGCGCAAGGCGCTCTCGGCCATGTTGCGCACTGATGAATGGTTCGGCGCGGGGCATCTGATCGACATCCTTTTGGGCAACGAGACCGACAAGGTCCGCCAGCGCGGCCACCAATCCCTGCCCACTTACGGCGTCGGCGGCGAATACAGCCGCAATGAATGGCAGGCGGTGTTTCGGCAGATGATGGGGCACGACCTCGTGCGCCCCGATGCCGAACGCCATGGTGCCCTGCGCATGACTGATGCCGCCCTGCCGATCCTGCGCGGTGAGGCGTCGATCAACCTGCGCCGCGACACGATCAAGGCGGCAGGGGCCAATCGCCGACCTGCCGTTAAAGCGATGGTCAGCGATGAAGACGCGCCTTTGCTGTCGGCCCTCAAAGCCAAGCGCCGTGCGTTGGCCGAAGCGGCGCGCGTGCCTGCCTATATCATTTTCACCGATCGCACCCTGATCGAGATGGCCGAGGCGCGACCGCAAAACCTTGATGCGATGGCGCGCATCGGCGGGGTCGGCGCGAAAAAGCTTGAGAACTACGGCGCGGCCTTTCTTGAAGTCATCAACGGCGAGGCACAGCCGATGCATAAGGCCCGGCGCAAGCTCGCGGGGCGTGAAGCGGGCAATGTCTATGACCAGTTGTTGCAGGTGCAGGCCGATCTGGCGCGCGGAGAGCAGGGCACGGAAAAACCGCTGAGTTGTTCTGCGGCGATGCTGGCCAAGGTCGCACAACTGCGCAGCGCTGACAGTTCTGCTATTGAGCGGCTCTTGGGCGACAAACGCGCCGAACGCTTTGGCCCCGCCTTTCTGGACGTTCTGCGCGACGCGGGCTAGATCAGCCCGACACGCCCCAAGGAGACTGCCATGCTCGCCGTTATTTCCCCCGCAAAACGCCTCGACTGGGCCGAGCGCGATGTCGACGTCACCCAACCTGATTTTCAGGAGGATGCGGTGCGGCTGGTGACAACTGCGCGCAATCTCACGTTGGGCGATCTGAAAAAACTGATGGGGCTGAGCGACGATCTGGCGCGGCTCAACCGCGACCGGTTTCAGGCGTTTGAGGCTGAGCCCACCGCCGACACCACCCGCCCCGCCGCGTTGGCCTTTGCGGGCGACACCTATCAAGGGCTAGAGGCCGCGAGCCTAGATGCCGATGAGATGGCCTATGCCCAAAAGCACCTGCGCATCCTTTCAGGTCTCTACGGCGTGTTGCGTCCGCTCGATGCGATCCAAGCCTACCGTCTGGAGATGGGCAGCAAGCTGAAAACCCGGCGAGGTGGCAACCTCTATAACTATTGGCGAGATGGCCTGTCCAAGGCGCTGAACGCGCAGGCGGAGGCGACGGGCAGTGAGGTCCTGATTAACTGTGCGAGCCAAGAATACTTCGGTGCGGTTGACTTGAAGGCTTTGAAACTGGAAGTCATCACGCCGCAGTTCATGGAAGATAAGGGCGACGGCAAGGGGCCGAAAATTGTCAGCTTTTTTGCCAAGAAAGCGCGCGGTGCCATGGCGCGGTATATCGTGCAGCATCGGGTGAATGATCCGCAGGGGCTGCAGGATTTCGACAGCGGCGGCTATGCTTATCAGCCGGGGGCCTCAACGCCCGAACGCCCGGTTTTTGTCCGGCCCTATCCGTCGGCCTGATCCAGGGCGGGGGGCAATGCGCGCGATCCCGCCATTCGCCGCCCGCCGGGCAATTGCTGCGATTGGCGAAGGGGGGTAGACCTAGCGCCATGAGATACCCGCTTGTCACCGCCGCCCTCCTTGCCTGTGCCACACCGCTTGGCGCGCATCCGCATATTTTTGTCGATACCGGCCTTGAGGTGATCGTCGACACCGAGGGGCGCCTGACCCATCTGCGGATCACTTGGGCCTATGACGAATTCTATTCGTTGCTGGTGACCGAGGATCGCGGGCTTGATCCCGATTACGACGGCGTTCTGACCGAGGCGGAAGTGGCCTCGCTCAACGGGTTCGACATGCAGTGGATCGAAGGGTTCAACGGCGATACCGTGCTGCTGAACGGCACCGAAGAGGTCGCGCTGTCGGGACCGCAGGAGGTGACGACGACCTTCTCTGAAGGGCGGATCATCACCACCCATTTGCGCGCAGTTGAAGGCGATGCGCCTGACGCGAACGGGCTGGTGATCAAACCCTATGATCCGACCTATTACACCGCCTATGAGGTCGCGAGCAAAGTCGGCATCGAAGGCAGTGACAGCTGCCGTGCGCGGGTCAAAATGCCGGACATGAGCGCCGATCTCCGCGCTTTGCAAGCTGATCTGAGCGCCTTGGACGCGAATACCGATCCGAACGATGTCGGCCTGCCTGAAATTGGCGAAGCCTTGGCCAATGAGGTGGTGATCACATGCGACGCATCATAGCGCTGGCCGCATTGGCGACCCTGCTGGCGCTGGCGGCGCTGTGGTGGACGGGGGGCTTTAACGCCCTTGCCCATTGGGCGGCGGGGCAGCAACGCGGGTTTCAAAACAGCATCGCAAGCGGGCTGCGGGCCACGCGGGGCGGCGATATGGCGGCGTTCTGGACGGTGCTGCTGGCGTCTTTTGCCTACGGCGTGGTGCATGCGGCGGGGCCGGGGCATGGCAAGATCGTGATTGGCGGCTATGGGCTGGCGCGCTCTGTGCCGATGCTGCGGCTTTCGCTAATCGCTCTGGCCGCCTCGCTTGGCCAAGCGGTGACGGCGGTGGTCTTGGTCTATGCGGGGATCCTGCTTTTGGGCCTTGGCCGTGAGGCTCTGGTGGGCGTGACCGAAGACATCATGGCCCCGGCAAGCTACGGTGCGATTGCCCTTATCGGGCTTTGGCTGATCTGGCGCGGGCTGCGTCATGCGCGCCAAAAGAAGGTGGCGCATAGCGAAGAGGTCTGCGGCCATTGCGGTCATGCCCATGGGCCGAGCTTGGCGCAGGTCCAGCAGGCGGGCAGCCTGCGCGATGCGCTGCTTTTGATTGCTGGGATCGCCATCCGTCCCTGCACCGGGGCGCTTTTTGTGCTGGTGATTACTTGGCATATGGGCATCGGCGGCGTCGGCGTTCTGGGCGCTTTTGCCATGGCCCTTGGCACCGGGTTGATCACCATCGCCACCGGCCTTGCCGCCACGGGGTTGCGGGCGGGGGTGCTTGGTGGGCTCGCCGGATCGCCGCGCTTGGCACAGGCCGCGGCGGTGGCAGAGCTGACGGCAGGGCTTATCGTCGTCACGCTTGCGGGCGGGCTGCTGCTTCGCGCGCTTTAACGGCGGCCTTCGCGCAGCCAAGCGGCAATGATGAACAGGGCCGAGAGCAACAGCACCAGCCAGCCCGGCAGCAGCGGTGTTTGCCGCACATCGCGGGTCTCATAAGCGCCACGTGGGGTCAGCCCCAGCCAGCCGCGTCCGGCAGCCGGGCGGCCAAGGCGCACGTCGCGCAGGCGCGGCAGCCCGTCTTCCACCCGTGCCACGCCACCGCGCAGGGTGTCGATGGCTGGGCGCAGTGCTGCGTCACTGGCAATCGTCTCAATAAACTCGCGCGGGGCAGCAGGGCCTAGGCCGATGACAGTCACCTCCTCCCCGTTTTCCAATCGGTAGAGGCCCATCTCTTCGCCCGTGAATTCAGCCTCGAAACGGCCCGGACCAGCGGGGGCGAGGGGCACTTCGGTGGTGCTGCCATCAGGGGCGGTGATGGTGACGGGGGGCACGGTTTCATCTAAGGTGCGCCGGGTGATGCGCATGGTGCGGCCTTTGGCGGTGGCGGTCAGCGCCTCTTCCTCAAGCTCGGGTTCTTTCATCATCCAATGCGCCAAACGGCGCAGCAGTTCCAACTGCGGGCCACCGCCCTCATAGCCCCGGTTCCACAGCCACGCATGGTCTGAGGCCAGCAGCGCCACGCGGCCTTCGTCGACGCGGTCAAGCACCAGCAGTGGGCGGTCGTCTGCGCCGCTCATCACCACATCGCCACGCTCAGCTGTCACGTCGATCTGGCGCAGCCAGCGGCCCCAGTCGCCTTTGCCCGGCAGTTCGGCGGTCACGGGATGGCGCTGACCGATGTCGGTCACGACGGGGGGGAAGGCTTCCTCCAAAACCCGCGCGGTGGGGGTGGCAGGCAGCACCGTGCCAAGCGGCGACCGGTAGAGGCTGTCGGCACTGGCGAAATCCGGCCCCGCCGCGACCAGCACCGCGCCGCCCTTGCGCACATATTGCGCCACATTATCGAGGTAGAGCGCAGGTAGGATGCCACGCCGCTGGTAGCGGTCAAAGATGATCAGGTCAAAGTCGTCAATCTTGTCCATGAACAATTCGCGCGTCGGAAAGGCGATCAGCGACAACTCGTTCACCGGCACGCCGTCCTGCTTGTCGGGCGGGCGCAGAATCGTGAAATGCACCAGATCGACCGCGCTGTCGGACTTCAGCAGGTTGCGCCACGTGCGCCCCCCGGGATGCGGCTCGCCTGAGACGAGCAGCACGCGCAGCCGGTCGCGCACCCCGTTCATCTGGATCAGCGCGGCATTGTTGCGGTCGGTCAATTCCCCCGGCGCTTCGGGCAGGGAGAAACGGATCACATTGCGTCCCCCGTGGGGCAGGGCGACGGGCAGTTCGAGGTCTTGGCCAATGGGAACGTCAAAGCTTTGCGGGTCTTCACCATCGACAGAGATATCAAGCCGGGTCAGCCCCCCGTCCTCGGGCGCGGCGCCCAGATCGTCGATGCGCAGGGTCAGGGTCACCGGCTCCCCGATGATGGCAAAAGCAGGGGCATTGCGCACGGTCAGGCGGCGGTCCCAATCTGCGGCCCGACCGGTTTGCAGCAGGTGCAGCGGCGCGGGCAGGTCAAGCGGCAGGTCCGCGTCATGCACCCGGCCATCGCTAACCGCCAGAATGCCCGCAATCCGCGCGCGCGGCTCTTCGGCCAGCGCGTCGGCCAGCGTGGTCATCAACCGTGTGCCCGCGTCCTCGGCCCCGTCGGGCACGGTGATGCGGCGCAGTTCCGTATTCGGGCGCGCGGTGATCCGGTCGGCCATCGCCTCGGCGGCGGTATCGGACTGGTCGGCGCGGTCCGCCAGCCGCTGGCTGGCGCTTTCGTCTTCCAACAGCAGCACGATGTCACTCAGCGGGGCACGGTCCTCGGTTTGATAGGATGGGCCAGCCAATGCGCCGAGCACCACCACGGCGGCCAGCCCCCGCAGTGCCCAGCCCGACAGGCCACGCCACACCGCCAGCAGAACGCCAATCGCGGCAAGCACCGCCAGCCCAATCAACAGCGGCAGCGGGATCAGCGGGTCGAAAAGCACGGTTCCGGTCATTGGCCCAACCTATCCAGCAGCGCAGGCACATGGACCTGATCAGATTTGTAGTTGCCCGTCAGCACATGCATCACAAGGTTCACACCAAAGCGGTAGGCCAATTCGCGCTGCCGTTCTCCGGCATAGCCGCGCCCGATGGGCAGCAAGGGCGCGCCATCGCGGCGCACGGCCCAAGCGGCGGCCCAATCGTTGCCGCCGATCACCACCGGGGTGACACCGTCATTGAGGTTGCGGAAAGGCATCCCCTCGATCCGTTCGGCGTCGGGCGGCGCGGCCTCAACCCAGACATCGCGGCTGGTGTAGCGGCCCGGGTAGTCCTGCAGCAGATAGAAGGTGCGGGTCAGCACATGGTCGCCGGGCAGCGGCTCAAGTGGTGGGATGTCGAGCGGGGCGGCCAATTCCTGCAGCTTGCGCCCGTTCGGGCTGGCGGCGCCATAGCTTGCGATATCCGCGTCGCGTGTATCAAACAGGATCAACCCGCCCGAGCGGAGATAGTCGTTCAGCTTGCCATAAGCCTCGGTTGAAGGCTGTGGTTGATCGGGGGTGACGGGCCAATAGAGGATCGGGAAAAAGGCGAGTTCGTCCTGCTCCAAATCGACACCTGTGGGCAGGGCAGGCTCTACCGTGGTGCGAAAATAAAGCGTGTCCGACAGGCCGGTCAGCCCGGCGCGGGCGACCTCGTCAACGTCGCTATTGCCGGTCAGCACATGAGCCAGCGTGACCTCGGAGGCGGAGCGCACGGCAAAGCTTTCGGGGTCAGTCTCTTGCGCGTCCCCCATTTGTGGCAAGCCCAGCCCCAAGATCAGCGCCAGAGTACCAGCCGAGCGGCGCAGCAGCAGCCCCGAAAGGGCAAGAGAGGCCAGCACATCGGCAACCAGCAACAGGATCGCGAGGCTCAGAAGTGCTCCGGCCAGCGGCTGTTCCGGCGGCAGCGCAAGACCACGCAGCGGCACATCCGAGGGCCATTTGGCGGGGGTGAGCGTGGTCTCAGCAGTCAGCACATTGCGCGCCAGCCGTCGGTCTTCTGAGCCGTAGATGCCGGGGGGTAGCGCAGGGCCAGCGGGGGCCGAAATCAAGTCAGGCCCCGCGACACCGGGCAGGTTGCCCGCGTCCGACAGGGTGCCGAAACCGTCCATCACCCGCAGCGGGGTCCATGTGGTGCCCTCAAGGCTGCCGGCCTCGGGCGTGCTGGCACCAGAGGACACAGCCAGCCGCTCCATCATCTGCACAAAAAGACCCGACAGCGGCAGGGTCGACCACTCCGCCGTGGCGGTAACGTGGAAAAGCACGATCTGCCCCTGACCGACGGCCTTGCGCGTGACCAGCGGCGTGCCGTCACTCAGCGATGCAATCACCCGGTCGGCCAGTGTCGGGTCCGGTTGCGCCACGACCTGCGCGGAAACGGTCACGTCCTCCGGCACCGGCAGGCCAAAGAAGGGCGAACCGTTGCGGAAAGGGGCCAACGCTTTGGGCTCGCCCCAAGACATTGCCCCGCCCACGCTGCGCCCCCCGGCGCGCAGGCGCACGGGCATCAGCGGGTCTTCGTCGATGCGGCTGACATCACTGGCGGCAATGCGTGGCCCGGCGAAGCGGATCAGCATGCCGCCCGCATCAATCCACTCTTGCAGAGGCTCTGCTTCGGCGGGGCTGAGGGTGGCCACATCGGCCAGCACGATCACATCGGGGTTGGCGGGCAGCACGTCGGACAGGGTGCCGTCGATAAGGTCAGCACTCGGGGCCAACGCCTGTTCGATATAGTGCAGCGGCGAGAGCAGTTGCAGCCCCTCCTGCGCCCCGCGCCCGCTGATCAGCGCGACCTCACGGCGGCGCAGCCCGTCGTCGACCAAGGTGCGCGCCCCGGCAGAGCGTTGGCCCGCGATATCGAAAAAGGTCAGCCGCGCGCGCATCTCGGCAGGCAGCGAGAGGGAAGTGCTGGCCTCGGTCGCACCCGCCTCGAAACCTGCGTTGGCGGTGGCCAGCACGCGGGCGTTGCCTGCCGGGTCGCGGCCATGCGCCTGCACTACGGCGTCGCGTTCCGGGCCGGGGGCGGCGCGGCGCAGGGTCAGGTCGATTGCACCGTCTTGATAGACCGCGGGCGCGATGCCGATGACGTTGTTGGCCGACTGATGGACCTCAACCGCCCCTTTGGCTTGCAACGTGGCGAGCAGGTCATCGCGGCCCGGATAGTCCAAGCCATCGCTGAACCACATCGTGTCAAAGGCGGGCAGGCCTGCCATGATTTCGGTTGCGCGAGCGATCTCAGCTGGGGAAGGCTGCCACGGCGCGGGGGAAAGCCCGGCAAGGCGGCTGCGCCATGCGTTGGCGGATTGGAAGGTTGGCACCTGCGGGTTGGTCAGGGTCAGGATGCCCACCGTCCGCTCGGCCCGCCCGGCGCGGGTCAGTTGCGTGTCGACGGCGGCCAACTGTTGGTCCCAGCGGCTGGCCCCGGCCCATGATGTATCCAGCACCATCAACAGCGGGCCGCTGCCTTGTTCCGCCTCGGCCTGCGGGTTCAGGACCGGCCCGGCAAGGCCAACAATGATCGCAGCCACGGCCAGCATCCGCAGTAGCAGCAGCCACCACGGGGTGCGGTCCGTCGTGCTTTCGTCGTCCGCCAGACCCAAGAGCAGCGCCACACCGGGAAAGCGGCGGCGGATCGGGGCGGGGGGCACGGCACGCAGGATCAGCCAGAGGATCGGCAGCGCCATCAGGGCCAGCAGTAGCCAAGGCGCGGTGAAACCGATGCCGCCGAAAACGCTCATGCAGCACTCCCTTGCCGCGCGTCCAACGCGCCATAGAGCCACAGCAGCGCCGATTGCGCCGAGGCATCCGTGTGGTGCAGCCCATAGCGCCAGCCGGTGCGGGCGCAGAGTTGTTGCAATTCATCTTTGCGCGCCGCGAGCCGGTCGAGATAGCGGTCGCGCAGGTTATTCGCCTTCAGCGTCTCATGGCGCAGCGTGCCGCCGACGCTTTCGAAAATGGTACGGCCCGCAAAAGGGAAGGCTTCCTCTGCCGGGTCGAGCAGGTGATACAGCACGCCGCGCACGCCGCGATCAGCGGCTTTGGTCAGCGCTGTCTGGACCGGTTCAAGATCGCCCATGAAATCCGAGATAAAGATCGCCCGAGCATGGCGGATCATGCCGCGGTGTTCGGGCGGGGCATATTCGCGGATGTCTTCTTGGCAGAGCAATTCGGCAAGACGCAGCACCTGCGGATTGCCGCGCCGGGGCGGCAGGGCGGTGCCGGTAAGGCCCACCCGTTCACCGCCGCGCAGCAGCAGGATCGACAGCGCGAGGCCCAACAGCCGCGCGCGATCAGCTTTATCGGGCAGCCCTTTGTCAGAGGCAAAGCGCATCGACGCGCCCTGATCGACCCAAAGCATGACCGACTGGGCAATCTGCCATTCCCGCTCTCGCACGAACTCCTGATCGCCTCGCGCCGAGCGGCGGTGATCAACCATGCGTCGGCTGTCGCCCATTTGCGCCGGGCGGTATTGCCAAAAATCATCCCCAGACCCGGATCGGCGGCGGCCATGGGCACCGGGCAACACGGCACCGGCCAGATGCTCGGCCCTCGCCAGAAGGGCGGGAAGCCGGGCCGCCTCGCCCTCGGCGTCGGCCCTGAGGGTTAGGGGGGAATGGGTCACGCGGCGGCCTTTTTCCCGATCAGTTGACCGGCGGTGGCGTCGATCAGCCCTTGCAGGCTTTCGCCGCGTGCGCGGGCGGCAAAGTTCAGCGCCATCCGGTGGCTTAGCACCGGGCGGGCCATGGCCAGCACGTCTTCGGCAGAGGGGGCAAGCCGCCCCTCCAGCAGCGCACGGGCGCGGACCGTCAGCATCAGCGCCTGCGCGGCACGGGGGCCGGGGCCCCAAGCAACACTCTCGCGCACGGGCTGGGTGGCTTCGGGTTCATCGGGGCGGAAGGCGCGGACAAGGTCAAGGATCAGCTCCACCACGCTGTCGCCCACGGGCATCCGGCGCAGCAGGTTTTGCGCGGCCAGCAGGTCTTCGGTAGAGAAAACAGGCTGCACCGCGCCATCTTCGACGCCGGTGGTGGCGATCAGGATGTCCCGCTCGGTCGCGCGGTCGGGGTAGGCCACGTCGATCTGCACGAGGAAACGGTCAAGCTGTGCTTCGGGCAGCGGGTAGGTGCCTTCTTGCTCGATCGGGTTTTGCGTGGCGAGCACGTGGAAGGGCTGGCCCAATGCGCGGTCTTGGCCAGCCACCGTGACGGTTTTTTCCTGCATCGCCTGCAAAAGCGCAGACTGCGTGCGCGGGCTGGCGCGGTTGATCTCATCCGCCATCAGAAGCTGGCAAAAGATCGGCCCTTCGATAAAGCGAAAGGCCCGGCTGCCGTCGGGCGCGGTATCAAGCACTTCGGAGCCCAGAATATCGGCGGGCATCAGATCGGGGGTGAATTGCACGCGGTTGCCGTGCAGGCCCATGACGGTGCTCAAGGTCTCGACCAGTCGTGTCTTGCCCAAGCCTGGCAGACCAATCAGCAGCCCGTGCCCGCCGCAAAGCAGCGCGGTGAGCGCGAGGTCGACAACCTGTTCTTGCCCGACGAACCGCCCGGTGATCGACTGCTTGGCCTTGCCTAGCTTTTCGGTCAGCGCTTCGATTCGCGCGATCAGATCATCCGCTTCGGCCATGACATTTCTTTCCCCGGAGTTATATCTTTCAGGTGTAAGTGTATCGCGACCAAAGGGAATGGCAAAACCAATGAGCGGACAAAATACCGTGACACCCAGTGCAGACAGCCTGATCGAAGCCGCCAAGGCCGCAAAAACGCGCGGAACCCCGCCGCTTGAGAAGTGGAACCCGGAATTCTGCGGCGATCTGGACATGCAAATCAAACGCGACGGGACGTGGTTCTACCAAGGCACGCCGATTGGGCGGATCGAATTGGTCAAATTGTTCGCTTCGATTCTCTGGCGCGAGGGGGATGACTATTTCCTCAAGTCCCCGGTCGAGAAGGTGGGCATCACGGTCGAAGATGCGCCCTTTGTCGCCGTGGATTTCGAGGCCGAAGGCGAGGGCGAGGCGCAGCAGTTGCGGTTTCTCACCAACCTAGGCGATGTGGCCGAGGCGGGGCCGGAACATCCGATCCGCGTGGTCCGTGATGAGGAGACGGGCGAGCCTTCGCCCTATGTGCTGCTGCGCCGGAACCTTGAGGCGCTGATCGACCGCAAGAGCTTTTACCGCTTGGTCGATCTGGGCGAGCACCGCGATGGCTGGTTTGGTGTCTGGTCGGGTGGGGAATTCTTTGGCATCATCCCGTCGGAAGACCTGCCGTAAAGCCATCGAAAGCCCGAAATGCCGCTGTTACCTGCCGCCAACCTGTCGCTGCTCTGGTCGGGACTGCCCTATCTGGATCGGTTCGACGCGGCGGCAGAAGCGGGGTTTGGCGCGGTCGAAGTGTTGTTTCCCTATGACATCCCCGCGAAAGAGACGCAGCGCGCCTTGCTGCGCAACGGGTTAACCCTTGCCCTGATCAATGCCCCACCGCCGAATTATACCGGTGGCCAGCCCGGCTTTGCAGCCATTCCGGGCGGGGAGGCACGCTTTGCCCATGATATGTGTCGTGTCTGGCGCTATGTCGACGCGCTGCGGCCCAGAATGGTCCATGTCATGGCCGGGGAGGCCGAAGGGCCAGCGGCGGCAGAGGCATTCGTGGCGAACCTCCGTCATGCCGCCGCCGAGGCGCCGCCGGAAGTCACGCTGATGATCGAGCCGCTCTGCCCTGAGGCCAGACCGGGGTATTTCTTGAACGATTACGCTCAGGCGGCGGATCTTCTCGCGGCAGTGAATGCGCCGAATGTGGGGCTGCAGTTCGACAGTTTTCACGCGCAGATGATCCATGGCGATGCCGTGGCGGTATTCGAGGAATATCGCCCCCTAATCCGCCATGTGCAGCTTGGTGACGCGCCGGGGCGTGGGGCGCCGGGCAGCGGTGATGTCGATTTCGACGGGCTCTTTGCCGCGCTGCGGGCGGGTTATGACGGTTTTGTCAGCGGGGAGTATGCGGCGGGCGTGGCGACGGAGCAGACGCTCGGATGGGTGGCCGCCTTAGGGGAATGACACCGGCGTATCGCCGGGCTGCCACTGGGGGTATTTGCTCATCACGCTTTCGAACCGGGGCGCGGTGAGGAAGCGGTCGAGCCAGCCGCGCAGGGCGCGCCAGTCCTGCGCGTCGAACCAAGCGCGGTCGATAAAGGCGAATTGCCGCACGAAGGGCAGGATCGCGTAATCGGCCAGCGTCGGGCGGTCGAAGATCCAGTCAACCAGTTGCGCGTCGAGGTCTTGGAGAAAGGCGGCAGCCTTGGCGCGTTGTTCTTCGGGGTCCACATCGGGATAGCGGGTGGCGTATTTGGTGCGGTCGAGCGCGTCTTTGAACGGGCCATCGGCGCGGGTGATCCAATCGTGCCCTTCGGGCGGCATGTCGAGCCAGCCTTCGGGATCGTTCTGGGCCAGCGCCCATTTCATGATGTCGAGGCTTTCGTCGATGGGGCCGGTTTCGGTGACGAGGCAAGGGACGGTGGCGGTGGGGGATGCCGAGAGGAATGCTTGCGGTTTGTCCCGCAGGACGACTTCGCGCAGGTGGACGGGCGTTTGCGCGGCGGCGATGGCAAGCCGCGCGCGCATGGCGTAGGGGCAGCGGCGGAAGGAGTAGAGGATTGAGGTCATGGGGAGTATTTAGGTGACATGGGCAAGATGTACAAAGGGCCATGGCCTGACCGCGGGTCGGCGACCGGGCAGATGTTTCTGCCACTTTATGGCTCATCCGTGATGTTTGCTCGAAAGGGTATGCCCAGCCTCACCAAATCGCCTACCCGGGGGGCGGGCAGGCGATGGCCCGGCGCCTGCGGCTTGATTCCGGGCCGGTGCTTCATTTCACCCTACTGAAACGGTGTCGGCGGCAGTCCCTTACCGGCAAAGCGCGCCACATCATCCACCCGCTTCGATCGTGCCGTCGTGGTCCGCGCCGCGTCGATCCATGCCAGCGCATCGGCGCGCAACTCATCGCTGTATCCGTCCCAGCCCGCCTGTGAGCCGGTCTCTTCCAGCGCTTGAGCGAGGTCTTCGGGGAGGTCTATATGCTCCATCAATGCGCCTCCGCCCAGTTGGCACCGACGCCGGCATCGACGATCAGCTTTACATCAAGCTTCACCACCGGATCATTGGCGTTCTCCATCACCTCGCGCGCGGCGGCGATCAGCGCGTCTTCGGCCCCTTTTTCCACTTCGAACAGCAGTTCATCGTGCACCTGCAACAGCATCGTCGCGGGCAGATCGGCGATGGCCTCGGGCATCCGCACCATGGCGCGGCGGATCACATCAGCAGCGGTGCCTTGAATCGGCGCGTTGATCGCGGCGCGGGCGGCAAAACCTGCCTGCGGCCCCTTGGCGCCGATGTTGGGCGTGTTGATCTTACGCCCGAACAGCGTCTGCACAAACCCGTGCTCTTTGGCGAAGGCTTTGGTGTCGTCCATATAGGTGCGGATGCCGGGGAAGCGTTCGAAATAGCGGTCGATAAAGCCCTGCGCCTCGGCCCGTGGAATGCGCAGGTTGCGCGCGAGGCCGAAGCCGGAGATGCCGTAGATCACCCCGAAGTTGATCGCCTTGGCGTTGCGGCGAATTTCCGGGGTCATCTGATCCATCGGCACGTCAAACATCTCGGACGCTGTCATGGCGTGGATGTCGTCGCCGCGTTGGAAAGCTTCCTTCAAGGCATCAATCTGGGCGATATGCGCGAGGATGCGCAGCTCAATCTGGCTGTAGTCCAGCGCCACCAGCACCTTGCCCTCGGGGGCGACAAAAGCCTCACGAATGCGGCGGCCTTCTTCGGAGCGGATCGGGATGTTTTGTAGGTTCGGATCGGTGGAGGCCAGACGCCCCGTCGTCGCGCCCGCGATGGAATAGCAGGTGTGCACCCGGCCCGTGTCGGCGTTCACATGGTCTTGCAGCGCGTCGGTATAGGTCGACTTCAGTTTGGACAGTTGCCGCCAGTCCAGCACCCGACGGGCGAGGTCATGTTCGGTGGCCAGATCCTCCAGCACATCCGCGCCGGTGGAATATTTGCCGGTCTTGCCCTTTTTGCCGCCCTCAAGCCCCATCTTGCCAAACAGGATTTCACCCAGCTGCGCGGGGGAGCCGACGTTGAACGTTTCTCCGGCCAGCTCGTGAATATCAGCCTCTAGCCCCGCCATTTTCTGGGCGAAAGCATTGGACATCCGGCTGAGCGTGTCGCGGTCGACGAGTATCCCCGAACGCTCCATCTGGGCCAACACGGGCACCAGCGGGCGCTCAAGCGTTTCGTAGACTTTGGTCACTTCGGCGCGGTGCAGCTGCGGCTTGAAGAGTTTCCACAGGCGCAGGGTGACATCGGCGTCTTCGGCGGCATAGGGCACGGCGTCTTCCATTGGCACCTTGTCGAAGGTCACGGCAGATTTACCGCTGCCCAACAGCGGTTTGATCGGCAAGGGCGTGTGGCCGAGGTAACGCTCAGAAAGCGTGTCCATCCCATGCCCGTGCAGCCCCGCGTGCATCGCGTAGGACATCAGCATCGTGTCATCAATGGGTGCGACGGTGATGCCCAACTGAGCAAAGATCTTTCCGTCGTATTTCATGTTCTGCCCGATTTTCAGGATCGCAGGATCCTCCAGCATCGGGGTCAGCAGTTGCAGCGCTTCCTCAATCGGCATCTGGCCGGGGGCGAGGTCATCGGAGCCAAACAGGTCATCGCTGCGGCTGGCTTTATGGGTCAGCGGGATATAGCAGGCCTGCCCGGCCTCAACCGACAGCGACACGCCGACCAGTTCGGCGGTCATCTCGTTCAGACCGGTGGTTTCCGTATCGACAGCGACATAGCCGACCTCATAAATCCGGTCGAGCCAAACGCGCAGCGCCTCGGCGTCGCTGACCTGCTCATATTTGCTGTGGTCGAAGGGCACATCCGCGACCTGCGGTGCGTCGGCCACGGCAGGCGCTGGCGCGTCGGGGATGGCGGGGGCTTCGCGGCCCAGCACTTCGGCCACGCGTTTTGACAGGGTGCGGAATTCCATCTCAGACAGGAAGCCGAGCAGGCGGTCGGCATCGGGGTCGCGCACTTCGAGGTCGTCGATGGTGAAGTCGATGGGCGTGTTTTCATCGAGCAGCACGAGGCTGCGGCTCAGGCGGATTTGCTCGGCATGGTCGATCAGGGTCTGGCGGCGTTTGGGCTGTTTGATCTCGCTCGCGCGTTCCAGCAGCGCATCCAGATCGCCGTATTCGTTGATCAGCAGCGCCGCTGTCTTGATGCCGATGCCGGGCGCGCCGGGCACGTTGTCGACCGAATTGCCCGCCAGCGCCTGCACATCCACCACGCGGTCAGGGTAGACACCGAACTTCTCGAAGACGCCATCGCGGTCGATGGTCTTGTTCTTCATCGCGTCCAGCATTTCCACGCCGTCGCCGACAAGCTGCATCAGGTCTTTGTCGGAGCTGATGATGGTGCAACGCCCCCCGGCGGCGCGGGCATGTACGGCGAGGGTGGCGATGATGTCATCCGCCTCATAGCCCTCGAGCTCTTTGCAGGCGATGTTGAACGCCTCGGTCGCGGTGCGGGTCAGCGGGATCTGCGGGCGCAGGTCTTCGGGCATGGCCTCGCGGTTGGCCTTGTACTGGTCGTACATGTCATTGCGGAAAGTGTGGCTGCCCTTGTCGAAGATCACGGCAACATGCGTGGGCGCGTTGGGGCCGGTGTTGCCCTCAACATAGCGGTGCAGCATGTTGCAAAACCCAGCCACGGCGCCGATGGGCATGCCGTCGGATTTGCGCGTCAGCGGTGGCAGGGCGTGATAGGCGCGAAAGATGAAGGCCGAGCCGTCGATCAGATGCAGGTGGTGGCCTTTGCCGAATGTCATATGAATGCTCCGCTGGATTGGCGACCCTTTTGCCACGAAGCATGGCCCACGGCCAGACGCCAATGCGCCGCGCGGGCAGGTTCGTGCCGTCGGTTCAGGTGTTCAGGTGAGGGCCGGGAAGGCTCAGACTTTGCCTTCGAAATCCGTATGGACGAATTTGCAATCGCAGTAGCCGCATTCGACCCAGCCGCGATCTTGGGGGATTTGCAGCCAGACGCGCGGATGGCCAAGCGCGCCTTCGCTGCCGTCGCAGGCCACGCGCCAAGTGTTCACGATGCGGGTTTCGGGCGCTTGCAGGGTCATGGAGTTGGTCCTCGGCTCAGGCGAAAGTTGCCACTCGTTATGACCAAAGCAGGCGCGCGGGGCAAGGGCTCTGCGCGGGAATGGGAGGCTTGTGCACAAAGTGGTTCAAGTGCCAGCCCACAAGGGGTAAAAGGCGCTGAACAGCCACCAAGCCGGAGCAACAGTCTGATGAGCGCCCCCAAACCTGTCGTATTGTGCATCCTTGACGGTTGGGGCCTCAGCGAGGTGCCGGAGGGCAACGCCCCCCTGCTGGCCAAGACGCCGAATTTTGACCGGATCATGCAAGCGGGACCAAAGGCGCAGCTGATCACCCATGGCCCCGACGTGGGCCTGCCGCGCGGGCAGATGGGCAATTCCGAGGTTGGCCACACCAATATCGGCGCGGGCCGGGTGGTGGCGATGGATCTGGGGCAGATTGATCTGGCGATCGAAGAAGGCAGCTTTGCCGAGAATGCGCGGCTGCGGGGTTTTATCGCCAAGCTCAAGGAAACCGGCGGCACGGCGCATCTGATGGGCGTCGTCTCGGACGGGGGGGTGCATGGGCATCTGAGCCATATGGTCGCCGCCGCCCGCGCGCTGGATGCGGCGGGACTGCCGGTGGTGATCCATGCGGTGACAGATGGGCGCGACGTGGCACCGTCTTCAGCGCTTGGCTATTTCGAGACGCTGGAGGCGGCGCTGCCCGAAGGCGTCAGGATCGTCACCGTGACAGGGCGCTATTTCGCGATGGACCGCGACAACCGTTGGGACCGGGTGGGCAAGGCTTCGGCGGCAATTCTGCGCGGCGAAGGGCAGGCATTTCCCGACGCCCGCGCAGCGGTGCAGGCCGCCTACGGGCGGGGCGAGACGGATGAGTTCTTTGCCGCCAGTGTGATCGACGGCTATGCGGGGGCGGCGACGGGCGACGGGCTCTTCTGCCTTAACTTCCGCGCCGACCGCGCGCGCGAGATCATGGCGGCCTTGGGCGATCCGGGGTTCGACGCCTATGACATCGGTCCGCGCCCCGATTGGGCGGCGCTGATGGGCATGGCGGAATATTCCAAAGACCACGCCGCCTATATGACCACGATGTATCCCAAGCCGGACATCAAAAACACGCTGGGGGATTGGGTGGCGCAACAGGGGCTGCGGCAGTTCCGTTTGGCCGAGACCGAGAAATATCCCCATGTGACCTTTTTCCTCAACGGGGGTGTCGAAACCCCGGCGGCGGGCGAAGACCGCAACATGCCCAAGTCGCCCGATGTCGCGACCTATGACATGCAGCCCGAGATGTCCTGCGCCGAGGTGACGGATCAGTTCGTGCAGGCGATCGAGGCGGGCTATGACCTGATCGTGGTGAATTTCGCCAACCCCGATATGGTCGGCCATACCGGTGATCTTGAGGCAGCGATTGCGGCTTGCGAAGCGGTGGACGCGGGGCTGGGCCGGGTGCTCAAGGCGCTGGAAAAGGCGGGCGGCGCGATGATCGTTACGGCGGATCACGGCAATTGCGAGATGATGATCGACCCCGAGACAGGCGGCGCGCATACGGCGCATACGCTTAACCCTGTGCCGGTGGTGGCGGTGGGCGCGCCCGAAGGGACCGCCCTGCGCGACGGGCGTCTGGCCGATCTGGCACCGACGGTGCTGGAGTTGATGGGCCTGCCGCAGCCCGAAGAAATGACCGGGAAAAGCCTGCTGACATGAAGCATTTCGCCGCGGCTGTTGTTTTTGCCTGCCTGCCCCTGATGGCACAGGCGCAGGCCGATGAGGCCGCCGCGGAGGCACGCGCGGCCGCGACCGCGTTGGAGGCGGCAGGGGCGCGGCTTGACCAAGCCGACGGCGCGCGCGACCGGGTGCAGGCGCTGACCGAAACGATTCAGGCGTTTGAGGCGGGGCTTGCCGCGATGCGGGCAGGGCTGCGTCAGGCGGCGATCAACGAGGCACAGCTTAGCCGCAAGCTACAGGCGCGCGAGGGCGAGGTGGCGCAGTTCTTGGGCGTTTTGCAAAGCATCGGCGGTGATCCGTCGCCCGTGGTGCTGCTGCACCCCGATGGCCCGATGGGTACTGCGCGTGCCGGGATGTTGCTGGCGGAATTGACGCCCGCGCTCAACGCCCGCGCCGATGCGCTGCGCCAAGACTACGAAGACATCAAAACCCTGCGTGCCTTGCAGACCGATGCGGCACAGCGGTTGCAAGAGGGGCTGACCGAAGTGCAGCGCGCCCGCACCGCGCTCAATCAGGCGATGGCCAACCGTACCGATCTGCCGACGCGCTTTACCGAAGACCCGGTGCGCACCGCGATCCTGATTGCCTCGACCGAGACATTGGATGGCTTTGCCAGTGGCCTGTCCGAGATCACCACCGGCGCGGAAGAACCCGCCCCGGTGAACCTTGACGGTCAGGTGGGCGAGCTGCCCTTGCCCGCCCAAGGCTTGGTGCTGCGCAAGGCGGGAGAGACGGATTCGGCTGGGGTCACACGGCCCGGCATGATCCTTGCCACCCGGCCCCGCGCCATCGTCACCAGCCCGGCGGCGTCAACGATCCGATACGTTGGTCCGTTGCTGGATCTGGGCAATGTCGTGATCCTTGAGCCGCAGGTCGATACGCTTTTTGTGCTGGCGGGGCTGGATATCGTTTACGGCCAAGCCGGGCAGGTGATTGCCGGTGGCACGCCCATCGGGTTGATGGGCGGGCCGGAAAGCGGCACAAGTTCCCAGATGTCACCAAATGGTGAAGGCACTGGCACTGACCGGACGGAAACGCTCTATATAGAAGTCAGGCAAGACAACACACCTCAGGACCCGGCAGACTGGTTCCGCACCGACAAGGATGGATAGCAGATGAAGAAATTCGTGATGGCAGCCGTTGCAGGCACGGTCGCGGGGGTGGTCGCAACCACTCAGATCGCCGGACCGCTGCTGGCGCAAGAGGCCGAGAAGACGACAAATGTTTACGAACAGCTTGATCTTTTCGGAGATATTTTCGAACGCATCCGCGCGCAATATGTCGAAGATGTCGACCCCGGTGACCTGATCGAAGCCGCCATCAACGGTATGCTGACCTCGCTTGATCCGCATTCGTCCTACCTGTCGCCCAAGGACGCCGAAAAGATGCGCGAACAAACGCGCGGCGAATTCGGGGGTTTGGGCATCGAGGTTACCCAAGAAGAGGGTTTCGTCAAAGTCGTCTCGCCCATCGATGGCACCCCTGCTGCTGAGGCCGGGATTGAGGCGGGGGATTTCATCACCCATGTCGATGGCGAAAGCCTGTTGGGTCTTGGCCTCGACGACGCGGTCGAGATGATGCGCGGGCCGGTGGGGTCAGAGATCCTCATCACCGTGGTGCGCGAAGGGGAGCCAGAGCCCTTCGACGTTTCCATCGTGCGCGACACAATCCAGCTGACCGCCGTGCGCGCCCGGACCGTGGGCAACACCGCCGTGCTGCGTCTGACAACGTTCAACGAACAGACCTATCCCAAGATGAAAGAGGGTCTGGAGCAGCAGATCGAAGACGCGGGTGGCATGGAGAATATCAACGGCATCGTCATTGATATGCGCAACAACCCCGGCGGCTTGCTCAATCAGGCGATTGCCGTGTCGGATGCCTTCCTCGAAGAAGGGGAAATCGTCAGCACCCGTGGCCGCGACATCGAAGATGGTGACCGGGTGAATGCCACGCCGGGTGATCTGGCGATGGGCAAACCGATTGTGGTGCTGATCAACGGCGGCTCTGCCTCGGCCTCGGAAATCGTCGCGGGGGCCTTGCAGGACCACCGCCGCGCCATCGTCATCGGCACCAAGAGCTTTGGCAAAGGGTCGGTTCAGACCGTCATGCCACTGCGCGGCGACGGGGCCATGCGCCTGACCACGGCGCGCTACTACACGCCTTCGGGCCGGTCGATCCAAGCGCTTGGCGTATCGCCTGACATCGTTGTGGCCCAGCCCCCAGCCGCACCGGAGACCGAGGAAGACGAAGCATTGTCGGCACGCCCCCTCCGCTCCGAAGCCGATCTGCGCGGACGGTTGAACAATGACAGCCTGACCGACGATCAGATCAAACAGATCGAGGACGACCGCGAAAAGGCCCGCAAGGCGGCTGAGCTGCGTGAAGAGGATTACCAACTGGCCTATGCCATCGACATCCTCAAGGGTCTGTCGGCTTTGGGCCCGAACGAGTAAAATATCGTAAACAAGATGCAAAAAGCCCCGCTGGAGACAGCGGGGCTTTTTGTTTGGGGCCGGTCCGTTGGCGGTGGGGCGGGGCAGGACCTAGAGCGCGCCGCGTTGCGATTGCAGTGCGGGGCGGTGCCCGCCTTACCCCGTTTCGCGGCAATGCCGCCGAAAGGCGCGTTTGAGCATGTCGAGTTCGGCCCGCAGCAGGTCCATCTCGGCCCGGATGTCATCGCCAAGCGCTTCATCCGCGATCAGGGTCACATGACCCAAGAGCGCCCCGCCGGTCTTTTCGGTGATAACGAGGGTCTGCACCCCATCGGCAATCGCCTCGGGTGGGAGGGCGAAGGAGAGGTGCCAGCGCCCCTCGGTTCCTTCGGCTTCCAGCGTCACCTCTGCCACCTCTTTGCCTTCATGCGTCACGCTGATCTGCGGGGTGTCGGTGCCGTCCTGGGCGGTCAGCACGCCGTGCCAGATGCCTTGGCGCAATACAGTCTTGGTCAGGTCAAAGTGGCTCATGACGGGGTCCTAGATCTGGGCGCGGGGGCGGCGCGAGAAAGTGAGGTCGCGCAGGACGACTTGGTTCATGTCCGGCCCCTCAAAGATTAGGTCGATCCATGCCGCCTCGATCCGCTTTTCGTTGAGATTGCTATAGGCCAGATCGAATTCGACGCTGATGTTTTCCTGTCCGACGGGCAATTCGCGGACGATCTGTTCGGTGTTCGGACCATGGCGGATGTTGAGCCGGGCAAAGATCTCAAGCGGGTGTTCCAATTGCACGATCGTATCCATGCGGATCAGGTGGCGGCGTTTCAATCCGGTGATGGCGTCGGTGGGCAGGTTAATCACCAGCGACAGGAAAGACCCATCAAATTTGAAGACATCGAGTTGCAGCCCATAGGGGGCCAAATCGGCCTCGCGCAGGTTGCGCAACTGGCGCAGGGTCAGTTCCGATTGCGCGCAATCGTGGAACAGGGTCACTTCCTCGCCCAGTGTGGATTTGGTTTCGACCGACGACATCCCCGGCGTGGCAAGCGGGCCGCGCCAAAGCTCGGGCCGCCATGCCCAATCGGCGTTATGCGGTTTCGGAAAGCCGCTGGCGCCAATCGCGGGCAGGGCGAGGCGGTCTTCTGCGCGGTGAATCAGACGATCCAGTTGGGCGCGCAGCAGCCGGGCGCGGCTGCGTTGACGGCGCAGGGTGGCAAGATCGACCGTGGCGGCCTTGCGAGCCGCATCGGCCCAACGTTGCAGCGCGCGGGCATAGAGCTTGCTCTCCAGATAGCCGCTGGGGAAGTTGACCATGAACCTGCGCCTCTCGTTTTGTCGCAGTCTATGCAAGGCGGGCATTTCGTTCAAATGAATAGCCCCTGCGATTGTTTCCGGGGGCGGGCAGTGTTGCCAATTTGGAAACAACGGGCGGGTCAGCTGCCAGCGGGGGCAGCCTTCGCGCTTTTGCTGCGGCTTTGTCGGATCAGGTCTGCGACCAGTGCGCGGCCCTCTTCGGAAATGGCGCGGCTTTGCGGTGCGCCGTACAGGGTGACGCTGGCGACATGGCCGCCGATCCGTGCCATGCCGCGCCAGTGGCGGGGCGACATGCCCTCGGCGGGCACCGGCCCTTGGGCCACAAAAATCGTTGCGCCTTCAATGCTGCCGGCCTCTTGCAGCTGGCTCAGACCAGTGGCCTCGGCGACCTGTTGTGGGGTGGGCAGAGGGGCTTCTGCCTCGGCCTCGATCAGCGCCAGCGTTAGGATGCCACGCGGCGCGGCGGTGACCACATCCGGCAGGCCAAGTGCGTCGCAGCGCGCCATCAGGGCAAAGCGGCGTTTGAGGCTTTTGGGGTCGATGCAATAGCCCTGCGGGGGCACCACCTGCACCGCGCCCCCGGCAAGCGCCGTTTGCCGCAGGGGTTTGTCGGGCGCGCCGGTACTGCCGCCAAAGGAAAAACCCTGACCGCCTTCGCAGGCGGACAGGGTGAGCATAGCAAGTGCCGCAAGAGGGCGCTTAGAGGTCCATGTAATCATGGGTCTCGGCCTGAGCGCCCGGATGTGTCACGGCACCAAGGTAGGTGGGGCCGACAAGCTTGGCATATTTCCACAGCGCGCCGCTTTGGTAGTTCGTCGCACGGGGGCCAGCCCAGCCCTTGCGGCGCTCAGCCAGTTCATCCTCGCTCAGGTCGACGCTGATGCTGCCGGTGATGGCATCAAGGGTGATCATGTCGCCGTTTTTCAGCAGCGCAATCGGCCCGCCGTGTGCGGCTTCTGGCCCAACGTGACCCACGCAGAAACCACGTGTCGCGCCCGAGAAGCGGCCATCGGTGATCAGCGCCACTTTCTTGCCCATGCCCTGACCGGACAGCGCCGCCGTGGTCGCCAGCATCTCGCGCATGCCGGGGCCGCCTGCGGGGCCTTCGTTGCGGATGACGAAAACATCGCCTTCGGAATAGGCGCGGTTCTGCACGGCTTCAAAGGCGTCCTGCTCGCATTCGAACACCAGTGCCGGGCCGGTGAAAACGATGTCTTCTTCCGACATGCCCGCGATTTTCACGATGGCGCCTTCGGGGGCAAGGTTGCCTTTGAGGCCGACAACACCGCCGGTCTTGCTGATCGGATTGGCGACCGAGTGGATCACCTTGCCGTCTGCTTCGCGGGTCACTTGATCCAACACTTCGCCCATCGAGTATCCGGTGGCGGTCATGCAGTCTTCGTGAATAAGGCCCGCTTTGCGCAACTCATTCATCACCACCGGCACGCCGCCCGCATCGTAAAGATCTTTGGCCACATAAGCGCCGCCCGGTTTCATATCGACGAAATAGGGCGTGTCGCGGAAGATCTCGCAAACGTCTTCGAGGTAGAACTCGATCCCGGCTTCATGGGCCATGGCGGGCAGGTGCAGGCCCGCGTTAGTCGACCCACCGGTGCAGGCCACGATACGCGCCGCGTTTTCAAAGGCTTCGCGGGTGCAGATGTCACGCGCGCGGATGTTCTTTTCGATCAAGTTCATGACCGCCGCCCCCGAGGCTTCGGCATAGGCGTCGCGGCTCTCATAGGGCGCGGGCATGCCCGAAGAGTTCGGCAGCGCGAGGCCGATGGCCTCCGACACGCAGGCCATGGTGTTTGCGGTGAACTGGCCGCCGCAAGCACCCGCCGATGGGCAAGCCACGCGCTCAAGCACGTCCAAAGCGGCTTGCGACATGGAGCCGTTCTGGAAGCGGCCCACGGCTTCGAACATGTCCTGCACGGTCAGGTCACGGCTGGCGAAGTCTTCGGGCACATCGGCCCCGGCAGGTGCTTTGCCCGGCAGGATCGACCCACCATAAAGGAAGACCGACGGCACGTTGAGGCGCAGCATGGCCATCATCATTCCCGGCAGGGATTTGTCACAGCCCGCCAGACCCACGATGGCGTCATAGCAGTGGCCGCGCATGGTCAGCTCTACCGTGTCGGCAATTGCTTCGCGCGAGGCCAGCGAGGAACGCATGCCCTCATGGCCCATGGCGATGCCATCGGTGACGGTGATGGTGGTGAATTCGCGCGGGGTGCCCTGTTCGGAATGCACGCCCACTTTTACAGCCTGCGCCTGACGGTTCAGCGCGATGTTACAGGGGGCTGCTTCGTTCCAGCAGGTGGCGACGCCCACCAACGGCTGGTGAATCTCTTCTTCGGTCATGCCCATGGCATAGTAGTAAGACCGGTGCGGCGCGCGGGCCGGGCCTTCGGTCACGTGGCGGCTGGGCAGCCGGGATTTGTCGAAGCGGGGCGTGGTGGACATCGGTGGGCTCCTTGAAACGTCTTGAATGGAATAGAGGGGCAGGGGCGGTGCTGCAAGGCTTTGGCGCGTATGAGGTGGGGGAACTGTTGTATCGCAGCGTGTTAGGGCATAGGTTCTGACCTTCTGGCGCGGTCGGTTGGAGCCGCCCGCAAGCGTGAAGGTCCGGCATATGCTCTGCAACAACCACCCCCGATCTGCCCCGCGCCTCTCATGAATTGGCGGCCCGATTACAGCGCCCATGCGGCCTTCGTCGCGCCCGCGCGCGCCTCATCGGCGCTTTGGCGCTTTTTCTTGGGGTTGTTCGTGGCGGTGGTGGCCTATGTTGCGCTGAACGAGCTTTATTTTCAGACGGTCTATGCGCTGGCAGGCACGGCGGCGGCATCGCTGCATGGCAACCTGCTTGAAGGGGCCACGCCGCAGGCCATGTATCTGCTGCTGTTCAGTTTTGGGACCATGGCGATGGCGGTCGGTGTGACTGTGCGGGTCGTACACCGGCGCAGCGCGGGCAGCTTGCTGTGCGTGCCGGGGCGGCTTTGGCCGAGTTTTCGCGCGGTGTCCCTTGCTATGCTGGCCCTTGGGGCCGTGCTGCTGATCTTGCCGCCATGGGACATGGGCGGCGAACTGACGCCGAACCTGCCGCTTGGCCGCTGGCTGCTGCTTTTGCCACTGTCGCTGCTGGCGGTGTTGGTGCAGGTCAGCGCCGAAGAGATCGTCTTTCGCGGCTATGTACAGCAGCAACTGGCGGCACGGTTTCGCTCGCCGCTGATCTGGATGGTCCTGCCCTCGGCGCTTTTCGCGCTTGGTCACTACCTGCCTGCCGAGGCGGGGGAGAATGCGCTGATGGTGGCGCTCTGGGCTGGGGTCTTCGGCATCTTGATGGCTGACCTTACTGCGCGCTCCGGCTCGCTTGGGCCCGCCATCGCGGTGCATCTGTGGAACAATGTCTCGGCCATTCTCATTATCTCTCTGCCGGATGATCTTTCGGGGCTGGCGCTTTATCTGACGCCGTTTTCGATGGATGACGCGGCGGCGTTGCGGACTTGGTTGCCGGTGGATTTCGCGTTGATGTTGGTGTCGTGGCTCGCGGCAAGGCTGGCGATACGCCGCTGATTGCAATTTCCCCATGCGGGGATTATCTGGAACGGAACCACAGCAGAGGCCTGCCAATGAACTGGATCACAAACTACGTCCGTCCGCGTATCAACTCGATCTTCTCGCGCCGCGAGACGCCGGACAACCTGTGGACCAAGTGTAACGAATGCGGCACCATGCTGTTTCACCGCGAGTTGGCGGACAATCTAAACGTCTGCACCAACTGCGGCCACCACATGCACATCAGCCCGCGCGAGCGGTTCAAGGCGCTGTTCGACGGTGGCATCTTTACCGAGGTGAAGGTTCCTGCGCCCACGCCAGACCCGCTGCATTTCAAAGATCAGAAACGCTATCCCGACCGGATGAAGGCCGCGCAAAAGCAGACGGGCGAGCATGAAGCCATGCTCGTGGTCACGGGTGAGATTGGCCGCACGCCGATTGTATCTTGCGCGCAGGACTTCTCGTTCATGGGCGGCTCCATGGGCATGTATGTGGGCAATGCGATCATTGCCGCCGCCGAGGAAGCGGTGAAGCTGAAGCGCCCTCTGGTGCTATTCTCCGCCGCTGGTGGCGCGCGGATGCAAGAAGGTATCCTCAGCCTGATGCAGATGCCGCGCACCACGGTCGCCGTGCAGATGCTGAAAGAAGCGGGCCTGCCCTATATCGTTGTGCTGACCCACCCCACGACCGGCGGCGTCACCGCGTCCTATGCGATGTTGGGCGACGTGCAGATTGCCGAGCCGAACGCGCTGATCTGCTTTGCCGGGCCGCGTGTGATCGAACAGACCATCCGTGAAAAACTGCCCGAGGGCTTTCAGCGGGCGGAATATCTGCTCGACCATGGCATGCTCGACCGGGTGACCAAGCGGACCGAGATGCGTGATGAATTGATCACCATTACCCGCATGCTGATGGGCCTGCCGCCCGCCGTGCGCGGTGACCTGCCCGCGCCCGAAGAAGTGGAGGTGGCCGAGGCCGCCGCCGCTGTTCAGGCCGCAGCGGAGTTGCCCGCCGATACGCCTAAGAAGAAATGAGCACGCCTTCATCGGATGTCATCCTTGAACGGATGATGGCGCTGCATCCCAAAATCATCGATCTGACGCTCGACCGGATGTGGCGGCTGCTTGACGCTTTGGGCAACCCCCAAAACGGCCTGCCGCCGGTGATCCACATCGCGGGCACCAATGGCAAAGGGTCGACCCAAGCGATGATTCGCGCGGGGCTAGAGGCGGCGGGCAAGACGGTGCACGCCTATACCTCACCCCATCTGGCGCGGTTTCATGAGCGTATTCGCGTTGCAGGGCAGCTGATCTCAGAACCCGATCTGGCGGCCGTGTTAGAAGAATGCCACGCTGCCAACGGTGGCGAAGAGATCACCTATTTCGAGATCACCACCTGCGCCGCCATCCTCGCTTTTTCGCGCAGCAGAGCCGATTACACGCTGCTGGAGGTGGGGCTAGGCGGGCGCTTGGATGCGACAAATGTGATCGGCCCGGCGCTGACCGTGATCACCCCGGTGTCGGTCGATCATCAGCAGTATTTGGGCGAAACGCTGGCCGAAATCGCGGGCGAGAAGGCTGGCATCATCAAGCGTCTTGTGCCCTGTGTGGTCGGCCCGCAGCAAGACCCCGCGCTTGAGGTGATCGAAGACCGCGCCGCGAAACTGGGCGCGCCGCTTTTGGCCTATGGCCAGCAATGGCATGTCGCGCCCGAAGCAGGGCGCATGGTCTATCAAGATGAGCGCGGCTTGCTTGATCTGCCGCGCCCCAATCTGCCCGGCGACCATCAGATCATGAACGCGGGGGCCGCGCTGGCGGCGCTGCGCCAGCTTGGGATCGATGCAGAGGCTTGCGAGGCTGCAGTGACGCAGGCGCAGTGGCCCGCGCGGATGCAGCGGCTGTCAGAGGGGCCGCTGGCCCGCATGGCGCCCGAGGGTGAGCTCTGGCTGGATGGCGGGCACAACCCCGCCGCAGGCGTGGCGCTGGCCGCGACGCTGGCCGCTTTGCCGAAACGCCCGACGCATCTAATCTGCGGCATGTTGAACACCAAGGATATCGCCGGATACTTGCGCCCCTTGGCGGCAGAGGCGGCAAGTCTGACCGCCGTGTCGATCCCCGGCGAGGCGGCGACCCTACCTGCCGAGGCGACGGCCAAAGTGGCGCGTGATGTCGGGTTCGAGACCGCCGAGGCCGAGAATGTCACCGCGGCGCTCAAGGCGATCATCGCCCGCGAACCCCATGCGCGTGTGCTGATCTGCGGCTCACTCTACCTTGCCGGTAGCGTGTTGCGTGAAAACGTCTAGTTAACCATATTTGGGTGTACCGCTGCTGCGAAGTGCAGATGTGGTGTATCTTGGTCTTAGGAAGTCTCCCCTTTCGAATTTGACCGAGGTGTCCCCATGCGCAATTTCAGCCAGTCCGCGCGTCACGATCAGGACGATGCACGGAAATATCAATTTATCTTCATGGCCATAGGTGTCGCCATCATCGCAGGCGGCCTGTGGTGGCTTTATGAAGTCGAGCGGCCCTATCACCCGATTTTGCAGGGCAATGACCTGCATATGCAGCCGGTAAGTGATTCCTGATTTGGCGGCAGGGGGCGGTCAGCGCCCCCAGTCTTCCCCCTGCATTTCGCGCAGTCTGGAGGCTGTGCGCTCGAACTCAAAGGTGCCTTCGCCTTCGAGATAGAGCATTTCCGGCGCGGCGGCGGCAGAGCAGATCAGCCGCACCTTGGCCTCATAAAGCGCGTCGATGAGCGTGACAAAGCGCTTGGCCTCGTTAAAGTTCGAGCGGCCGAGGGTGGGGATGTTGTCCAGCAGTAGCACCCGCACGGCCTGCGCCAGCGCGAGGTAATCCGCGGCCCCCAAGGGCTGCCCGCAAAGCGCGTGGAAACCGGCGCGGGCCATGCCGTTGTGAAAGGCCGGGATCACCACTTCGCGGCCCTTCACGTGGAGGGTCAGCGGCTCGCCCTTTGTGCCTGCCAGATCGTCCCAAACCGCATCCATCGCGGCGCGGCTCTCGGCGTTGACGGGGGTGAAATAGACCTGCGACCCGGCCAGCCGATCTTGGCGGTAGTCGGTCGGGCTGGCAAGTTCATGCACCACCATGCGCTCTTTGATGAGGTCGATGAAAGGGACAAACACCTCGCGGTTGATGCCGTTTTTATACAGGTCATCGGGCAGGCGGTTGGAGGTGGTGACGACCACGACCCCGGCGGCAAAAAGCGCCTCGAACAGGCGGCCCACGATCATCGCGTCGGTGATGTCGGTGATCTGCATCTCGTCGAAAGCGAGCAGGCGCACGCTGTCGGCCACATCGCGGGCAACGGGCGCGATGGCGTCATCCACGCCGGTCTTGCGGACCTCATGCATGGCGTTGTGGATTTCCTGCATGAAGGCGTGGAAATGCACCCGGCGCGCGGGCACGTCGGGCAGATGCGCCACGAACATGTCCATCAGCATCGACTTGCCGCGCCCCACGCCACCCCAGAGGTACAGCCCCTTGGGCGGTTCGGGCGCCTTGCGAAAGAAGCTTTTCTTCGGCGGGTGGGCCAGCGCATCGCGGATGCGGTCAAACTCCGCCATGACGGTTTCTTGGGCCGGGTCGGCCTGTAGCTTGCCCTCGGCGACAAGCCGGGCATAGGTTTCGCGCATATTGCTCATGGCGGGAGAGATAGCGTGCTGGTGGGGGAGAGGAAAGGTGGTCTTGTGTGGCAGAGTGCGAAGCAACTGAGGGCCATCGGCTGCCCGCGGGTCGGCGATCCGCGGCAGGTCGCTGCCACTTTATGGCTCAACCATGATGTGCGTTTGCCAAGTCCCACCCAGCCGTACTAAATCGCCTACCCGTCCGGGCGGGCAGGCGATGGCCCGGCGCCTGCGGCTTGATTCCGGGCCGAGTGTGTTTACCAGTCCGTCGGCCCCTTCTCGGCAAATTCATGCACGAGGAAGTCGATGAACGCCCGCACCTTGGGCTGGGTGAACCGGCCCGGAGGATAGACGGCGTAGATGCCCTGCGTCTCCAGCGGCAGTTCGGGGATGGCATCCTCGACCAACCCTTTCTCCATCGCATCGGCGTAAAGAAAGCTTGGCAGATAGGCGATCCCCAGTCCCGAAATCGCGGCGTTCAAAAGGCTCTGCCCGTCATTGACCGACAGCCAGCCCGCCGTGCGGACCTGCCGCTTTTCACCCGAAGGTGCGGTCAGTTTCCACACATTGCCAGACGACTGGTTCGAGTAATGCAGCAGCTTGTGATTGTTCAGATCATCGATCTTTTCCGGCCGCCCGTACTGCTCGAAATACTTCGGGCTGGCGATCATGCGTTTGGTCGTCTCGGTCAGCTTGCGCGCGCGCAGGGTGCTGTCCTCCAACTCTCCGATGCGCACGGCCATGTCGAACCCTTCCGAGATTAGCTCAACGTAGCGGTTGTTCAGCACCATGTTCACCGTGATGTCGGGAAAGTCCTGCAAGAACTCCGACAAAGCGGGCGACAGGTGATTGACGCCGAAATCCGTCGCCACCGAAATCCGCAACAGCCCCGAGGGCGCGGATTGCATCGAGGTGACCAGCGCATCGGCCTCGCCTGCGTCGTTCAGCACGCGGCGGGCGCGGTCGTAATAGGCCAGCCCGATCTCCGTGGGCGACACGCGGCGGGTGGTACGGTTAAGCAACCGCGCCCCCAAGCGGGCCTCAAGTGAGGATACATGCTTTGAGACGGCGGATTTCGAGATCCCCATCTTCTTGGCAGCATCTGTAAAGCCGCCTTGATCCACCACTGTGGCAAACGCTTCCATTTCCGTAAGGCGGTCCATTGCCTGTCCCTTCGCATTGATCTTGTTGCCCTCAGGTATGGGCGGCAATTCAGGCAGGATCGGGGCAGAGGCAAGACAGTCCCGTGGTCTTTGCAGGGATCGTTCATGGCATGGAAACGGCAGGACAATCCGTTTCCGAGGGGCTTACAGCCAGCGCAGCCATTTCAGAACCGCCAGCATGAGCGCGGCGAGGCCCACCATGGCAAGGCAAAGGACGGCAAAGGCGCGCGGATCGTCCACGCCGGGCATCCCGCCGACGTTCACGCCGAAAAGCCCGGTCAGAAACCCCAGCGGCAGGAACACGGCGGCGGCGATCGACAGCACATAGCCATGGCGCGCTTGGCGTTGGGCGACTTGGTTGTCGTGTTCGTCCTGTACCGTGACAATGCGCTCTTGCAGGGCGTCCAGTTCCTCCACCACGATGGCGGTGCGGTTGGCCAACTCGCGCAGCTTCATCGAATCGACATTCGGGATCAGCGGCAGGTCTAGGTCCGCCAACCGTTCCAACGCGCTGCGCTGCGGGGCGAGGTAGCGTTCGAGTTTGATCGTGCTGCGGCGGGTGACGGGCAGGTCTTTGGGCGGCGGGGTGCTGAGGTCTTCGAGGTCGGTTTCGTAGAAAGCCGTGCGGTCCGCCAGCCGCGCCACTTCGATCTGCACCCGTGCGGTCAACCTTGAGACCAGCGCTTCGAGGAAGGCCGAAGGCCGGGGCGGGGCGTTGCTCTGGGCGGCCAGCGCGCGCAATTCGTCGATGGCAAAGACCCGGCGCATCCGCACAGTAATCACCACCGCATCCGTCACCCACATCCGGACCGAGACCATCTGGTCGGCCTGCTGCCCTTCGTTCAGGTTGATGCCGCGCAGATTGAGGATCAGACCGTCCTCATATTCATCGCAGCGCGGGCGCGTTTCGGGTTGCAGCAATGCACCCGCCGGGATCTCGGGCAGGTGTTCGGCCAGCCATGGTGCCAGCGCGGGATCGGCCATGTCGAAATGCCACCAACGGTAGCGCGCAGGCCCGGTCAGTTGGGTGTCTTCGGGCACCGTGGTGGTGCCGTCATCAGATATGTCAAAGACGCAGAGGGGCATGGTCACCTATTGGCTGGCAAAAGCGGTCAGGCGATTTAGCGGGTTGCGCGCGCCGGGTGCAAGGGCGCGCGCAGTGCGGGTGCTAAAGGGCAGCAGCCAGACGTGTGCCCTGATTGATCGCGCGTTTCGCGTCGAGTTCTGCGGCCACGTCGGCACCGCCGATCACATGACAGGGGGTGCCGCTGGCCTCTAGGGTGTCGGCAAGACTGCGGTCAGAAAGTTGTCCGGCGCAGAGCACGATGGTGTCGGCCTCGATCAGCGTGGGGTTCTCGCGCGCCTCGCCGAAGGAAATGTGCAGGCCGGACCCGTCGATACTTTCGTAGTTCACGCCCGCGATCATCTTCACGTCGCGCATGGTGAGAGAGGCGCGGTGAATCCAGCCCGTGGTCTTGCCCAAGCCTTTGCCGGGCTTGCTGGTCTTGCGTTGCAGCATGGTGATCTCCCGCGCAGGTGCCGGGGGTTGCGGGCCTTCGGGGGCCAACCCGCTGCGGTGCGCACCCGGATCGGTGACGCCCCATTCGCGCATCCATTCGGGCAGGTTCAGCGTGCTGCTCTCGCCGTCGTGCACCAGATGTTCCGACACGTCGAAGCCAATCCCGCCCGCGCCAATCACGGCGACACGCTGGCCGACCTTTGCCGTGCCGTTCAGCACGTCGATGTAGCTGACCACGTTGTCGCCGTCTTGGCCGGGGATTTGTGGGTCACGCGGCACAACGCCGGTGGCGATGATGACCTCGTCGAAGCCGCGAAGCGCGTCCGCCGTGGCCTCGGTCTCAAGCTGCACGGTCACGTCGTGGACCTTGAGCATGGTGCGGTACCAATCGACCAAGCCCCAGAACTCCTCTTTTCCCGCCACTTGCTTAGCGAGGTTGAGTTGCCCGCCGATCTCGCTCGCGCGGTCTATCAAGGTGACCTTATGGCCGCGCTCGGCAGCCGTGATTGCGGCGGACAAGCCCGCAGGGCCAGCACCGACCACGGCCACGGATTTCGCCGCCGCTACCGGTTCGATTCGCAATTCCGTCTCATAGCAGGCGCGCGGGTTTACAAGGCAGGTGGAGATCTTGCCGCCGAAAGTATGGTCGAGGCAGGCTTGGTTGCAGGCGATACAGGGGGCGATCCGCTCAGCCTGACCGGCCTTGGCCTTGGCAAGGAAATCGGCATCGGCCAGCATCGGCCGCGCGAGGCTGACCATATCGGCGCAGCCCTCCGCAAGCACCTCTTCGGCGACCTCGGGCGTGTTGATCCGGTTCGAGGTAATGAGCGGGATGCCCACCTTGCCCATCAGCTTTTTCGTGACCCAAGCAAAGGCCGCGCGCGGCACCGAAGTGGCGATGGTGGGGATGCGCGCCTCGTGCCAGCCGATGCCGGTGTTGATGATATTGGCGCCCGCCTTCTCGACCTCTTGGGCCAGTTGCACGACCTCCTCAAAGGTCGATCCGTTGGGGATGAGGTCGATCATCGACAGCCGGTAGATCAGGATGAAATCTTCGCCCACCGTTTCGCGCACCCGGCGCACCACCTCCAGCGGCAGGCGCATGCGGTTCTCATAAGACCCGCCCCAGCGGTCCTCGCGCTTGTTGGTATGGGTGACGAGGAACTGGTTCAGAAAGTAGCCCTCCGAGCCCATGATCTCTACCCCATCATAGCCCGCCTCTCGCGCGCGCAGGGCGCAGGCGGCGATGTCGGCAATCTGTTTCTCAATGCCTTCCTCGTCGAGCTCTTTGGGCGCGAACATGGAGATGGGGGATTTGATCGCGCTTGGAGCCACGCATTCGGGTGTAAAGGCATAGCGGCCCGCGTGCAGGATTTGCATGGCGATCTTGCCGCCCGCTTCATGCACCCGCTGGGTGATGATGCTGTGGTTGTCCACGTCCTTCTGGCTGACCATCATTGCCGCCCCATGGGCCACGGCACCTTCGCGGTTCGGCCCGATGCCGCCGGTGACCATCAGCCCCACATCGCCCCGCGCCCGTGCCGCATAGAACTCCGCCACGCGGTTCCAGTCGCCGGTTTCCTCCAGCCCGGTATGCATCGACCCCATCAGCAAACGGTTCTTCAGCGTGGTAAAACCAAGGTCGAGCGGGGCAAGCAGGTGGGGGTAATCGGACATGGCTTTACCTTTCTGGGTGGGCTGGGTCACTGTGACACCATCGGAAACGGCAGGGCAAGTCACGCGAAACGCCGCGTCATCCGCGCGGCTCACGGCGGGTCAAGACAGAGGTGTTGGATGGGGCTGGGAGGGGTAGAGCTGCGCTCTATGACTGGGTCGAGCAGGCAGCGATTGCCGAAGGGCGAGGCCCGGCTGTCGACCCATGCCAGCCTCCTGATGGCGCGCCCTGCCTTTGAGGCTATGGGCTTTCGTGTTATCGCAGCAGAGCGCATCGCACGGTCAGGTGAATATCTGGACCGCTTTGAAATGGAGAAGATACTGACATGACCCCCGAAGAGATTGCCAAACTGCCCTACCGTGCTTGCGTCGGCGTGATGCTGGTGAATGCTGAGGGCGAGGTCTTTGTCGGCCAGCGGCGCGACCGGGATCAGGACGCTTGGCAGATGCCCCAAGGCGGGGTGGACAAGGGCGAGGCCGCGCCCGATGCGGCCCTGCGCGAGTTGGAGGAAGAGACCGGCATCCCCCGCGATCTGGTGCGGATCGAGGCCGAGACTTCCCGTTGGCTGCCCTATGATCTGCCGCATGAACTGGTGCCCAACATCTGGAAAGGCCGCTACCGGGGGCAGGAACAAAAATGGTTCCTCATGCGTTTTCTGGGGCAGGACGATCAGGTCAATATCCAGACGGCCGAACCTGAATTCTCGGAATGGCGTTGGATGCCCGCAGATCAACTGGTCGCGAATATCGTGCCGTTCAAACGCGCGGTATATACGGCAGTTCTTGAAGAGTTTGAGGAGAAGTTATGACACGGATCATCGCCTGCGCCCTCGCCACCTTGGCCCCGCTGCCCGCGCTTGCGCTCAGTTGTCTGCCCCATTCAGTCGAGGCGACCTATCAACGCGCGGCCAAGGCCGAAGAGAGCTATGTCGTGGTGCAGGGGCGTCTGACCTTTGACGCCGCCGCCTTGCCAAAGACCGGCAAAGTCGGGAGCAACCCGCCCGAAGAGACGCCGCTCCGGGCGCAAATCAGCGGCAAGGCGTTGTCGGAAGGGGGCTTTGACGTGCCCTTTGACCGGCCGTTGATGCTCAACGTCCTGTGTTTCGGCCCGTGGTGCGGCTCTGCCGAGGAAGGGGACGTTCTGGCCTTTCTCGAACGCAAACCGGATGGGGCCTATGCACTGGAAAGCAACCCCTGCGGCGGCGACCTCTTTGGTTCGCCGAAGCCTGCAATGGTCGACAAGGTGATCGCTTGTTTCCAAGGGGCAGAGTGCACGCCGGTTCGGTGATCCGGCGGCAGTTTTACCCTTCGCCCTTCGCCGTTCCTACCCTTCGATAAGCGGCACTTGCGGCGCCGCATCGCGCGGCAGCAGGCCGGTCAGGCGCGGATCATCGTCGATCTCGACCTGACGGCGAACGGGGGTGAAGCCTGAGCGCACATAAAACCCAAGCGCCTGCGGGCTGTCGTTAGTGCAGGTGTGCAGGTGCAGCCGGGTGATCGGCTGTTCCCAAGCCAGGGTGATCGCTTGGTTCATCAGATACCGCCCTGATCCACTGCCAATCAGCGCCGAGGTCAGCCCGAAATAGGCCAGTTCGCAGGTGCCATCTTCGGGGAAGTTCAGCTCTAGCAGCGCCTCGTCCTTGCCATCGCGGGTCAGTGTATAGAAGGCCCGTGCCGGGTCTTGCAGCACCGCGGTGAGAGCTGCGTCATCCAGTTTGAGCCGCCCGTACCAGAGCCAATCCATCCCGACGCGCCGGAAAATGTCGCGAAACCAGTCGAGCGTCGGTGTGACCTTCCGAAAGGTGACTCCCTCTGGCAGGGGCACCTCCCGCAGGCTGGGTTTGGCGTCCATTTCCAAATGGGTCACCACCACCGCAAGTTTGCCGGGGGGAACATCGTGAAAGCCGCTTTCAATCATCAGACCAGCCCTTCGGCCTTGAACAGGGCCATGATGTCAGTCTGGGGGCGGGGGCCGATGTGGCGGATCACCTCGCCTGCGCAGATGTTGCCCATGCGGCCACAGGTCTCCAGATCGCGGCCCGTGGCGAGACCATAGAGGAAGCCCGCCGCGAATTGGTCGCCTGCGCCCGTGGCATCCACCGGCACGACCTTTTCGACCGGCACGTCGACACGTTCCTCGCCCCGCACCAAGGTGACCCCGTCGCCCGACCGGGTGCAGACCACCAGCGGGCAAATCTCGGCGGTTTTGGCCAGCGCGGCTTCGGTATCGTCGGTTTCCCAGAGGGCGCGAATCTCGGCCTCGTTGCCGATGACATAGCCCAGATCGTTCTCGATCAGCGCGAGGAAGTCATCGCGGTGACGCTCCACACAGAAGGGATCGGAGATGGCGATCCCCGCCATGCCGCCGCCCGCCGTCGCCGCCCGCGCCGCCTCGCGGAATGCGGTTTTGCCGGCACCGTGGTCAAAAAGATAGCCCTCAAGGAACATCAGCTTGGCCTTTTCCGTCACCGTTTGCGGCACGTCAGCCGAGGTCAGTCCGGTCGAGATGCCGAGGTATGTGTTCAGCGACCGTTCCCCATCCGGGGTGACGAAGATCATGCAGCGCGAGGTTGGGTTCTCCCCCTCGGTCACCGGGGCGTTCACGAAATCGATGCCGATGTCGGTCATCGCCTTGGCATAAAACTGGCCCAACTCATCATCGCGCACCCGCCCGATGAACGCGGTCTTGAGGCCCAGCGCGCCCGCGCCCGCGACGGTATTCGCGACCGAGCCGCCCGGCGTCTGCACCCGGTCTTGCATCGCTGTATAGAGGTCTTCGGCGCGGTCACGTTCGATCAATTGCATGATGCCTTTTTCGATGCCGTTCTCGGCAAGGAAAGTGTCATCGGCATGGGAGATCACGTCGACGACGGCGTTGCCGATGCCAACCACTTCGTATTGGGTCATTCTGTCTTGTCCTCGTATTGGCACAGGTCACGGATGATACAGGTGCGGCACAGCGGTTTGCGTGCCTTGCAGTGATAGCGGCCATGCAGGATCAGCCAGTGATGGGCATGGCGCTGGAAATCGGCGGGGATGTTGTCTTCGATGGCGCGCTCGACTGTGTCGACGGTTTTGCCCGGCGCGATGCCGGTGCGGTTGCCAACGCGGAAGATATGCGTGTCCACCGCCTGCGCGGGCTGGCCCCACCACATATTGAGCACCACATTCGCCGTTTTGCGCCCCACCCCCGGCAGCGATTGCAGCGCCGCGCGAGAGTTCGGCACCTCACCGTCGTACTCATCGACAAGGATTTGGCTCAGTTTGATGACGTTCTTGGCTTTCTGACGGTAGAGGCCGATGGTCTTGATATGGTCGATCAGCCCCTCAACCCCCAGATCCAGCATCTTCTGCGGGGTGTCGGCGATTTTGAATAGCTCGCGCGTGGCTTTGTTGACGCCTGCATCGGTCGATTGCGCGCTCAACGCCACGGCCACAACCAGCGTATAGACGTTCACATGTTCCAACTCGCCCTCGGGCTCAGGCTCTGCCTGTTGGAAGCGTGCGAAGATCTCGCGGATGGTATGATAATCAAGTTGGCGGGCCATGGCTCTGGGTATGCGATGAATGACGCGGCAGGGCAAGCGGGGGCGGGCTGCGATACATTGGCGCAAGAAACGGGTCGCGCGGGGGCAGGGGCGTGGCTAATCTAGGGGCATGACACAGATCGCACAGATATCCCCCGCGCCCGAAGATCAGGGTTACCACTATCAAGTGATGCGCCGCGCCATCGCCCTGATCGACGAGGCCGAAGACCCCAAGCAACTGGACTGGATCGCCGGGGAAATGGGCATGTCCGCCGCGCATTTCCAGCGGCTGTTCTCGCGCTGGGTGGGGGTATCGCCCAAGCGCTACCAGCAATATCTGATGCTGGATCAGGCCAAGGTCATGCTGCGCGATCACTTCACTACATTGGCGGCGGCGCATGAGTTGGGGCTATCAGGCAGCGGGCGGTTGCATGATCTGTTCCTGCGCTGGGAGGCGATGAGCCCCGGTGAGTTCGCCCGCAAAGGCGCCGGGCTGACGATCTATTGGGGGTGGTTTGACAGCCCCTTTGGCCCGACGCTGGTGATGGGCACCGACAAAGGCATCTGCGGCTTGGCACTTTCGTCGGAGGTGGGAGAGGACGCAGCGATGGAGGACCTTTGCAGCCGGTGGCCGCTGGCTGAGTTCGTCGAAGCACCCGACCGGCTGCGCCCATGGGTCGACACCGCGTTTGGGATGCAGAAAAACCCCGAAGCGAAGGCACCGCTCTATCTCATCGGTGCGCCGTTTCAGATCAAGGTTTGGGAGGCGCTGTTGAGCATCCCGTCGGGGCAGGTGACCACCTATTCCGAAATTGCGCAGACCGTCGGCAGCCCCCGTGCCGTGCGCGCCGTAGGCACGGCGGTGGGGCGCAATCCGGTGAGTTGGCTGATCCCCTGTCACCGCGCGCTGCGCAAAAGCGGCAGCTTGGGCGGCTATCACTGGGGCCTACCGGTGAAACGGGCGATGCTGGCCTTTGAATCTGCGCGGGCAGAAGCGCAAACTCCCCCATCTGGGCGGGTTTCTGCCGAATAAAGGTTATATGTAATGTTCGCGGGAACATTGAGTGCCTATATTGCGTTCACGTCAAGATGCCCCGCCCGAACGGGGCCCGCAAACATGAAGGCAGTAGACATGATTTCTTCGAAGATGACTTTGGCCGCCGCTCTGGCCGGCGCGATGACACTGGGTGCGTGTACGCAGCCACTGCAGCCCGGCAATGGCGATCCCAACCAGCGGACCAAGAATGGCGCTTTGATCGGTGCGGGCGTCGGGGCCCTTGCCGGTGCGATTTCCGAAGGTGACGGCAAAGGCGCCCTGAAAGGCGCTTTGATCGGCGGCACGATCGGCGCGGGCGTGGGTTACTCGCTTGATAAGCAAGAGGCCGAGTTGCGCGCCGCGATGGACAGCCGTGTGGTCATTACCAACACCGGCGACCGTCTGATCGTGACCCTGCCGCAGGATATCCTGTTCGCGACCGACAGCACCAACGTATCGCCCGCCCTGCGTGACGATCTGGCCGCGCTGGCGCAGAACGTGAACGTTTATCAGAACTCCACCCTGCAGGTCGTCGGCCACACCGACAGCGATGGCGAAGCGGCGTATAACCAGCAGCTTTCCGAGCGTCGCGCACAGGCTGTTGGCAACATCCTGCTGTCCAACGGCGTGCCGCAGCAGCGTTTGCAGACCTTTGGCCGCGGCGAAAGCCAGCCAGTGGCGAGCAACCTGAGTGCCGCAGGCAAGGCGCAGAACCGCCGGGTCGAGATCGTGATCCTGCCCAACGCGCGTTAAGCCGCGACCCTTTGGGAACGGTATTGAACCCCGGCCACTGGCCGGGGTTTTTCTTTGGCCTAGAGGTTATCGGCAACCCTAAAGCCCTCGGGGATGGCATCGCGCCCTTCGAGCAGCAGATTGGCCATCACCTCTGCCACTTTGGGGGCCATACCAAAGCCAATTTTGAACCCGCCATTGGCAATATACTGCCCCGGCCTGCCGGGCCATGCGCCCAGCATCGGCGCGCGGCTGCGGCTGCGCGGGCGCAGCCCGGCCCAGCGTTCGATCACCGGCGCGTCTTGCAAGGCGGGCACCGCCGCGCGGGCCTTGGCGATCACCGCGTCAAGCTGTGCATCGGTGCTGTCGGGGCTGTCATATTCGCGTTCTGTCGTGCCGCCGACTGCCACCGTGCCGTCGAGATGCGGGATCACATGCACCCCATCGGCAAAGAGCTGCGCCGCGCCGCCTTGGTCAAGCTGCAAGAGCGCGGCTTGACCCTTGATCCCTGCGCCAACCAGACGCGGGTGGCCCGCGTTCAGCGTCTCCAACCCCGCGACGCCAGTGGCCCAAAGGACTTTGCCTTGATCCGGGGCTTCGCTGAGTATCTCGACACCCTTCGCCGCCAATGCGGCGACCAATGCGTTGCAGCCGTGGCGCGGGTGGACGAGAGCACTCAGCGTGTCGCGGATCAGCCAACCGGTGGGGCTTGCGGGGGCCCAATCGCTATCCTCGGCACGGATAACCTCCCATTGCGCGCGTCCTTGCCAAAGCGCCGCCGCCGTGGCTTCCCGTTGTCGGGCGAGGGCCAGCGCCGCTTCATCCGCGACAGGCTGCAGGCGCCCGCTGCGGATATACCCCGGCGCGACGCCTCCTGTGGCTGCGACCTCGCCCCAGAATGCCTCAGCGCTCAGAAGGCTGTCGAGTTGAAACGCTTTCTTGGCGTTCCAATTCTCTGGCACATGCGGCGCCAGCGCGCCGACGATCCCGCCCGACGCGCCTGCCGCCGGCCCGGCAGGGTCCACCACCTGCACCGATGCGCCGCGCAGAGCGCAGGCCCAAGCCACCGACAGGCCAAAAATCCCGGCCCCTCTTACGGTTACATCCACCATTGCCATTCCCCGCCAGCTTGCGCAGTGTCTGCGCGACTTCACTCCCCCTCTAGCAGGACGTACCGTGCCAGACCAGAATGCCCAGATCAGCTGGCGCGAGGGCCAAGTGCCCGTCTCGACCCAGTTCGATGATCCCTACTTCAGCCTAGAGGACGGCGCGGCGGAGACCGCCTATGTCTTTCTGGCGGGCAATGACCTGCCAGAGCGGTTTCGCCCCGGTTTTCACATCGCCGAACTGGGCTTTGGCACCGGGCTGAACCTGCTGCTGGCGTGGGACGCATGGATGCGCGCGGGCCACGAAGGGCCGCTGCATTTCACCAGTTTCGAAGCCTACCCGATGCGGCCTGAGGATATGGCGCAGGCCCATGCGGCCTTTCCCGCGCTTGACGGGCGGCGTGATGCGCTGACAGGGGCGTGGGATGGCACCGGCGGCGTGTTGGAACTGCCCGGCCTGCGGGCAGAGATCATCATCGGTGATGCGCGGCAGGCCCTTCCCGCGTGGCAGGGGCAGGCCGATGCTTGGTTCCTCGACGGGTTCTCGCCCGCCAAGAACCCTGAGTTGTGGGGCGATGCTCTGATGGCCGAGGTTGCCCGTCACACCACGCCGGGCGGCACCGCCGCGACCTATACCGCCGCAGGCTTCGTGCGCCGCGCGCTTGGCGCAGGCGGATTCGAGGTCACCCGCATCCCCGGCTATGGCCGCAAACGCCACATGACCCGCGCGCGGATGCCAGCATGAGCCAGTCTAGCGTGCCTCAATCCAACAACATCCCGCTTGGCATCATGCTGATGATCGCCACGACAATGGTCTTTGCCGTCCAAGACGGGCTGTCGCGCCATCTGGCCGAGAACTACAATGTGCTGATGGTGGTAATGATCCGCTATTGGTTCTTTGCCGCTTTCGTTATCGCGCTGGCTCTGCGCAAGGCGGGTGGCATCCGCAAGGCCGCCGCGACCACGCAGCCTGCGGTGCAGATCCTGCGTGGCGTTCTGCTGTCGGCGCAGATATGTACGATGGTGCTTGGCTTTACGATCCTTGGGTTGGTGGAAAGCCATGCTGTCTTCACCTGTTATCCACTGCTGGTGGCGGCGCTCTCGGGCCCGATCTTGGGTGAAAAGGTCGGCTGGCGGCGGTGGGCGGCGATTGGTGTGGGGTTCATCGGGGTGCTGGTGATCCTGCAACCGGGGTTGCGGGTGGTGGACCCTGCCGCCGCGATCCCGCTGGCGGGGGCGGCGATGTTCGCGGTCTACGGGCTGCTGACCCGCTATGTCGCGCGGCGCGACAATACGGCGACGAGTTTCTTCTGGACCGGCGTGACCGGGGCGGCGGTGATGACCGCCGTGGGCGTCTGGTTTTGGGAGCCGATGACACCGGGCAACTGGCTGTTGATGGGCACGCTCTGCATCACCGGGGTGACGGGCCACTGGCTGCTGATCCGCTGTTATGAGGTTGCCGAGGCGAGCGCCGTGCAGCCCTTCGCCTATACGCAGCTGATCTTTACCGTGATTATTGGCCTGTCGGTCTTTAACGAAGTGCTGCGCCCGAGCGTGGTGCTGGGTGCAGGCATGATCGTGGCGGCGGGGCTGTTCACCCTATGGCGCGAACGCCTTCAGCGTCGACCCGGTTAACTCTTCGCTAAAGGGGATCGGCAGCGGGTCTTTCCCCAGACGGGCACGGTAGACGGGCAGGCTTTCGGTCACCCGCATCACGTAGTTCTGCGTCTCGCGGAAGGGGATCATCTCAATCCAATCGACAATGTCGATTTCACCTTTGCGCGGGTCGCCATAGGTCGACATCCAGCGGCGCGGGCGGCGGGGGCCCGCGTTATAGGCGGCTGACATCATGGATACGTTGCCGTCAAACTGCCCGGCCATTTGCGACAGGTAAGTCGCCCCAAGCCGTGCATTGTAGTCGGGGTCGGCGGTCAGGCGGTCTGTGGTGTGCTGGCTAGAGATGCCCAGATCGCGTGCCACGTCTTTCGCCGTGGCGGGCATGATCTGCATCAAGCCCCGCGCGCCGACGCCGCTTTGGACGTTCGGGTCAAACTCGCTTTCGCGGCGCGCGATGGCGAGGGTCATTTCAGTGGCCATCGGCAGGTCTTTCTCGACCAGACTGTGCAGCGCGTAATAGGGGGCGGGCACTTCCAACCCGCGTTGCGCCGCGCGTTTGCCAATCATCACCGCGAGATGCGGCTGGCCTGCGTCGATCGCCGCCTGCCCCAGCAGGGCGATGTCTTCGGGCACCAGTTGCTCTGCCAGGTGGGTCCAGAACCGCTCTGCGGTGGACAGCTCACCCGAGGCTTGCAACAGTAGCCCGGCTTCGAACAAGGGCGCGCGGGCGAGCGGGGATGTTCGCCAGTCTTGGGCAGGGGCCGCGCCCGCCAGCTTTTCGTCGAAGGGAATGCCGCCCCGCTCAGCGGCCAGCAGCCCGTAGAAGGATGTCTGGAACTTTGCCCCCATGGCATAGGCCCGGGCAGCCCCTTCGGCATCGCCCATCGCCTCCAGCGCGCGGCCTTGCCAATAGCCTGCGCGGCCTTGGCTGATCGGGGATTCCACGGCGTTATCGTGGTTTTGAAAGTGGCCCAACGCAGTCGTTGGGTCGTTCAGAAAGCGCAGCGCGATATAGCCCGAAAGCCACTCAAGGTCCGCAAAGTTCGAGCCGTCGGTCAGGAAGTGTTGCGAGGCCAGCCGGTAGGCGGTTTTGGCGTCGCCATTGCGCATCTCGTCCCGCGCCAAGGCGCGGCGGCGGTTGGCCCAAGCGGGGGGCTGGCCCAGCCCCACAGCCGAGGTCGACTTTGCCAGCATCAATGCCTTGGCGTCATCGCGCAGCCCTTTGCGCATCCGCCACTCAAAGCGGTCATGCGCCAGCCCCGGCGCATCGGCCTTTGATGCGGGCAGGGCGTTGATCTTGGTGTTCACATCGCTTTCCAGCTTTTGCAGGGCGATGCGCGTCTCGGCCAGTGCCTTGTCGGCGCTGGAAACCAGGTCGAACATCTGCCGCGCTTCGGAATGCTCGCGCTGCCAAAGCATTTCTTCCAGCCGTGCCACGTGATGCGGGGCCAGAAGGCTGCCGTGTGCGTCGACGAACAATTCCTGACTGGTCGCGTTCATCGGCATGGTGCGCCACGCCAGAACGAGGTTCGCCTCGGCCTCGCCGCGCTGGCCGCTGTCGATCAGTGCCTTGGCATGGGCCAGCACCCCGCGCGGGGTCTGCGGGGCCATGGCCGAAAAGAAATCCAGTATGTCGTCTTGGGACTGCTTGATCACCGCCTCTTCGGTCTGCCGACGCAGATATGCCTCACCGGGCCAATCGGGCCTGCGGTTCAGAAAGTCACGCGCTTCGGCATAAGTGCCCCGCCCGGCGCGCAGGCGGTGCCATTCGATCACATCGACGGCGGCCTGCCCATCGCGGGCGGCCAAGGCCGCAGCCGCGTCCCAATTGCCGCTGCGCATCGCGTCCATCGCCCAGCCCAAAGGGCGCGGGCGCTGCGCTTCCGCAGGCACGGTCAGGACAAAAACACTCATGAGAATCGCCATCAGGCGCGTCATCGCTTGCATTTCCTACGTCTCCGAGGCTAGAGCCTTGCAACATATGGCTCGGGCGACGTTTATCAAACATTAGTCCCCGCAAAAGTCTTCATCCAGTCCGGTTTCCGCCGGCCAGCACTTAAGGAGCGTGCACATGTTCAAAGGCTCTCTGCCTGCCCTCGTCACGCCGTTTCGCAACGGCGCGCTGGATCTGGATACGCTCAAGAAACTTATCGAATGGCACATCGGCGAAGGGTCGAGCGGACTTGTCCCCGTCGGCACCACCGGCGAATCCCCGACGCTGAGCCATGCCGAGCATGAGACCGTCGTCGAAGAGGTGGTCAAAGCCGTCGCTGGGCGCATCCCGGTGATTGCCGGTGCCGGGTCGAACAACACGGTCGAAAGCATCCGTCTTGCCCGCCACGCCGAAAAGGTCGGCGCCGACGCGCTGCTGGTGGTGACGCCCTATTACAACAAACCCACGCAACGCGGGTTGGTGGCGCATTTCACCGCCGTGCACGACTGCTGTGAACTGCCGATCATCATCTATAACATCCCCGGCCGTTCGGTCGTGGATATGCTGCCCGAGACGATGGGCGAGTTGGCCCAGCTGCCGCGCATCGTCGGCGTGAAAGACGCCACCGGCGATCTGGCGCGCGTTAGCGATCAGCGCATCACCTGCGGCCCGGATTTCTGCCAGCTGTCCGGCGAAGACGCCACCGCGCATGGGTTCAACGCCCAAGGCGGCGTTGGCTGTATCTCGGTCACCGCCAATGTCGCACCGCGTCTTTCGGCGCAGATGCAGGCGGCCTGCCTTGAGGGCGATTACGCCAAAGCGTTGGAATTGCAGGATCGACTAATGCCGCTGCACAAGGCGATCTTTACCGAACCGGGGCTGGTTGGCGTGAAATACGCCATGTCGCGGTTGGATCTCTGCTCCGACGAGGTACGTCTGCCGCTGACAGAGCTGACGGACCCGACCAAAGAGCTGGTTGACGCGGGTCTGCGTCATGCGGGTTTGATGAACTAAGGCTGCTTTTTGAGCTGTGAATTGGAATGCAGAGGGGGTGGAGACACCCCCTCTTTTGCGTTCAGCGTTTGCCGTAGTAGATGCCGACCACATGTTCCGCCTGCGCAAAGAACAGCCAGCGCGAGGTCAGCACCCCCGCCGCGTGGCTGAGCACCGCGAGGGCGGCGGCAAGGTGGTGGAACACGGGCGACAACAGCAGCAGCAGCGGCAGCAGCACCATCAGCGCAATCGCGATCACCCGCAGCTTCAGCGCGTGTTTGCGCCCGATCTGATAAACGAACTCTCGCAGCAGGTAGTTGCTGCCAGTATGCGGCGGCTCAAAGGCGCGGACGCTGCCGATATTGCCGAGCCGCGTCGCCGTCGCGATATCGGTGCCCGAGGCCGCCAGCGCCTGATCCCCGCGCCACCATGTGGCGATCTGCACCACACCCGCCAGCGCAAGAAGCAGCATCGCCGCGGTCACTTGCCCGGCCAGCACCGCGCCGCCAGCAATGCTAAGCGAGAGGAAATTCAGCGGCGTCATGACACTGTGCCAGCGCGGCACCGTCTTCATCTGGGTATAAATCATCGCGGTGGTCAGCACCGTCAGCAGCGACAATGCCGCGCCTAACAGCCCCAGCGGCCAAAGCCGCATGTCATAGAACACCAGCCCCGCGCCATACACCGCCATGGTCAGCAGGGCCGCGACCGAGGCCCAAGCCTCACGGCTAAGCCAACTACTGCGCCACTGGGTAAACGCCTTGAGCGCGCGTTCCGGGTGGCCGAGGTGGAATGTCGAAGCGATCAGCCCGCCTACGGCCAAAAGGTAAGCCAGCGCGAAGAAAACGAAGGCCACCCAGCCGGTCACGGCAGGCAGGCCGATGCCTAGCCATGCAAGCAGGCCAAAGCCGAGCCCCGACAGGCTGCTGAACAGGATAACAGATGGTGCCGGATGCATCAGAGCTTCTCCAGAGTGCGGTCAAGCCAGCCGAGGAAGCCTTTGGGGCCGCTGTCGATCGGGGCAAGGAAGGGCGCCAGTATGTCAATCTCCCCATTGTCCTCTGGGCCTTGCAACTGATCGCGCGGGCGGGGCGGCAGGTATTTATTGACCGGCTTGGTGCCTTGCTCGGGCATGAGGTCCACACCGCCACGCTCGGCCACCAATTGGCTGACCGCGCTGTCGGGATCGCCAAGATCGCCAAAATGCCGCGCGCCAGCGGGGCAGGTGCGTACACAGGCAGGCTGGCGGTCTTCTTCGGGCAGGTTCTCGTTATAGATACGGTCGACGCAGAGGGTGCATTTCTTCATCACACCTGCGGCCACGTCCATCTCACGCGCGCCATAGGGGCAGGCCCAGGCGCAGAGACCGCACCCGATACAGTCGCTTTCATTGACCAGCACGATGCCGTCCTCGACGCGTTTGTAGCTCGCTCCCGTGGGGCAGACGGTAACGCAGGGCGCGTCATCGCAGTGCAGGCAGGATTTCGGGAAGTGGACGAGTTGCGCGGCACCGGCCTCGGGCTGCACCTCATAGCTGTGCACGCGGTTGAGGAAGGTGCCCGACGGGTCCGCGCCATAGGCGTCTTGGTCCGACAAGGGCGCGCCGTAGTTCTCGGTGTTCCAACCCTTGCAGGAGATCACGCATGCATGGCAGCCGACACAGGTATCAAGGTCGATCACAAGGCCGAGTTTGCGGTCGGTCTGTTGTGGGAGCGTGGTCATGGCTGGCGGTCCTGAGGGGTCTTGAGCGGTGCGGCGCGGAGGGAGGCGGTCATTTGCCCACCTTCCACGCGATGTCGCGCGGCGCGGGCGGGACTGGGGAGCATTGCGGCGGAATTTCCGGCTGCGCCTCGGCAGGGGCGTCGGTCTTTTCGATATGCACTTTAAGGTCGAACCACGCGGCCTGTCCGGTGATCGGGTCGGAGTTCGACCACCGCAAACCGTCGCCTTTGGGTGGCAGCAATTCGTGAATCAGGTGGTTTAGCAAGAAGCCCTTGGTCGCCTCGGGCGCGTCGCGGTCCAGCGCCCATGCGCCTTTGCGTTTGCCGATGGCGTTCCATGTCCAGACCGTTTTGGGGTTCAGGGCCGCCATCTCCATCACCGGCACCGTGATCCCTCCGTGCGGAGAGGTCACGTGCGCCCAGTCGCCGTCTTGCAGCCCCTTTGCGCGCATGATCGCCGTGGGCAGGTAGAGCGGATTGTGCCCGTGCAACTGGCGCAGCCAAGCGTTCTGACTGCCCCATGAATGGTACATCGCCATGGGCCGTTGGGTGAGGGCGTGGACATCATAGCCCTGCGTGCCTTCAGGATCGCTTTCATACCAGATTGGCAGGGGCGACATGGTCTGCTTAATCTGGTCGCGCAGATGGTCAGGGGGCTGGCGGTCGCCGTGGCCTTCGGCGGCAAGCTGAAAGCGGCGCAGCGGCTCGACATAGAGCGAAAACAGATAGGGCTGCGGCGCGTCATAGATGCCCATGCCGACGGCCCAATCCTGATAGGCGGCGTTCCACGGCTTGTAGTAATTCGCGCCCTCGGGGATGTGATTGACGAAGAAACCGCCGTTTTCGATATAGCGGTCGATCTGCTTGGGGTTCGGCGCCCCGCGCCCCGCGTCTTTGCCATTCTCACCGCGGAACCCGGCCAGCGGGCCGATGCCCGGACGGCGTTCGTGGCTGGTGATGTAGTCGGCATAGTCTTTGTATTTCTGGGTGCCATCCTCGTTCACGAACCCCGGCAGGCCAAGCTTTGTCCCCAGATCGCAGAGCGCGGATTGAAAGCCGCGCACGTCGCGGTTGGGCTCCACCACGGGCCAACGGATCGCATCGGCGGCGGCGTCGGCCTCGCTGATCGGGCGGTCGAGCAGTGAGATACAGTCGTGCCGTTCAAGGTACGTCGTGTCGGGCAGGATCAGGTCCGCATAGGCCACCATCTCGGAGGAATAGGCATCGGAGTAGATGATCCGAGGGATGACGTATTCGCCATTCTCGTCGGTGTCGGTCAGCATCTCCATCACCCCGCCGGGGTTCATCGAAGAGTTCCACGACATATTAGCCATATAGAGAAACAGCGTGTCGATCTTATAGGGATCGCCCGCGTGGGCGTTAGAGATCACCATATGCATCAGCCCATGGGCCGACATCGGGTTTTCCCATGTGAACGCCTTGTCGATCCGCGCGGGGCTGCCATCAGCGCGTAGCGCCAGATCGTCGGGGCCTTGCACGAAACCCAGATGCGGCCCGTCGAGCGGCGCATCGGGGGTGGCTTTGCAATGCGGTTTGGGATGCGCGGTGGCAGGCTTGGGGTAGGGCGGTTTAAAGCGGAAACCGCCCGGCACTTCGACGGTGCCAAGGATGATCTGCAGCACATGCAGCGCCCGGCAGGTTTGAAACCCATTGGCATGGGCCGAGATGCCGCGCATGGCGTGGAAGGAGACCGGGCGGCCCGTCATCGTCTTGTGATGCTCGCCCCGGAAGTCGGTCCATGCGTGGTCAAGCTCGAACGCTTCGTCAAAGGCGACGCGGGCCAGTTCGGCGGCGATGGCGCGGATGCGCGGCGCGGGGATGCCACAACGCTCGGCCACGGCTTCGGGGGTATAGTCCTCACCAAGGTATTGCTCGGCCATCTGGTGAAAGACCGGGCGGTGGGTAATACCTGCCGTTCGGTAGGTGGCGGCAAGGTCGGGGCGCACGCCGGGCTGGTCAAAGGGGGTCAGCTTGCCGGTCTTGCGGTCGACCACCAGCGCCTTGCCGTCCGCGTTGCGCAGTTGCAGGCCATACTCCGGCGACTTCGGGTCGCTGTTTAGCAGCACTGGGGCGTCAGTGTAGCGGGCGAGGTAATCCAGATCGATGCGCCCGGCCTTCATCAGGCAGTGGATCAACGACAGGATGAACAGCCCATCGGTGCCCGGCGTGATGCCGACCCAATCGTCGGCAATGGCGTTATATCCGGTGCGGATCGGGTTCACCCCGATGACCCGCGCGCCACGTTTCTTCAGCTTGCCCAGCCCCATCTTGATCGGGTTGCTGTCATGGTCCTCGGCCACACCAAACAGCATGAACAGCTTGGTGTGGTCCCAATCGGGCTGGCCGAATTCCCAAAACGCACCGCCCATCGTGTAAATGCCCGCGGTGGCCATGTTGACCGAGCAGAAACCGCCATGGGCCGCGTAGTTCGGCGTGCCGAAGGATTGCGCCCAAAGCGAGGTGAAGCTCTGCGACTGGTCGCGCCCGGTGAAGAACGCGAGCTTTTCGGGCGCTTCGCGGCGCAGCGGCTCCAGCCAGTCGGTGGCGATCTGCAGCGCCTCGTTCCAGCTGATGCTCTCAAACTCGCCGGATCCGCGCGGGCCGACCCGTTTCATCGGGTTGCGCAACCGTGCGGGGGAGTTGTGTTGCATGATCCCCGCAGAGCCTTTGGCGCAGAGCACACCTTGGTTCACCGGGTGATCGCGGTTGCCTTCGATATAGGCGACCTTGCCCTTCTTCATATGCACGTTGATGCCGCAGCGACAGGCGCACATGTAGCAGGTGGTCTTGCGAACCTCGTCCGAGACCTTGGGCGACAGATCAAGCGGCGGCTGGGAGTGCGTCATGAGAGGGCGGGGTCTTTCAGCAGGGCGCGCGTTTGGCGCGCGATATGTTTCTCTTCGGCGGCGGGGATGACCCAAGAGGGAATATTTCCCGCCCAGCGAAGGTTTGCAAGAACCTTTTCCCTCACCTCGGAATCGTTTTCGCCGATACCCCCGGTGAAGGCTATGCCGTCGATCCCGCCCATGGCAGCGATCATCGACCCCGCCTGCCGGGTGATCCAGTAGCAAAAATGGTCACGGGCGAAGCGGGCGGCGTCGCTGTCTGTTTCCGCCAATTGCCGCATGTCGGCAGTGAGGCCCGAAAGCCCCAGCAATCCGCTTTCGTGATGCAGCAGTGTCTGCGCCTCTTCCAACCCCATGTCGCGCACCAGATGCACCACCGCACCCGCGTCAATCTCGCCCGCGCGGGTGCCCATGGTCAGCCCGCTGAGGGGCGAAAACCCCATGGTGGTGGCGACCGATTGCCCCTCGTGGATGGCGCAGAGCGATGCGCCATTGCCCAAATGCAGCGCCAGCAGGCGGCGGGGGAGGTCTGCGCCAGTGGTCTCGCGAAAGTTCGCGACGAGGCTTTCATAGCTGATGCCGTGAAACCCATAGCGGCGCAGGGCAGCCGTTTCGGCCCGTTCGGGCAGGGCATAGCGGCGGGCGACATCGGGGTTGGTCCGGTGAAAGCCGGTATCAAAGGCGGCGACCTGCGGCAGGTCGGGCATGAGACTGGCCAGCGCGTCGATGGCCCCGAGGTGGTGCGGATTGTGCAACGGCGCAAGCGGCGCGGCGGCGGCGATGGCGGCCCGCACTTTCGGGCTGATCACACAGGTCTGAGCCAAATCCGGCCCGCCATGCACGATACGGTGCGCGGCGGCAGTGAGATCGCCGGTATCGATACCTTCCCCGCGCAGCGCCTCTAGCAGCGCGCGAAAGGCCGTCTGGTGATCCGGCAAGGCGCGCGGCTGCGCTGGTGCAGAGTTGACCCGAAGCGCGCCGGTCTGGCCGATGCCCTGCGCCTCGATCCGCAGACGCTCGGTCAACCCGCCGTCAAAGACTGCCGCCTTGATAGACGACGATCCCGCGTTGACGACAAGCACCAGCGCTTGGGTCACGCCTCAGACCTGTTGCGGGCGCATGTCATCCCGGCTGATCCCGGCGACGGAAACGGGTTTCTTCATCGCGTCGCGGCGGAACGGCTCGCCCAGCTCTTGGTTCAGCAGCACCTCGATGAAGGTCGTCTTGCCCTCGTCCATCTGCGCCTTGACCGCGCGGTCCAGCGCGTCGGTCAGCTCATCCATCGATGACACCTGCACGCCCTCGACGCCACAGGCCTTGGCCACCGCGGCATAGCTCACGTCCTGCGCCAATTCGGTGCCGACGAAGTTGTCATCGAACCACAGCGTCGTGTTCCGTTTCTCCGCGCCCCACTGGTAGTTGCGAAAGATCACCATGGTCACGGCAGGCCAGTCGTCGCGGCTGACGCTGACCATCTCGTTCATCGAAATGCCAAAAGCGCCATCCCCGGCAAAGCCCACCACAGGCACATCCGGGCAGGCAATCTTGGCCCCGCAGATCGCCGGGAAACCGTAGCCGCAGGGGCCAAAGAGACCGGGGGCGAGGTATTTGCGGCCTGCCTCAAATGTCGGATAGGCATTGCCGATGGCGCAGTTGTTGCCGATGTCGGAGCTGATGATCGCCTCTTTCGGCAGGGTTTTCTGGATCGCGCGCCATGCCATGCGGGGGGACATCTTTTCCGGTTCGCGGTCGCGGGCACGCTCGTTCCATGTGGTGCCGGGATCGTCGTCCTCGTGATCCATCGAGGTCAGTTCCTGCGCCCAAGCGGATTTGGTCTGGGCGATCAGGTTGCGCCGTTCCTCGCGGCCCGCGTCGCCCGCGCTGTCGCTCAGCCCGTCAAGGATCGTGCGGGCCACCTTGCCCGCGTCGCCGACGATGCCGACGCTGACCTTCTTAGTCAGGCCGATGCGGTCGGGGTTGATATCGACCTGAATGATTTTGGCGTCTTTGGGCCAATAGTCGATGCCGTAGCCCGGCAGGGTTGAAAAGGGGTTAAGCCGCGTGCCAAGCGCCAGCACCACATCGGCCTTGGCGATCAGTTCCATCGCCGCTTTCGAGCCGTTGTAGCCCAGCGGCCCGACCGACAGCGGGTGCGAGCCGGGGAAGGCGTCATTGTGCTGGTAGCCGCAACAGACAGGCGCATCGAGCCGTTCGGCCAGTTTGCGCGCGTCGTCGATCGCGCCGCCGATGACCACACCCGCGCCATTCAAGATCACCGGGAATTTCGCGTTTGAAAGCAGTTCTGCCGCCTCGGCGATGGCGGTCTCTCCGCCGGAGGGGCGCTCGAACTCGACGATGGCGGGCAGGTCGATGTCGATCACTTGGGTCCAGAAATCGCGGGGGATGTTGATCTGCGCAGGGGCGGAGTGGCGTTTGGCTTGCAGGATCACGCGGTTCAGTGTCTCGGCGATGCGGGTCGGGTCGCGCACTTCTTCTTGATAGGCGACCATGTCGCGGAAGAGGGCCATCTGCTCGACCTCCTGAAAGCCGCCCTGACCGATGGTCTTGTTGGCGGCCTGCGGGGTCACCAGCAGCAGCGGCGTGTGGTTCCAATAGGCGGTTTTCACCGGCGTCACGAAGTTGGTAATCCCCGGCCCGTTTTGCGCCACCATCATCGACATCCGCCCCGACGCGCGGGTGAACCCATCGGCCATCATGCCAGAGTTACACTCATGCGCGCCGTCGTAAAAGGTGATCCCGGCGGCGGGGAACAGGTCGGAGATCGGCATCATGGCCGAGCCGATAATGCCAAAGGCCGTGTCGATCCCATGCATCTGAAGGGTTTTGACGAAGGCTTCTTCGGTGGTCATTTTCATGGGGCGATCCTTTGGGCGTGGGGCAAAGCTTGGGGCAAATTACGGGCAGGCGCGGGGCGGGGTTAGGGCCAGAATTGGCCTAGCCCTAGGGCCAGATTAGCGCAGGCGGTCGATCTCTTCGGCGATCAGGCCAACCCCTTCGCCGATCCGTGCCGCGGGGATGGAGGAATAGGCCAGCCGGTAGTAATTCGTGGCCCTCTCTTCGCCCGCGAAAAAGGCGTGGCCGGGTTCAACCAGAACGTCCCGCGCGCGCAGGTTTTCGGCCAGTTGCGCGGTATCGACGCTTTCGGGCGCGCGCATCCAGAAGGACGATCCGCCATAGGCACCCCGGCCGGAGACGCGCAGGCCGTGCGTCTCAAGCGCCTCTTCCATGACGCGGCGACGCTCATGCAAGGCCAGCCCCATGCGACGGATCTGGGCGTCGTAATGGCCCAGAGACAGGAAATAAGCGGCAGTGCGCTGGATATGCCCCGGCGGGTGGCGCAGGACCGAGGCGCGCAGCGCGCGGGCCTCACGGATGAACGGCTCAGACCCCACCAGATACCCCAGCCGCAGCCCCGGAAAGAGCGACTTGGAGAAGCTGCCGACATAGATCACCCGCCCCTCATCATCGAGCGACTTGAGCGCGGGCGAGGCGGGTTTGAGAAAGGACATCTCGAACTCATAGTCATCCTCGACGATCAGCGCCTCAAGCGCGCGGGCGCGGGCCAAAAGCGCACGGCGGCGATCCATCGGCATGGTCGCATTCGTCGGGCATTGGTGGCTGGGCGTGGTGAAAATCACATCCGTATCGGGGGGGATCGCCTCAGGCGGGAGGCCGTCTTGATCAACGCGCACCGGGGTGATGTGGCAGCGGGACTGGCTCAGGATGCCGCTGAGCGCCGGATAGCACGGGTCTTCCAAAACGGCGCGGCGGCGTTGGGTCAGCAGCACCTGCGCTGTCAGCCAAAGCGCGTTCTGCGCGCCGAGGGTGATGAGGATCTGCTCGGGCCGGGCCGAGACGCCGCGCCGGGGCAGGATATGGCGGGCAATGAACTCGATCAGTTGCGGGTCGTCTTGGTCGTAGTAATCGGTCGTCATCGAGGTGAAGTCGCGTTGGCCCAAGGCTTGCAGCGCGCAGAGCCGCCAGTTGGCGTGGTCGAACAGCGTCGGGTCGGCTTGGCCGTAGATGAAAGGGTAGCGGTAGCTGGCCCAGTCCTGCGGTTTGGCGGCCAGCCCATTGGCGCTGAAGCGTTGGCCGATGGCGCGGGTCCAGTCGATGGCGTCATCGGCTTCGGCTTTGGGGGCAAAGGCTGGGGGCGCGGGGGCGTTGTCGGAAACGAAATACCCCGACCGCCCGCGCGAGGTGAGGTAGTCATTCGCCAAAAGTTCAGTATAGGCGATGGTGACCGTGATCCGGCTGACCCCAAGATGCGCCGCGAGCTTGCGGGTGGAGGGCAGCTTCTCACCCCGCTGGAACCGACCCGAGAGGATGCCTTGGGCGATCATCTGTTGGATCTGCTGTTGCAGGGTGCCTTGCGCATCGGGGCGCAGGAAAAAGGTTTCGACGGGCAGGGCCATGGGGCGAAGGTTAGGCTGGCCTTAGGGGGAGTTCAATCTGGCATTACCGCCTGTCGAATTTACTTCGGCGCGTTGCCCGCACTTCCGTTCACCCGGCACCTCGCCTAAAAGTGTCGCATGAGCATCTCCGCCCCTCTTTTGATCGCCGTTGACGGCGGTGGCACCGGTTGCCGCGCCGCCATTGGCACGCAGCGTGATGGCATTCTTGGCCGTGCAACAGGGGGGCGCGCCAATATCGGCAATGACCCGGACAGAGCGCTCGCAAACCTGCGCGGCGCGGTGGAAGCGGCAGCGGCCGAGGCGGGGCTGCCCCTCACGGCACTTAAGGACGCCACGGCGTTCATCGGGCTCGCGGGAATGAACGTCGCGCGGGACGAAGCGCGGCTGCGCGCGGCGCTGCCCTATGCCCGGATCCACGCCGACGATGACCGCCCCGCCTGCGTGGTCGGCGCGCTTGGCGAAGGCGTGGCGGGCTGGCTGCTGGCCATCGGCACGGGTACGATTGTGGCCGCGACCGACGGCACGGCGTATCGCTATGTCGGTAGCTGGGGGTTTCATCTGGCCGACCAAGGATCAGGCGCATGGCTGGGGCGGGGCGCGTTGGATTTTGCGTTGCAATGCCATGACCGTGTGCTGCCGCACAGCGACCTGACCCGCGCTTTGTTGGCGGATTTCGGCGATGATCCAGAGGCTCTCGTTTCCTTCAGCCTGACGGCGCAGCCCGGAGACTATGCGGCATTCGCGCCCAAGGTCATCGCGGCTGCCGAGGCTGGGGACCGCCACGCGCAGGCACTGATGCAAGAGGGGGCGGCCTACTACCTCCGCGCGTTGAAGGCGCTGGATTTCGCGCCCGGCGACCCGCTCTGCCTGCTGGGCGGGATTGGCCCGCATTACGCGCGTTACCTGCCAGAAGACCATCTGTCGGGGCTGATCGCGGCGCGCGGCACGGCGCTTGATGGGGCGTTTCATCTGGTCTGCAAGGCCGCAGCGGAAGAGGTTTTGCCATGAGCGAGATCGCGAGGGTTTTCACCGGGGCGGATATTCACGATGGAAAGCATCTGCACCACGGCAAGGTGCTGGCGCAGATGCAAGACGGCAGCCGCCGCATCCTTGCCTTTGAAGATGTGCCGCAGGGCATGCCGACAGAGCGGCTGCAGGCGGGGGTGCTCTGCCCCGGTTTCGTCGATCTTCAGGTCAATGGCGGCGGCGGGGTGATGTTCAACGACAGCCCCGATGTGGCCACCCTGCGGCGCATGGCCAAGGCGCACCGCAGCACGGGTGTCGCGGCGCTTTTGCCCACCTTGATCACCGACACGCCCGATAAAACCGAAGCGGCGATTGAGGCTGTCGCGGCTGCTATCGCCGAGGGGGTGCCGGGCATTATCGGGCTGCATCTGGAAGGCCCGCATCTGGCGCTATCGCGCAAGGGCGCGCATGACGGGGCGTTGATCCGCCCGATGGAGGCGGCGGATCTTGCCCTGATCCTGCGCGCCGCTGTGCTGCTGCCGAACCTTATGGTGACGGTCGCGCCGGAAAACACCAGCGCCGCGCAGATCGCCGCGATGGCCGAGGCCGGGGTCATCGTCTCGCTTGGCCATAGCGACGCGGATTACGAGACCTCTATGGCTGCTTTTGATGCGGGTGCCACTTGCGTCACGCATCTATTCAACGCGATGAGCCAGATGGGCAACCGCGCGCCGGGATTGGTCGGGGCGGCGCTGGCGCGAGATGGGGTTCACGCGGGGCTGATTGCCGATGGCATCCATGTGCATCCCGCCAGCATGCGCAACGCGCTGGCGGCCAAGGGGGAGGGGATTTTCCTCGTCAGTGATGCCATGGCGACGGCGGGCTCTGATATCGCGGGCTTCACGCTCAACGGGCGCGAGGTTTATCGCGCGGAGGGGCGGTTGACCTTGGCGGATGGTACCCTGGCGGGGGCGCACCTAGCGTTGGGCCGCGCGGTCCGCACGCTGATCCATGCGGTGGGAGAGCCGTTGGAGACCGCTTTGGCGCGGGCGATTTCGGGGCCGCTGGCACTGTTGCGCGATGACATGGGTCTGGGCCGGATCGAAAGCGCGGGCCAACCTTTGCTGCTGTTCGACCCCGAAAGCGGTGCGGTGGACCTGCTCGCCTAGCCTGCGACAAGCCGCCAGAAGAACACCGCGCTCATCCCAAAACCGATGGCGGCGATCAGCCCGCGCACGGTCTGTTTCGGCAAGGCCCGCGCCAGCGGCGCCCCGGCATAGCCCCCCGCCGTGGCGGCCAGCATCATCATCAACGCCTGCGGCCATGCGACCAGCCCGGCCAAGGCAAAGACCGCCACGGAAATCGATGAGAGCACGAAGCTCAGCCCGTTCTTGAGCCCGTTCATCCCGTGCAGGTCGGTCATCCCCCAAAGCGCGAAGAGGGCCAGCAGAACGATACCCAAGCCCCCGTTGAAATAGCCGCCATAGACGCTGACCGCGAACAGGCCGAGCGCGCCTTCGGGTGTGACGGCGCGGGCATGGGACGCGGCAAAAGCGCGAATGCGGTCGCCCAGCAGGAAGGCCAGCGTCGCCGCGAGGAGCAAGAAGGGCACGACAACCGAAAAGGCCGCGTTGGACGAGACCAGCAGCAGGCCCGAGCCAACCACACCGCCCGCCAGCGTGATGAGGCTAAGCCGCAGCAACCGCTTGCGGTCAAAACCGCCCAATTCATCGCGAAAGCCGAAAGCCCCGGCAAGGTAGCCGGGAAACACCGCCACGGCACTGGTGGCATTGGCCGCCACAGGCGGCATCCCGGTAAAGACCAGCGCCGGAAAGGTCAGAAAGGTGCCGCCCCCGGCGATGGTGTTCAACACGCCCGCGCCAAAGGCCGCGATCAGCAAGATCGCGATATCGCTTAATGTGGTCATTGTCCCTCCCCACGCCATGCGGCGCTTGGAACCCTGTTAGGATCAAATCACGGCGATGCCAAGATGGGGGGGCAGGCACGAAAAAGGGCTCCGACCGATGGTCGAAGCCCCAATAGCGCGAAATCGCGCGATGTCAGCCGTTTATGGGCAAGCTGCGACGTAGCGCTGGCCGTTGGAGTTCTGGTACACACATTTGCCGGACTGAGTCTGGCCAATGTAGTTGCCAGCCGCCGCACCAGCGAGACCGCCGATGATTGCGCCTTGAACCTTGTCGTCACCGCCTGAAACAGCAGCACCTGTGGCTGCGCCGAGGGCTGCACCTGTCAGGGCGCCTTGGCTGGGCGTGGTGCCGTTACAAGCGGCAAGAGTGGCGACCAGCGGAACGGCGATAAGGAATTTCTTCATGTCTTTCTCCCAAGTTACTCATTTGCCAACGCGGGGGGGTTGGAAGAGGTTCCCGCGAAAGCGATGGATGTTAAGAAAAATTTTCAACGCGGGTGTGCGCGGCAATTTTCCATCTGTTGTCATGTTCGGGCAAGACAGAGGTTTAGATAGACGAAGGCGGCACCGGGTCAACCGATGCCGCCTGTCGCAGGCTTGAAAGCGCGGTTTTACGCCGAAGCGAAAACTCGGCCCAATGCGCCATCCACCGCGGTGATGATCTCATCAATATCATCGCGTGAGGCGATCAGGGCGGGCGAGAAACACAGCGTGTTGTTCTTGCCGGGCAGGGAGCGGTTGGTGGCCCCGATGATCACCCCTTGGGCCATGCAGTCCCCGACGACGGCCTGAATACGCTTTTCCTCGACGGGGTCGCGGCTGTCGCGGTCAGTGACCAGTTCGGCGCCCAAGAACAGCCCCTTGCCGCGCACATCGCCGATCACCTTATGTTTGTCGGCCAGCGCATGAAGCTGCTCCAGCATGTAGTGGCCCATGTTGGTGGTATTCTCCAACAGGTTCTCGCGTTCGATGATGTTCATATTCTCGATGCCCGCGGTCGGCCCCGCGGTGCAGCCACCAAAGGTCGAGATGTCGCGGAAGTAGTTCAGCGGATCGCTGGCATCGTCCTTGAACATGTCAAACACGGCATCGGTCGTGACCAGACAGGCGATGGCGGCATAGCCTGAGGCGACGCCCTTGGCCATGGTCACCATGTCTGGCTGGATGCCGTAGTGCTGATAGCCGAACCAAGTCCCGGTGCGGCCCACGCCGCAGACGACCTCATCGATATGCAGCAGGATGTCGTATTTGCGGCAAATCTCTTGCACCCGCTCCCAATAGCCCTCGGGCGGGCAGATCACGCCGCCGCCTGCGGTCACCGGCTCTAGGCAAAGCGCGCCGACGGTTTCGGGGCCTTCGGCGAGGATCACCTTTTCGATCTGGTCCGCCGCCCAGGTGCCGTAGTTTTCCTGCGGCGCACCGTCCTGTTCGAAGCTGCGATATTCCAGACAATGCGGCACGCGCACGAAACCCGGCGCGAAGGGGCCGTATTGTGCGTTGCGCTCGTCTTGGCCACCTGCCGAGAGGCAGCCAATGGTGGTGCCGTGGTAATCGCGGTCGCGGTAGAGGATCTTGTGCTTCTTGCCGCCATAGCGTTTGTGCGCAATCTGGCGCACCATTTTGAAGGCTTTCTCATTCGCCTCGGAGCCGGAGTTGCAATAGTAGACGCGGTCTAGTCCCGGCATCTTGTCCAGCAGTTTCTCGGCGAAATGAGAGCCGGGGATCGAGCCGGCGGAACCGGCGAAATAGTTCAGCTTGATCAGTTGGTCGCGCACGGCATTGGCGATGCTTTCGCGGCCATAGCCGACGTTGACCGTCCAGACACCGCCAGACACGGCATCGAGGTGTTCTTTGCCCTTTTGATCCCAGACGCGCATGCCCTTGCCTTCGACAATGATGCGCGGATCGGTGGTTTCATAGGGTTTGTGCTGGCTCAGGTGATGCCAGATATGCGCGCGGTCGGCTTCGACAACGCGGGAGATGTCGTTCTCGTTGAAATTGCCGTCCATGGGGCAAACCTTTCTGTGCGAGTGGGCGAACCCACGAATGAAGCCCGCGCAGAGGCGGGGAATGTGCCTATCACATCACCGCGAAAGTTGCGCCACAAGTAGTGCCAGTTAGGTTTGTTCCTTAAGGCCAGCCGCCGGCGCAGATTTCTTTTAAAGAAATCGGGGCGGACTTTTTTAAAAAGTCCGGGGCCTTAAACGAAAACGCCGGGGTGGTGCCCCGGCGTTCAAGTTTACTTCGATTTCGGGCCGCCCTTGCCGCCCTGCTTGCCGATCTTATTCGGCGGGGTGAAGCGTTTGGACGGGTCGGACGCCCGTTTGTAGGACTTCTCACCGCCCGGCGTGGTGGCCGAGGTTGTCGGCTTGCCCTTGCCTTTGCGCGGTGCATCGCCTGCGGGCTTTTCCTTCTTCCAAACGGCTTTCGCCTTGGGCTTGCCGGTTGTTTCGCCGCCAGACTTAGGCTTGGGCGTCGCACCGGGTTTCATCGGACTGCGCTCGGTCTTGTGCGACTTTGGCGGGCGTTCGCCCTTGGGCGCGCGCGGTTTGTCGAACTTGGCCTTGTCGTATTTCGGCTTGTCGAAAGACGCCGCACCGGGGCCATCCGCCGCTTTGGCGCGGGGTTTGCGCGGGGCGGGGGCGGCATCGGGATCGTAGTTATCACGCGGCGGGCGCGGGCCACGGTCGCGATCACCCTTGTAGCCGCCACCCGGCTTGGGGCCACGGTTGCCGCCGGGTTTCGGACCACGGGCCAGATCGGGGGCTTTGTCGAGCTGCGTCAGCACCGCGCCTTCTTCCAGCTTCATGTCGCCGCCAAGTGCGCTCAGCAGACCGGGAACCGAGGTTTCCAGCACTTCGACAAAGCTATGGCTGCCCTGCACACGGATCGCGCCGATGTCGTCTTTGGTCAGATCACCGCGACGGCAAAGCATCGGCAGCAGCGTGCGCGGCTCGGCCCCGTCGTTGCGGCCGGTCGAGATCGAGAACCAGACCGATTTGCCAAAGGCCGGGCGCGGTTTGTCGTCGCCGGGCGCACCGGGTTCTGCCAGTTCTTCCGGCGCGGATTGGCGCGCGCGGTAGAGGTTGACGAAAGCGGTGGCCAGTTGCTCGGCCGAGAATTGCTCGACCAGATTGGCGACAAACCCTTCGGCATCTTCCGGGATCGGGTCGGACCATGCGGGATCGGCCAGCAGGCGGGCTTCGTCTGCGGCATTCACTTCGGTGGCGGAGGGCGGTGCCGCCCATTCCACTTTCAGCTTCGCGCCGCCGATCAGACGGTTTGCTTTGCTGCGCAGTTTCGCAGGCACGATCAGGGCGGAAACGCCCTTGCGCCCGGCGCGGCCAGTACGGCCCGAGCGGTGCAGCAGCGTGTCGGAGTTGCTGGGCAGATCGGCGTGGATCACCAGTTCAAGGTTTGGCAGGTCGATGCCGCGTGCGGCCACGTCCGTCGCAATACAAACGCGGGCCCGCCCGTCGCGCAGCGCTTGCAGCGCGTTGGTCCGCTCAGACTGCGTCAACTCACCCGACAGCGCCACGACCGAGAAACCCCGGTTGGTGAACCGTGTGGTCAGGCGCGCCACGGCGGCGCGGGTGTTGCAGAACACGATGGCGTTCTTGGCTTCATAGAAGCGCAGCACGTTGATGATTGCGTTTTCAGTGTCACGCGGGTGCACATTCAGCGCGCGGTATTCGATATCGCTGTGCTGTTTGGCTTCGCTCACCGTGGTGATGCGCTGCGCGTCGCGCTGGTAGGATTTCGCCAGTTTGGCAATCGCCGCAGGCACGGTGGCCGAGAACAGCAGCGTGCGGCGCTCTTCGGGGGATTCGGAGAGGATGAACTCAAGGTCTTCGCGGAAGCCGAGGTCGAGCATCTCATCCGCTTCGTCGAGCACCACGGCGCGGATCGCGTCGAGGTTGATGTTGTTGCGCTTGATGTGGTCACACAGACGGCCCGGCGTGGCGACGACGATATGTGCGCCCCGGTCCAGCGCGCGGCGCTCGGTCCGGGTGTCCATGCCGCCGACACAGGTGGTGACCACCGCGCCCGCTTTGCCATAAAGCCACGTCAGTTCGCGGCTGACCTGCATCGCCAATTCGCGTGTGGGCGCGATAATCAGCGCCAGCGGTGCGCCTGCTTGGCCGAAATGGGTATCGTCCCCCAAGAGTGTCGGCGCGATGGCGAGGCCAAAGCCCACCGTCTTGCCCGACCCGGTTTGGGCGGAAACCAGAAGGTCTTGGTCGTTCAGCGCGGGGTCTGTGACGGCCTCCTGTACGGCGGTAAGTGTTTCATAACCCTGTTGGGCAAGGGCATCGGCAATAGTCTGGATCACGAAGGCTGTCCTGTCTTGAACGTTTGTGCGGGGGGCGGGCACGTGGGGTGCTACCAGCCACGGCAAAGGAATCCGACCGTCGGTAGAGGGTCGGGGATGGAATGTACATGGGGGTTTTTGGGCGAATTGTCACCCTTTTTACCTGTTTGGCGGGTTTGGAGGCCCGAATGGGCGGGGAAGTGCCATTTTAGCTCTGGTCCGATCCGCTCACATCTCGGTCAGGCCAATGGCGCGGCCGGGCGGCTTCGGTTAGCTATAACCAAAGCTGAAAGAGAGAGTGAGGCAATCTGGTGCAAAGCGATCTGCCCCTGACGCGAGATCTGGTGCTGGTAGGCGGCGGGCACGCCCATGCGCTGGTGCTGCGCAAATGGGGGATGGACCCGCTGCCCGGTGCGCGGCTAACGGTCATCAACCCCGGCCCCACCGCGCCCTATACCGGCATGCTGCCCGGTCATATCGCCGGGCACTACGGGCGGGATGAATTGGAGATCGACCTGATGCGCCTGTGCCGCCACGCCGGGGCGCGGCTGATCCTTGGGGCGGCGACGGGGATTGACCGCGCGGCCCGCGCGTTCACGGTCGAAGGGCACGGGGCCGTGGCCTATGACGTGGCCTCGATCGACATAGGGATCACGGCCAAGATGGACCTGCCGGGGTTTGCGCAATACGCGGTCGGGGCCAAGCCGCTTGATGTCTATGCCGCGCGCTGGCGTGATTTTCTGGCGGCGGTCAAGGCAGGAGAACAACCGCCCGAAGTGGCGGTGATCGGTGGCGGTGTGGCGGGCTGTGAGCTTGCCATGGCGATGGCCTTTGCTCTGCGTCAGGCGGGTGTGCAGCCTGCCGTGACGGTGGTGGAACATGGGCCAGACCTCTCTGGCATGGCGCCCCGGACCGCGGCGATGCTGCGGCGGCAGATGGCGAATTTGGGGGTGGCCCTTGCGCTTGATGCCAAGGTCACGCGCATCACCGATCGGCAGGTGATCCTGGCGGGTGGCCCGCCGATTTCGGCTGCGCTTTGTGTGGGCGCTGCGGGGGCGGTGCCGCATGGATGGCTCGGGCAAACCGATTTGCCGCTGCACGCCGGGTTTATCCGTGTCGGCGCGGATCTGGGGGTTGTGGATGATGCGGCACTCTTTGCCGTGGGCGATTGCGCGCATATGGAGGCCACGCCGCGCCCAAAGGCCGGGGTTTTTGCCGTGCGGGCAGCGCCGGTGCTGCATGACAACCTGCGCGCGGCGCTAGGCGGCGGGGCTCGGCGGGTGTTCAGGCCGCAGAAACATTACCTCAAGCTGGTCTCGCTCGGGGGGAAATCCGCCGTGGCCGAGCGGAACGGGCTGGCCCTTGGCGGGGCGCTGCTTTGGCAGTGGAAGGACCGCATTGATCGCAAGTTCATGGATCAGCTTGATGACCTGCCCGAAATGAAGGGCAATGCGCTGTCGGTTCCGACGGCCTCGGGCGTGGAGGAGGCGCTGGCGGGCAAGCCGCTTTGTGGCGGTTGCGGCGCAAAGGTGGGCGGCGCGATGCTGGGCGATCTTTTGGCAAAGGTGCAGGGGCCAATCTCCGGCGATGTCGTCACCGGGGCGGGCGATGATGCGGCGGTGCTGCGCCAACCGGGCGGTGGTTTTCAGGTGATGAGCACGGATCACCTGCGCGGCTTCATCGAAGACCCGGCGTTGATGACGCGGATCGCAGCGGTCCACGCCTTGGGCGATGTCTGGGCCATGGGGGCCAAGCCGCAGGTGGCGCTGAGTTCGATCATCATGCCGCGCATGTCGCCCGCATTGCAGGCCCGCACGTTGCGAGAGATCGCGGCGGCCGCGCAAGATGTAATGGCGGCGGCAGGGGCGCAGATTGTCGGCGGCCACACGACCATGGGCGCGGAACTGACCATCGGGTTTACGGTCACCGGCACGCGGGAGGACATGCCCATCGGTGTCGGCGGCGCGCAGCCGGGGGATGTGTTGATGCTGACCCGGCCCATCGGGTCTGGCGTGATCCTTGCCGGGCATATGGCAGGCAGTGCGCCGGGGCGGGTGGTGGCCAAAGCGCTCGGGCTCATGGCGACACCGCAGGCGCGGGAGGCGTCGATTTTGGGTGGTGCCCATGCGATGACGGATGTGACCGGCTTTGGCTTGGCGGGTCATGTGCAGGCGATTTGCCGCGCCTCGGGGCTGGCGGCAGAACTTTGGGGCGCGGCGGTGCCGCTCTATCCCGGCGCGCAGGCGCTGTCGGATCAGGGGGTGGCATCATCGCTGTTGTCGGTCAATCAGGCCGATGCTCCGATAGAGGCCGCAGGCCCGGTGAACCCGCTTTTCCACGACCCCCAGACTGCCGGGGGGCTGCTGGCAGCCTTGCCAAAGGCAGCGGCGGAAGCGGCGCAGGCGCGGTTGGCGGCTGCGGGTCTGACGGGCCATATCATCGGACGGCTGGAGGCCGGTGCCCCCTCTATGCGCCTGACGTAAACCGGGTTTTCAGCGCGGCGGCGGTCTCGGCCAAGGAGGTATCGTCGAGTTTGTCGAGCGTCAGCCGCTCTATCGGCGCGGGATTGCGGCTGGCGGCTTTGGCATAGCGCGGGTCGTAGTGTTGGCCGATCAGCCCTTCGGCAAGCATGGCCCAATCGCCCGCGCGGGCTTGGGTTTGCCATGCCGCGATGGTCTCTGCGCTGTGATAGGGGCGCAGCCTGTCGATGCGGTCATCCAGCAAAGCAGGGTCCGTCGTCAGGTCGTCATAGGCCCGACAGAGAAAATCCGCCCGCGCGGCGAGCGGGGCGGCGATCTCAACCCGCGGAGCTGCGCGCATCGCGGCCCAGAGGGCGGGGGGCAGGGTGATGTTACCGATCTTGCTGCTTTCCGCTTCGACCCAGGTTACCTGCGCCGGGTCGAGCGGCGTGAGGGCTTGGGCCAGACGGGATTCAAACATTTTCTGATGCGGTTGGCCGCCGTCCACCGCGCCAAACAGCGACCCGCGATGTTGTGCCAGCCCTTCGAGGTCAAGCACCTGCGCGCCTGCCTTTGCCAGATGGTGCAGCAGCCGCGTCTTGGCCGTGCCGGTGCCGCCTTCGATCAACATCAGCCGGTGCGGCATGGGCGTGTCGTAGAGCGCCGCGACCACCAACCGCCGATAGCTGCGATAGCCACCGCGCAGCAGTTGCACGCGCCAGCCGACCTGATCAAGGATCGTAGAAAACGCGCCCGACCGCTGCCCGCCGCGCCAGCAATAGACCAGCGGCTGCCAACTGCCGCCTTTGTCTGCCAGTGCCGTTTGCAAATGGTGGCCCGTGTTCTGCGCCACCAGCGCCCCACCGATCTTGCGGGCGTCAAAAGGGCTGACTTGTTTGTAGATGGTGCCGACCTCGGCCCGCTGGGCATCCGACAGCACGGGCAGATTGATCGCGCCGGGCAGATGATCCTCGGCAAACTCCATCGGGGCGCGCACGTCGATGATGGTATCAACGTCGAGCGCGGCGAGGTCCGACAGGGCGGTGAGGGTGCAGGGGGTCATCTGAGGTGTCCGGCAAAGACCCCACGCCCTATGGCAGGGCGCGGGGCGATGGCTCAGGCTTTGGCCGCGATCACCAGCACTTCGACCAGATATTCTGGCGTGGCGAGTTTGGATTCGCCACAGGCGCGGGCGGGGGCGTTGCCTTCGGGCACCCAAGCATCCCAAACGGCGTTCATCGCCGCGAAATCGGCCATGTCGGCCAGCCAGATGGTCGATTGCAGGATGCGGGTCTTGTCGCTGCCGACCTCGGCCAGCAGGGCGTCGACCTTATCAAGGCAATCTTGGGTTTGCTGGGCCACATCCGCACCTGCCGTGCCGACCTGACCGGCAAGGTAGATCACTTCGCCATGCTCGACAATTTGGCTCATGCGGGTGTTGGTGTGATGGCGTTTGATCTCGGTCATTCTGTCTCTCCTTTGACGTTGCAAAACTTGTGGCAGCTTTGCGTGAGAGAGGCCAGATCAAAGCCTGCGGGTCAGGCCTTCTCAGCCTTTCCGCCTGCTTCTGGGCCGCCCTCTTTTGGGCCGCCTGCTTTTTCCCAACCGCCAAAACCGTCCTTTAGGTGCGCCGCGTCAAAGCCCATGTCTTGCAGTGTCGCGACCGAGATGGCCGAGCGCCAGCCCGAGGCGCAGTGAAAGACGAATTTCTTGTCTTGGGCAAAGACCTCTTTGAAGTAGGGGCTGTCGGGGTCGACCCAAAACTCCAACATGCCGCGTGGGCAGTGGAACGCACCGGGGATGAACCCGGTGCGCTCGCGTTCGCGGGGATCGCGCAGGTCGACGAATTGCACGTTTTCGTCGTCCAGCATGGCGATGGCCTCAATGCTGTCGATCTCTTCGATCCGGGCACGGGCCTCAGAGACCATTTGGGCGGCGGTTTTCTTGAGGGCCATCGGGGTCTTCTCCTTACAGTTGGTTCAGCAGATCAGGCGTGGGCCAGCCATCGACGGGCATGCCTAGTCGTTTCTGTTCGGCGCGCACGGCGGCGCGGGTGCCAGAGCCGAGGATGCCATCCACATCGCCCACGTCATAGCCCATGGATTGCAATTTGCGCTGAAGTGTCTTCATCGCGTCGCCGCTAAGCCCCGGTTGCGGATTGCCTGCGTCGAAAACCTGTGCGCCTTCCAGCCGTGTGGCAAAATAGGCGGCGGTCATGACGTAGGTAAAGCTCTGGTTCCATTCGAAATAGACCCTAAAATTCGGGTAGGCGATGAAGGCTGGCCCGCCGCGCCCTTGTGGCAGCAGGACCGAGGCGGTCAGCCCCTCGGCCAGCGGCCCGTTGCGGGGGGACACGCCCATCGCTTGCCATTCGCTAACGGATTTGGTGGTCTCCAGCCCGCTTTGCGACCAGTCGAAGTCTTGCGGTAAGGTGACTTCGGCCAGCCAAGGCTCACCCGCCCGCCAGCCGAGGCTTTGTAGCATTTTGGCGCCCGACAGCAGCGCATCAGGGGCAGAGGTTTTCAGCGAGACTTCGCCGTCGCCGTCGCCATCCACACCGTTTTCGATGATGTCGCGGGGCAGCATTTGTACCATGCCGATTTCGCCCGCCCATGCGCCGGTGGTGGTGGCAGGGTCGAATTCTCCGCGCTCGAAAAGCTCCAACGCCGCGAAAAGCTGTGGGCGGAACAATTCAGGACGGCGGCAGTCATGGGCTAGCGTGGCCAGCGCGTTGGCGGTGTTAAAGTCGCCTTGGATCGCGCCGTAATCCGTCTCAAACGCCCAGAAGGCCAGCAGCACGCCACGGCTGACGCCATACTCGGCTTCAACCCGGTCAAAGACCGCGTCGTATTTCTCGGCCATGGCGCGGCCCCGGTTGATCCGGTTTTCCGAGATCAAGTGGCGCGAAAATTCGATGAAGGGCTTTTGAAACACCCCCTGCGCCTGATCGGCGCGCAGCACGGCGGGGTCTTGGCGCAGACCTGCAAAAAACTGATCGGCAGTGGCGGGGTCGGCGCCATTCGCCACGGCTTCGGCTTTGGCATCGGCGATGAAGCTGGAGAAATCACCGCCACAGGCCGTTTGCGCAAAGGCGGTGGCGGGAAGGGTGAGGGCCGCAAGGGTGGCGGCTAGAAAAGTGGGGCGCATGGATATCCTCATAGTCACAGACAGGCCAGAACTAGGGCGATTGCCCACATCACCAACCATGCCTGCCAGAGGCGGGTGATGGCCGCATCGATCTCCTGAGGTCCGATGACGCGCGCCCCCGCGCCGTGCACCCAAGGAAACTGCTGCACCTGCCCATCATAGCTGCGCGGACCGGCGAGGGCCACACCTATGGCCCGCGCCATGGCGGCTTCCGGCCAACCGGCATTGGGCGAGCGGTGCAGCGCCGCATCCGCCCGGATGTCGCGCCAGTGGTGCAAAACCCCGCCGGGGAGCGCGATGAGCAGCGCGGTCAGCCGTGCGGGGGCGAGGTTCAGCAGGTCATCCATCCGCGCCGCGGCCCAGCCGAAATCGGCATAGCGCGGGGTGCGGTAGCCGATCATACTGTCGGCGGTGTTGACGATTTTATAGACCAGCAGCCCCGGCAGTCCGCCCAGCAGAAACCAAAAGGCAGGCGCGATGATGCCATCGCTGAGGTTTTCCGCGCCGCTTTCGATGGCCGAGCGTGCCACGGCGTCTGGGGGCATCTCGCCAGTGTCGCGGCTGACGATCATCGCCACCGCGCGGCGGCCTGTGGGCAGCGATTGGCGCAGTCCGTCCGCCACCGCGCGCAGGTGCTCAACGAGGGAGCGTTGCGCCAGCAGGATCGCGGCGATGATGATCTCGGCCAGTGGGCCAAGAAGGCTCAGCACCCAGCCAAGGCACGCCATCCCGATCATCAGCGCCAGCAGCAGCGCCACGCCCTTGGCACGCCGCGAATGGCCGTGGTTCAACCGACGATCCCCAGAGCCGATCAGCCGCCCCATCAGCACCGCCGGATGCGGCAAGCGCCGCCAGAGCCATTCCGGTTCTCCAAGGGCCGCGTCGAGCAGCATGGCCAGCGCAAGGACCGCCGCCGTGCTCATGCCAGCGCCCGCTCCAACCGCGACCAACCCTCGGCGGGGGGCAGGCCGAGGCGCAGCCAGCGTGGGTTATAGGGGAAGACGCGGGTCCAGATGTGATGCTGGGCGAGGCGTTCCTGCCAAGCTTGCGCGTCATCGACCTCATAAAGCCGGAAAAGCGGAGTGCCGCCGACGGTTTGCGCCCCCGCTTCGGTCATCAATGTGTCGAGACGGGTGGCGTCAGTCGCCAGCCGGACCCGCGTGGCCTCGGCCCAAGCGCCATCCCGCAAGGCCGCCGCGCCAATATGCAATGCCGGTCCGCTTACCGGCCAAGGGCCGAGCATCTGGCCAAGCCGTGCCACCAAGGCCGGATCGCCGATGACAAAGCCCAGCCGCAGCCCGGCCAGCCCCCAGAACTTGCCAAAGCTTTTGAGGATCAGTGTGCCGGGTGTCGTGGCCTGCGCCATGAGGGTGGCGTCAGGGGTGATGTCGCAAAAGCTCTCGTCGATGATGCTGAGGGGGGCGGTGACCTCTGCCGCATCCCAAAGCCGCCCGTCGGGGTTGTTGGGGTGCACATGGACGGCGGCGTGAGTGTCACCCTCTTCGACCACCTGCCAGCCGTTCTCGGCAAAGCTTGCGGCATGTTCATTGTAGGTCGGGCCGGGGATGCGCACGCGGCCCTTCGGTGCCAGCGCCGGGATGCGCGCAATGGCCGAGGATGCGCCCGGCACGGCCAGCAGCGCAGCATCTGGTGGCACCTGCCAGAAGGCACGGGCGGCATCCACAAGCGCGGTTTGCGCTGCGGCATCGGGGAGCGCGTTCCACGCCTCAGCAGGCAGGGCGGGGATCGGGTAGGGCTGCGGATTGATCCCGGTCGATAGGTCGATCCACTCCGCCCGCTGCCCGCCGAAACGCGCCGCTGCCGCATCGACACCGCCGCCGTGGTCGCGCTGATCTGGCTGTTGCATCCTCGTCCCCCTGCCGTTCTTGCTGCGGTGAAAGCGCAAAAGCGCTGCGCGATCAAGCGCCTTCCGCAAGGCAGGGAGGGAGAGGAAGGATCAGCCGCGCCCGTGCGGCGCGTCGAAATCCAGCACCGGGTTGATCGGGATGATCCGATGCGGGTTAATCGTGTCGTGGCTGTAGTGGTAGTGCCGCACGATATGGTCGAAGTTCACCGTCTCGGCCACGCCGGGCACCTGATAGAGTTCGCGCGTATAGGCCCAGATGTTCGGGTAATCGACGATCCGCTTGCGGTTACACTTGAAGTGCAGGTGATAGACCTTGTCGAAGCGCACCAGCGTGGTGAAGAGCCGCCAGTCGGCCTCGGTCATCTTGTCGCCCGCGAGGTAGCGGTTTTGCGACAGGATGTCTTCGATCCAATCCAATGTATCGAAGAGCGGATGCACGGCGGCGTCATAGGCCACCTGCGTGGTGGCGAAACCGGATTTGTAGACGCCGTTGTTCAGCGTGTCATAGACGCGGGCGTTCACCTCTTCGATGCGGTCGTGGAGGGGGGCGGGGTCGTAGTCATCGCTGTTGCCGGTCAGCTCATCAAAGGCGCTGTTGAACATGCGGATGATCTCGGCGCTCTCGTTGCTGACGATGGTCTCGCGCTCTTTGTCCCAGAGGATCGGCACGGTGACGCGGCCCGTGAAATTGGGATCGGCACGGGTATAGATGTCGCGGGCATAGGGCAGGCCAAAGAGGGTATCGCCAGTGGCGCCGGGGAAGTCATCATCAAAGGTCCAGCCTTCGCCCAGCATATCGGGGTGTACGACCGACACGCCGATGTGATTCTCCAGCCCCTTCAATTGGCAGAAGATCAGCGCGCGATGTGCCCAAGGGCAGGCATAGCTGACATAGAGGTGATAGCGGCCCGATTCTGCTTTGAACCCGCCGTCGCCGCTGGGGCCGGCGCTGCCATCGGCGGTTACCCAGTTGCGAAACTTCGCTGCGGCGCGCTCAAACTTGCCGCCTGAGGATTTGGTATCATACCATTTGTCTTGCCATTTTCCGTCAACCAATAGGCCCATCTTGTTCTCCTTTGCGCGTTTGAGGATATATCTAGGGCAGGGGGCGAGGGGTGCACATCTTCATGAGCGCGCAGCCGCCCTGCGCTGGCGCAGACTGCCCAAACGTCATCAAATCTTAACTTGAATTTTCTACGTTTTAGCCCAGCTTAGAAGGCATTAGCGGGGGGATGATCATGGAAGAATTTCTGTCGAAAGAGATACAAGCGGGGCTGGATGCCGCGCGTATGGCAAGCCTGCGCAAGGGCGCGCGCCTGCGGCTTGAGGTGGGCGGTGATGTCTACCGGGTGCTGCGTATGTGGAAGACCGGTTTTTCCGTCGATGCGGCAGATGCGCCCAAGCTGCGCGGGCTGGTCGATCTTTATGATGGCAGCCTGCATCTGTTCCAATGTCTCATCGTGGCGAGCGAGGAAGAAGCGGGCGAAATGCGTTATGAGTTCAAACGCGCGACCGCCGTGGCAGACCGTCCGCCGCTTGATTTCGAGCGTCCCGCCGATGCGCCACTGGGGCTGATCGAAGACGGCCGCGCCTGAAAGGGCGGCACGGCGGGCCAGTCCCGCCGCGCCATTTTCCGATTATTGTAGATCGCTGAAAGCTTTTACGAGCCGGTCGCAAGCTTCCTCGACCCGCGCGCGCGGGGTGGCGAGGTTGAAACGCATGAAGCTTTCGCCCCCCGTGCCGAAGGTGGCGCCGTGGTTGGCTGCGATGGCGGCGCTTTTCTCGACACGTTTCTGAAACTCCGCCGGGTCCATCCCGGTGCCCGAAAAGTCCACCCAAGCCAGATAGGTCGATTCCAGCGGCATCGAACCTAGCCCCGGAATCGCGTTCACCGCGTCATCGAAGAGCTGCCGGTTTCCGTCCAGATAGGCGGTCAGTTCATCCACCCACGCTGCACCCTCGGGGGAATAGGCCGCCGTTGCCATGATCAGCCCGAAGGAGTTCGCCGAGACGCCCAAAGCCGCCATGCGCTGGGCGAAGCGTTGGCGCAGCTTGGGGTCGTGAATGATGACGTTCCCGGTATGGCCGCCGGCGATGTTGAAAGTCTTGGTCGTGGCGGTCATCATCACCAGACGGTCTTCGATTCCGCCGATATGCGCCATGGGGATGTGCTTGTGCCCCGGCATCACCAGATCGTGGTGGATTTCATCCGAGACCAGCACCAGATCGTGCCGCTTGGCGAAATCGGCCACGCCTTGCAGTTCTTCGCGGCTCCAGACACGCCCGCCGGGGTTATGCGGCGAGCAGAGGATCACCATTTTCTCATCCCCGGTCATCAGGGCGTCATAGGCGTCGAAATCCATCTCGTAGCGGCCCGAGGCATTGGTCAGCGGGCATTCCACCACGCGCCGCTCGGCGGCGTTAATCACGCGGGCGAAGGCGTGATAGACCGGGGTGAACAGCACGACGCCATCGCCGGGCTGCGTGAACGCATCAACGCACATCGCGGTGCCGTTCACCAGACCGTGGGTGGTAAAGATCGCATCGGCGTCGACCTTCCAGCCGTGACGGTTTTCCATCCACCATTGGATCGCGGCAAGGTATTCGCTGTCGTCGCCGAAATACCCGTGCACCCCGTGGTCGATCTGGGCCTGAAGCGCGTCCTGCACCACCTGCGGGGGGCGGAAATCCATGTCGGCTACCCACATGGCGATGCCGCTGTCCGCGGGCACGCCATAGATCGCTTCCATCTTGTCCCATTTCGCACAATGGGTGCCGCGCCGGTCGATGATGTCGTCAAAGCTCATGCTGGTCTCTCCTGATGTTGCGGCCAAGCTAACGGCTGCCGCAGGCGCTGCAAGCCCCCGGTTGCGCGATGCCCGGGCATGGCCTAAATGAGCGGGATGAAACGCCCGATCCTTTTGCACCCCGACCCACGGCTCAAGAAAGCCGCAGCCCCCGTCGCTGATCTCAGCGACGAGTTGCGCGTGCTGGGGGATGATATGTTGACCACCATGTATGACGCGCCGGGCATCGGCCTTGCCGCGCCGCAGATCGGCGTGCTGAGCCGTGTCATCGTGCTCGATTGCGTCAAGGAAGAGGGCGAAGCGCCGCGCCCTCTGTTGATGTTCAACCCTGAGATCGTGGCCTCTTCGGATGACCTCAGTACCTATGAGGAAGGCTGCCTGAGCATTCCTGAGCAATACGCCGATGTGACCCGCCCGGCTGAGGTTGAGGTCCGCTGGCTCGACCGCGACGGCAAAGAGCAGCAGGAGGCGTTTGACGGCCTCTGGGCAACCTGTGTGCAGCATGAGATTGACCACCTCGATGGGAAGCTTTTCATCGATTACCTCAAGCCACTGAAGCGCCAAATGATCACCCGCAAGATGGTGAAACTGAAGCGCGAGTTGGCACGCGGATGAGCGTGCAGGAGGTACTTCGCTGGCCCGACCCACGTCTGGCCGAGACCTGCGTGCCGATCGAAGAGATCACGCCAGAGATCGAAACGCTGGCCGCCGATATGTTGGAGACGATGTATGCCGCGCCGGGGCGGGGCCTTGCCGGGCCGCAGGTTGGCGCGATGCTGCGGATCTTCGTGATGGATGCAGGTTGGAAAGAGGATAAGTCCGACCCGCTTGTCTGCATCAACCCGATGTTTCAAGAGATCGGCGAAGAGCGTGTGACCAATACCGAAGGCTGCCTCAGCATTCCGGGCATCAGCACCGACATCTCGCGCCCGTCGCAGGTGCAGATGGTTTGGACCGGGCTGAACGGTGGCCGCTATGTGCAAAGCCTTGAGGGTGCCGCCGCGCTGATCGCGCAGCATGAGATGGATCACCTTGACGGTGTGGTGACATTCGATCACCTCGACGCGGACACCCGCGCCGCCAAGATTGCGGAGTTCAACGCCCAATGACCCTACGCCGCTACGTTGCATGGCCCGACAAACGACTGCGCAGCCCCGCCGAACCCATTGAGGCGGTGACGGATGAAATTCGCACCCTTTGGGACGACATGATCGAGACGATGGACGCGATGCCGGGCGTCGGCCTTGCCGCGCCGCAGATCGGGGTGATGTTGCAGGTCGCGGTGGTCGATGCCTCCGAGGCACGCAACAAGCGCATCCGGCTGGCAAACCCGGTGATTATAGACGCCTCTGCCGTGCTGCACCCTTATGAGGAAGCCAGCCCGAACCTGCCCGGTTTCAGCGCCGTGATCCGCCGCCCCCGCGGCGTGAAGGTGCGGTTCCTTGATGAGACGGGGGCAGAGGTTGAGCGTGATTTTGTCGGGCTTGAGGCCGTCAGCGTGCAACACCAGATCGACCATCTGGCGGGCAAAATGTATTTCGACAACCTCAGCAAAACCAGGCGCGACATGCTGTTGCGCAAAGCACGTAAACAGAACGGCTGACAGCCCAAAAGGCGCTGTCCGTCAGGAGTGAACAGATGCGACTGATATTCATGGGCACGCCCGATTTTTCGGTGCCGATACTCGATGCACTGGTGCAGGCCGGGCATGACATCTGCGCCGTCTATTGCCAGCCACCACGCCCTGCGGGCCGGGGCAAGAAACCCCGCCCCAGCCCGGTGCAGCAACGCGCCGAAGAGATTGGCCTGCTGGTGCGGCATCCGGTGTCGCTTAAACACCCCGAACCGCAGGAAGAATTCGCCGAGCTTGACGCAGATGCGGCGGTGGTCGTGGCCTACGGTCTGATCTTGCCGCAGGTCATTCTGGACGCGCCGAAACGGGGCTGCCTGAACATCCACGCAAGCCTGCTGCCGCGCTGGCGCGGGGCGGCGCCCATTCACCGTGCGATCATGGCGGGGGATGAGAAGACCGGCGTTTGCATCATGCAGATGGAAGCGGGGTTGGACACTGGGCCCGTGCTGCTCTGCGAAGAGACCGAGATCGGCGCGGCCGAGACCACGGCCGAATTGCACGACCGGCTGAGCGCCATGGGCGCGGTGGCGATCAACAAGGCGCTGTCGCGGTTGTCGGACCTGCCCCCCCAGCCTCAGCCCGACGAGGGCGTGACCTATGCCGCCAAGATCGACAAGGCCGAGGCGCGCATCGACTGGGCCCGCCCGGCGGTTGAGGTAGACCGGCTGATCCGGGGCCTGTCGCCCTTTCCCGGCGCGTGGTTCGAAATCGACGGCCAACGGGTGAAGGTGCTGGGATCGGTGCTGGACGAAGGCACCGGCGCGGCGGGCGAGGTGCTGTCAGATGACCTGCGCATCGCTTGCGGCGACGGTGCGGTGCGGCTCACGCGGTTGCAGCGCGCGGGCAAGGGCGTGCAGGAAGCGGATGTGTTTCAGCGCGGCGCGCAGATCCCGGTCGGCACTAACCTGAGCGCCGCTTAAGCGCTCAGCTTTTCGGCGGGGTGCTTTTGTAGACCGGCAGGTGCCAGCCGAAATAAAGCGATCCGGCGCGCAGCACCCAAGTGGTGGCGGCGCAGGCCAATAGCGGGTAGAGCGTCCCGTCGAAATAAGGCGCCAGCAGCACGGCCACAGCGGCACCGGAGAGCGCCGCGGTGGCGTAGAGTTCGCCTTGCGTCAGCACCAGTGGCAATTGGCCCACCACCACATCGCGCATCAGCCCGCCCATACAGCCGGTGATCATGCCCATGACGATGATGATCGGCGCGGATTGCTCTTGGGACATCGCCACACCGACCCCCGCCGCGACGGCGACGGCCAGTGCCAGACTGTCGAGCCAGATCAACGTGCGAAAGCGGCTTTCCAGAAGATGCGCGGTGAAAAACACCACCAGCGCCGCCACGATGGCCACGCCGAGCATACTGGGCGTTTCTATCCAAAAGATCGGGTTGCGGTCGAGCAGGAGGTCGCGGATCGTGCCGCCGCCCACGGCGGTCAGGCAGGCGATAAAGGCAAAGCCCACGATATCAAGCTGCGCCCGGCTTGCGACCAGCGCGCCGGTGATGGCAAAGACCAGCACGGCGGCATAGTCGAGCAGGGCCAGCAGGCTCACTTCTTGCCGCCCGGTTTGAAGGGGGCCATGCCCGCGCGGGCCAGTTCATCGGCGCGTTCGTTTTCGGGGTGGCCGGCGTGGCCCTTGACCCATTTCCACGTCACATTATGCCGCGCGTTCGCCGCATCCAGCCGCTGCCAAAGCTCGGCGTTTTTGACGGGCTTCTTGGCGGCATTTTTCCAGCCGTTTTTCTTCCAGCCGAAGATCCAGCCTGTAATGCCGTTTTTGACGTAGTTGCTGTCAGTAACGATGGTGATTTCTGTTGTACGGCTGAGCGATTCCAGCGCCGAGATCGCGGCCATCAGTTCCATGCGGTTGTTGGTGGTTTGCGCCTCGCCGCCCTTCAACTCGCGTTCCTTGACGATCTTGTCGCCGTCCATGGCGCGCATCAACACGCCCCAGCCACCGGGGCCGGGATTGCCTGAGCAGGCTCCGTCTGTGTAGGCGTAAAGGTCTGGCATGTCGGCTCCCGTCGCGGTTTCAACGCGGTTTAGGCGGCTGGCGCGCGGCGGTCAATCAGGCGGGTTGGCGCAAGACGCGGGGCACCTTGAACTCGACGTTTTCCTGCGCGGTTTCGACCAGTTCGGTGGTCACGTCATAGCGCGCTTTGAAGGCGTCGATCACTTCGTTGATCAGCACTTCGGGGGCCGATGCGCCTGCGGTGATGCCGATGCTGCCGATCCCATCCAACGCTCGCCAATCGATGTCGTCCGCACGTTGCACCAGTTGCGCATAGGCGCAGCCCGCACGGGCACCGACTTCGACTAGCCGTTTGGAGTTCGATGAATTCGGCGCGCCCACCACCAGCATCGCGTCGCATTTGGGCGCCATGGCTTTGACGGCTTCTTGACGGTTGGTGGTGGCGTAGCAGATGTCTTCTTTATGCGGGCCGATGATGGCTGGGAACCGCGCCTGAAGGGCTGCGACGATATCGGCGGTGTCGTCAACGCTGAGCGTGGTCTGGGTGACATAGGCCAGCTGCGCCTCATCACGCACGGCGACACCGGCCACATCGTCGGGCGTTTCGACCAGCAGCACATCGCCATCGGGCAGTTGGCCCATGGTGCCGACCGTCTCAGGGTGGCCCGCGTGGCCGATCATGATGATCTGCAGCCCTGCATCGGCATGGCGCTGCGCCTCGATATGGACCTTGGAGACCAGTGGGCAGGTGGCATCGACATAGATCATATTGCGCGCCTGCGCCGCCGAGGGCACGGATTTCGGCACGCCATGGGCGGAAAAGATCACTGGACGGTCGTCGGGGCATTCGGAGAGTTCCTCGACAAAGACCGCGCCCTTGTCGCGCAGCCCGTCGACGACGAATTTGTTGTGTACGATCTCATGGCGCACATAGACTGGGGCGCCCCATTTCTCGAGCGCCATTTCGACGATCTTGATCGCCCGGTCCACGCCCGCGCAGAATCCGCGCGGCGCGGCGAGGTAGAGGGTCAGGGGCGTGTTGGTCATGCGAAGTCTCCGAACGGCTTGGCGCAGAGGTAAGGGCTTGGGCGCTCTTCGTCCAGCCCGTCAGCCTTTCTTGGGCGCAGCCTCGCCCGCGGTGCCGTGAACGAGGGCGGCGGCCTGCGCTCGGTTGCGGATGCCCAATTTGCGGTAGCCCGATTTCGCATAGTCCGAGACGGTGTGGATCGAGAGGTTGCAGCGATGCGCGGTTTGCTGGCGGGTGTAGCCATGGGCCAGCAGGTTCACCACTTCGGCTTCGCGCGGGCTGAGTTTGCCAAAGGCCGATGGGGTCTCGGGCAGGGGTAACGGGGCGGTGCCGGTCAGGTCTTCGATGCGGCGGTGCATCAGCAGGCAAAAGAGGCGAAGATCCTCGGCCACGTCGCTAAAGCTCCGTTCAAACTCATCGGCCTCCATCCAATTGCCGATGATGAAGCCACCGAAACGTTCTGATCCTTTCAGCCGCATGGGCACCGCAAAGGCGGCGTGCAAACCTTCCCGTCCTGCGCGTGCGATCAGCGAATGCTCAGAGGGGGTAACATCGGGGTAAAGGTGCACGAAGGCCTGACCGATTGTCAGGACTTCATAGCTGGTGCACGAATGGTGGAGAAAGGGGTCATCCTCGGGGGGGAGATCATCGTAAAGGTCGGGGATGGTGGATAAAAACTGGGCATCTTTGAAATCTGCCCCGACGCTGATGTGAATGGCGTGGGTGAAACCAATCTGTCGCAGCGCCTCTACAATGCCGTCCCAGAGCTTGCCTACATCCTGTAGCTTCTCCAGCCGCACCGCATCATCGAAAAGCATCGTCCCTCACTTTAACCCCCCTTTTTCGGGGGGTCGTCTACTTCTACGGGAACGGGTACTGTGGGATCAAGGGGAACGCATGGGTTCATGTGCTGTATTGTATCTTCCCTGGGGTATTTTAGAAATTTCACAGGCCAGTGACGCCATTGTCACTGGTCTGTTATTCGTCTGCCTGCCCCCTTTGAGGCAGGCACAAGAAGGCCACTGCTGCGGCTAGCAACATGGTTTTGGGCGAAAATAAGGCGGTTTGCGCTTAGTCTTGCGAGGTCGAGATCGGATCGCGCGGCGGACGGCCAATGACATCACGCAGATCGTCAAGCTCGATAAAGTTGTCGGCTTGGCGACGCAAATCGTCAGAGATCATCGGCGGCTGGCTGCGAATCGTCGACACGACAGAAACGCGCACGCCTTGGCGTTGCAGGCTTTCGACCAGCGGACGGAAGTCGCCGTCGCCGGAAAAGATCACGATATGGTCGACACGCGGTGCCAGTTCCATTGCATCAACGGCCAGTTCGATGTCCATGTCGCCTTTGACTTTGCGGCGGCCCATGCTGTCGGTGTATTCCTTGGCCGGTTTGGTGACCATGGAAAAGCCGTTGTAGTTCAGCCAGTCAACAAGCGGGCGGATCGGCGAATACTCATCGTTTTCCAGCAATGCGGTATAGTAGAAGGCGCGCAGCAGCTTGCCGCGGCGCATGAACTCTTGCCGCAGCAACTTATAGTCGATGTCGAAGCCAAGCGTCTTTGCTGCGGCGTAGAGGTTGGAGCCGTCTATGAAAAGCGCCAAACGCTCATCTTTGTAGAACATTAATCTATCCTTTCGGCAGGCTTCGCCGTATTCCCGGTTTGAGTTGTAATCGTCGCAGATTAATAAATCTGTGACGGCTGGCGATGCCCCCACATCAGGGTGCATAACTAAGGCTTTTTAACGATGTCGCAAGACCCCGTGGGTATGGAATTAAGCAGTAGAGAGCCTATACGAAAGTATAGTCTCCTGATTGCGCTTGGTGGGAACCTCGGCTCTTCTGTCGGTGCGCCGCAGGAAACCCTGAAGTCGGCTTTGAAGCTGTTGCAAACCTCCGGCGCGGTGATTCGCGCGACCAGTGCATTCTATCATACACCGGCTTTTCCCGCAGGAGCGGGGCCCGATTATGTGAATGCCGCAGCACGTCTGGAGGCCCCTTGGGATCCGGCCAAAGCGCTTGGCGTCCTGCATCAGATCGAGGCGCAGTTGGGTCGGGAGCGGGTGCAGCGTTGGGGCCAGCGCACTTTGGATTTGGATTTGCTGGCCTGTGATGATATCGTGTTGCCAGACCGTAACACCCACAAGATGTGGCGTGATTTGCCGCTTGAGGCGCAGATTGGCCGCACGCCAGAGCAGTTGATCCTGCCGCATCCGCGCCTGCAAGACCGCGCTTTTGTGCTGGTGCCGCTGGCCGACGTGGCTCCCGATTGGGTGCACCCGCTGCTGGGAAAACCGGTGCGCACCTTGCTTGAGGCTCTGCCTGAGCGGGATCGTGCCGAGGTGCGGCGCCTGTAATAACGGCTTGTAAATCTGCCCGAAGCGGCCTAAATACCGCACTTCTGGCAGCAAATGAGATATTGGAGGCTTCATGGCCCGCGTCACCGTCGAAGATTGTGTGGATAAGGTTCCGAACCGTTTCGAGCTCGTCATGCTGGCCGCGCACCGCGCCCGTGAGATTGCTGCCGGATCGCCGCTGACCGTCGACCGCGACAACGACAAGAACCCGGTCGTGTCCCTGCGTGAGATTGCGGACGAAACGCAGTCGGCTGATGATCTGCGCGAGCGTCTGATCGAAAGCAATCAGAACCAGATCGAAGTCGACGAACCCGAAGAAGACGCCATGGCGCTTTTGATGGGTGGCGAAGAGGACAAGCCCGAAGAAGACAGCATGTCCGAAGAAATGTTGCTGCGCCAGTTGATGGCCGCACAGGGGCAGGGCTAACCCCCGCGCCCCGGCCGGGGCAATGAGGCAGATGGCATGAACAGCGCCGACATTACTGCCGATGACCTGATCGCTCTTGTTCAAGGCTACAATCCGCGTACCAACGAACCCCTGATCCGCGCCGCTTTCGACTACGGGGCGCGGATGCATGAGGGGCAGTTTCGCCATTCCGGTGAGCCCTATTTCACCCACCCCGTCGCTGTCGCTGCGATCCTCACGGAACAGCAGCTTGACGATGCGACGATCATCACCGCCCTTTTGCACGATACGATCGAAGACACCAAAGCGTCTTATGCCGAGGTGCAGAGTCTCTTTGGCGGCGAAGTGGCGGAGTTGGTCGATGGTGTCACCAAGCTGACCAATCTTCAGCTCAACTCGACCGAGACCAAACAGGCCGAGAATTTCCGCAAGCTCTTTATGGCGATGTCCAAGGACTTGCGCGTCATCCTCGTCAAGCTCGCCGACCGTCTGCACAATATGCGCACGATCAAATCCATGCGCCCGGACAAGCAGGTCAAAAAGGCGCGGGAGACGATGGATATCTACGCGCCACTGGCGGGGCGCATGGGCATGCAGTGGATGCGCGAAGAGTTGGAAGACCTTGCGTTTCGCGTGCTCAACCCCGAGGCGCGCGCCTCGATCATTCGCCGCTTTATCACCCTGCAACGCGACACCGGCGACGTGATCCAGCGGATCACCGGCGACATGCGGGTGGAGTTGGAAAAAGCGGATATCGACGCCGAGGTTTTTGGCCGGGCCAAGAAACCCTATTCGATCTGGCGCAAGATGGAGGAGAAGGAACAGAGCTTCTCCCGTCTGTCCGACATTTACGGCTTTCGCGTTATCACCGCCTCTGACGAGGATTGCTACCGCACACTCGGCGCGATCCATCGCCGCTGGCGCGCGGTGCCGGGGCGGTTCAAGGATTACATCAGCCAGCCCAAGACCAACGGTTATCGCTCGATCCATACCACCGTCTCGGGCCGCGATGGCAAGCGGGTGGAAGTGCAGATCCGCACCCGGCAGATGCATGACGTGGCCGAGACCGGCGTCGCCGCGCATTGGTCCTACCGCGACGGTGTGCGCAGCCGAAACCCCTTTGCCGTCGATCCCGCCAAATGGATCAGCCAGCTGACCGAGCAGTTCGACGCCGAGACCGACCACGAGGATTTCCTCGAAGCGGTGAAGCTTGAGATGTATGCGGATCAGGTCTTCTGCTTCACGCCTAAAGGCGATGTGGTGAAACTGCCGCGCGGGGCGACGCCGATTGATTTCGCCTATGCGATCCACACCCGGATCGGCAACGCTTGCGTTGGGGCCAAAGTCGACGGGATGCGTGTGCCGCTCTGGACGCGGATCAAAAACGGCCAGTCGATTGAGATCACCACCGCGCAGGGGCAAACACCGCAGGTCACATGGCTTGATATCGCCACCACCGGCAAGGCCAAGTCGGCAATCCGGCGGTCCCTGCGCGAGGTCGACCGCGAGCGCTTTATCAAACTGGGCCGCGAATTGGCGCGCTCGGCCTTCGCGCAGGTCGGCAAGAAGGCCACCGATAAGGTGCTGCATACCGTCGCCAAGAACATGCGGCTCAACGGCCCCGATGAGGTGCTCGCCCGGCTTGGCAGTTCCGAACTCACAGGCCGCGAAGTGGTGGAATGCGTCTATCCTGACCTTGCCCCGCAAAAGGGCGAGCAGATCGACGTGCGCCGCGCCGTCGTGGGGCTGGAGCCGGGCCAGAGCTTTGACCGCGCGCCCTGCTGCACGCCGCTGCCCGGTGAGCGGATCGTCGGCATCACCTTCCGTGGCAAGGGCGTGACCGTCCACTCAATCGACTGCGACCGCCTGTCGGAATACGAAGACCAGCCCGAGCGTTGGCTGGATCTGCGTTGGCACGATGGCAGCCACCCGGCGGTCTATACCTGCGCGTTGGACATCACCATCGGCAACGGCGCGGGCGTACTGGGGCGGGTCTGCACCTTGATCGGCGAAGCCTCGGCCAATATCTCTGATTTGGAGTTTGTGGAGCGCAAGCCTGACTTTTACCGGTTGGTGGTCTATGTGGATCTCAGAGACGTAAGTCACCTGCATTCGTTGATGTCCACGATCGAAGCCGAAAGTGAAGTCGCCGATGTCAGCAGGCACCGCAATATGAGCATGGGAAAGACTGTCGAAAAGACCGACTGACCCCGCGCAGACGAAACGCCGATACTGGACCTGAGACTTGATTTTCAAACGCCGCGATCCGAAACCGACCCTGCGCGCGCTGGCCGAGTTTCTGTGGCCGCGGGGTGGTTGGACACGTGCGTTTCACTACGTCAAACACCGGATGCGGCGGCTGCCCGACAGCCCCGAGCGCATTGCGCGCGGCATCTGGGCCGGGGTCTTTACCACCTTCACGCCCTTCTATGGTCTGCACTTCATTGTGGCGGCACTAATCGGGCGGGTGATGCGGGCCAATATCCTCGCCGCCCTTATGGCGACCTTCTTTGGCAACCCGCTGACCTATGTGCCCATCGGCATCGCGGCCCTGCAGACCGGGCATTGGATCCTTGGCGCGCCCGTGGCCCCGAAAGAGCATCGCTCCTTCGGGGGGAAGTTTCTGGATGCGGGCCGCGATCTGCAAGAGAACTTTGTCGCGATTTTTACCGATAGCCAGATGGATTGGACGGGGCTGACCGCCTTTTTCCATCAGGTCTTCTACCCCTATCTGATCGGGGGCATCCTGCCGGGAATGATCTGCGCCTCTATCGCCTATTATATCTCGGTACCGGTGCTGCGGGCTTACCAAAAGCGGCGGCGCGGGATGATCAAGGCCAAGTTCGAGGCGCTCAAGCATAAGGCGGCGCAAAAGGCCGAGGCCAAGCGCCCCGCGGACTGAGGCTTTCAGGGCATCAATTTTCCGGAAAAACCGCTTCCCCCTATGGGGTTGGCGAAATTTCCGACCTATGGTCGGGCAAGTGATGCAAGGGGAATCGAGATGGCGGATCAACCAAAGCTGAGATTGGGCGTGAACATTGACCATGTGGCGACCGTGCGCAACGCGCGGGGCGGCGCCTATCCTGACCCGCTGCGCGCGGCCAAGATCGCGGAAAAGGCTGGCGCCGATGGCATCACCGCGCATCTGCGCGAAGACCGGCGGCATATCTCTGATGCCGATATCGAAGGGTTGATGGAGGTGCTTTCCGTCCCGCTGAACTTTGAGATGGCCGCCACCGACGAGATGCAAAAGATTGCCCTGCGCCACAGGCCCCATGCCGTCTGCATCGTGCCCGAAAAGCGCGAAGAGCGCACCACCGAAGGCGGGCTGGAAGTCGCCCGCGAGGAGAATAAGCTGGCCCATTTCATCGCGCCCCTGCGTGAGGCGGGCAGCCGGGTGTCGATCTTCATCGCCGCCGAGCCTGCGCAGATCGAAGCCGCCAATCGCATTGGGGCAGAGGTGATCGAACTGCACACCGGCGCCTATTGCGATGCCTTTGCCGAAGGCCGCTGGGATGAGGCGGACGTTGAGCTTAAAAAGCTGCGCGAGATGTCTAGTTTCGCAGCTTCCCTCGGGCTTGAGGTTCATGCCGGACACGGGCTGACCTATGACACGGTGACCCCCATCGCGGCCTTTCCAGAGGTGCGCGAACTCAACATCGGGCACTTCCTGATCGGAGAGGCAATATTCCTCGGGCTGGAACCCGCCATAACAGAGATGCGCCGCCTGATGGATGAGGCCCGCGAGGGCTGAGCCCGCCGGTCTTCGGTGGCGAAAATCCACTCAATGGATGCCTTCTTCTGGACCCAAAACGGCTTTGACCGCGTTGGGCCGCCAGACTGGTTAACAAACCTAAGGAGGCACCGATGAGCGACCATATCGACACACTGAAGAAACTCCACACCCGCCTGATCGACAGCCGCGACGGCTATCGTGAATCCCGCAAGCAGGTCTCGGATGAGGCCGCCTTCGTCGGCTTCTTCGACCAGCGCATCGCTGAGCGCGAGAAGTTCCACACCGAATTGCACCGCCAGTTGGGCGTCGACGGCGTGGATGTCTCCGAAGAAGGCTCCGCCGCTGCATCGGCCCACCGTGGTTGGCTGAAACTGCGCGACGCGGTGACCGGCGATGACGAAGCCGTCTATGACGAGATCGTCAACGGCGAATCCGCATTGGTCGAAAACTACGACGATGCGATCAAAGCCACCGCTGGCCGCCCCGGTTATGAGTTCCTGACCGAGCAGCGCGCCTCTGTGCAGCGCGCCATTGATGAGGCGAAAGCCGAAAAAGCGCGCCACGCCACGGCCTAAGCTGCGCGACATCCCGAGTTTAACGCCGTTCCGTTCCGCGGGGCGGCGTTTTCGCGTCGTATTGCTGCTTTTCCTCGGCAACGGCGCATGATCTATTGTCGGTAAAGGGCGCATCGGCCCCGTCACGCGACAAGAATGGCACTCAATGATCCTCGGCATCGGCACTGATTTGGCAAATATCGAGCGTATCCAAGGCACGCTCGACCGCTTTGGCGACCGTTTCCGCAATCGCGTTTTTACGGACGTGGAACAGCGCAAGGCAGAGCGTCGCCGCGATGTCGCGGGAACTTACGCCAAACGCTGGGCCGCGAAAGAGGCATGTTCAAAGGCGCTTGGCACCGGGCTGCGCATGGGCATTGCATGGCGCGACATGGCGGTCAGCAATCTGCGCACCGGCCAACCCGTGATGGAAGTGACCGGTTGGGCCGCCGACCGTCTGGCCGCGATGACCCCGCCGGGGCATGAGGCGATCATCCATGTCACCCTGACCGATGACCACCCCTGGGCGCAGGCCTTTGTCGTGATCGAAGCGCGCCCCCTTGCCGATTGAGACCCCTCAGGCTGGCGCGCCCCGCCGTTTCGCGTCATATGCACGCGGGGCAGGCCGATCCGGCCCCGCGTCACTTGACTTGGCCCGCACGGCCCCGCATGTAACCCCAAACCGATATGTCAGGAGCGCCGCATGGCCGCTAAGGAAAAAACCGGCAACGCCTTTGTCGAAACCATCAAGACAATCTTCTGGGCGCTGCTGATCGCGGGTGTCTTTCGGACCCTGTTCTTCCAGCCCTTCTGGATCCCCTCCGGCTCCATGAAAGAGACGCTGCTGATCGGCGATTTCCTTTTCGTGAATAAGATGGCTTACGGCTATTCCTATGCGTCTTGCCCCAGTCTGATGCTCCCTGGTGTCGGGATCGAGATCGACGCCAAGGATGTCTGCGGAGTGTTCGACGGCGACAACGATCGGCTTTTCGGGTCCGAGCCTGAGCGCGGCGATGTGGTGGTCTTCCGTCACCCCGTATCGGGCCGCGACTACATCAAACGTCTGATCGGTCTGCCGGGGGACAAGGTGCAGATCCAAAACGGCGTTATCAGCCTGAACGGCACCCCGGTCAAAGTCGAAGATGCAGGCACCTTTGAAGAGGTCATGGCCCCGCAAGGCCCACAACAACTGCGCCCGCGTTGCGAAAACGGCCCCGTCGGGCAAGGCGGCACCTGCGTCAAAAGCCGCCAGATCGAAACGCTGCCCAATGGCGTCTCGCATCCGATCTTGAACATCACCAACCAGCAGTCGGACAACACGGGCGTCTATACCGTGCCTGAGGGGCATTACTTCTTCATGGGCGACAACCGCGACAATTCTGCCGATAGCCGGTTGGCGCAGCGCGCCGGTGGCGTGGGTTTCGTGCCGTTTGAGAACCTGATTGGCCGCGCGGATCGCATCATGTTCAGTTCTGCCGGGCGTTCGATGCTGTTCTTCTGGACATGGCGCAGCGACCGTTTCTTCGAAGCTGTAAGATGAAGCTGAGCGGAGACCTCAAAGCCTTTGAGGCGCGGATCGGCCACCACTTTGCCACGCCGGACCTGCTGGTGCGCGCCGTGACCCATGCCTCCATGTCCTCGGCCAACCGTGATGACAACCAGCGGTTGGAGTTTCTGGGCGACCGGGTGCTGGGCCTCGTCATGGCCGAGGCGCTGCTGGCGCTGGATCCCGGTGCGACCGAGGGGCAGTTGGCCCCGCGGTTCAACGCATTGGTGCGCAAGGAAACCTGCGCCGATGTGGCGCGCGAGATCGATCTGGGAAAGGTGCTGAAACTGGGCCGGTCTGAGATGATTTCGGGCGGGCGGCGCAAACAGGCGCTTTTGGGCGATGCGATCGAAGCGGTCATCGCTGCCGTCTATCTGGATGGCGGATTTGACGCGGCCAAGGCGCTGGTGCTGCGCCTCTGGGGCGACCGGCTCAAAACGGTTAAAGAAGACGCCCGCGACGCCAAAACCGCGTTGCAGGAATGGGCACAGGCGCGCGGGCTGACCCCGCCGCGCTATGTACAGACTGACCGCAGCGGCCCCGACCATGCGCCGGTCTTTACCATTACCGCGCGGTTGGACAACGGCGCCGAAGCCGCCGCCACCGCGCCCTCAAAACGCGCCGCCGAACAGGCCGCCGCCACCACGCTGTTGCGGCAATTGGAGAAGAACTCATGACCACCCGTGCCGGATTCGTCGCCCTGATCGGAGAGCCCAACGCGGGCAAATCCACGCTGCTGAACCGCATGGTGGGGGCCAAAGTCTCGATCGTGACCCATAAGGTCCAGACCACCCGCGCCCGCATCCGCGGCGTGGCGATGGAGGGCGACGCGCAGCTGGTTTTCGTCGACACCCCCGGCCTGTTCCAGCCGCGCCGCCGGCTTGACCGTGCCATGGTGGCTGCCGCTTGGGGCGGGGCTGCCGATGCGGATGTGATCGTGCTTTTGATCGAAGCGCACCGTGGCATGACCGAAGGTGTGGAGCGTATCCTTGAGGAGCTTGGCAACATCGCCAAGGGCCGCCGAGTGGCACTGGCGATCAACAAGATCGACCGCGTTGAGGCACCTGTGTTGCTGGGTCTGACCGAAAAGATGAACGCAGCTTTCGATTTCACCGAGACTTTCATGATCTCCGCCGAGCGTGGCCACGGTATCGACACGCTGCGCGAATGGTTGGCGAGCGAGGTGCCGGAAGGCCCGTGGCTCTATCCCGAAGACCAGATCGCCGACCTGCCGATGCGCAACATCGCGGCCGAGATCACCCGCGAAAAACTGACCCTGCGGCTGCATCAGGAACTGCCCTATCAGCTCACGGTCGAGACCGAGAATTGGGAAGAGCGCAAGGACGGCTCGGCCCGGATCGATCAGTTGGTCTATGTCGTGCGCGACGGTCACAAGGGCATCGTGCTGGGCAATAAGGGCGAGACGATCAAGGCCGTGGGCAAGGCCGCCCGCGAAGAGCTTGAAGAGTTCTTGGGCCGCAAGGTGCATCTGTTCTTGCAGGTCAAGGTCCGTGCCAATTGGCTGGAAGAGGCCGAGCGCTATTCCGAGATGGGCTTGGATTTCAAAGATGGCAACGACTGAGCGTAAAGGCCAGCCATGCCGCGTCTGACCGCGCGTTTCTGGGTCGACGCCTATCTCACCCGGCTGCGTTTGCAGGATATCCCGGCCTTTGTTGTGGCTCATGGCGATGACACGGGCGGCGCTGTGCTGGTGAAACTGGCGACGCTGGACGGCAAAGCAGTGCTGTTTCAACGCTCTTTTGATTTGATGACCGGCGACCGGAAGTGGATTGAGCTGGCTTCGGGCGACGAGGCTGAGGTTGACGCCACCGTCAGCCGCCAGCGCAGCTTTGACCCGGACCTCTGGGTGATCGAAGTCGAAGACCGGCAGGGCCGCCACCTGTTGGACGAACCGGGGCTCACCTGATGGAATGGCGCGATCAGGGCATCCTGCTGAGCGCGCGGCGACATGGCGAGACTTCGGCGATCATTGAGGTTTTTACCCCCGAACAGGGCCGCCATGCCGGGATCGTGCGCGGCGGCACCAGCCGCAAGATCGCCCCCAGCCTGCAGCCGGGCGCGCAGCTTGATCTGGCATGGCGCGCGCGGTTGGAGGACCATATCGGTGCCTTCACGGTCGAGCCTTTGCGCAGCCGTGCCGCGGTGGCCATGCAGGACCGTCTGGCGCTGGCGGGGTTGAACGCGGTGACCGCGCTTTTGTCCTTTTGTCTGCCCGAACGCGAGCCGCATCCGGCGCTCTACCGCCGCACCGAAGCGCTGCTTGATCTTCTGGGGCAGGGGGAGGTCTGGCCGCTGGCCTATCTGAAGTGGGAACTGCGTCTGTTGGAAGAGATGGGCTATGCGCTTGATCTTGAGGCCTGCGCGGTGACCGGGGTGACAGAGGGGCTGGCCTATGTCTCGCCCAAGTCGGGCCGTGCGGTCTCGGCCAAGGGCGCGGGGGAGTGGGCGGATCGTTTGCTGCCGCTGCCGGCTGTCCTGCGGGGCGGCACCGGGAGCGATGCGGAGATTGCGCAGGGGCTTGTTACAACGGGCCATTTCCTTGCCGCGCATCTGGCGCGTGATCTGGGCGGCAAGCCTCTGCCCGAAGCCCGTGCGCGTTTTGTCGATGCCTTCAGTCGGCGGCTTTGAAGATCAGTCGTTCGCCGCTGTCATCCGACAGGATTAGCGTGTCGCCCAACACGTCTGAAATCGTCACATCCCCCAATGCATTCAGAAACGCCGTCTCGGCTGCGATATCCGGGCAGGCGCGGCGGGTGGCCGCGATATGGCCCGCGTCGAACCACGGGTAGGGCGCCGTCATCGCGGCGCTATAGGCGTTGCAGGGGGCCTCTCCTGCGATCTTGCCGGTCTCTGGGAAGGTCAGCGTGGCGCGGGCGTCGAAGGGGGTGCCGTCCAACTCCACCAAGGTCCATGTCTTGTCGCCCGCCCCGTAGGCACGGACGGTTTCATCCCCTTGGCATTGCGGCAGGGCACTGAGGGCGGCGAGGATCAAAAAGCTGCGCATGGGCTATCCTTTGGGTGGAAACGCCGCCTATGTCCTCGACATCGGCGGCGCTTGCAGCCCGGCGCGTTAGCCCAGAAGCCGCCGCGCGATAACCTGCGCCTGAATTTCCGCCGCACCCTCAAAGATGTTCAGGATACGCGCATCGCATAGCACCCGGCTGATCTTGTACTCCAGCGCGAACCCGTTGCCGCCATGGATTTGCAACCCGTTGTCGGCGGCGGCCCAAGCGACCCGCGCGCCGAGCAGTTTGGCCATGCCTGCTTCAACATCGCAGCGACGGCCCGCGTCCTTCTCAAACGCGCTGTAATAGGTCAACTGCCGGGCGATCATCAGTTCCACCGCCATCATCGCCAGCTTGCCCGACACGCGGGGGAAGTTGATCAGCGTCTTGCCGAATTGCTTGCGGTCTTGGGCGTATTGCATCGAGATATCGAGCGCGGATTGCGCCACGCCGATGGCGCGGGCGGCGGTCTGGATGCGGGCGGATTCAAACGTCTCCATCAGTTGTTTGAAGCCGCGGCCCTCTTCGCCGCCGAGCAGGTTCTCGCCCTTCACTTCGAAACCGTCGAAGCCAAGTTCGTATTCTTTCATGCCGCGGTAGCCGAGCACCTCAATCTCTCCGCCGGTCATGCCGGGGGTGGGGAAGGGGTTGGCATCGTCGCCGGGGGTCTTTTCGGCCAAGAACATCGACAGGCCGCGGTGGTCTGTGGTTTCAGAATCGGTCCGCGCCAACAGTGTCATCACATGGGTGCGCGCGGCATGGGTGATCCATGTCTTGTTGCCGGTGACCTTGTAGTCGTCCCCGTCCTTGACCGCGCGGGTGCGCAGGCTGCCGAGGTCCGATCCGGTGTTGGGCTCGGTGAAAACGGCCGTGGGCAAAGTCTCGGCGCTGGCGATGCGGGGCAGCCATTTTTCTTTCTGCGCGTCGGTGCCGCCGCAGAGGATCAGTTCCGCCGCGATTTCCGAGCGGGTGCCGAGCGAGCCAACACCGATGTAGCCGCGCGACAGTTCTTCGCTGACCACACACATCGACGCTTTGGTCAGGCCCAGACCGCCGTATTCTTCGGGAATGGTCAGGCCGAAAACACCCATTTCGGCCAGTTCTTCGATCACCTCAATGGGGATCAATTCGTCTTTCAGATGCCAGTCATGGGCGAAGGGCTCGACCTTTTCGACCGCGTAGCGGCGGAACTGGTCGCGGATCATTTCAAGCTCTTCATCAAGCCCGCTGACGCCAAAGGTCACATCGGCGCTGCGCTCCTGCATCAGCTCCACCAGACGGCTGCGCGCGGCTTGGGTGTTGCCGCCGCGGGTCAGGGTGGTGATCGACGGCGCGTCGAGCGTGGCCTCATCCTCAGCGCTCAGCCCCAAATCTTGCAGGCGCAGTATCTCGCCTTGGTTCATCTGGATGCCGCCGCGCATCTGGCAAAGGTATTCGCCAAAGCCGATCTGGTGCAGCAGTTGCTCAACCTCGCCAAAGCGCCCGTCATCCTGCAGCCGTTCGGCCCAAAGCTGCATCTGTCGCAGCGCTTGGACATAGGTGGCGAGCCATGCGAGCCCGTGAGCGGCGGTCTGGTTGGCCTCGATCAGCTTGGCCGAGACGCGCCCCCCCTCGCTCACCTGCGCGCGGACGGCGGCGGTGGCGGTTTCCAGCAGCCGATCCAACGGCGGCAGCGTCGCGCCGGTGAGCCCGATCAGATCGTCGAGAATTACGCTATGCATCGTCATATCCTGACCATCATGTGCCATGAGCTGTCCTTTCTTGCTTGGGGAAGACATAGACCTTTCGCAGTCGCAGCACAACAAAGATACGTTTTACTGCAGCATTTTGTTTTAATATTGCGTGCTCATTTTTGACGTGCGGCTGCCCGAGGGGGTGCTATGTAGCGGTATGGACAGTATTTTCCCCTTTCTCACTCCGTTCGAATTCTATGCTGCACTTGCAATCGGCCTCTGTGGCGGGTTCGTGAAGGGCGTTGTTGGTTTTGCTCTGCCGCTCGTGCTGATTTCTGGTCTCACGACCTTTATGGCGCCCGAATTGGCGCTGGCGGGGCTGATTCTGCCGACGGTGCTGGCCAATGCGTTCCAAGCGCTGCGGCAGGGGCCGCAGGCGGCGCTGCGTTCGATCCGGTTGTTCTGGGTTTTCTTGGTTTGCGGCGGCGTGATGCTGGTGCTCTCCGCGCAGATGGTGCGGCTGGTGCCCGCCACCGTGATGCTCTTGATGATCGGGGTGCCGGTGGTGCTGTTCGCGCTGCTGCAACTGTCCAAGCATAAATTCCACCTGCCGCAGCGCTCGGCCAAGGTTGAGGCGCTGGTGGGCGGTTTTGCCGGGGCCGTCGGAGGGATTTCGGGCATTTGGGGGCCGCCCACGGTGGCCTATCTCACCGCGCTCGGAACCGAGAAACATGACCAGATGCGAATCCAAGGTGTGATCTACGGGCTGGGCGCTGTGGCGCTTTTGGCGGCGCATATCGGGTCAGGAGTGTTGAATGCGCAGACATGGCCGTTTTCCGCGCTGTTGATCCTGCCGGTAATGCTGGGCGTCTGGCTGGGCAGCAAGGTGATGGACCGGGTGGACCCGGTGCTGTTCCGCAAGATGACGTTGCTGGTGCTGATGGTGGCGGGGTTGAACCTGATCCGACGGGCGATCTCTTAAGCGGGTCCAGATATAAGCGTGCAGCACGACCAGCTATCATCAGCCTATCCCAATGGGTTGGCGATTTGGCAAGGTTTGGCCTTCGCTAGGAAGTGCACATCATGGGCGCGGCATAGTGGCAAGAGGCGAGACAGATCAGCGACCAGTAGGCAGGGGGTGGTCTAAAGATTTTGATCGCAAAGCATCGTTTGCCATGGTCAGATAGAGGGTATCGGTTGTAGGGGCTGTTGCGCTGCGCTCTCATCGCTTCTTCGAAGCGACTGCCGTGCGACGCCTTTTGCTTTGCAAAAGGCTTGGTGGAGCCTAGCGGGATCGAACCGCTGACCTCCTGCATGCCATGCAGGCGCTCTCCCAGCTGAGCTAAGGCCCCATCGTGGATCGTGTGATCCGGGTCGTTCTGTGCCGCTAATTAGGCGCTGGCGGAGGCGGGATCAAGCGGAAAATTGACCCCGCCGCCGATTAATTAGTCCTCGTCGTCCGAGGCCACATCGGCCAGATCGTCGAGCGGAACTGTATCGTCATCATCGTCTTCGTCATCAAGGATGTCGTCGTCCAGATCCACGTCGACCGAGTCATCGTCATCGACCAGCGATTCGTCGTTCGCCTTGTCGCCCTTCTTGGCTTTGGCTGTGACCGCATCCTCGGCATCCGCCGCGATCATGCGCGACTTGGAGTTGTCGACCTCGACCTCTTCGCCCGTGTAGGGGCTGATGATCGGATTCTTATTGAGGTCATAGAAGCGCTTGCCCGTAGTGGGGCACAGGCGCTTGGTTCCCCATTCTTCGTTGGGCATGAAACACCCCTTTATAATATTGCTGTTGCGTGTAGATGATTCCGGCCAAGTGCCATATGAGGGGGGCACTGTCAAAGGCTTTGGCCTCTATCTAGGGACGTTGCTCCGGTAATGAAAGACCCTGTGCTGCCCGGCAACCCGCCGATTCCGCTGATCCTGCGCCGTTCGGCGCGCGCGCGACGCATCTCATTGCGGATCTCGCAGCTGGACGGGCGGGTCACCCTGACCATGCCCAAACGTCTGGCCGAGCGTGAGGCTTTGGCCTTTGCCGAAACCAAACAGGACTGGATTCGCCAACATCTCGCCGCGCGGGGCGAGGATGTGATCGTGGCGCCGGGGGCTGAGGTGCCGGTGGGCGGCAAGGTGCTGCGGGTGCGCGGCGGGCAGGGGCGTGAGATGCAAGGGAGGGGCGTGCGGATCGGCCCCGAAGAAATCTTCGTGCCCGGCCCGGAGGAGAGCATCGGCAAACGTCTTGCGGCGCATCTGCGCGAAGTGGCCCGCGACCGCCTCGCCGGGGCCTGTGACGACTATGCCGCCCTGCTGGGCAGGCCCTATGCCCGGATCACCCTGCGCGACACGCGCTCACGCTGGGGGTCTTGCACCAGTGATGGCGGACTGATGTTCTCGTGGCGGCTGATCATGACCCCGCCCGAGGTGCTGGACTATGTCGCCGCCCATGAGGTCGCGCATCTGGCGCAGATGAACCACTCGCCCGCCTTCTGGGCCGAGGTCACGCGGATATACGGTGATTATCAGGCCCCCCGCCAATGGCTCCGCGACCATGGCGGCAGGCTGCATCGCTACCGGTTCTAGGCAAGGGTCGCAAAGCGCGCTTTCAGCAGCGCTTCGGCATATTCATCCTCGGCCGTGCTGTCATGCACCACGCCACCACCGACATTCAGCCGCAACCGCCCATCGGCGTGGCAGGTCGCCGTGCGGATCGCCACGTTGAACTGCATGGCCCCCGTGGGGGCGATCCAGCCCACCGCCCCGCAATAGGCATCGCGCGGCGCGGGCTCTAGCGCGCGCAGGATCTGCATGGCGCGAATTTTCGGCGCGCCGGTGATAGAGCCACAGGGGAAAAGCGCGTGGAAGATCTCGGCCAGCCGCTTGCCCGGCAAGACCTGCGCCGTGATCCGCGAGGTCATCTGGTGCAGGGTCTCATAGGTTTCGATCTCGAACAGTTTCGGCACTTCGACACTGCCCACTTCGGCAATCCGGCTGATGTCATTGCGCAGCAGGTCCACGATCATCAGGTTCTCGGCCATGTTCTTTTCCGAGGCAGCAAGATCGGCGCGCAGCTTGGCGTCTTCATGGGCGTCCCGCCCCCGCCGCGCGGTGCCCTTCATCGGGCGCGCGGTCAGGTGTCCGTCCGCGGTCAGCGCAAAGAACAACTCGGGCGAGCGTGACAGCAGGACCGGGCCGCCAAGATCGACGAAGGCCCCATGTTCCACCCTCTGACGCTGCCGCAGCCGGGCATAGAGGGCGGCAGGCGTGCCGCTATAACGCCCCTCCATCCCAAAGGTCAGATTCGCCTGATAGATATCCCCGGCTGTGATGAAGTCCTGCACCTGCGCAAACGCGGCCTCATACTCGGCAAAGTCCCAATCCGGCGTTAGGGCAGACAGGCTCGCATCCCCAGTTGCGTCGTCGAAACGGTGCGGTTGAGGCGCATCAAACACCCCGAAACGCAGCAGGGGCAGCCCGCGCTCCGCAGGCATCAGATCGCGCAGCTTACCAGAGCCGAGGTAGCCCAGCTCGTAACTCGCATAGCCAGCAAGCCATGCGCCTCCCGCCTGCGCCGCCTCAAGGGCTGCGAAGGCCGCGGGCACCTCTGCGGGGGTCTGGGCACTGATGATCCGCTGGGGCGCATGAAAACCCGTGCCGCTTCCCAGCGGGCCAGTATCAAAGAGGACGCAAGGGCCAGCCATGCCGCGCCTTAAAAGTCCGCAGGCACGCGCATGTCGCGCAGCGGGCGGACGATATCGATGGATTCTTGATAGATCGGATGCGCCTTATAGGCGGCCAGCGCCTCGGCGTCGGGGAATTCGGCATAGACAACCACATCCACATCGCCCGAAAGCGCATCGACACGGGTGTTTTCGCAGATCTCGAAGGTTGTCGAATGCGGGATGTCGGCCAATTTCCAAAGCCCCGCCACGATCGTAGGCAAGTCTTTGGCGTCTTTGGCCGAGAAAAAGACCACGTGACGGATGAAGTTTCGTTTGATCAAGGCGCGTCTCCTTTGGCGGTTTTATCCCCGATAAATCGCCGCAGGGCCCGGGACAACGGGTGATCGTGCTCAGCGCCGCAAAATGCCGCGCTTGACGGGTGGCTAATTTGTGATCACAACCGCATCATGAACCTCAGCCCCCGCCCTGTCGAGGCCACACCGCTGGCCCATGATCGTGTCTACCGCCGCCTGCGCGCGCGGATCATGCACGGCGATCTGCCGCCCGGTCACGCGCTGACCCTGCGCGGCATCGGCAAGGAATATGAGGTCTCGATGACGCCCGCGCGCGAAGCGGTGCGGCGTTTGGCGGCCGAAGGCGCGCTGACGATGTCTGCCTCAGGGCGCATCTCCACGCCCGAACTCAGCAATGAACGGATTGAGGAATTGGCCGCCCTCCGCGCGCTTTTGGAGGTCGAACTCGCGTCACGCGCCTTGCCGCGGGCGCATATGGCGCTGATCGAGCGGATGCAGACCATTAACACCAATATCGCCGAGGCCGTAGCGCACCGCGATGCGGTCAGCTACATCCGCACCAACCTCGAATTCCACCGCACGCTTTATCTGCGCGCCCAAGCACCCGCCATGCTCGCCATGGCGGAAACAGTTTGGCTGCAACTGGGCCCCACCATGCGCGCGCTCTATGGCCGCCTGCGCCGGACCGAGCCACCGCATTTCCATCGGTTGATCATCGCCGCCCTGCGCGCCGGGGATGAACCGGGGCTGCGACTGGCGGTGCGCTCTGATGTCACCCAAGGTTTGCGGATGCTGGCCAGCTGACTGCCGACCCATGCTCAGCTCGCCGCGCCCTTTTTCGGCGGCGCGACAGGCTCGACCATCCAATGCGTGCCGGTTGATAAAATACAGCTCATGCCATCAGCCCTGCTTATCAACACGGTAAAGCTGCCGCTTTCAGCCGAGGCAAAGACTTCGATCAGCGCGTTGGGGTTTTGCAGGCCCCGCGCCGAAAGGGTCTCGCCATAGGCGGCTTCCAATTGCGCCGCGAGCGCCGCACGCGGGGCGCAGGCCAGAGCCTGAGCAAAGACCGGTGGCCCGGTGCAGGCCATACCAAAGAGCAGGGCGGCGGTGAGAATACGTTTATACATGACAGGCTCCCTTGTGCTGTGATCAACAAGGGCATCCGGCGGCACAGGGGTGTCGCAGACGCCCTGTAGTATAAATATCGGCTGCGTTGAGGCCGTTTGCAAATCACACCGGGTCACATATGCGGCGCTTGACAGGTGCGCGGCAGAGGCGCATCTACGCTTCATGGAACAGACCTGCTTCACAACAGTCTATTATCCCCGCTCCTAACCGGCGCGGCACCTATTCCCATATCCACAAGCCGCCACAGCGCGGCTTTGCTTGTCTCCCTGTGGCGATCACAGAAAGAGACGACATGCCCCCCATTCGACCCGCCCAAAAATCCGACCTCCCAATGGTCCTCGATCTGGCCCACGCGCTGGCCGCCTACCACGGCGACACCGCCACACTCACGCTTGCGGCGCTAGAACGGGACTGCCTTGGCCCCGCGCCTTGGCTGACACTCTTGGTGGCCGAAGGCGCGACCGGCCTGCATGGCTATGCGGCGCTCTGCCCGCAGATGCAGTTGCAATTCGGCGCAAGGGGGATGGACCTTCACCACCTCTTTGTCTGCGACACCGCGCGCGCGCGCGGGCGCGGCATCGGCAAAGCACTGGTCGACGCCGCGCTGGACCATGCAAAGGCGCAGGGATGCAGCTATGTGACGGTGGGAACAGATACAAAAAACCGGCGCGCGCAGGGGTTCTACCGCGCCGCCGGTTTCGATCAAATCACGCCTGATCCGCGCTTTCGGCGGCGGCTGGCCTAGGCCGCCAGCCCTTTGCGGCCCATCTCAAGGAACTTGGTCCGGCGCTCTTTGACCAAAGTCTTGCCGTCCTTGCCGTCGAGTTCCTTGAGCATGGCTTCGATCGACTTGCCCACTGCGTTGATCGACTCTTCGGCATGACGATGCGCGCCGCCCATCGGTTCGGGAATGATCCGGTCAATGACACCAAGGGTCTTAAGCTCATTCGCCGTCAAACGCATCTGCTCAGCCGCTTCGCGCATCTTCTCGCTGTCTTTCCACAGGATCGACGCACAGCCTTCGGGCGTGATCACCGAATAAACCGAATGCTCCAACATGGCGACGCGGTTCGCCGTGGCAAAAGCCACCGCCCCGCCAGAGCCGCCTTCACCAACAATCACGCTGATCAGGGGCACGCCGATCTGCAGGCATTTCTCCGTCGACCGGGCAATCGCCTCAGACTGGCCGCGCTCCTCGGCGCCCTTGCCGGGGTAGGCCCCGGGCGTGTCGACGATAGTCACAACCGGCAAGTTGAACTTATCCGCCAGTTCCATCAGCCGCACCGCCTTGCGATAGCCTTCTGGCCGCGCCATGCCGAAATTGCGCTCGATCCGGCTCTTGGTGTCATTGCCCTTCTCATGGCCAATAACCACCACCGGCGTATCGTTAAACCGCGCCAGCCCGCCCATGACGGCCAGATCATCGGCAAAATTGCGGTCGCCGGCCAGCGGCGTGAATTCCGTAAAAAGCGCCTCGATATAGTCTTTGCAATGGGGCCGCTCTGGATGACGCGCCACCTGACATTTGCGCCATGGCGTCAATGAGCCATAAAGGTCTTCGAGCATCCCCGCCGCTTTTTTGTCCAGCGCGCGGGCCTCATCGGTGATGTCCATCTCTTCGTTGGACCGGGCCAATGCCCGCAGCTCTTCCGCCTTGCCTTCGATCTCGGCCAGCGGTTTTTCGAAATCCAAATATTGGGTCATTGCATGCTCCGGCTTGTTGCCCTGTTATATGGAGCGCAACGCGCCGGTTTGCAACGCGGGTTTGACAGGCAGGCAGGCGCAGACCCTAACCTCTTCATCCTTTTTCAAATACCCGCGGGGGTCCGGGGGCAGCGCCCCCGGCGGTCTGCCACAGGCGCTCAGCCCCCGGCGATCATCTCGGACTGGCGCACAATCACCTCGGCCTGTTTGATGCTGGCGATATCCACCAGACGCCCCTTATAGACCGTCGCCCCTTCGCCCTTCGCCTTGGCTTCTTCCATCGCCGCGAGAATCTCCCGCGCCTCGGCCACGGCCTTCTCGGAGGGCGTGAAAACCTCGTTGCTCAGCGCGACCTGTTTGGGGTGGATCGCCCATTTGCCCACCATCCCCAATGTCGCCGACCGCCGCGCCTGCGCGCGGAAACCCTCGTCATCCGAAAAATCGCCAAAGGGCCCGTCGACAGGCAGCACGCCATGGGTGCGGCAGGCGGCGACGATGGCGGCCTGCGCCCAGTGCCACGGGTCCGACCAATGCTTTTGCTCACCGCGCTGCATATAGTAGTTTTCCTGCGTGCCGCCGATGCCGGTGGTCTGCATGCCCATCGAGGCGGCGAAATCCGCAGCCCCCAGCGACATCGCTTGCAGACGCGGCGAAGCGGCGGCGATCTCTTCCACATGGGCGATGCCCGCCGCGGATTCGATAATCACCTCAAAACTGATCTTCTTCTCGCGGCCCTTGGCGGTTTCCACTGCGGTGACCAGCGCATCCACCGCATAGACATCCGCCGCGCAGCCCACCTTGGGGATCATGATCTGGTCGAGCCGCTCGCCCGCCTGTTCCAGCAGCTCCACCACGTCACGGTACCAATAGGGCGTGTCCAACCCGTTGATCCGGACAGAAAGTGTCTTCTTGCCCCAGTCGATCTCCGAGATCGCCTTGATGATATTGGCGCGCGCGCTGTCCTTGTCCGAAGGTGCCACGCTGTCTTCGAGGTCGAGGTTGATCACATCGGCATCCGAGGCCGCCATCTTTTCAAAGATCGCCGGGCGGGAGCCGGGGCCGAACAATTGGCAGCGGTTCGGACGGGCAGGGGCGGCAGGCTGAATGCGGAAGCTCATGGGGTACCTATGGGTAATTTTGTTTCATCATCAGTCTCCATTCTGGTATGAAATTGCGCCGTCAATCGCAAGGAGGTTTTCGCAGTCGCAGCATTTCGATGATTTCTGTGGCCTCACGGCGCAGCGCACGAATTTTGCGCAGCCAACGGTAATTTGCGGGAAATGCTGCGCATTTGCATGCAGATGCGTCGACAACGCCACGCACTTGCGTATTCTCGCGCGCAATATGCGGACAAAATCAATGCCGGAGACTTGCCATGATCAAAACCCCTTATCTGCTGTTTTTGGGCGACGCGCCTGACTCTCTGTCCGCCAAGGTCGCCCAAGGCATCAAAGACTGGCGCCCCGACAACGCTGTGGGCCAATTCCGCATGGAAGGCTGCAAGGCTGATCTCGGCCTGCAAGACATGACGCTGGCCGAAGCGCGCGAAGCAGGGGCCGAGACTTTGGTCATCGGCGTCGCCAACCGTGGCGGTAAAATCAGCGCGGCTTGGAAAGAAGTGCTGATCGAGGCGCTGAACATGGGTTTCGACATCGCCTCGGGCCTGCATAATTTGCTGCGCAACGAAGCCGATCTGGTCGCCGCCGCCAAGGCGAGCGGCACCACATTGCATGACGTGCGCGTGCCCAGCGTCGAATATCCCATTGCAGACGGCAAGAAACGCAGCGGCAAGCGGGTCTTGGCCGTGGGCACCGATTGCTCGGTCGGAAAGATGTACACGGCTTTGGCGCTGGACGAGGCCATGCGCGAAAAGGGCATGAAAAGCACCTTCCGCGCCACCGGCCAGACCGGCATCCTGATCACTGGCGAAGGCGTGCCGCTGGATGCCGTGATCGCCGATTTCATGGCCGGGTCGGTGGAATATCTCACGCCCGACAATGATGACGACCATTGGGATATCATCGAAGGGCAGGGCAGCCTGTTCCATGTCTCCTACTCAGGCGTGACCATGGCGCTGATCCACGGCGGCCAACCCGATGCGCTGATCCTCTGCCATGAGCCAACCCGGACCCATATGCGCGGCCTGCCGGAATACAGCTTGCCCAGCATGGAAGCGGTCCGCGACGTGGCGCTGACACTGGCCCATGTGGCGAACTCCGCCTGCAAGGTCGTCGGCATTTCGGTCAACACCTACCACATGTCCGAAGCCGAGGCGGATGCCTATCTGGCCGAAGTCGAAGAGCGTCTTGGCCTGCCTGCGGTCGATCCCTTCCGCCAAGGGGCGGCGCGACTGGCCGATGCGCTGGCGGCGCTATGACCATGCAGATCGACGTTACCGCTGATACGTTCAAACTGGCGCAGGTCTTTACCATCAGCCGTGGTTCGCGGACCGAGGCCAAGGTTCTGACCGTGCGCATCACCGATGGTGGCGTGACCGGCTGGGGCGAATGCGTGCCCTACGCGCGCTACGACGAAACGCTCGAATCGGTCACGGCTGAGATCAACGGCCTGCCCGGCGATATCACCCGTGCCGCACTTTATGATCTGCTGCCCGCCGGGGCGGCCCGCAACGCTGTCGACTGCGCGCTGTGGGATCTGGAAGCCAAACGCGCGGGCAAGCGCGTTTGGGAACTGGCCGGGCTGACGGCCCCGGGGCCGGAAGTCACGGCCTATACCTTGTCACTGGACGCGCCCGAGGCGATGCGCGCGCAGGCCGCGAAACACAGCCATCGGCCCCTGCTCAAGATCAAGCTCGGCACGCCTGATGACATGCCCCGGCTCGAAGCCGTGCGCGCAGGTGCGCCCGATGCCACCATCATCATCGACGCCAATGAGGGCTGGTCGGCAGAGGTCTACGCCGACCTTGCGCCCCATCTGGTGCGCCTTGGCGTGGCATTGGTCGAACAACCCTTGCCCGCGGGCGAAGACGACGCGCTTTTGGGCATGGACCGCCCGGTGCCCGTCTGCGCGGATGAGAGCTGCCATGACCGCGCCAGCCTGCCTGGCCTCAAGGGCAAATACGATGTGGTGAACATCAAGCTCGACAAGACCGGTGGCCTGACCGAAGCGCTGGCGCTGCGCGATGCGGCGCGGGCCGAAGGGTTCGACGTGATGGTCGGCTGCATGGTCGGATCGTCGCTGGCGATGGCTCCGGCGACGCTGGTGGCCCAAGGCGCGAAGGTGGTGGACCTTGACGGCCCGCTGCTTCTGGCCGAAGACCGCGACAATGCTTTGAAATTCGACGGCGCGGGCGTGCATCCCCCCGTGGCCGCGCTCTGGGGGTGACCATGCGAACTGTCTATGTAAACGGCGAATACCTGCCCGAGGATCAGGCCAAGGTCTCGATCTTTGATCGGGGGTTTCTGATGGCCGATGGGGTCTATGAGGTGACGAGCGTGTTGGATGGCAAGCTGATCGCTTTTGATGGCCATGCCGAGCGTCTGACCCGCTCAATGAACGAGCTCGACATGCGTGCGCCTGCGACCACCGAAGAACTGCTGGAAATTCACCGCGAGTTGGTGCGGCTGAACGAGATCAAAGACGGGCTGATTTACCTTCAGGTCACGCGCGGGTCGGATGGCGACCGTGATTTCGCCTTCCCCGATCCCGAGACCACCGCGCCGTCGCTGGTGCTGTTTACCCAGTCGAAATCGGGTCTTGCCGACAATCCAGCCGCGCGTGACGGCATCCGCGTGATCAGCATCGAAGACATCCGCTGGGGCCGTCGTGACATTAAAACGGTGCAACTGCTCTACCCGTCGATGGGCAAGATGATGGCCAAGAAGGCGGGTGTCGAAGACGCTTGGATGGTTGAGGACGGTTTCGTCACCGAGGGCACATCGAACAACGCCTATATCGTGAAAGACGGCAAGATCGTCACCCGCGAGACCTCTAGCGATATCTTGCACGGCATCACCCGCAAGGCGGTGCTGGAACTGGCCCGTGAGGCGCAGATGCAGGTGGAAGAGCGTAACTTTACCATCGAAGAGGCGCAGCAGGCGGATGAGGCGTTTGTGACCTCGGCCAGTGCTTTCGTGACCCCCGTGGTTGAGATTGACGGCGCCAAGATCGGCAGCGGCACGCCGGGCAAATTGGCGCCCCGTCTGCGGGAAATCTATCTCGAAGAGATGCGCAAAACCGCGATCTGACGCTCAGAACCGCGATAAAATCAGCCCCGCCGCCACCAGCGCGGCGGCGGCGATGCGGGTGGGGGTGATGGCCTGTACCGTTAGGCCCAAAAGCCCCGTCGCATCAATCACCAGCGCCGCGCTCAACTGGCCGAGGATCAGCGCCGAGATCACCGTCAGCGCGCCCAGCGTCGGGATCGCCCAAAGCACCGACCAGACGTAGAACGCCCCCAGCACACCACCCAGCAGCAAGACCGGCGAAGCCGAAGCCGCGCGGGGCAGGGCGCCCAACTCTCCGCGCAGCAGCAGCACCGCCAGCAGGATCGCGAAACCCACGCCAAAAGATACCGCCGCCGCAGCGACTCCGCTGCCGATGTTGCGGCCCAAGGCGGCGTTGATCGGGGTCTGCAGGGCGACAGCCGCGCCCGCGATGGCCACGACGATAAGGGCGAGGATTGGGGTGTTCATGATGCCTCCGGCTTTGGCTTGGCCCAGCATGGGACTTGCCCGGTCGGACGCAAGGGCTTTCGCAGGTCTGACCATCGCGGATAGTGTGGCGCAAAGTGAGGAGGCCATGATGCGCAACGAGATTGACCGGGCAGAGATGGAAGCCGCCGTGGGGTGCGAATTGGGCGTCTCACCGTGGTTCATGATGGATCAGGCGCGGATCGACGCCTTTGCCGATGTGACCGAGGATCATCAGTTCATCCATGTTGATCCAGTGCGCGCGGCGGAAACGGATTTCGGCGGCACCGTGGCGCATGGGATGCTGACGCTGTCGATGATGTCGGGCATGGCTTATGGCGCGCTGCCGGTGATGACGGGGGCGAAAGCGTCGATCAACTACGGGTTCGACAGCGTGCGTTTTATCGCGCCTGTGCATTCTGGCAAGCGTATCCGGGGGCGGTTTATTCTGGCCGAGGCGCAGACGCGGGGGCGGGGCAATCTGATGACCCGCTTCGCCGCGACGGTTGAGATTGAGGGGGCAGAGCGCCCGGCGGTGAAGGCCGATTGGCTGGTGCTCTACATGTTTTGAGCGGCCCCCTTCGGGGCGGTGGGGGCCGAAGCTCAGCGATGCAGGCGAAAAGGGCAGGCATGGGGGCACCGAAAAGAAAGCCCCGAATACCTGCCCCATTGGCGGTTTCACTCACGCCGCGCCGGTGGTGAGTGTTTCGCGATCATGGTCAATGCTATCATTTGACGGTGTATTGCTTCGGCTCGACGGGTTGTTCAGCCTTTGCCGACATTCTCTTCAAACGCCGTCTTGAACGCCTCTTTCTGGCTGTCTTTCGCTTCGGTCTGATAGTTGGCTTTCCATGCGTCCATGGTCATCCCGTAGAAAAGCTCGCGCGCCTCGTCCTTGCCCATGTCGATGCCGCGCTCGTTAGCGGCCTCCTGATACCAGCGCGACAGGCAGTTGCGGCAAAATCCGGCGAGGTTCATCATGTCGATGTTCTGCACATCGGTCCGGTCTTCCATCAGGTGTTTCTGCAACCGGCGAAAGGCGGCGGCTTGAAGTTCGATCTCTTGTTGGCTGGGCATGACAGCTTCCTTCTCATATCACTGGACGGAACCGCGAGGGGCCGTCATTCTGATGAAACCTTTGACAGGCACTCATGGGGGCGCTAGGCCACCGGATAGGCGATGTTATCGTTAACATTCGCTTTGGGGACATAGGATATGAAGGAACAGATATGAGACGTTTGCGCAATGTAAAGATCGTGGCCACACTCGGGCCAGCCTCCGAAACCCGAGAGGTGATCGCGGCATTGCACAACGCCGGTGCAGATGTTTTCCGGCTCAACATGAGCCACGGCAGCCATGAAGAGATCCGCGAAAAGCACCGTATCATCCGCGAGATCGAAAAAGAGACCGGCGGCGCGATCGGCATTTTGGCTGACCTTCAGGGGCCGAAGCTGCGCGTGGGCGTTTTCGAGGGCGACGGGCCGACCTTGGAAGAAGGGGCATCCTTCCGGCTTGATCTTGATGAGGCGCCGGGCGATGCGGCCCGTGTTTGCCTGCCCCATCCCGAAATTTTCGCAGCCCTTGAGCCGGGCGCGAGCTTGTTGGTCAATGACGGTAAAATCCGTCTGAAGGTGCGCGACTGTGGCCCTGATTTTGCCGATTGCGAAGTCGTGACGGGCGGTGTGATCTCGAACCGCAAGGGCGTGAACGTGCCCGACGTGCTGCTGCCCTTGGCCGCCCTGTCTGAGAAGGACCGCGCTGATCTGGAGTTCGTCTGCGAGTTGGGTGTCGACTGGCTCGCCCTCAGCTTTGTCCAGCGGCCCGAGGATGTGACCGAGGCGCGCGATCTGGTCAAAGGCCGGGCGGCGATCCTGTCGAAAATCGAAAAGCCCGCGGCGGTGGAGCGTTTCGAGGCGATCTTGGATGTCAGCGATGGCATCATGGTGGCGCGCGGCGATCTGGGCGTGGAACTGCCCGTGCAGAACGTGCCGCCGATCCAGAAGCGTCTGGTGCGCAAATGCCGGGCGGCGGCCAAGCCGGTGATCGTGGCGACTCAGATGCTCGAATCGATGATCGAAAGCCCGATGCCGACCCGCGCCGAAGTGTCGGACGTGGCCACGGCGATCTATGAAGGCGCGGATGCGGTGATGCTGAGTGCGGAATCAGCCGCCGGGGATTACCCGCTGGAGGCCGTGGCGACGATGGATAACGTCGCCCAAGAGGTCGAGGCCGATCCGACCTATACGCAGATCATCGAATCTTCGCGCACGGCGGACCGTACCACCGTGGCCGACGGGATCGTCGCCGCCGCGCGTGAGATTGCCGAGACGACGGACATCAAGGCGATCTGCTGTTTCACCCAATCGGGCACCACCGCGCTGCTGACCGCGCGCGAACGCCCCCGCGTGCCGATCATCGCGCTGTCGCCACTGGTCAATACCGCGCGCCGTCTGGCGCTGAGCTGGGGCACGAATTGCATCATCACCGATGGGCATGACCGGTTCAAGCTGGCCGTCCTCAGCGCCGCGCGGGCGGCATTGTCAGAGGGCTACGCCGGGCCGGAGGATCATATCGTGGTGACAGCCGGTGTGCCTTTCAACGTGCCGGGCAGCACCAATATTCTGCGCGTGGCGCCCTGTGACGAACGTTTGATTTACGCCTCCGATCCGGAGTAGCCTTCCTCAATAAGGGGGATGTTGCGTGTGAACTCTGACTTGGCAATGGTGGTCGGCATCGTTCTGGCGGTGCTGTCGATCCCTTCGATCCTCTCTGCGGTGACCGACCGTCGGTCGCCGCGCGCCTCGGCCATCACGATCTTAATTGCTGCCGGGCTGATCGTCTTTGCTCTGCAGAAAAGTCCAGGGCGCTATTCCTTCGAGACGCTGCCGGATGTCTTCGTTTCCGTGGCGGCGGACCTGTTGCCTTAAGCGCGTCCACAGCGCCGCTCAAAACCTCTTGCATCCGCACCCGAGCGCGCTTATACGGCGCATCTTAGCCTGCACGACCGGCCGAAAGTGGCATGCCGAGTCGTGTTTATACCGAACTCAAAAGACGGAGACGGAAATGCCCAAGATGAAGACAAAATCGAGCGCCAAAAAGCGCTTTAAGGTCTCGGCGACTGGTAAGGTCATCGGCAGCCAAGCTGGCAAACAGCACGGCATGATCAAACGGACCAACAAGTTCATCCGTAACGCACGCGGCACGACAACACTGTCCGAGCCCGATGCAAAGATCATCAAGGGCTTCATGCCCTACGCCCGCTGATATAGGAGTACCGAGATGTCCCGAGTAAAAGGTGGTACAGTCACCCACGCGCGTCACAAAAAGATCATCAAAGCCGCAAAAGGCTATTATGGTCGGCGCAAAAACGTCTTCAAGGTCGCCACACAGGCGGTCGACAAGGCCAACCAATATGCAACCCGTGACCGCAAGAACCGCAAGCGCAACTTCCGCGCGCTGTGGATCCAGCGGATCAACGCCGCCGTGCGCAGCCACGACGAAGCGCTGACATACAGCCGCTTCATCAACGGTCTGTCGCTGGCCGGTATCGAAGTGGACCGTAAGGTTCTGGCCGATCTGGCCGTGCATGAGCCCGAAGCCTTTGGCGCGATCGTCAAACAGGCGCAGGACGCACTGGCAGCCTAAGCTGACCTTGCATTGAGTTTTAGAAAGCCCCGCCCCACGGCGGGGCTTTTTGCGTTTGGGCAGACGCAGAAGGACCGAAGGGGATCCTCAAGAAAATGTCATTGAACTGCCCCAAGAGCCATCTGTTGTGCCAGCAGGACACATTCAGGAAGGAAGACATTCAATGACACTTTCCCTACGCCAACTGCTAACCGGTGCCGCGATTGGCGCGCTGGTGCCCGCGACCGCCTTTGCTGAGGCGCGTGCCGATAAAGACAAAGTCGTGCTACAGGCGCAGACGCAGGAGTTTATCGACAGCCTTGAAGGCTCGACCCCCATCAACGAGCTATCGCCGGAAGAGGCGCGGCAGGTCTTGATCGACACGCAGACAAAGGCAGATGTCGAGATGCCCGATGCCTCGGTCGAGAAAATGACACTGGAAATCGGCCCCACCGGACAGACGGATGTGGTCGTGGTAAAGCCCGCGGATGCCGGTGATGAGGCATTGCCGGGCGTGCTTTACTTCCACGGTGGCGGCTGGATCCTGGGCAATTTCACGACCCATGAACGCATGATCCGTGAACTGGCAAATCAGACAGGCGCGGCCTATGTCTTTGTCGACTACGCCCCGGCGCCCGAGCAGAAGCACCCCGTGCAGCTTGAGCAGGATTTCGCGGTGCTGAAACATGTTGCAGAGAATGCCGCTGATTTCGGTATTGATGCCAACCAATTGGCTTTGGCGGGCGATTCCGTCGGTGGCCAGATGGTCGCTGTCGTGGCGCAGATGGCCAAAGAACAGGGCGGCCCGGACCTCGACGCGCTGGCGATGATCTACCCGGTCACCACCGCTGATCTGACCAGCGGCTCTTACGAGGAATTCGCTGATGGCCCGTGGTTGACCAAAGCCTCGATGGAGTGGTTCTGGAACGCCTATCTGCCTGAGGACGCCGATCCGATGGATCCGATGATCTCTCCGTTGAACTATGACACCGAAGCGTTGGCCGATCTGCCGCCTTCGCTCGTGATTACAGGCGCAAACGATGTGTTGCGCGACGAAGGGGAAGCCTTTGGGGCCAAGCTGGTCAAAGCGGGCGTGGAGACCGAGGGCACGCGCTATGATTTCTCGATCCACGACTTTGCCATGCTCAACCCCATTGCGGACACCCCCGCGCCCGAAGCGGCGATTGAGCAGGTGTCTGGCTTCTTGAAAGACCACTTTTCGAAGTAAATCACCTCAAGGCCAAGCGAAAGCCCCGCCTATTCGGCGGGGCTTTTTGCGTATCGGGTAGCTGCTTAATGTTGCCTTAATAAACCCTCGCCATGGCCATGCTCCTACCCCACCTTATGGACAATGTGGCTTAACGATAGGCCATTGTGCAGGGATTCCGCGCGGGTGGCGCGGCAATTTATGCTGTTTGCCGGCAGGTTATTTAAAAAAGGTGGGGATGTTTATGCCCGGAATTGTAATCAACAGGTTGGACGAAGACCCCCATGAAACGGTCCACGGCATCCGCGACGATACCAGTTCGCGCGGTGTCGATTTGGATGGGGCGCGGATCACGCTGACCTATGCGGATGGCACGACCGAGACGCTGACTTGGCACGCGACAGACCCCTATACGAATGGCGCGGCGGTTGGCGAGAACACGCAGATGTCCTTTGGCTATGACTGGCATCATCTGGAAACGACCAAACCGCTGGCCACTATGGAGATCGACCTCCAGCCCGCCAGTTCGGTTTTCGATACCACCACAGCCCCGGATGACGATCCGAACGGCGGCTCTACCCCCACGTCGCTAGAGGGGTTTCCCTTCCGGGTAAGCGCAAACTCGCGGGATTTGGCCGGTGATCTGGAGGTGACCTACGCTGGCATTGTCAATCTGGCGGGCAGCCCGCCTGCGGGGGATCTTTTCACCACCATGACCGTTGATTTCTCCGCTCTGCCCAAGGGTGGGCTTGTGGGAAGTCTGGATTGGAAGTCCGACATCGACACGATGCGCGAGGAGGGGGATCTCGTCTCGACCGGCGTGGCCTGTTTCACGCGCGGCACCTTGATCACCACCGACGAGGGCGATCTGCCGGTCGAAACCTTGGCCCCCGGCGCGCGCGTGCTGACCCAAGGCAGTGGCTATCAAGAGCTTGTCGCCGCACTGCGCCGCTCTGTCGGGGCGTCGGAACTGGCGAGGAACCCCAAGCTGTATCCCATTCGGATCTCTGCTGGGGCATTGGGCGCGGGCCTGCCCAAACGCGATCTCATGGTGTCGCGGCAGCACCGTATGGTTGCGCGCTCGGGCATTGTGAAACGGATTTGTGGGGCCATGGCGGTTCTCGTCGCCGCCATCCGGCTGACCGAACTGCCGGGGGTGCATGTCGACGATGGTGTGGCGCAAGTGGAATATTTCCACCTGATCTTCAAGCAGCACGAGGTCGTCTATGCCGAGGGCGCGCCGAGTGAGAGCTTCCTGCTGAACGCCGAAACGATCGGCACCCTAAGTCATGCGCAGCGCGAAGAATTCGCTGCACTCTTTCCCACCTTGGTCGCGGGCGACGGTTTTGGCGCATCCGCGCATCCGATCCCTCCCGGGGCGGTGCAAAAACGGCTGATCGAAAAGCACAAGAAGAACGGGCGCGCGTTGCTATCGGTCTAACGTGTCGGGGTCATAGGGGTTCAGGCTGGCGGGGGTCAGGCTGATGCCGTCCTGCGCGGCCCGATGGGCGATCGCCTCTTCGCTGCGGTCCAGTTGTACGGCGATCACGGGGGGCGCTGTGCCCTCTGCCGCCAGAATGCGAAGCTGCTCAAGGTCTGCGGCGCTCCATGGGGCGCCGGTGCTGCGGTCATAATCGGCCATGTCGGAGGCTCCTTTCAGAGGTAAAACACGCCGCGACCACCGGCGGTTCCTCCGGGCGGGGAAGGGGGCGCGGCTGCGCCCCCTCATGCTGTTACTTCAACAGTGCCAGCATCTCTTTCGCCGCTTCTTCGGAAGAGGCGGGGTTCTGGCCGGTGACCAGCTTGCCGTCGACCAGCACGTAAGACGCCCAATCGTCACCCTTGCTGTAGTCGCCGCCGTTTTTCTTCAGCATATCTTCGACCAAGAAGGGCACCACATCGGTGAGGCCAACGCCCTCTTCCTCGGTGTTGGTGAAGCCGGTGACGCGCTTGCCAGAGACCAGCGGCTTGCCGTCGGCTTGGGTGTCCTTGAACACCGCAGGCGCGTGGCAAACGGCACCAACGGGGCGGTCGGAGGCCCAGAAGGTCTCGATCAGGCGCTTGCTGTCAGCGTCATTGGCCAGATCCCACAGCGGGCCGTGGCCGCCGGGGTAGAAGATCGCGTCGAAGCCATCCGCATCCACATCGCCCAGCACTTTGGTCGAAGCGAGCGCCTTTTGCGCGGCGTCGTCGTCTTTGAAACGGCGGGTCGCATCGGTCTGCGCGTCGTCGCTGTCGCTGTTGGGGTCAAGCGGCGGCTGGCCGCCCTTGGGCGAGGCGAGGGTCACATCAGCGCCCGCGTCTTTGAAGACGTAGTAGGGCGCGGCGAATTCTTCGAGCCAGAAGCCGGTTTTATTGCCGGTGTCGCCAAGCTCATCATGCGATGTCAGAACCATCAAAATTTTCATAGGTCTCTCCTTTCGGGGGAGGTTGGGCGCGCCGGTGCCGTGAGAGCACGCCGAGGGGATGCGGCCTAACGCTTAGCAGAGGTGGTGGTTCCACCATAGCGCCGCAACCCCTACGGCTTGCATTCGAGGGGCGAGAGGGCTAGCAGGACGGGGTATTATTCCAAGGGCCTGTCATGGACGATCTGAAGCAAAAGTACCTGAGCCAAATCGCCGATGCCGGTGACGAATCCGCATTGGAAGACATCCGGCTGGCTGCCGTCGGCAAGAAGGGCGAGGTCGCGCTGAAGATGCGCGAGCTGGGCAAGATGACCCCCGAAGAGCGGCAGGTCGCTGGCCCCGCGCTGAACGCGCTGAAGGATGAGATCAACTCGGCGCTGTCCGCCAAGAAGGCAGCACTTGGCGATGCCGCGTTGGATGAGCGTCTGCGCAGCGAATGGCTCGACGTGACCCTGCCCACGCGGCACCAGCGTCAGGGCAGCATCCACCCGGTCAGCCAAGTGACCGAAGAGCTGACCGCGATCTTTGCCGAGATGGGTTTTTCCGTCGCCGAAGGCCCGCGCATCGACACCGATTGGTACAACTTCGACGCGTTGAACATCCCCGGCCACCACCCCGCGCGGGCCGAGATGGACACGTTTTACATGGCCCGTGCCGAGGGCGACGACCGCGCGCCCCACGTGCTGCGCACCCACACCTCCCCGGTGCAGATCCGCACCATGGAGGCCGAAGGCGCGCCCCTGCGCATCATCTGCCCCGGCGGCGTCTACCGTGCGGACTACGACCAGACCCACACGCCGATGTTCCATCAGGTCGAGGGGCTGGCGATCGACAAGGACATCTCGATGGCGAACCTCAAATGGGTGCTGGAAGAGTTCTTCTCGGCGTTTTTCGAGGTCGACGGCATTAAGACCCGCTTCCGCGCCTCGCATTTCCCCTTCACCGAGCCGTCGGCTGAGGTCGACATTCAGTGTTCTTGGGTCGACGGCCAGCTGCGCATCGGTGAGGGCGACGGCTGGATGGAGGTGCTGGGCTCCGGCATGGTGCACCCCAAGGTGTTGCAGGCGGGCGGGATCGACCCGAACGAATGGCAGGGCTTTGCCTTTGGCATGGGGATCGACCGGATCGCGATGCTGAAATACGGCATCCCGGATCTTCGGGCGTTCTTTGATTCAGACCTGCGCTGGCTGCGGCACTATGGGTTCGCGAGCTTGGATCAGCCGAATTTGCATGGTGGGTTGTCGCGGTGAGTTGGAGCTTAGTCTAATGGCGATTAGAGATGTTATAGGTGCCCAAAATGTTGTCACTATAGAACTCGCGTCCAGCTTTTTTCGTTTGAGTAATGGTGGCTTCCTTACTGGGCTCATGAATCGAGAATTGGCTGACGAAATGCATGCGGTCGTCAGTGTGATCGAAGATTTTGTTCGCGAAGAGAACGAGCGCGAGCTTCGGCTTAGCGAGAGCGCGGGAAATAGCCAATATACTTTGAACGTTGGTCTTCCGTTTACGAATGAGGTTCCAACTATCACTGTTCTAGGCGTCTCGCCTGGTTCCTTTTCATTTCAGTCCGGTTCAAGATACCTAAAGATAGAATGGCTACTTGCGGTTTCCCTTGGTGCGATGGGTGCTGTTGCGAAATATCCTGACTTTAAGGACGGAGTATCCGAGATTTACAGGGATTTAGAAGCAGGTCACAAGTTCATCGAGACACGTCTGAAAGAGCATATCGAATTCGTCGACCGAGAAATTCCCAGCGACATAAAGGGCCGGAGAAAACCGGAAACACTTGAAGATAGCCTCAAGACAAGACTCTTGAGTGCTCCATCACGCGGAACTGAGATCTAATCATGAAATTCACCCTCTCTTGGCTCAAGGACCATCTCGACACCACGGCGTCGATTGATGAGATCACCTATGCCCTGACCGACCTCGGCCTCGAGGTCGAAGGCGTCGAGAACCCGGCGGCGAAGCTGGCCGACTTTACCCTCGGCTATGTGCAATCGGCCGAGAAACACCCCGATGCCGACCGGCTGAACGTCTGTCAGGTCGAGACCGATGAAGGCGTCATGCAGATCATCTGCGGCGCGCCGAATGCGCGGGCGGGCATCACCGTCGTCGTCGCCAAGCCGGGCGTCTATGTGCCGGGGATCGACACGACCATCGGCGTCGGCAAGATCCGCGGCGTGGAGAGCTTTGGCATGATGGCCTCCGAGCGCGAGATGGAGTTGAGCGAAGAGCACGACGGCATCATCGAATTGCCCTCGGGCAAGCCCGGCGACCGTTTCATCGATTGGCTGGCCGAGAATGACCCGGCGAAGGTCGACCCGGTGATCGAGATCGCCATCACCCCCAACCGCCCCGATGCGCTTGGCGTGCGGGGCATTGCGCGCGACCTCGCGGCGCGGGGCTTGGGCAAGCTGAAGCCGCGCGATTGCGATGCGGTAGAGGGCAGCTTTGCCGCGCCGATCTCTGTCAGCATCGACGAAGATACGCTGGACGGCTGCCCGGTGTTTTATGGCCGCGTGATCAAGGGCGTAAAGAACGGCCCCAGCCCGCAGTGGTTGCAGGATTGCCTGCGCGCCATCGGGCTGCGTCCGATCTCCTTCCTCGTGGACGTGACCAACTTCTTCACTTTCGACCGCAACCGCCCGCTGCACGTCTTTGACGCCGACAAGGTCACAGGCAACCTGCGCGTTCACCGCGCCAAGGGCGGCGAAGAGATCGTGGCGCTGGATGAAAAGACCTATACCCTGCAAGCGGGCCAGATGGTCATCTCCGACGACAGCGGCGTGGAAAGCATCGCGGGCATCATGGGCGGTGAGGCCACAGGCGTGACCGAAGACACGGTGAACGTCTTTGTCGAAAGCGCCTATTGGGACCCGGTGCAGATCGCCTATGCGGGCCGCGCGCTCAAGATCAACTCGGACGCGCGCTACCGTTTTGAGCGCGGTGTGGACCCGGCATGGACGCCCTATGGTATCGAACATGCCACGCGGATGATCCTGGATCACGCGGGCGGCGAGGCGTCTGAGGTTGTGGTCGCGGGCCAAGTGCCTGACACCAGCCGCGCCTACAAGCTGGACGCCGAGAAGGTGCAGTCGCTCGTGGGCATGACGATCCCTGAAAGCGACCAACGCCAGACACTGACCGCCCTTGGCTTCCAGCTCGACGGTGACATGGCGCAGGTGCCAAGCTGGCGGCCCGATGTGCAGGGCGAGGCCGATCTGGTGGAAGAGGTCGCGCGGATTGCGTCGCTCACCAAGCTCGAAGGCAAGCCGCTGCCGCGTCTGACAACGGGCGTGCCGCGCCCCGTACTCTCGCCCATGCAGCGCCGCGTGGTTACCGCCCGGCGCACGGCGGCGGCGCTCGGCTACAACGAATGTGTGTCTTACAGCTTCATCGACCAAGCCTCTGCCGCGCTGTTCGGCGGCGGCACGGATGAGACGCGCCTCGAAAACCCGATCTCGTCGGACATGAGCCACATGCGCCCCGATCTGCTACCCGGTCTGTTGCAGGCCGCGGCGCGCAATCAGTCGCGCGGCTTTGCCGATATGGCGCTGTTTGAGGTCGGCCCAGCCTTCTCAGGCGGTGAGCCGGGCGAAGAGCAGATCATGGTCAGCGGCCTGCTGGTGGGCCGCACCGGTCCGCGTGACGTGCATGGCGCGGCGCGGGCGGTGGATGTCTATGACGTCAAAGCCGATGCCGAAGCTGTGCTGGCGGCCATCGGCGCGCCCGCCAAGGTGCAGGTCCTGCGCGGCGCGGCGGATTGGTGGCATCCGGGCCGTCACGGCAAGGTCTGCCTTGGCCCGAAAAAAGTGCTCGGCATCTTTGGCGAAGTGCATCCCCGCGTGCTGGCCGCGATGGACGTCAAAGGCCCCGCGATGGCCTTCACCATTTATCCCGACGAAGTGCCGCTGCCGCGCAAATCCGGTGCCACGCGCCCGGCCTTGCAGATCAGTGACCTGCAAGCGGTCGAGCGTGACTTTGCCTTTGTCGTCGATGCGGATGTCGAGGCGCTGACGCTGGTGAATGCGGCCAAGGGGGCCGATAAGAACCTGATCGAAGACGTGCGCGTTTTTGACGAGTTCATCGGCGGCAGCCTTGGCGAGGGCAAGAAATCCCTTGCGATCACTGTGCGGTTGCAGCCCAGCGACAAGACGCTGAAGGATGCAGACATCGAAGCCGTGGGTGCTAAGGTTGTCGAGAAAGTGACCAAAGCAACGGGCGGCGTGCTGCGCGGCTGAACGAAAGGACGAGCGATGAAAGTCTATCTCTCCGGTGAAATCCACACCGATTGGCGCGAACAGATCATCGAAGGGGCGCGCAGCCTTGAGGTGACCTTCACCGCGCCGGTCACCGACCACGCCGCCAGCGACGCTTGCGGCGTGGCGATCCTTGGGGAAGAGGCCGACAAGTTCTGGCATGACCGCAAGGGCGCGCAGATCAACGCGATTCGCACCCGCAAGGCGATCGCCGAAGCGGATGTGGTCGTGGTGCGCTTTGGCGAACAATACAAGCAGTGGAACGCGGCTTTCGACGCGGGCTATGCCGCCGCTTTGGGCAAATCCCTGATCATTCTGCACGGCCCCGACCATGCCCATGCGCTGAAGGAAGTCGATGCCGCGGCGCTGGCCGTGGCCTCCGAACCGGCTCAGGTGGTCGAGATTCTGCGCTATGTGCTCACCGGTACCCTGCCGGGGTGACGCGGCAGCAGGGCTAGCCGCCTTAAAATTTAACATCTATCAAGGGCTTAAGTGCGAATCGATTCGGCAGCGTAGTGGACGCCGCTGCCTTGCGAGCTAAACCTTCACTAGCTGGAGGTTCATCAGCCTTGATCTGCCCCCCGAAAGGCAGGCCAAATCCGACCCCCGCTGCCGTGCCAAAGTTGCGTGGCGGGTTAACTTTGGAAGGAGAGGGTCCATTTTAGCCGACACGCCCGCAGAGCAGGATGCGCGTCTTGAGACGCTCTATTCCTATGATATTCTTGATACCGAAGCCGAAGCGGATTTCGACGATATCGTCGAGCTTGCGTCCAAGATCTGCGAAACGCCCGTCTCTCTAATCAGTCTGGTTGACGAAAAGCGTCAATGGTTCAAGGCCCGTGTGGGGTTTGAGCCGCAGGAGACCGGTTTGGATCAATCGGTCTGCTCTCACGCTATCCTTGATGGGGGCTATACCGAGATCTCGGATATGGGGGCCGATTCGCGCACCGTGGACAACCCGCTCTATGTGGGCGACCCGCGGGTGAAATTCTATGCCGGGGCGAACCTTGTCGCGCCGAACGGCCAACCGATCGGCACGCTTTGCGTGCTGGATACCAAGCCGCGCACCCTGAACGACTTCCAACGCCAAGCGCTGCAAACCCTGTCGCGTCACGTGATGATGCAGTTGGAACTGCGCAAGAAAATCCGCATCGAGGCCGCCCTACGCGCCGAGATGGACCACCGGGTGAAAAACTCGTTCCAGACCATCGCGTCCCTGCTGCGGATGGCGACGCGCAAGGTGCAAGACCCCGACGCAAAGGATGTACTCGCCCTTGTAGAGCGGCGTTTCGGGGCAGTGGCATCGCTGCACAGCGAATTGATGGGGCAGGGCGGCAAAGGCAAGGTGCAAACCTCTTCCTACCTTGAGCAGTTGAACAAACTTCTCGCCGCCAGCGCGCCGGATCACGTCACCATCTTTTGCGAGGCCGAGCCGGGCGAGTTGCAGGCCGTGCAAGCCTCGGCGCTTGGCATGATCGTGAGCGAGTTCGTGGCCAATTCGATCAAACACGCCTTTGTCGGGGATCGGGCAGGAGAGATCAGGATTTCTCTGCGTCGGCAGGAGGGGGGCGAGAGCTGGCTTTTGGAGTGTCGGGACAATGGTCGCGGGCATAACGGTGCCGTTTCGGGTGCCGATAGCACCGGCCTTGGGCGGTTGTTGATGGCGACGGCGGCTGAACAGCTAAGCGGGCGGCTGAGCACCGATTTCAGCGCCAATGGCGCGCTTTTGCGGGTCTGTTTTCGGCAATAGGCCTGCCCGAAGCCGCAAATCGGGCGGTTCACCTGAAAACTTTATTGACCCCAATGTGCCGCAGTCCCAACTATCGGGTATGACGGCGAGGATATCGGCGCGACGTGGAATAGGGACAGAACTGTGATTCAAGAATTCAAGGATTTCATCGCCAAGGGCAATGTTATGGACATGGCCGTTGGTATCATCGTCGGCGCGGCATTTACCGCGATCGTGTCGTCGTTGGTGGCCGACCTGATCAACCCGATCGTCGGGCTTTTCACCGGTGGGGTGGATTTCACCAACAACTACGCGGTGCTGTCGGGCGATGTGCCCGCGAATGCCTCGTTAGAGCAGGCCCGAGAGGCGGGCGCGTCGGTCTTTGCTTACGGCTCGTTCCTGATGGCCGTGATCAACTTTTTCATCATCGCCTTCGTCGTCTTCATCTTGGTGAAGATGGTGAACCGCGTGAAATCGGCTGCGGAAAAGCCTGATGAGGTGGCGCCAGAGGTCAAGACCGGTCCATCGCAGCTTGATGTATTGTTGGAAATTCGGGATGCTTTGAAAACGCGCTAAGCGGCGCTATCGAATGAGAAAGGCCCGCCAGATTGGCGGGCCTTTCGTGTCTCACCGGTGGCGTTTAACCCGCGATGGCTTGATCTGCGGTGATGCTGTCGATCCCAAGCGCGTCGCCCACGGCGGCATAGGTCAGCTTACCCGCGTGCACGTTAAGCCCGGCCTTGAGGTGGGGGTCATCCGCGCAGGCCTGTTTCCAGCCCTTATCGGCCAGTGCCAGCATGAAAGGCATGGTGGCATTGCCAAGCGCGATGGTCGAGGTGCGCGCCACGGCGCCGGGCATGTTGGCCACGCAGTAGTGCATGACGCCGTCGACCTCATAAACCGGGTCTTGGTGGGTGGTCGCCTTGGAGGTCTCGAAACAGCCGCCTTGGTCAATGGCCACGTCGACCAGCGCCGCGCCGGGTTTAAGTTCGGACAGCTGCGCGCGGCTGATCAGCTTGGGCGCTGCGGCACCGGGGATCAGCACCGCGCCGATGATCATATCGGCTTGGCGCGCCAATTCGATGGTGTTGCCCGCGCTGGCATAGGCGGTTTTGAAGGTGCCGCCATAGATGTCATCGAGATAGCGCATCCGGGGCAGCGAACGATCCAACACAGTCACATCCGCGCCCATGCCTGCGGCAATCCGTGCCGCATGGGTGCCGACGACGCCGCCGCCGATGACCATAACCTTGGCCGGGCCAACACCGGGCACCCCGCCCATCAACACGCCGCGTCCGCCATTGGCCTTTTGCAGTGTCCAAGCGCCGACCTGCGGTGCCAGACGCCCCGCAACCTCGGACATCGGTGCCAGAAGGGGCAGCCCGCCATTCCGGTCGGTCACGGTTTCATAGGCAATCGCGGTACAGCCCGAGGCCAGCAGATCATGCGTCTGATCCGGGTCGGGCGCGAGGTGCAGATAGGTAAAGAGCAATTGCCCTTCGCGCAGCATTTTGCGTTCGCCCGCCTGTGGCTCCTTCACCTTGACGATCATATCGGCGCTGGCAAAGATTTCCTTGGCCGTGTCGATGATGGTGGCACCTGCGGCGGTATAATCCGCATCTTCAAAACCCGCGCCGACGCCCGCCCCTGCCTGCACGATGACCTCATGTCCGTGGGCGATGGCTTCTTGTGCGGCATTGGGCGTCAGGCCGACGCGGAATTCCTGCGGTTTGATTTCTGTCGGGCATCCGATTTTCATGGGGGTCACTCCTCCTCCGTAGTGGGACAGGATTATCACAGCCGCCGTGCATATCGCTGCGAATTTGGGGTCGCCATGGGGCTCATTCTTCGAATATAATCGCGTCTGAACGCTTTGTTACGCGAAAGTATTGCGCATATGGCCTTGGATGAGATTGATCGGCGTGTTCTGCGCGCTTTGCAGCACAACGGGCGGATGTCCAATGCCGAATTGTCGGAAGTGGTGCATCTGTCGCCCTCGGCCTGTCATCGCCGTGTGCAGCGGTTGGAGAAAGAGGGCTATATCCGCGATTATGTCGCCCTGCTTGACCCGCGCAAGCTGGATATGCCGACCACGGTGTTTGTTGAGATCACCCTGCAGGCGCAGGCCGAAGAGGTGTTGGAAGCCTTTGAGAAGTCGGTCTCGCGCATTCCCGATGTGTTGGAATGTCATCTGATGGCGGGAACGGCGGATTACCTGTTGAAGATCGTGGCGGAGAACACCGAGGATTTTGCCCGAATCCATCGCCAGCATTTGGCGCGGCTGCCGGGGGTGGCGCAGATGCAGTCGAGTTTCGCGTTGCGGACGGTGTGCAAGACGACGGCGCTGCCGGTGTAGTTGGACGGTGAGGCGGAGGTTCCAAGCGGAGCAGCCCGGAATCAAGGCCGAAGGCCGCCGGGCAGCGCCAGACCGCCCGGACGGGCTGGCGCTTTTGCTGAGGTTCGTGCCGTCCTGAGGTGCTTCCTAAGCCCAGCCACCATAAATTGCCCGATTGCTGAAGTTCCGGGCACCACCCCGCGGTCTGGCGCTGCCCGGCTCTGCACCCAGTACCCCACAAAACAAAACCCCCGCTGCCATCGGCACCGGGGGTTCTATATCTGTTGCGTGTCGCGGGAATGATTTACATCATACCTTCGCGTTGCGCTTTTTTCCGTGCCAGTTTACGGGCACGACGGATCGCTTCAGCTTTCTCGCGCGCTTTTTTCTCGGACGGTTTCTCGAAATGTTGCTTGAGCTTCATTTCACGGAAAACGCCTTCGCGCTGTAGCTTTTTCTTCAGAGCCCGAAGGGCCTGATCGACGTTGTTGTCGCGAACACTAACCTGCATGTGGTTGTCACCACCTTTCTAGGATAAAGTTGCAAGGAATTGCAGGAAATGGGCCTATAACAGCCTATATCTCCTTTGTCCACCCCATCACGCCCCGATAGGAGCCCGCCATGACCCCGCCCAAGGCCGACCCACAGGACCAAATGCTTGATGCCGCACTTTCGCATGTGCCGTTTGATGGCTGGTCGCCCGCGACCTTCAATGCCGCGATCAAAGACAGCGGTCTGGACCCGGCGTTGGCCCGCGCTGTTTGCCCGCGTGGTTCGGTTGATTTGGCCGTGGCCTATCACCGACGCGGGGATGCCAAGATGCTGGAAGGGCTGGCCGAGGCCGATCTAGCAAACCTGCGCTTCCGAGATCGTATTGCCAAGGCCGTGCGCCTACGGCTCGAAGCAGGCGACCGTGAGGCGATCCGGCGGGGCAGCACGCTTTTCGCCCTGCCGCATCACGCGCCCGAAGGGGCGGGCCTGATCTGGGAGACCAGCGATAAAATCTGGACCGCGCTTGGCGATACGTCGGATGATGTGAACTGGTACAGCAAACGTGCCACGTTGTCGGGGGTATATTCTGCCACGCTGCTCTATTGGCTGGGGGATGCCAGCGAGGGGCATCAGGCGACGTGGTCATTTCTGGACCGGCGGATCGACGACGTGATGCAGATCGAAAAGCTCAAGGCCCAAGTGCGCGAAAGCCCGACGCTCAGCCGTCTGATGGCCGGGCCTAACTGGCTTTTGAGCCACATCAAAGCGCCACGGGGGCAGCAGGACCCTGATCTGCCCGGCCGCTGGACGCCGCCGAGCTGACGCAACCTGCGGGCGAACTGCGGGCTTCCCCGCCCGCCCGGCAGGTGGTAGGTCGGGGCACCCGGTTTTATACAGGCCCCCAATGACCAGCCAGACGCTCCCGCTCATTGATATTGAAAAGGTGTGCTACACCCCCGCAGGCACGCCGGTGCTGCGCGACGTGAGCCTCAGGTCAGATGCCTCGCGGATCGGCATCGTGGGGCGCAACGGGTCGGGCAAGACCTCTTTCGCGCGGGTTCTCTCGGGCTTGGTGGCCGCAGATGAGGGGCAGGTGCGGATCGGCGGGATCGACGTGGCCCGCGACCGCCGCCGGGCGATTGGTGCTGTCGGCATCCTGTTTCAAAACCCCGACCATCAGATCATCTTTCCCACCGTGGAGGAGGAAATCGCCTTTGGCCTGCTGCAAATGGGTCAATCCAAGGCCGAAGCGGCGCGGGGCGTGGCCTCAATCCTTGGTCAGTTTGACAAGCGTCATTGGGCACAGGCGTCGATCCATCAGCTCTCACAGGGGCAGCGGCAGTTGGTTTGCCTGATGGCGGTTCTGGCGATGCAACCACGGGTGCTGGTGCTCGACGAACCCTTTGCCGGGCTCGATATTCCGACGCGCCTGCATCTTGAACGGGTCTTGGCCGGGCTCGACTTGACGCTGGTGCACATCACCCACGATCCGGCAGCGGTGGCGGGCTACGATCACATCCTCTGGCTAGAGGGTGGCGAAGTCGCCCAGCAAGGCAGCGCGCGTCCGGTGCTGCGCGCCTTTGAGACACGGATGAAGGAACTGGGGGCGAGCGATGATCTCTCTGACCTCGCCGGTTGAGACCCGCGCCCACGGCTGGCCCGCGGGGGCCAAGCTGGGGGCGCTTTGTGCGGCGACACTGTTGCTATTCGGGGTCGAGGATCTGGTCTGGCAAATCGCCTTTTGTGCCGGGATGTTGCTGCTTTACGCCCTGCCGGGTCGGGCTTTTCTAAAGGGCGGCTTGGGGCGGTTGCGGATGCTCTGGCCCTTTGTGGCGTTGATCCTGCTGTGGCATATACTGACCAGCGATGCAGAGGCCGGCCTTGTCATCGTGCTGCGCATGGTCACGGCGGTGGGGCTGGCCAATCTTGTGACCATGACCACGAAACTCAGCGATATGATGGCGGTGGTGCGCTGGCTTGCCACGCCGCTGCGCCGCTTTGGGGTCCGAACCCGCAGTCTGGAGTTGGCCGTGGCGCTGGTGGTGCGTTTCACGCCGGTGCTGGCGGCCAAAGGGCAGATGCTATCGCTGGCGTGGCGCGCGCGGTCGCGCAGGCGGGCGGGCTGGCGGATCGTGATGCCCTTTACCGTGCTGGCCATCGATGACGCCGAACATGTGGCAGAGGCGCTGCGCGCGCGCGGCGGGCTGTGATTGCTTGACCGGGGCAGAGGGCTGGCCTAGGCATTGGAAACTTTAATTCAAGGACCCTCTCAATGGAACGCAATCTGACAATGATCGCCCTCTTCGCCGCGCTGATTGCGGCATTGGGCCTGATCCCGAAATTCACGCTCGGCTTTGGCGTGCCGATCACGGCGCAGTCGCTGGGCGTCATGCTCTGTGGCACGGTGCTGGGCGCATGGCGCGGTGGTCTTGCCGCACTGCTGTTCGTGGCACTGGTGGCGCTTGGTCTGCCGCTTCTGGCCGGAGGCCGTGGCGGTCTGGGCGTCTTTGCCTCGCCGACCGTTGGTTTCCTCGTTGGCTTCCCGATCGGTGCCTTTGTGACTGGCTTTATCATGGACCAGTGGCGCAACGCGCCTGTGGGTCTGGCTGCCGGGGTTTCGGCCGTCTTGGGCGGCATCCTTGTGGTCTATGCCTTTGGCATCTTCGGCATGATGATGACGCTGAACAAGACGCTGCTTGAGGCGACCCTGCTGGTCCAAGCCTTCATCCCCGGTGACCTGATCAAAGCCGTGCTGGCGGGTTTCATCACCTCCGGTCTGGCCAAGGCGCGTCCCGCAAGCGTGCTGTCGCGCAGCTAAAACGATTGGCCCGCTCCCCCAAAAGGGGGCGGGCCGCTACAGCCGCATCAGCGCGGCAGAGCCGATCCCCCCGGCTGCGGCAATCGCCGCCAATCCGGTGCCCGACCCCCGCGCCACCAATCCATGCCAGAGCCGCACTGCGTTGATCGCACCCGATGCACCAATCGGATGCCCGCGTGCCAAGGCACCCCCGCCGATGTTGACGATCTGCGGCGCGACCCCCGCGCCGGTGGCGCAGGCGATGGCCTGCACGGCATAGGCCTCCATGATCTCGGCGAGGGTCAGGTCGCTGGCGGTTAATCCCGTTTGGCGAAAGACTTCGCCAATCGCCACCAGTGGTGCCAATCCCGGCTCTTCGGGATTGCTGCCCTTGGTTGCGGTGGCGATAAGTTCGATCTTTGGCACGGTGAGCTCAGCCGCCATTCGGTCTGAGACAACGACGCAAAAGGCCGCGGCATCGGCGGCGACGGCGGCATTGGCGGCAGTGATCTCACCGGAAAGCGCCTTGGCCCGGCGGCATAGCGCGGGGGTGAGGCGGCGGGTGAATGTATCGGTTTCGATGCTTGCGAGCGGTACGAGTTCCGCCTTGGGCGCTAGCTGCGCGCGGGCCTTTGTGTGGCTTTCCACCGCCCAGTCATCCTGCGCTTCGCGGGTGATACCCTGCGACCGGGCAAGCGCAGCGGCGGCTTGCGCCATGTCGGGGTCACGCGCGGGCCATGGGGTAAAGGGCGCTTGGGTATAGGGCTCAGGCGGGCGGCCATCGGCGAAGGTGCGGTAGCGCAACGGTTGGCGCGAGTAGCTTTCCGCCCCGCCCGCCACAACGATATCCGCAGCCCCCGCAAGGATCATTTGGCGCGCCAGCGCGAGCGCGTCCAAGCCCCCCGCGCACTGCCGGTCAATGCTCAGGCCCGCGACATGTTCAGGCAGCGCCGCCGCCAAGGCGATGCTGCGCGCGGGGTTGCCGCCGGGGCCAAGGGCGGTGCTGCAGATCACTTCGTCGACCTGCGCAGGGGCCAACCCCGCGCGGGCAAGGGCGGCGGAAAGAACCGGCGCGGCAAGATCGGGCAGAGTCAGATGCGCCAAGGCGCCGCCGCGCGGGGCGACCGGGCTGCGGCAGGCAGAAACGATGTAGGCGCGGGTCATGCTTGGCCCTCCAACCCGTCGGCGAGGGCGCGAAGGTCGACCTTGCCCGAAGGCAGCAGCGGCAATTCGGAGCGGAAATAGACGCGACGGGGGGCGGCCAGTGGGCCGAGTGCTGCGCGACAATGGGCGATGATTTCCTCAGGGCGCGCCGCCTCTGCGGTGCCTTCGACAACTGCAATCAGATGTTGCCCCCGCAGCGCATCGTCACGGGGCAGAACCGCGCAGGGCAGACCAGTATGCGCGGCGATCACGGCCTCCACCGCTTCGGGGAAGACCAGTTGATCGGCAATCTGCACCATGCGCTGCCGCCGCCCTCTGATCCACAGCTGTCCTTTGTCATCCAGTTCGCCCATCTCGCCCACGGTCACGAAACCATCCTGCCTGCGGGTCTCGGTGCTGCGGCCCTGTGCGTAGCCATCGAAAAGGTACGGGCTGCGCACCCAGATTTCGCCCACGTCCGAGGTGGGTTGCCCCGCCGCATCCAAAAGCCGCAGCTCGACGCCGGGATAAGGGCGGCCAACCGATCCTTCGGGCGTGGCGGCATCGGCCAGCGTGATAAAGCTCGTTTCTGCCGCGCCGTAAAACACATGCACCGCCGCATGGGGGCAAAGCCGCCCGGTCGCCGCCCGCGTCGCCGCATCAAGCGCGCCGCCGCCACAAAGCACCAGCCTCAGCGAGGGCAGCGGGGCGGCGGCCCCACGGGCCAGCAGCCGTAATTGCGTCGGCGTGGCATAGAGGATCGTCGCCCCCGATGTGGCAATCTGCGACGCTTGCTGGCGGGGGGGCTGATCGGCCAGAACATGCGCGTCGAGGCCAAGGTGCAGCGCCTCCAATACCGCATAGAGCGACAGGGAGTGGCTGAGCCGCCCCAACACGGCAACGCTGTCGCGGCGGGTTAGGGCAAAGCGATCGGCGTTCACGTCAAAGCTAGCGATCCAAGAGGCTTGGCTGCGGCGCACGGCCTTGGGTTGGCCCGACGCGCCCCCGGTGAGGGTGAGGAACGCGCCGGGCGGGCAGGCGATGTCATCGGGCAGGGGGCGGTCGCCGAGGCAAAAGGGGGCCTGCTGGCTGATCGCTGTGGTAAGGGCCGTCAGCGCGTCGAAGGTCGGGGTTGCGGGTAGGGCGCGGAAGCTGTCGCGCTGGCCTTCGGGCGCGCGGGGCACTTCCGATTGTCCCGCGAAAAGCCGCGCGTCCTGATGCCATCTGAAACTGCCTTGCGCGCGCATCCGCCTTCTCCCACTTCCGCCGGGTTTCAAATTCCGGGTGCACGCCCCGGGGCCGCCCGTTAGGCTGCGGCAAAACCAGACCCGAGGATACTTCAGACATGACAGAGACCATGCGTGCAATCGAAATCACCGAACCCGGCGGTCCGGACGTTCTTCAGGGCACCACCCGCCCGCGGCCCCAACCGAAACATGGGCAGGTCATCATCAAGGTCGCCTATGCCGGGGTGAATCGCCCCGATGCCCTGCAACGCGCGGGCAAATATGCGCCGCCGCCCACCGCCAGCGATCTGCCGGGGCTGGAGGCCTCGGGCGAGGTGGTCGAGGTCGGCCCCGGCGTGACGACACTGGCACCGGGGGATCTGGTTTGCGCCCTGCTGCCCGGCGGTGGCTATGCCGAATATGTGGCCACCCCCGCCGCGCATTGCCTGCCGATCCCCGAAGGCATGGGGCTGAAAGAAGCGGCCTGCCTTCCCGAGACGTTCTTTACCGTCTGGTCCAACCTCTTCATGCGGGGCGGGCTTAAGGCTGGGGAGAAAGTGCTGATCCACGGTGGCTCTTCCGGCATCGGCACGACGGCGATCCAGCTGGCCCGTATCTTGGGCGCGCGGGTGTTTGTGACCGCGGGGACGGATAGCAAATGCACAGCCTGCATGAAGCTGGGTGCCGAAGTGGCGATCAACTACCGGGATACGGATTTCGTTGACGTGCTGCAGGCCGAGGGCGGCGCGGATGTGATCCTTGATATGGTTGGGGGCAGCTATATCAACCGCAACCTGAAGGCTTTGGCCGAAGATGGCAGGCTGGTGCAGATCGCTTTCCTGCAGGGCGCCAAACAGGAGGTGAACTTTGTCACGCTGATGACCCGCCGCCTGACCATGACCGGATCGACCCTGCGCCCGCAAAGCGATCTGGCCAAGGCGCGGATTGCAGAGGAGCTTTTACAAAACGTCTGGCCCCTGTTGGAGCAGGGCCGCGTCGCCCCGGTGATGGACAGCACCTATGACCTGTCCGAGGCGAATGACGCGCACCGTCGGATGGAGGCCAGCGGCCATATCGGCAAGATCGTTCTAAAGGTCGGTGGCGCGCTGGACTCCGAGGCAGACCAATAAAATTTGAATCAGTAACGAATTGTTAACCAGTAATTCGTTTACTGATAGCACGGGTGGCCGGGACGCCAGCCACCCGTGTTGGAGAGAGAGCCGAAAGGCATTGAATGCGGGGGAGGAAATTACGCCTCTCCCGTTTTCGCCCAGATACCCGCCCCGATGGGTTTAGCGCAAAGGGGTGAACAGGGCGTTATCAAGCGTACAGTCCCGCCGAACGTCCGGCTCGCAGGGGATGAACTCAAGACTGCGAGACAGACAGATGCGCGCCTCTTGGATGTGGCCTTGCTTGCAGGTGATGGTGATCCCCTGTGCGGTCAGGTCGGGGTTCGCTTTGAGGAATGCCTCCTCTACCACGGAGGCGGGCAGGGAAACGGCGCGGTCGAGCTTGCGAAAGACCTCGGGGCGGTTGATGCGGGCGTAGGCCTCTCGCGAGAGGGCGAAATAATCCGCCGAGTCCAGCCCGCTGCAGGAGCCGTGTTTCTTCCATTGATGCCATGCCAAGCCCCCGGTGCCCATGATATCGGCCATCGCCCCGGTCTGTGCGCGGCTGGGCGGGCGCTGGCCGCTTTGGCAATAGGACGGATACCCGCGCGTGAACTGGGGCCAGAGCCCATGCAGGGTCCAGCCGTGATCTTTATCCGCATCGCACTGCGGAGAGCGGCGCGCGTCCCCGGTTAATTCGCACCAATTGGGCGACCATGACAGAGACATGACGTAGTAGTCGAATTCGCCCGAACGCTCCCCCTCGGCCAGCGTAACGGTGGGGGCAAGCAGCCCGAGGATCAGCAGACAGGCGCGCAGTGGCCGCATTGGGTCTTCCCTTATGATGTTTGAGACAGTATACAGCCGCCAACTTCCCCGACAATGAAGACCGTTCTGCCAAGCAGGACAGCCTTTCAGGCGACGGGAAAATTGCGTTTTTAGGAGAGTGACATGGCAAAACCGATTATGGCCAAAGCCACCGCCGTCTGGCTCGTGGACAACACCACCATCAGCTTCAAGCAGATCGCTGATTTCGTCGGCATGCATGAATTGGAAGTGCAGGGCATCGCCGATGGCGACGTGGCGCAGGGCGTGAAGGGTTTTGATCCGGTTGCCAACAACCAGCTCACTCAAGAAGAGATCGACGCGGCGCAGGACAATCCGCTGCACAAGCTGAAGCTCAAGTTCAACGCCGCTGCCGAAGGTGAAGAGAAACGCCGTGGCCCGCGTTACACGCCGCTCAGCAAACGCCAGGACCGTCCGGCGTCGATCTTGTGGCTGGTCAAGTTTCACCCTGAGCTTAGCGATGGTCAGGTCAGCAAATTGGTTGGCACCACCAAACCGACAATCCAAGCGATTCGTGAGCGCACGCACTGGAACATCGCCAATATCCAGCCGATCGACCCGGTTGCCCTTGGCCTGTGCAAACAGTCCGAGCTTGACGCCGCCGTGCAAAAGGCCGCCGCGAAAAAGGCCGCTGCGGGCGAAGTGATGAACGACGACGAGCGCCGCAAGCTGGTGTCGACCGAGCAGAGCCTCGGCATGGACAACGAGCCCAAAATCCCCACGGCCATCGAAGGTCTGGAGACCTTCACCCTCTCCGGCAACAGCACGGACGACGAAGAGGAAGATGATCATTCCAAGGGCGATTACTCCGACGCCGACAGCTTCTTCTCGCTGCCAGAGAGCACCGATGAAGACGACGAGGATGAAGACAAGGCCAAGGGCTAAGCCCCTTCAGGGCGGTGTGGCGGAAGGAACTTTCGCCACAAGGATGTGTTAAAGTGACAGGGCGTCGGATTCTTCGGCGCCCTGTTTTTCTTTGTTAAAAAGGCGCTTTGCGCCGGGGGATGGATTTGGAAACGGCATTGGACTGGATGATCTGGGGGCTGGCAGGGCTGCTGATACTGTGCAGCCTACTGCCGCTGAGTAAGCTGCCTTTTGGGGCGATCCGGGGGCTGGCCTTTCCACGTGAGCAATTCCTTGGTCTGGCGCTGCTGCTGGCCGCCGCCTTCGCGCTGGTCCAAGGGCCGACAACGACTTACGGCATGATTGGCATCGCACTCATGCTGGGCGTGGCAGCGCTTCAGGCGATTTATATCACCAAGTTCACCCCAATTTGGCGCAAGCAATCTCTCGCCGCCTCGCCCGAGCTGCGCCGCGAGACGGACCGCCATTTCAGTCTGCTGGCCGCTAACGTCAAGAAGTCCAACCGGGACTATGGCAAGCTTATCGCCCTCGTTGAGGCGCGGGTGCCGGATATCTTCATGGCCATCGAAGTGGATCAGGATTGGATTGATGCGCTGGATGCCGGGCTGGGTAAGAACTACGAGCACCGCATCGACGTGCCGCTCGACAATGGCTACGGCCTTTGCGTGATGTCGAAACTGTCGCTGTCGGAGGTTGAGGTGCGGGAGTTGGTGACGCGCGACGTGCCGTCGATCCGCGCCCGGGTGCATTTGCCGATGGGGGAGGATTTCCGCCTCTATGTCGTGCACCCCGAACCGCCTGTGATCGAACATGATACCAAAGGGCGCGACAGCGAAATCGCGTTGGTCGGGATTGAGGCCGAGAAAGATCCGCTGCCCGCCGTGGTGTCGGGCGATCTGAACGATGTGGCTTGGTCCACGACGACGCGGCGGTTCCAGCGGCTCTCTGCTCTGTTGGACCCGCGCGTGGGGCGCGGCATGTATAACACCTTTAGCGCGACGATGCCGTGGATGCGCTGGCCGCTCGATCACCTGTTCCACGACCCGCAGTTCCGCCTGCTTGAGATGGACCGGCTTGATAAGATCGGCTCGGATCACTTCCCCATGTGGTTTGTCTTGGCGCTGGCCCAGACCGAAGCCGCCGAAAGTGATCCCGAAGAAACCGATCGAGAAGAGGAGCAGGAGACCAGAGATATGATCAAAGAAGAACGCGAAAGAGACCGCGACCCCATCGGCAGTGACTGGGAAGACGAGGAAAACTAACAATCTGCATTTCGGGTAATTTTACCCCTTGTACGAATCCTAAAACGGCGTATTTGGCGCATTACAGACGCCAACGCACGCGCCTCTGGCCGGTCAGTTCCTACTCTGACTGACCCGCGTTTATGTAGCGACGGTAACGTCTCTTGAAACGACACGCGGGGAACCAGCCCCACCTGCTCTTTGGAGATGACCATGAACGCTACAGTCCCCGGTGCCCTGCGCGCCGCATCCAATTCATTTGCCGATCCGGCCGCTGCCTATATTGCCGCCAACAGCTTTGACAAGCCGACGCTTGTCATCAGCCGCGAGCGTGTGGCCGCGCAATATGATGCGCTGCATAGCGGTCTGGGCGAGGCGCATATCCACTACGCGGTGAAGGCGAACCCGGCGCCGGAAATCATCCGTCTGCTGGTCAAAAAAGGCTCTGGCTTTGACGCGGCATCGCGTGCCGAGATTGAACTTTGCCTCAGCCAAGGTGCGAAGCCTGAGAACATCTCTTTCGGCAATACCATCAAACGCGCCTCCGACATTGCCTTCGCTCATTCCGCTGGGGTGACCCTGTTCGCTGCCGACAGCGAAGCCGAGCTCGACAAGATCGCCGCCCACGCACCGGGCGCGCGGGTCTACCTGCGCTTGATCGTCGAGAACTCCATGGCAGACTGGCCGCTTAGCCGCAAATTCGGCTGTGCCGGTTCCGCGCTGCCTGCGCTGTTGAACCACGCGGTTGCCGTGGGCCTCGTGCCCTTCGGTCTGTCCTTCCACGTCGGCTCGCAGACCCGCAAGGCGGAGTTCTGGAACCCGGTGTTGGATCAGGTCGCGCCGCTGTGGCATGCTGCCCGTGCGGATGGCCATGACCTGAAACTGCTGAACCTCGGCGGTGGCTTCCCAGCCTTTTACGGCGAAAGCATCGAAGCGCCCCGCGCCTATGCTGCCGCTGTGATGCGCGCCGTCAAAGCCCGCTTTGGCGACGTGCCGCAAGTGATGGCAGAGCCGGGCCGTGGTCTGGTGGCCGAGGCCGGTCACATCGCTGCCGAAGTCATGCTGGTGAGCCGTAAATCCGCGGACGATCTGCACCGCTGGGTCTATCTGGATATCGGGCGCTTCTCGGGGCTGGCCGAAACTGAAGGCGAAGCGATTCGCTATCAAATCGTCACCTCGCATGACGGCGAAGAGACCGGACCCTGCGTTCTGGCTGGCCCGTCTTGCGATTCGGCGGACATCCTTTACGAAAAACGACCGATTCATCTGCCTTTATCTCTCCGCGATGGCGATAAAGTGATGATTCGCGCTTGCGGAGCCTACACAAGTTCCTACAGTTCGGTTGGGTTCAATGGATTTCCGCCGCTTGATGTGATCGTGCTCTGAAAGCACGATCTGCGTCGCCACGGAAAAGGGCCGTCTGCTTTGGGAGGAGCGGGCGGCCCGCTTTGATTTTGATCTTTAATTCTGGGCTTTGAGGCGGTTTTGATTCCGGTGAGACCTAAAGCGCCTTACGCGCCTGCATCGCAGCGGTGATCGTCCCGTCGTCGAGGTAATCAAGTTCCCCGCCAATCGGCACCCCTTGGGCGAGGGAGGTGAGCCGCACCCGATCCTCCAACTGATCCGCGATGTAATGAGCCGTGGTCTGCCCGTCGATCGTGGCGTTGAGCGCGAGGATCACCTCTGTCACGCTTTCAGTATCGATCCGGTCGACCAACCGCGGAATGCGCAATTCCTGCGGGCCGATGGCATCCAGCGCCGAGAGCGTCCCGCCCAGCACATGATAGCGGCCCTTGAACACGCCGGACCGTTCCATCGCCCAAAGGTCGGCCACGTCTTCGACCACGCAAAGCTCGCCATTGGCACGTTTTTCGGAGGTGCAGATGTCGCAGACATCAGCGGTGCCCACGTTGCCGCAGTTCAGGCATTCGCGCGCCGTGGCGGCGACGGTCTGCATCAAGTCGGACAGGGGGGTGAGCAACAGCGCGCGTTTGCGGATCAGGTGCAGCACCGCGCGCCGGGCCGAGCGGGGGCCAAGGCCGGGCAATTTCGCCATCAGCTCAATCAGGGCGTCAATGTCGCGGGTAGAGCTCAAGAATGGCACCTGTGGGAAGAGGGAGGGGAGGGGCGTTTCCGCCCCAACCGTTTAGAAGGGCAGTTTCATACCTGCGGGCAGGCCCATGCCTTCGGTCAGCTTGCTCATTTCAGCCTGCGCACGCTCGGAAGCTTTGCTCTGGGCGTCTTTGATGGCGGCGAGGATCAGGTCTTCGACGACTTCTTTTTCGTCTTTGTTAAAGATCGACGGGTCGATATCGAGACCCTTCAACTCACCCTTGGCGCTACAGGTCGCTTTGACGAGGCCCGCACCGGATTCACCCTCAACGGTGATGTTGTGCATCTCCTCTTGCAGTTCGGCCATCTTGCCCTGCATTTCCTGAGCTTTCTTCATCATCCCGGCCATATCGCCGAGGCCGCCTAATCCCTTGAGCATCTGGGGTCTCCTTGTTGTGTTGTCGTTTATATGTGGCGTGAGGTGGGGGGTATCAACCGTCCTCGAACGGATCCCATTCGTCTTCGACCTCTGGCAGCGCCTCTGCCGTGGCGGCGGCGGCGATGTCTTCGGGGGTGCGGATCGCGGTGATGCGGGCCTTGGGGAACTGTGCCAACACGGCCTGCATCATCGGATGTTCTTGGGCCTGTTTCTTGAGCGCCAGTTCGCGCGCATCACGGATTTGCGCGATGGTTTCGGCACCGCCCTCGTTGACCAGCGACACCGCCCAGCGATTGCCGGTCCAGAGTTGCAGCTTTTGCCCCAGCCGTTGCGCCAGATCGCGCGGGGCGTCGTCGGTGGGGACGAATTCGATGCGGCCGGGCTGATAGGCGGCCAGTTGCAGGCAGGTTTCGACCTCGACCAGCAGTTTCACATCGCGGTTCACGCGGATCAGCTCAACCACATGTTCGAATGTCGGGAAGCGGGCCAGCGCGGCGTTCAGGTCTTGCGCCAAGGCGGTGCTCTGCCCCTGCGGGCCGGGGTTCGACGCCATGCGCTGCTGGGCGTGTTGCACGGCCTGCGCGCCGGTGCTGCCTTGGGGCGCGCCATTGCCGCCGCCACCACCGACGGGGCCGGGGGCCGGGGGTGGCGTGCTGTTTTGCAGCTTGCGCACCAGTTCTTCGGGCGAGGGCAGATCGGCCACATGGGTCAGGCGGATCACGGCCATTTCGGCGGCCATCATCGCGTTGGGGGCGGCGGCGACTTCGTCCAGCGCCTTGAGCAGCATCTGCCACAGCCGCGTCAGCACGCGCATCGGCAGGGTCTCGGCCATTTGCTGGCCACGGGTGCGTTCTTCGGGGGCGATTGTGGGGTCTTCGGCGGCATCAGGCGTGATCTTCACGACCGACACCCAATGGGTGATCTCGGCCAGATCGCGCAGCACCGCCATCGGGTCTGCCCCATCGGCGTATTGGCCGCTGAGTTCCGTTAGCGCCGCTGCCGCATCGCCGCGCAGCACCATGTCGAATAGGTCCAGCACCCTGCCTCGGTCCGCCAGGCCCAGCATTGCGCGCACCTGTTCGGCGCCCGTCTCGCCCGCGCCGTGGCTGATCGCTTGATCCAACAGCGAGGTCGCGTCGCGGGCCGAGCCTTCGGCGGCGCGGGTGATGAGCGCCAGCGCGTCGTCGGTGATCTCGGCAGTCTCTGCCGTCGCTATCTTGCGCAGCAGGGCGATCATCACTTCGGGCTCAATCCGGCGCAGATCAAAGCGTTGGCAGCGCGACAGCACCGTCACCGGCACCTTGCGGATCTCGGTGGTGGCAAAGATGAATTTGACGTGTTCGGGCGGCTCTTCCAGCGTCTTCAGCAGCGCGTTGAACGCACCGGTCGAGAGCATGTGCACTTCGTCGATGATGTAGACTTTGTAGCGGGCCGAGGCGGCGCGGTAATGCACCGAATCAATGATCTCGCGGATGTTGGCAACGCCGGTGTTCGACGCGGCGTCCATCTCCATCACATCAACGTGGCGGCCTTCCATGATCGCGGTGCAGTGTTCGCAGACGCCGCAAGGATCAGTCGTCGGCCCGCCGTTGCCGTCTGGCCCGATGCAGTTCATCCCCTTGGCGATGATCCGCGCGGTGGTCGTCTTGCCGGTGCCGCGGATGCCCGTCATCACAAAGGCCTGCGCGATCCGGTCGGCGGCAAAAGCGTTCTTGAGCGTGCGCACCATGGCGTCTTGGCCGACAAGATCGGCAAAGGTTTCGGGCCGGTATTTGCGGGCCAGAACGCGGTAGGCGGATGTATCTGTCATGGTGCCCCAGATCGGATTCGGTCAAGGCCGTAAACTAGGCGCTCCGCGCCGTGGCGTCTACCGTGCTTGCGGGGGCTCAGAGCATCCAGAGAATCGCGCCGACGCCGGTTGAGGCAACCGCAAGGATGGCGGCCAGAATTTTCATGCGACTGTTGGGCTGGGCGTTGGCGTGATGGTCGCTCAGTCGCTTTTGGGTTTTCGCCGCCGACGCCTGTGCCGCCCAATAGACATAGAGCGCGGCTATGATGAAGACCGAGGCCACAGCCTTGGCCACCCATGTCGGCTCAAACTCACCAAAGACGGCACGCAGACCAATCGCCACGGCCACACAGGCCATGCCGGTACGCATCCAGCCTGCAAAGGTGCGCTCATTGGCCAGAATCGTGCGGTCTTCGGCCCAATCGGTGCGGTCTTCGGCTAGGTCATTCTTATCACTCATTGAACCAAACTGCGCCTTGCGCGTTCATGTGGCAATAAACTTTGACATAGCGGGGGACGGTAAATGCGTTTGCGGGGAATTGGGCGGAGCAAGAATGTCATTCGCCGTAGCGGAGGGGCCGGTAAGGCGGGCGGACTTGGTTTGGTGGGCGTTTTGGCGGTTATGGCCATTGGATATTTCACCGGCATCGACGTGACCCCGCTATTGACCGGCCAAGGCGGCGGTCAGGTCCAGCAGTCCCGCCCGCTGAGCGACAGCGAAGACCCTCAAGTCGATTTCGCCGCCCGCGTGCTGACCACGACAGAACAGGTCTGGAGCCGGATTTTCCAAGAGCAATTGGGGGAAACCTATACGCCGCCCAAGCTTGTCGTTTTCGAAAACGTCACCCAAAGCGCCTGTGGCGGTGCCTCCGGCGCAACCGGCCCCTTTTACTGCCCGGCGGATAACATGGCCTATCTCGACACCGCCTTTTTCCGCACGCTGGACCAGCGCCTTGGTGCAGAGGGCGATTTCGCGGCAGCCTATGTGATCGCACATGAGGTCGCCCACCATGTGCAGAATGAGATCGGCGTCTTGCCGCAGGTGGCTCGGATGCGGCAGCAGTCCTCTCAGGTTGAGGCGAATGCCCTGACCGTGCGGCTTGAGCTGATGGCCGATTGTTTTTCGGGGATCTGGGCGTCGAACGTCGAAGGGTTGATGGAAAAGGGCGATCTTCAGGAAGCCTTGAATGCGGCGCGGATGATCGGGGATGACCATTTGCAACGGCAGGCCGGTCAGGTGCCTCAGCCGCATACCTTTACCCACGGTACGTCAGAGCAACGCGCGCGTTGGTTCGAACGGGGCTTTGAGAGCGGCGAGATCGCGGCCTGTGATACATTTGAGGCGGATCGGCTGTAAGATGATGTGGGCGGCGCCCTCCCTAGGGGGCGATGCCCGTGGTGCCCGCAGGCGGGGCATGTCGGCGGGCCGGTTATCTCTCAACCGCGACAATTTCTTTGGAGAATCTACCCCTTTCATCGTTCCTGCGGAGCGACTGCCGGGGCGTCGCATTGCTGCACAATGCGACGATGGTGAGAGGCTGATAACGACCCAAGCGGGGCTCGTTACGGCTGCTTCCTTCCGGATCTGACCGGGTTGGCGAGGCGCTTGCCCGCACCAACCTCTCAAGGCCCATATAGGAGGGGGAGGATCGAAGTGCAAGCCTCACAAGCGGATCCAGATCTGGGCAAAGCCCGATGCCGTTATTCCGCGGGGATCGGGCGACAGATGCGCGATATCATTAAGAAAGGGCAGCGCGCCCGGTGAGGTATAGTGGACCGCTTGCGCTCCGGTCGCATCGAAGTGCCATGGGTGAGCGCTGGACCATGGGTGGTCTGGGCTCGGCGCGAGGGCGGCGATCAGCGCCTCGGTCAGGGGCAGGGGGCTGCGCAGGGCGACATTTGCAATGGGTGCACGGTCAAATCCGCCGCCGCCCGCTGCGCGAAACTGGTTGGTTGCCAATAGAAACCGTTGGTCCGGCTCGACAGGACCCCCCTGCCACGACAGCGCCGTGATGCGCGCCCCACGGGGGCGGTGGGGGTCGATTGCATAGGTCACGCCGTAGATCGTATCGCAGTGAAAAGGCGGGCGGCAGGGATCGAGAAGCGGACCTGTCGCACTGCCAAGCGGGGCGAAAACCTCGGCCGCTTTTTCCAGCCGTCGCCGGAGGTCAGCCCCCGTGATACGCAGCGCCCAGACCGCGTTTTGATAAGGAACCAGCCCGGCGATATGGCGGCGCTGCACCGCACCGGGGGGGATGTGCAAAAAATGCTCGGGCCCGCCACGCCCGCCCGCCGTATGTGCCGCCGTGGCCGCGAGGATGGGCAATGCGCTGTCCGCCGTGCCCGCCACGCCTATGCGTATCACCTCGGCCTGCGCACGGGCGGTCAGCGCGTCGATGGGGGTGGGCATGGCAAGGGCAAAGTAGTTGTGCAGCGCCGTCCCGGTGTGGCCGACCACCTCTTCCAGATGCTTGCGGGTGCCAATGTGGCTGATCCGCGCGGCACTGAGCACCACGGGGTCGGCCAGCGTTTGCGCGCTGTTGTCGCGCAGGTGGCTGTGATGCTGCGACACCCGCCAGCCCCCCCGTGCGTCCCGTTCAAGGGCCAAATCCAGCACCGCCAAATCGGACCCGCCAAACCCCGGCATTGCCGCCGGTCGGTTGGACAGGGTGCCTGCCTGCGTGTCGACCCCCTTGCGCGGGCCGTGGTCCGCGCCGGGAAACCGAAGGTGGGTGTGGCCGGTGATTACGGCGTCGATCCCTTCGATCTGAGCCAAGGCGCAGATGTCTTCTTCGGCGGCGATCTCTCCTTTTTGGGGGATGCCCATATGGGCCAGCAGCACGGTCAGGTCGGCCCCCTCTGCCCGCAGCGTCAGGGCGGCGCTGCGCAGGCTTTCGAGGGGGCTGACGATCTCAGCCGCGTCTTCCAAGACCTCGCGGTTCCAAATCGCCGTGCGGCCCGGCAGAACGGAAAGCAGGCCAACCTGCAGCGTAGAGGAGGGATGCCCCCCAACAGCGGGCAGCAGGCATGACACAACGGCCCAGCGGCGCAGGGGGCCGGGATCGGTCAGATGCAGATTGGTTGAGATCAGCGGCATATCAATCGCGCCCGCCACGGCGCGCAGATAGGGCAGACCATGATCAAGGTCGTGATTGCCCAAGCCCAAGCCATCATATCGCAGATGGTTTACACAGGCGACAAGCGGATGCGTGGGGGTGACCGGCATCTGGGCGAGTTGGTCGCCCAAGGCATTGCCCTGCAACAGATCACCATTGTCGAGCAAGAGACAGGCCGCGCCCTGTTCAGCGGCCTCTTGCCGGGCGGCGCGGATCAGCGTGGCAACCCCGGCCAGCCCATGGTGCCCCACCGAACGGTCGCCCACATAATCATGGCCCACGATCTGCATGTGCAAATCAGTCGTGGCCAATATGCGCAGACGTGCCCCGACCGGGGTGCCCCCCTCGGGGGGAACGACACCGGCCGTGACATATGTGCTGCGCTTGTTCACCGTAAAGGGAATTACTCGTTAAAATTACACAACCTAAAGCTGTTTTGATATGACCAGATTTCAACCGCTCTGGCAAGGGGGCTTGGGATTGCCAATATCGCCTGCGCCGTGGCATGGCTGGGCGAAACGCACAAAGCCTGTATCGGGCCGGTATCGGGAGAGCACCATGCGTCACGCGGAGACGGTAACCTTTGGAGGCTCGGCCCTTGATCGGGCGGGAGAGATACGCGGCAACCCGGAAGCGTTGGCGCAGCTTCGCGCCGACCCTGCGGCGCGCGCCATCGTCTTTTGGCGTGGCAAACCCCTGATCGCGCCTGAACGCCCTGCCGGTTTGGTCCGATTGGCGATGGATCACCCGGCGCTGCAAGAGGCCGCTGCCGCGCCGATCTTGCTGGGCCGTGAGGACGGGGCCGCGCGCTTTGCCGTCGATATTTCAGGCTGGCAGCCTGCCGATCTGGGCCAATCGCAACTGGGGGCGTTCCTTGACCCCAGCGAACAGCGGCACCCACTGCTGGGCGATGACATGGCATTCGCCGAGTTGCGGCGGGTGATGACATGGCTTGACCCGCGCGATGCCGAACTAGCTGCCAGCGGCAAGGCGATCCTCGGCTGGCACGAAACGCACCGCCATTGCGCGCGCTGCGGCTGTGCCACCGATCTGGCGCAGGGCGGGTGGCAGCGCGTCTGCCCCGATTGCGGAGGGGCGCATTTTCCGCGCACCGATCCGGTGGTTATCATGTTGATTACCCATGGCAATTCCGTTCTCATGGGCCGCTCCCCCGGCTGGCCCGAGGGGATGTACTCCCTGCTGGCAGGCTTTGTCGAACCGGGAGAGACGGTAGAGGCCGCCGTGCGGCGGGAGGTTTTTGAAGAAGCAGGGGTGCAGGTCGGCGCGGTGAGCTACCTCTCCAGCCAGCCATGGCCCTTTCCGGCCTCGCTGATGTTGGGCTGCGCTGGCGAAGCGCTGAGCCGCGACCTGACCATTGACCCGGTTGAGATCGAAGACGCGCTTTGGGTCACCCGCGAAGAGATGATGGATGTCTTTGCCGGAAGTCACCCGCGTCTGCTGCCCGCCCGTCGCGGGGCCATCGCGCATTTCTTGCTGGAAAACTGGCTTGCGGATACACTGACCTGATACACCGACCTAACAGGCCCGGTCAAAGCGGCAGGGGTGGCAAATGCGAGCAGAAGAATTGGAACGGACGGAATGAAATTCTCGACCAAAGAAGACGTCGAAGCCCCGATCGAAGCGGTCTTTGACATGTTGTGCGATTTTGAGAGCTTTGAGCGGGCGGCCATGCGGCGCGGTGCCGAGGTGCAGCGCGCCGATACGATGCATCAGCCCGGTGTGGGAATGACTTGGAACGCGGTCTTCCCCCTGCGCGGCAAGCGGCGCGAGCTGACGCTTGAGATGGTGACCTTCGACCGGCCCAACGAGATGGTGATCGACAGCATGTCGCAGGGGTTGGCGGGGCAAATGTCGTTTGAATTGATGCCCCTGTCGCGCAACAGCACGCGCGTGTTGGTAGCGCTTGAGATCAAGCCGCTGACCCTTTCCGCGCGGCTCTGGGTGCAATCGCTCAAACTGGCCAAGACGACCCTGACCAAGAAATACAAGGACCGCGTCGCGGAATATGCCCGCGGTATGGAAGAGCGTCACGCCCGCGGCGTCAAAGTCTGAGCCTGCGCGCCTAGCCTACATCCCGCTCGGCGCGCCCCGGCCGGGATGGGCGGGGTAGGCGCCGAGAATTTCCAGCTTATTGGTGAAATACCCCAATTCATCCAGCGCGCGTTTCACCGCCGGGTCTTCGGGATGGCCCTCGATATCGGCGTAGAACTGTGTCGCGGTGAAGGACCCGCCGACCATATAGCTTTCGAGCTTGGTCATGTTGACGCCATTGGTCGCAAAGCCCCCCATCGCCTTGTAAAGCGCGGCGGGGATGTTGCGCACTTCAAAGACGAAGGTGGTCAGCATCCGCTCGGCCCGGGGGGAGAGGTCGATCTCAGGCGCCATCAGCAGAAAGCGGGTGGTGTTGTGGTCCATATCCTCAATATCGCGGGCCAGCACGGTCAGGCCGTTGATCTCTGCCGCGACCTCTCCGGCGAGAACACCATCGGTGCAGCCCTCGGTGGCGGCCAGTTCGGCGGCGGCCCCGGCGGAATTGGCGGCGGGTTCAGAGGTGATGCCATGTTGCTGCAAGAAACTGCGCGCCTGCGGCAGCAGCACCAGATGCGCGCGGACGTGTTTGATGTCTTTTAATGCCACGCCGGGGCGGGCCATGAGAGCGATGCGCACCCGAACGAAAGCTTCGCCGATGATATGCAGTCCGCTTTCCGGCAGCAGGCGGTGGATATCGGCCACACGGCCATAGGTCGTGTTCTCGACCGGAAGCATCGCCAGTTCGGCGCGCCCTTCATTTACGGCGCGGATCACGCCTTCGAACGACTGGCAGGGCACCGGTTCCATGTCGGGGCAGGCTTGAAGGCAGGCCTCGTGGCTATAGGCGCCAAGGGCCCCTTGGAAGGCGATGCGCGGCGTGGTCTGGGCGGTCATGGATCGTATCCTGCTGCAAAAGGCGCGGAGAAGGGCAATTGGTCGCGGTAACTACACCTTGCCTGCGCCAAGGGAAAGCAATAGATACGCGGGCAACGATGCCAAGAACCATGGCCCGCCCATGGTGCCAATACCAAGTGATGGACCCTGACGCATGTTCGATACAATGACCCTGACCAAAATCGCAGCCGGCGTATTCGGCGCCTGGTTGGTACTTCTGCTGGGCAAATGGGCGGGGGAAGAGATTTACCACGCCGATGCACATGGGGAAGCGTCCTATGTGATCGAAGTGGCCGATGCCGGTGGTGACGAAGGCGGCGAAGAGATCGACTTTACCGCCGTGATGGCCGAAGGCGATGCCGACAGCGGCTCTAAAGTGTTCCGCAAATGCGCCGCGTGCCACAAGGTCGACGGCTCCAACGCCGTTGGTCCGCACCTTGACGGTGTGGTCGACCGCGATATCGCCTCGGTTGACGGTTTCGGGTATTCCGGCGCTCTGACCTCGCTCGAAGGTGCATGGACCCCGGAAGAGCTGAGCGCCTTCCTCACGAGCCCCAAAGGCTATGCCCCCGGCACCACCATGGGTTTCGCCGGTCTGCGTAAAGTCGAAGACCGCGCTGACGTGATCGCTTACCTACAAAGCGTTTCCAACTAATTCCACGCTGCATTGCGTGAGTGAAAGCCGCCCTCTGGGGCGGCTTTTGCGTTTGGGCGCGGCGGAACGTCTTCTTCATGCAGGTGTTGGGCCATGAAACGTCCACACCGAAAGGAGACGCGACATGCAAAGTCATACAACCACGGTCAATGGGATCGAAATGCGTTGGGAAGAGACGGGGGCGGGTGATCCTGTCATCCTGCTTCACGGTATTCCCACATGCCCCGCGCTTTGGCGGGATGTCGCCCCGAAGGTCACCGGGCGCCGGGTGCTCGCTTGGGAAATGCCGGGGTATGGTGCCTCGATCCCGCAGGGCGAAGGGCGTGATATTTCGGTCTCGGCCCAAGCGGACTATCTGGTCGCTTGGATGCGCGATCAGGGCATCTCGCGTGCGATCCTTGCCGCACATGACCTTGGCGGCGGTGTCGCGCAAATTGCGGCGGTGCGTCATCCTGAAATGGTCAGCGGGCTGCTTTTGACGAATGCGATCAGCTATGATTCATGGCCCGTGCCGCTGGTCAGCGCCGTGGCCAAGACTGGCGGCGTGGCGAAACATGCGCCCGATGGGTCGTTCCACCAGTTGCTGATGATGATGTTTTCAAAGGGGCATGAGACCGACGCCGCCGCCGAGGCTGCCTTTGACGCCCACGCCCCGCATTACGCCCAACATGGAGAGGCCGAAGCCTTTGTCCGGCAGGCGCAGTCGCTGGATGTGGAAGACACCCAGGCCATCGCGGATAAGCTGCCCACGCTCAACATCCCCGCTCGGATCGTTTGGGGCGCGGCCGATGAGTTTCAAAAGCTCGAATATGGGGAGCGGCTTGCGAAAGATTTGAATGCACCGCTGCGGCGGATCGAAGGGGGCAAACACTTCACGCCTGAGGATCACCCGGACCTATTGGCGGAAGAGATCAACGCATTGATCCGCACGGTCGACGGAGCCTGAGCAAAGAGCGGGGCGCGGCATAGTGCGCTCCCCGCGCTTCAAAATTACTGAGCCGCGATCACCGGGGCGGCGACGTTTGCCGCGGCGATCCCGCCGATGTCGCAGCGCCACGCGGGCAGGCGGATCACGGCGCGGCTGCGGCCCGCCTCTACATGCACCTCGAAATCCCCGCCGTGCATTTCGATCAGCTTGCGGGTCAGCGGCAGGCCAAGGCCTAGCCCGCCCTTGGTGCTGCGATGGTCCATCATGCCGCCGACGACAAAGGGTTTGTAAAGCTCGGCAAGGTCGACGTGATCGTCAAAAGAGCCATTGTCGGCGATCGAAATCTCGATATTGCCCTCGGCGTCTTTGAACGTCCCTAGCGCGATCTCACTGCCCCCGTGCAGCACCGAGTTCAGCACCAAGGCCGTCACCGCCAATTCGATCTGGTCGCCATCTATGTGCATTTCCTCAAGCGGCAGGCTGTCGCGCAGAGTGATGGTTTTCGTGGTCGCATCTGTGGTGGCGAAATGCAGGGCCGAAACCGATTGCAAAAGATCGTTCAGATTGCATTTCCGCTCGTTCAGGCGCAGCTCTCCGGTGCTGACATTGCTATAGGATATGATCGTCTCGATCAACGCGCTGAGGTGGTCGACAGACCGCCGGGCAGAGCGAATCAGCAGCGGATTAACCCCTTGTTCGGCTTTGGCCTCCAACATGCGCAGGCTGCCGAAGAGAACCGTGAGCGGTGTTCGCAGTTCGTGACCCACCAGCGTTAAAAATGTGGATTCGGCGCTGGTGTCGGCCTTTAGCTCAGGGGCGTTCGGCTGGCTGCGCTCAAGCGCCGCGACGACCATACGGCCAAGGTCTTCCAACAGGGCGATCTGTTTCTCGGAGGGCTGTTCGTGCGGTTGCAGGTCCAGCGCGCAGAGGCTGCCAAAGCGGTGGCCCGAGGACAGGATCAGCGGCACGCCGCAGTAATAGCGCGCCTCGGGTCCGCCCTTGGCAACCATGGGGTGGCGCTCAAATCGGGGGTCTTTGCTGAGGTCGGGCACCACCAGTGGCACGTCCGACATGATCGTATGGCTGCAAAACCCGGTGTCCTTCGGCATCGGTTCCAGCGGGTAGCCGACCACGGATTTGTACCATTGGGTATCGGCCTCCACGACGCTGATATGTGCAATCGGACAGTCAAGCAGACGGCGGGTGGCCTCGCAGATAGTGTCGAACAAAGCTTCGTTCTCGGCCGTGAGGCCGGGCACATCAAAAACGGCGCGCAAGCGGGCTTCTTCGTTAAAGGGAATCGGGTAGGTTCTCATCGTCTGCTCCAGTTTACGCATCGTTAATTTGAGTGAAGAATCTGTTAATTTTGGGGCGAGAAATCGGCTGGCCTGCGAAGTTCCCGGGCGTCGGGCTACACATTCTCGCGAGCGGAAGCGGGGGAAATCGCCCTTCGATGGGGCAACCTCCGCGGCGGACCGCCCGTGCAGGGCAACCTTACATATTCGCAACTTGTATCTTGGCATCTCACAGCGTTAGCCTAGATGACGCCTACCCGGACTATGCCACGCCAAGGAGTGACCTATGCCCCGTGCCCAGACCCGCGCCGCGACCCGCCCTTCGGTCTTTGATGACCTGCCGCTATGGCTCGCGACGCTGACGCTGACGCTGATGGTGGCGGCCCTGTTGGCCGGTGCCGCCGCGGCGCAGGAGCAAGAGGTCATCAAAAGCCATGGCTATTCTTTTTATGGCGATCTGACTTACCCGGCGGATTTCGAGCATTTTAACTATGTGAACCCCGATGCACCCAAGGGCGGGGAAATCTCGATCCCCTTCGTGGGCACGCTGGATTCGATGAACCCCTATTCCGGCAAGGGCCGTGCGCATCTGTTCTCGATCTTCGGGTTTGAAAGCCTGCTGGGCGAGGCCCCTTCGGGTGAGCCGCTGCCTGCGGATGTCTATGGCGAAAGCTACTGCCTGCTGTGCGAAAGTCTTGAGTACCCCGAGGACAAGTCTTGGGTGATCTTTCACATGCGCCCTGAGGCGACGTTCTCGGACGGCACACCGGTGACCGCGCATGACATCGTGTTCTCGCATAACCTGCTCTTGGACGAGGGCCTGAAATCCTATGCAGACGCGGTGCGCAAGCGCATTCCCAAGGTTGAAGCGCTGGACGATCATACGGTGAAATTCCACTTTGCCGACGGTATCTCCCGCCGCAGCCTGATCGAGACGGTAGGCGGCGTGCCCGCATGGCCGAAACATTGGTTCGAGGAAACCGGCAACACCCTTAAAGACAGCTGGATGGACCCGCCCCCCGGATCGGGCGCCTATATGGTCGAAAGCGTCGATCTGACCAAGCGCATCGTGCTGAAACGCAACCCCGACTACTGGGGCAAGGACTTGCCGATCAACCGTGGCCGCATGAATTTCGACCGCATCCGGCTGGAGATTTTCAGCGACGACACTTCGGCCTTTGAGGCGTTCAAGGCGGGCGAATACACCTTCCGCGCCGAAGGGGATTCCAAGAAATGGGCCACAGGCTACGACTTCTCCAAGGTGAGTGACGGCGACATCGTCAAGGCCGAGCTGCCTGATGGCTCGCCGCCCACGCCTTCGGGCATCATCTTTAATCTCGGCCGCGAGACGCTGCAGGACCGCCGTGTGCGCGAGGCTGTGGCACTGATGTTCAACTTTGAATGGACCAACGAGTCGCTGCAATACGGGCTCTTCAGCCACCGCGCCTCGTTCACGCAAGACACGCCGCTGATGGCCGGGGCCGCGCCCGAGGGGGCGGAACTGGCGCTTCTGGAAAGCCTTGGCGATCTGGTGCCCGGGGAGCTTTTGGGCGCGCCTGCCGTGGTGCCGCATACCTCAGACCCCAGCCGCCTGTTGGACCGCCGCAACGCGCGGCAGGCTTCCAAGCTGTTGGAGGAAGCGGGTTGGACCGTGCAGAACGGCATGCGTGTCAATGAGGCGGGCGAACCCCTGCGGCTGAACTTCCTGATGAACTCCGCCGGGTCGCCGACGATTTCGGCAGTGATCGAAAATTTCGTGGGCAACCTGCAATCCATCGGCATCGACGCGCGGCTGGAGAAGGTGGACAGTTCGCAATACACCGCCCGTGAGCGGGACCGCGACTATGACATGATCTATGACGCCTATGCCGCCTTCCTTGGCACCGGCACCGGTCTGTCGCAGCGCTACGGGTCCGAGGCGGCGGAATTTTCGCTGTTCAACCCCGCAGGGCTTGCCAGCCCGCTGGTCGACGCGATCATCGAAGCCTCGCTCGATGCCGAAACGGCAGAGGACGAAGATGCGGCGCTGATGGCGCTGGATCGGGCGCTGCGGCATGAATTCTTTATGATTCCCACATGGTACAACGACAGCTATTGGGTTGCCTATTACGACCAATACGACCACCCCGAGATTCCGTCCTATGCTTTGGGCTACCTCGATTTCTGGTGGTATGACGAAGACCGCGCGCAGCAATTGCGCGCCTCCGGCGCCTTGCGGTAAAGCGACCACATGGGTGCTTATATTCTCAGACGGCTGTTGCTGGTGATCCCGACCTTGTTCGGCATCATGCTGGTCAACTTTGCCTTGGTGCAATTCGTCCCCGGTGGCCCGGTAGAGCAGGCCATCGCGCGGATTCAGGGTGGCGGCGATGTCTTTGGCGGCTTTGCCGGAGGCAACAACGACGCCGGGGTCGACACGATGGCACGCGGGTCTGACAGTACCTATGTCGGCGCGCGCGGGTTGCCGCCTGAGTTAATCGAGGAGTTGGAGAAGGAATTCGGCTTCGACAAACCCCCCGTGGAGCGGTTCTTTCACATGCTGTGGAACTACATGCGGCTTGATTTCGGCGAGAGTTACTTCCGTGCCATCAGTGTGATCGAACTGATCAAGGAAAAGCTGCCGGTCTCGATCACGCTGGGGCTTTGGTCAACGCTGATCGCGCATCTGGTGTCGATCCCCTTGGGCATCCGCAAGGCGGTGCGCGACGGCAGCCGGTTCGATACCTGGACCTCGGGCGCGATCATTGCGGCCTATGCGATCCCCGGTTTCCTCTTTGCCATCCTGCTGCTGGTGCTCTTTGCCGGTGGGTCTTACTGGCAGATCTTCCCGCTGCGTGGCCTGACCTCGGATAATTTCGACAGCCTCAGCCCCTTGGGCAAGGTGGCCGATTATTTCTGGCACATCACCCTGCCGGTACTGGCCTCGACGATCTCGGCCTTTGCCACGCTGACGCTGCTGACCAAGAACAGCTTTCTGGACGAGATCAAAAAACAATATGTCATCACCGCCCGCGCCAAAGGCCTGTCAGAGCGCAAGGTGCTTTACGGGCATGTTTTTCGCAACGCGATGCTGATCGTGATCGCCAGTTTTCCGGCGGTCTTCATCTCGGTCTTCTTCGGCGGGTCCATCATTATCGAGACGATCTTTAGCCTTGATGGGTTGGGGCGTTTGGGTTTTGAGGCAGCGGTTGCGCGCGATTATCCGATCGTCTTCGGGACGCTCTTCATCTTTGGCCTCATCGGCCTTGTCGTCGGCATCTTGTCGGACATGATGTATGTGCTCGTCGACCCGCGCATCGACTTTGAGAAGAGGGAAGGCTGATGGCGCTGTCCCCCCTGAACCAGCGCCGCTGGCGCAATTTCACCGCGAACCGCCGCGCCTATTGGTCGCTGTGGATTTTCGCGATCCTTTTTGGCATTTCGCTGCTGGCCGAGTTCGTGGCCAACGACAAGCCGATCCTCGTGAGCTACCGCGGCGAGTATTACGCGCCGATCTTCAATTTCTACCCCGAGACCGCTTTTGGCGGCGATTTCCAGACCGAAGCCGCCTACCGCGACCCTGAGGTGCAATGCCTCATCGCCACCGGTGGGCTGGATGCCTGTTTCGACGACCCTGAGGGCTATATTATCGACGCCGCGGATGGCGAGGTTGAAGGCGAAGCGATCGACAAGGGCTGGGCGCTTTGGCCCGTCATTCCCTATTCCTTCGACACCGCCGTGGACCGCCCCGGTGCCGCACCGCTGCCGCCCAACGGGCAGAACTGGCTCGGGACCGACGGCACCAAACGCGATGTGATGGCGCGGGTCATCCATGGCTTCCGGCTTTCGGTGGTGTTCACCCTGATCGTCACCGGGGCGGCGTCGATCATCGGCATTCTGGCGGGCGCGGTGCAGGGCTTCTTTGGCGGCTGGCTCGACCTGATCTTTCAGCGCATCATCGAGATTTGGTCCTCAACCCCGTCGCTCTACGTGATCATCATTATGTTCGCCATTCTGGGGCGAAGTTTCTGGCTCTTAGTGATCCTCTTGGTGCTGTTCTCATGGACGGCGCTGGTGGGGGTGGTGCGGGCCGAATTCCTGCGCGCACGTAACCTTGAATACGTCCGCGCGGCCCGTGCGCTTGGGGTCGGCAACGGCACAATCATGCTGCGCCATATGTTGCCCAACGCGATGGTGGCGACGCTGACCATGCTGCCGTTTATCATCACGGGCACGATTTCCACGCTGGCGACGCTCGACTTCTTGGGCTTCGGCCTGCCGTCCTCGGCGCCGTCGCTGGGGGAATTGACGCTGCAAGCCAAGCAGAACCTGCAAGCGCCTTGGCTGGCCTTCTCGGCCTTCTTTACCTTTGCCATCATGTTGTCGCTGCTGGTCTTCATCTTTGAAGGCATCCGCGACGCATTCGATCCCAGAAAGACCTTCTCGTGACTGCTTTGTTGGACGTCAAAGACCTGCAGGTTTCCTTTCGGCAGGACGGGCAGTTGATCCCGGCGGTGCGCGGGGTCAGCTTTGCCGTGAACCGGGGAGAGACGGTGGCTCTGGTGGGCGAAAGCGGCTCGGGCAAGTCGGTCTCGGCGCTCTCGACGGTGTCGCTCTTGGGCGATAGCGCGCGGGTCAGCGGCTCGGTCACCTATGACGGGCAAGAGATGATCGGCGCGGATGACAAGCTGCTGCATAAGGTGCGCGGCAACGACATCTCGTTCATTTTTCAAGAGCCGATGACCTCGCTCAACCCGCTGCACACGATCGAAAAGCAACTGGCGGAGTCGCTGGCGCTGCATCAGGGATTGCAGGGGGCCGAGGCGCGGGCGCGGGTGTTGAGCCTCTTGGAACAGGTCGGCATCAATGACGCGGAGAGCCGCATGGGCGCCTATCCGCACCAGCTTTCCGGCGGGCAGCGGCAGCGCGTAATGATCGCGATGGCGCTGGCCAACAAGCCCGACATCTTGATCGCGGATGAGCCAACCACGGCGCTCGACGTGACCATTCAGGCGCAGATTCTCGACCTGTTGAAAGACCTGAAGGATGAGATGGGGATGGGGCTTTTGTTCATTACCCATGACCTCGGGATCGTCCGGCGCATCGCCGACCGGGTCTTTGTCATGCAAAAGGGGCTGGTCGTCGAAGAGGGACCGACCGCTGAGATTTTCGACAATCCGCAACACCCCTATACACGCAAACTGCTCGGCGCCGAGCCCACCGGCGCGCCGGCCCCCGTGGCGGCGGATGCGCCCGAAGTGCTGCGGACCGACAACCTCAAGGTTTGGTTCCCGATCCAGAAGGGCCTGCTGCGCCGTACCGTGGGCCATGTGAAGGCCGTCAACGACACGAGCCTGTCGATCCGCGCGGGCGAAACGCTTGGCATCGTCGGCGAAAGCGGCTCGGGCAAGACCACCGCGGCGCTGGCGATCATGCGGCTCATCGGCTCGGAAGGGGAGGTGACTTTTCGTGGCGAGGACCTGCGCAAATGGTCCACCAAAAAGCTACGCCGCCTACGCGCCGATATGCAGATCGTCTTTCAAGATCCTTTCGGCTCGCTCAGCCCGCGGATGACCTGTTTCCAGATCATCTCGGAGGGGCTGGCGATCCACAAGATCGACAAGGCGCGCGACAGACGTGAACTGGTGGCGGAGGTGATGACGGAAGTAGGGCTCGACCCCGCGACGATGGACCGCTACCCGCATGAGTTCTCCGGCGGGCAGCGCCAGCGGATCGCCATCGCCCGCGCCATGGTGCTGCGGCCGAAGCTGCTGGTTCTCGACGAGCCAACCTCGGCCTTGGACATGACGGTGCAGGTGCAGATCGTAGATTTGCTGCGGGAATTGCAGGCGAAATACGGGTTGGCCTATCTGTTCATCAGTCACGATCTGAAGGTCGTGCGGGCGATGTCGCACAAGGTGATGGTGATGAAGCGCGGCGATGTGGTGGAATACGGCGACGTTGATGCGCTTTATGACAATCCGCAGACCGACTATACGCGCAAGCTGTTGCAGGCGGCTGGTTAAGCAGACGTCGTAAGTGCGGAGAGGGAGAGGGGGGCGCTGCCCCCATCGCGCCGGGGGGCGCGATTCCCCCGCGGGTATTTTTAAAAGGATGAAGATTGGTGGGCGTTGCCTGAGGGGCGGCGGCGGTCTTTGGGTTTTAGCCTTCGCTCGGGCCGATCATGAAGCAGCTGACGTTGCGCGCGGCCAGACGGCGGCAGGCGAGGTCGGCGCTTTCGCGTGACAGGCCGAGGAAGTTCGCGTCATAGCCCTGCGGGCGCTGCACCACTTTGCGCAATGTGCCATCAAGCGTCGACATTTCGGCCAGTGCGGTTTTCAGCAGGACCTTTTCGGCGGCGTAGCGGCTGGGGAAGCGGCCCACGTTGACCCCCCAGTGGCGACCGCCCGAGGTGGAGACGCGGGTCACGATTTCTTGCTCTACCGCCTGCTGTACGGCCAGCGTTACGTCTTTGGGCCGCGGTTCGGGGCGGGGAGAGGCCTGCGCGGTGGCGATGACGACTTCGGCGTCTTTGATCTCTGGTGTGGGCGCGGCGGCGGGCGGGGTTGGCGCGGTTTGCACCGCTTCGCGTAGGGCTGCCGTGATGTCGCTGTTGGAGACCGTGCTGGTTGCTTCGGGGGCGGCTGCGGTGGCCACGACCACGACTTCGCTGCGAGGGCGGAGTTGCGGGCGTTTGGAGGTGGTGACGGCACCGACAAGTCGGATCGTTTTGCCTGCGGCACCGGGGGCCGCGGGCGTGTCTTCGACATCGGCGTAGACCGGGGGCACTGGTTTGCGCAGGGGGGCCGAAGAGGGGGCGCGGCGGAAGCCAAGGTCCATCAACTCGGCCACTTTGGCGTTGCGCGAGGCGGTGGATTTGCCCCCGAAGACGGTCACGATGATCCGTTCGTTGCCACGCTCGGCCGAGGCCGTCAGGTTGAAGCCCGCGGCGCGGGTATAGCCGGTTTTGATGCCATCGGCGCCTTTGTAAGATCCCAGAAACCGGCGGTTTGTGTGGGAGACCTTGCGCACGCCCGCATCGGCGGTGATGCGCGAGAACAGGTTGTAGTACTGCGGGTAATCATAGAGCAGGTGGCGGCCCAGAGCCGTCATATCGCGCGCGGTGGAGAGGTGGCCGCTTTCGGTCAGCCCGTGCATATTCTTGAAGGTGGTGCGCGTCATGCCAAGCTGTTTGGCGGTGCGGTTCATTCGGCGGGCAAAGGCGGCCTCGGACCCTTCGATGGCTTCGCCGATCGCGGTGGCGGCATCATTGGCGGATTTCACGGCGGCGGCGCGGATCAGGTAGCGCAGGGCGATTTTTTGGCCCGGACGCATGCCCAGTTTGCTGGGCGGCTCTGAGGCGGCGTTCTTGGAGATCGTTACTTGGGTATCGAGTGAGAGTTCCCCGCGTTCGACCGCTTGGAAAGCGATGTAGAGGGTCATCATCTTGGTCAGGGAGGCGGGGTGCAAGCGCGTGTCGGCGTTCTCTGCGTGGATTTCTTTGCCGGTGCGGGCATCGATGACATAGGCGGCATAGGGGGCTGCCATGGCGCTGAGGGGTAGGATGACCAGAACCCAGAGTGCTGCGAATAGAAATAGCCCGTAACGGGCCGGCTGAATGCGCCGAGCCTTCATATTTGCCTGCCTTTTACTGCCTCAAGTCGCCGATTTTCGGCTGACCATTTATTGATTGGTTCAAGGCTAGCATAGGACGGCGCATCGCGGAAGCCGTCGAATCCGATGGACAGGGTAAAAAAGGACGGATCTCTTCTCCAATATGTAGAGGCTTGCGCACATTGACCCACTATAAGCGCGAATAAGGCAAGAATTGGGCGTAAGTTGGCCCGCAGTGGGGCGTTTTTAGTTGGGGCGCAGAGGCGACTCACCGGCGCGGGCGAGTCACCCCGAAACGATCTTTTTCACCGTCTCTGGGAGGCCGGAAAGATCGTTAATTTCAACAAAACGTGGTGAATTGGTTGGCGGTTCGGCGTGTTCCATCGCCCATGTGAGGTCGTGGGGCACGTGGACGCCCCAGCCGCCGGCCTCGATCATCGGGCGTACATCGGAGGCCAGTGAGTTGCCGACCATCAGCCCCTGCGCGGCGCCGTGCCCATGCTGCTTAAAAATGTGGCGATAGGCGGCTTCGGTCTTGTGAGAGACGATTTCGACCGCATCGAACCTCTCTCGCAGGCCTGATTGCGCCAGTTTGCGCTCTTGATCCAGCAGGTCGCCTTTGGTCACCACGATCAGCCGGTAGTCACCGCGCAGGGTTTCCAACACGTCTTCGACATGGGGCAGCAGTTCAATCGGATGGTCCAGCATCTCGCGCCCGGCGGCGAGCAGGTCACTGATCACCTCGGCGGGGACTTTGCCCTCTGTCACCTCGATTGCGGTCTCGATCATCGACAGGGTGAACCCTTTGATCCCGTAGCCGTAATGCGGCAGATTGCGCCGTTCGGCTTCCAAAAGCCGTGCCATCAGATGGTCGCGTTCACTATGTTCGGCCAGAAGGGCTGCAAAACGGTCGTGAGAGAGTGCAAAGTAGCGTTCATTATGCCACAATGTGTCATCCGCATCGAAACCGATGGTGGTGAGTGCCCCGCCCATATGTGCTGCCTCTTTCCTAAATTGGTTCAGGGGTTATATAGACGGCTGCACGACGAACAAGCTCTACCCCCAGCCGCAGGAGCAGCAATGCACCGTGACGACGCGAAAGCAGATTGGACGACCCAAGCAGCAGACCGGCCCGCGATGGGTTGGCAGATGATGGCGGACGGCCCCAAGGATGACGACGACACCGAGTTGTTGACTAAAACCCGCCCCAAGACCAAACGCCCGCCACTTTACAAGGTGATGCTGCTGAACGACGATTTCACCCCGATGGAATTCGTGGTGCATGTGCTGGAGCGGTTCTTTGGCCTGAACCATGCGCAGGCGTTTGAGATCATGCTGACGGTTCACAAAAAGGGGCTGGCTGTGGTTGGCGTCTTTAGCCACGAGATCGCGGAGACGAAAGTGGCGCAGGTGATGGATTTCGCCCGGCGTCATCAACATCCGCTGCAATGCACTATGGAAAAAGAAGAATAACACGTGATTGATCCGCGACTGGAACTGGCCCTGAACGGCGGTGGGCTGGACTTGCCCGAAACTGGGGTGATCGCCATCTTTCAGCCCCCCGTAGACGCTGATCTGGCCGGTTTGCCGCCCGAGCGCTGCAAGATCATTCACGATTTCAAGCCCGCCTATGATGCTTGGACCGCGCGGGGCTATGAGGCCGCGCATTCGGTCGAAGGGCGCTATGCCGCCGCCATAGTCTGCCTGCCGCGCGCCAAACATGAGGCCCGCGCCTTGGTCGCGCAAGCCTGTGCCGTAAGCGACGGGCCGGTGGTGGTTGATGGGCAAAAGACCGATGGCGCGGATTCGATCCTGCGCGAGATGCGTGCGCGGGTGACGGTGCAGGGGCCGATCTCCAAGGCGCACGGCAAGCTCTATTGGATCGACGCGGGCTCAAGCGATTTCTTCACCGATTGGGAAGCTGGCCCCGCCCAGACGGAGGGCGGCTTTTGGACCGCGCCGGGGGTTTTCTCTGCAGATGGGGTCGATCTGGCCTCGGCGCTATTGGTGGATGCGCTGCCCGATAACCTTGGGGCCGAGGTGGCCGATCTCGGCGCAGGTTGGGGCTTCCTCTCGGCGCATATCCTGACGCGGCCCAAGGTGAAGACCGTGCATTTGGTCGAGGCCGGGCATTTGGCACTGGAATGCGCGCGCCATAACGTGAGCGATGATCGCGCCGTGTTCCATTGGGAGGACGCCACCGAATGGCAGCCGCCGCACCGGATGGACGCGGTGGTGATGAACCCGCCTTTCCACACCGGCCGCGCCGCTGAGCCACAGATTGGTCAAGCCTTTGTCGCCGCCGCCGCGCGTATGCTGTCGGGGCAGGGCGACCTGTGGATGGTGGCCAACCGGCATCTGCCCTATGAGGCGGAACTGAAGAAACGCTTTGCACAGGTGGCCGAGCTTGGAGGCGATGCGCGGTTCAAACTGTTCCACGCCACACGCCCGCTGACCCGGCGCCGCTAAGCCTTAAGGGGGTATCCCGATGTCATTCTCGATCTCAGGCAAAACAGCCATCATCACAGGTGCCGCAGACGGCATTGGCCTTGCCATCGCGCGGCATCTGGCCGACCGGGGCGCCAATGTGATGTGCGCCAATTCCAACGAGAAAAAGCTGATGGAAGAGTTGGGCGACACGCCGGACGACGGGAATGTCCGCGTTTTTGCCGGCGATCTACGCCAGCGGCTGACCATCGCCAACCTCGTCTCGGCCACGATCGACGCTTATGATCAGGTCGATATCCTTGTGAATGCCTCGCGGCAGGTGTTGCCCACCGATCCACTGGATGTGGAAGACGGTTCGGTTGATACGCTGTTGCAGCAGAACCTGATGACGGCGCTGCAACTGTCGCAGCAGGTGGCGCGGCGGATGATAAAACAGGCCGAGGGCCAGACCGAGGGGCAGGTGGGGTCGATCATCAACCTCAGTTCCATCGCGGCACAACGTCACCAGCCGGATATGATGGGCTATGCCATTGCCTCGGCGGCGGTGCAGCAGATGACCCGCTCTCTGGCGCTGGTGCTGGCTCAGCACCGGATACGGGTGAATGCGATCTCTTTCGGGTCGGTGATGAGCGCGTCGCTGCGCGCCGCCGTGGCCGAAAACCGCGACTGGCGCGAGGATATTCGCGCGCATACGCCGCTTGGCCGTATCGCCGGGCCGAATGAACTTTGCGAGGCGGTGCAATTCCTCGCCGCCGAAAGCTCGGGGTTTATGACCGGTGAGATCATGACCATTGATGGTGGGCGTACCCTGCTTGATGTGGTCTCGGCCCCCGCGCATTAAGACCCGCGCATTAAGACCCGCGCATTAAGACGGGGCGGCAGTTTTCTTCGGCAAAAATGAATTCATCCATCTTTCGCCCTTGACCCCAATGCCAAGCTGCCTTATCCGACGCGCCACGGCGTTATAGCTCAGTTGGTTAGAGCGAACGACTCATAATCGTTAGGTCCCTGGTTCAAATCCAGGTAACGCCACCATCCTCCCCCTTTTTCGTATGACGATATGCCTGCTGGGCTGGCACTGGCCACCTGCGCTTGGGTTGCACGCGGGGCTGGAAGGGATAGAAGATAGCCCATGCCCCGCGCGGGTTTGAGCAGATGAAAGCAGCCTTATGACCACGGAAAACTTCGTTCACGAGATCAACGTCACTTGGGGCGATTGTGACCCGGCGCAGATCGCCTATACCGCGCGGCTGCCCTATTTTGCGCTGGATGCGATCAACGCATGGTGGGAGGCGCATTTCGATGGCGATGGTTGGTTCCAACTGCAGATCGACCGCAATATCGGCACGCCTTTCGTGAACCTTTCGATGGATTTCCGCAGCCCGGTCACGCCACGGCACAAGCTGATGTGCGAAACCTATCCGACGCGGCTCGGCAACAAATCCATCACCTTCGGCATGAAAGCGCGGCAGAACGGGGTGCTGTGTTTCGAGGGGTCGTTCACCTGCGTCTTCACCATTGCGGATGTGTTCGAAAGCCAATCCGCCCCCGAAGAACTGGCCCGGGTGATCAAACCACTGGTCCGCACCGACCTCGCCTAGGCGCAATCGGTCTGAGGCGGTTGAAGTTCCCCTAATTGCAGCGTCTTATCGCGCTGCATATCGAGGGAGACAGAGATGACGATCAGGACTGCGGTAATCGGATTGGGGATCATGGGCCGGCGCATGGCCGAGAACATGGTGCTGCACCCCGGCTTCACGGTCACCACCATGTGGGATCCCGACCCAGCGGCCTGCGCCGCCGCGGAAAAGGTCGCGCCGGAGGCGGCAGTGTCGGCCACGGCGTCCGAGGCGATGGCCGATGTCGATCTGGTCTACCTCGCCTGCCCCCCGGTGCCGCGCAAAGCCTATGCGCTTGAGACCGCGGCGGCGGGCAAGGCGATCTTCCTCGAAAAACCGCTGGGCGTGGACATCGCGGAGAGCCGCGCGTTGGTGGCCGAGTTGCAGGCTGCGGGCGTCCCGGCGGCGGTGAATTTCACCCAAGCGGCGGGGGCGGCGCTGACCGATCTAACGCGGTCGATCGGTGAGGGTGCGCTTGGCGATCTTTGCGGTATCGACATCATCGTGACCTATCCGGCCTGGCCCCGCGCGTGGCAGGTGGATGCGGATTGGCTGCGCTTTGCCGAAGAGGGCGGCATGACCCGCGAGGTAATCTCGCATTTCCTGTTTTTGAGCGAGCGGGTGCTGGGGCCGCTGACCCTGCAATGGGCCCATGCGGAATATCCCGACGCCGAACTTTGCGAGACCCATGTCGCGGCACGGCTGGTCAATGCCGAGGGCTTGCCGGTTTCGATCCTTGGCTCTGTTGGTGGCGTGCAGCCGGACCGGCAAGAGGTGACGGTGAAAGGGGCCAAGGCCAGCCGCCGCATCTCGGAGTTTGCCATCGACACCCTGTCGACCGGAGAGGCCTTCGCGCCGACCAACAGCAGCCCCACCGACACCCGCGCCACCAGCCTCAAAGCGCAGCTTGACGACATGGCGCTTCTGATGGACGGCGGCCCGAGCCGACTGGCCACACCAGAAGAGGCGCTGCGCGTGCAGGAGCTTATCGAAGGCATTTTGGCCAACGGAAGGACACAGTCATGACCGCCACCTTGCAGTCATCGCCCGAAACCTGCCACTGGGGCTACTTTGAGGCCAGCCGCCCGCCCGCGCTGACGATCCAAAGCGGCGACGAGGTAATCATCAACACCGTCTCTGGCGCGCCGAACTGCCTGCCGCCCGAAGGCTTCCATGTGCCGCCGGAACTTTACGACATCCACAAGGCAGGCCCGCCGCCGATGCCCGGCCATATCCTGACGGGCCCGGTGGCCGTCGAAGGCGCGACGCCCGGGGATGTGCTGAAGGTCGATATCCTTGATGTCGTGCTGCGGCAGGACTGGGGGTATAACTTCATCCGCCCCTTGGCAGGCACGCTGCCGCAGGATTTCACCGAGACCTATCACAGCAACATCCCGCTGGACGCAGAGCGGGGCATCGCCCGTCTGCCTTGGGGGCTGGAACTGCCCTTGGCCCCGTTCTTTGGCGTCATGGCTGTGGCGCCGCCGCCCGAATGGGGCCGGATCGCCACCATTGAGCCGCGCAAGCATGGCGGCAACCTTGATAACAAGGAGCTAGTTGCGGGCAGCACGCTTTACCTGCCGGTCTTCAACGAAGGGGCGCTGTTTTCCTGCGGGGATGGGCACGGTGCGCAGGGCGACGGCGAAGTCTGCGTCACGGCGATTGAGACGGCGCTACAGGGGCGCTTTCGTCTGACGGTGTTGAAGGATCGCGGGCTCAGCTATCCGCAGGCCGAAACGCCGACCCATGTGATCACCATGGGCATGGCCCCCGACCTTGACCACTGCGCGGAGATGGCCCTGCGGGAGATGATCGCGCTGGTGTCTGAGCGTGCGGGGATCAGCCGTGAGGATGCCTATGTGCTCTGTTCGCTGGCCGGGGATCTGCGCATCACCCAGACGGTGAACCGCGAAAAGGGCGTGCATATGATGATGGCGAAAGACCTGATCGGCGGTTAACGCCGGTGCCGCGCAAAGAAAAAGGGCCGCATCGCTGCGGCCCTTTCGCGTTTCTACCTAGTGGCGGATCACTCTTCTGCCCAAGCCATCCGCGCCGGGTGGTATTCAAACCCGATGTGGTGGGCGGCACCCACCAACCCCTCGCGGGTGTGGTTATAGAGCGAGCGCCAGTAAGGCTGGATCGTGACGCCATCGTCTTGCAGCATCTTCTCACCCTTCGCCATGATCTCGCGGCGCGCGTCGACATCGGCTGTGGCCAGCGCCTCGGAGAGCAGGGCGTCGAACTCGGGGTTGGCATAGCCAAACTCGTTCCACGCCTCGCCCGAGCGGTAGGCCAGCGCCCAGATTTGCACGCCCAGAGGCCGCGCGTTCCAGTTGGTGGAGGAGAAGGGGTATTTCACCCAGTCGTTCCAGAAGGTCGAACCGGGCAGGATGGTCCGCTTGACCTTGATGCCCGCGTCACGCAGCTGCGCGGCCACGGCATCGGTTGTGTCCTTGCGCCATGCATCGTCGATCGAGAAGAGCTCATGCTCATAATCCGCCATACCGGCTTCTTCCATCAGCGCGCGGGCGGCTTCGGGATCGGTCTTGGGCGGTTCGACCTCTGCATATTCGGGGTGCATCGGGCCGACGTGGTGGTTTTCGGCCACGATCCCACGACCGGCATAGCCCAGTTCCAGCAGCACGGCGTTGTCGACCGCCAGTTGCAGCGCGTTGCGCACACGCTTGTCTTCGTAAGGCTTCATGCCGTCGATTTCGGCCAGTTGGTTGGGGCGGATCACGATGGTCGCCGCGGTGGCGATCTCGTTCTCGATCCAACCGTCGAGCGTGCTCATCACGTCGATGTATTCGCCTTCCATGGAGTAGAAAGCGTCGACCTCTTCGGCCTCGGCAGCGGCGATCCATGCGGAAGGGTCGGTGCCGTAGTCGATGTATTCCAGACGGTCGATGTAGGGCCCGCCAAAGACTTCAGTGCCCCACCAAGTGTGGTCGGGGTTCTTCACCAGCACGCTTTTCACGCCCACTTCGAGCGATTCGGGCAGGTAGGGGCCGGTGCCCTTGGGGTTTTCCAACATGGTGTCGGGGTCGAAACCCTCGGGCGTGATCGCGGCGGGGTAATCGGCCATGCCGGGGATCAGCGTGATGTCGGATTTGGGCAGCTTCAGCTTGACGGTGTGGTCATCGACCACCTCAATCGCACCTTCGATCGCCTTGCCGGTCTCTTCGTCCACCAGCGTGGCGAAACGGCCCGCCATGGAGTTGCCTTCGAGCGATTTATCGCACCAGCCTTCGATGTTGCGCGCCACGTCCTGCGCGGTGAAGGGGGTGCCGTCGTTCCATGTCACGCCCTTGCGGACGTTCAGCGTGTATTCGGTGGCGTCGTCGCTGATCTCCCAGCTTTCCAGCAGGCCGGGGGTGAAGGTGCCGTCGTTCTCCCAGATGGCGAGATACTCCAACCAGCCGCGGCTGAAGTTGGCGATTTGCGACCAGTCATAGGTGCGCGGGTCTTTTAGGGCACGCACCTCCATCTGCATCCGCACGGTGCCGCCTTCCTTGAGGTTGGCATGGGCCGCCGCACGCGCGGGCGCGGCCATGCCAAGCATCCCGTAAGCTGTGGCGGACGTGGCCCCGAAGGCGCTCGCAATCGCCAGAAACTCGCGTCTGCTGACGGGGTCTTTCTTGGCGTTCTCGGCTGATGTCAGCACGGATTGCGGCAGCGGTTTTCCGGTGCGTGTCAAAAATTCCATGATTTTCCTCTCTGTTGGTGCGTTGGCCGTGGCCATCGCGGATCCCCACTTTTAAGGGTGGGGCAGGTGATGCAGTTGACCTGCTTTTGTCGCCTCTTGAGGTGGGCGCGGGGTGTTTAGTCTGCCGATCAGGCGCGTTGCGTCAAGCCTGTCGCGGGAAGTTGAGGAGCAAGTTAGCGCAGGAAACCGTCCCGGCAAGCGGGGTGGCCGGGAAAAACCACTGGTAAAATGGCGGTTTAGGCCAGATCACGCGCCGCTTTGAAAAGCGTCTCAAGCCGGGCGGGGTCGCCGACCTCATTGGCCAGCATCAGCACCAATCGCGCGTTCAGGGCGTGGCTTTCGGCCTCGCTCAGCCCTTCGTGGGCGGCCATGAGCGCGGCATAGACGGTGTCACCCTCGGTGCCGAGGTTGTCTTGAAGGATCATGCGGTGGCTCCTTTCGCGCAGTCCAAAGCGCCGTCAAAGGCACGGGCAAAGGCGCGGGAAATCGCGGCCCTGTCGGGCTGGTCGAAGACGGCGCAGACATGGCCATCGGGGCGCAGCAGATAGAGGAACCCGCTGCCATAGCGCCGCTGTGCATGGCCATCCTTGCCCTGAAAACAGGGGTAGGCATCCTGCGATTGGTCGATGCCGATACGGCTCAGGCCGGGGATATCCGGGGCCGTGATCCCGCCGACCGCGAGCAGGGTGAACTGGCCCTGAACCTCCCCCAGCAGCCAGCGATCCCCCGCAGGTCCGGCAAGCGGCGCGTCGATCAGCGCGCTGCCGGGGCGCAGGGGGGCGTCGCCTGCAGTTTGCAGCGGGCTATGGGCCAGCGTGCAGGGTTGTGAGAGGCGGCCTGAGTTGATCAGTTTGCGGGCGAAAGGATGACGAGCGGCGAGGGTCAGCACCTCATTGCGAAACAGGGTTTCGATGGGCGATTTGGGGGTCATGAAATTGGTCGCGCGGGCGGAGTTGCGCATGTTCTCATCCGCGCCATGCCCGCGTTCGATGTCATAGCTCTCGATCAGGCTGGCGGGCGCGTCGCCCTGCACGACAGCGGCGAGTTTCCAGCCGAGGTTGTCGACATCCTGCACCCCGCCATTGCCGCCCCGCGCGCCAAACGGGCTGACCACATGGGCGCTGTCGCCGACAAAGACCACGCGGCCCTGCACGAGCTTCTCCAATCGTGCGCAGCGGAACTTATAGACGCTCATCCAATCCAGTCGGAAAGGCGCATCGCCCAGCATCTGCTTCAGGCGCGGCACGACTTTCTCTTCGGTCGCCTCGGCCTTCGGGTCGGTCTCTGGCCCCAGTTGCAGATCGATGCGGTAGATGTTGTCGGGCTGTTTATGCAGCAGCGCGGATTGGCCGTTGTGAAAGGGCGGGGCGAACCAGAACCAACGCTCGGGCGTGTCATGGTCGCCAAAGGGGGAGGTTTCCATCTCTACGTCGGCGATCAGGAAATGTTCGTCAAAGGTCTGGCCGTCGAAAGGCAGTCCCATGCGTTTGCGGGTCGCGGAGCCCGCGCCGTCGCAGGCGATGTACCAGTCGGTTTCCAGTTGGTACGGGCCGTCCGGCGTCTCAACCGTCAGTTCGACGTGATCGGCGTGGCCTTTGTGATTGGTCACCTTGTTGAGAAACCGCAGGTCGATTAGGTCGGGGAAATCTTGTGCGCGTTCAACAAGGTACTCTTCGACATAGTATTGCTGGAGGTTCACGAAGGCCGGGTATTTATGCCCCGGTTCGGGCAGCAGATCGAAATTATAGACCTCCCTCTCGCCGTGAAACTGGCGGCCCACTTTCCATGTCACCCCCTTATCCAGCATCCGCTCGCCGATGCCCAGCCTGTCGAAAATCTCCAACGTTCGTTTCGCCCAGCAGATCGCGCGAGAGCCGAGCGAGACGACATTGTTGTCATCCAGCACGACCGATTTGACCCCGCGCAGGGCCAAGTCCACCGCCATCGACAGCCCGATGGGGCCGGCGCCCACGATCACCACCGGGTGCCGTGGCTCGGGCGCGGTGAGGCCGGGCGGGGGGCTGTAGGGGAAGGGGGTGTAGGCATAGGCCATGGTGGTTTCCTCAGACAAGAGCGCGCAAAAGCAGCAGGACAAGCAGGGCCAGCGTGGTCAGCGTCACCCGTCGGCGCGACTTGCGGTGCTCTGGCGCGCGGAGCATCTTTGACCAAACCTGTGCCGTATCGCGCAGCCCGGCGTAGGGCTGCCCGCTCCGGCGCGCAGCTTGGCGGCGGTGATCCATCACCAGTGCAAAGACCAGATAGAACCAGAGCGCCAGTGCCAGTATGATCAGGGCAGTAAGAAGCGCGGGCAGGGGCATCAGTCCGACAGCGCCTCCCACATCTCTTTGTCGCGCTTAGCCGTCCAGATGCGCGGCGTGTCGATGTCGAGCGCTTCGTCATAGGCGCGGGCGACGTTGAAGGGCAGGCAGTGCTCATAGATTGCATAGTCGCCGAATTTGGGGTCGCATTCGGCGCGCACGGCGTCCCATGCCTCTTTCAAGGTGCCGCCGCGCAGGGCCACGCGGGCCGCCGGACGGTAGGTGGAGCGCACGAAGTCTGCGGTGCTGTCAATCGCGGCATTAACCATCTCGCGGCCCACCAGCGCGTCGCCGCGACCCGGCGCGATGGCGTCGAGGTCAAAGGCGCGGATGCGTTCCAGCGTGCCGGGCCAGTCGTGAAAATGCCCATCGCCGCAGTAGCAGGCGGAGTGGTATTCGACGATGTCACCGGTGAACATGACGTTCTGATCGGGCACATAGATCACCGCATCCCCCGCCGTATGGGCGCGGCCCAACTGCATGATATCGACCCGGCGCTTGCCGAGATAGACGCTCATCCGGCCGTTAAAGGTGGTGGTGGGATAGGTCAGGCCGGGGATGCTCTCGTGGCCTTCAAACAGGCGGGGGAAGCGTTCAAATTCGCTGTCCCAATCTTCTTGGCCGCGCTCGGCGACCATGGCACGGGCTTTCTCGGACATGATGATTTGCTGCGCGCCAAAGGCCGAGGCCCCGAGCACGCGCACGGCGTGGTAGTGGGTCAGTACCACATGACTGATCGGTTTGTCGGTGACCGAGCGGACGCATTCGATGACCTTATTCGCCAGACGCGGTGTGGCCTGCGCTTCGATGATCATCACGCTGTCGTCGCCGATGATGACGCCAGAGTTCGGATCGCCCTCGGCGGTGAAGGCGTAAAGTCCCTCGCCCACCTCGGTGAAGGAGATTTCCTTTTCGGTCATGTCGCCTTGGGATGCGAATTGCTTGGCCATGTGATGTCCTTCTGTCTTGGTTCGCCTGCGCGGTTGCGCGGCCTGTTCAGGAAAAGTCGATTGCCGGGCGGATTGTGCCGGTGCAGCTGCCGAAACCCACGCGAAAGCCGTCGCCCTGCGCATGCCCGGTGAGGGTCAGCGTGTCGCCGTCTTCGACAAAGCTGCGGCTGCTGCCGTCTGCGAGGGTGATCGGCTCTTTGCCGCCCCATGACAGTTCCAGCAGAGACCCGCGTTGTGATTTTTCGGGGCCGGAGATGGTGCCGGAGCCCAGCAGATCGCCCGCGTTCATCGCGCAGCCCGAAGAGGCGTGATGGGTCAACTGCTGCGCGGCGGAGTAATACATTTCGCGGTAGTTGGTGCGGGCGATTTCTTCGGCTCCGCCCCCCTCGGGCTGGAGCAGCACCGACAGGTCAATGTCATAGAGGCCGGGTTTGGTTTCGCGCAGGTAGGGCAAGAGGTCCTTTTCGCGCTCAGGTGTCGAGGTGCGGAACGGCTCAAGCGCGTCGCGGGTCACGATCCAAGGAGAGATCGACGTGGCAAATGCCTTGGCCTGAAACGGGCCGAGGGGTTGGTATTCCCACGCCTGAATATCCCGCGCTGACCAGTCGTTGAGCAGCACATAGCCAAAGATCATCTCATCCGCCTCGTCGATGCTGACGGGCTGGCCCATCTCGGTCGAAGTGCCGACGATCGCGCCCATCTCAAGCTCGATATCCAGCCGCTGGCAGGGGCCGAAATGCGGCGCATCGGCGTCGGGGGCTTTTAGCTGGCCATTGGGGCGGGTGATCTCGGTCCCCGAAACGACGACGGTAGAGGCGCGGCCATTGTAGCCGATGGGAATGTGCAGCCAGTTCGGCGGCAGGGCATTCTCGGCCCCGCGAAACATCGTGCCGACATTGGTCGCGTGATGCTTACCCGCGTAGAAATCCGTGTATTCCGAGACCATCATCGGCATGTGCAGCCGCGCTTCGTCCATCGGTACCAGATGCGGCGCGACGGCGGCCTGATCCGGGGCATCCGCGCTAAGCAGCTCCACCAGCCGCGCCCGCAGTGAAGCCCATGCCGCAGGGCCAAGGTCCATCACATCGTTCCAATAGGGCACATCGAACACCGGCTCTTCGGCGAGGGTGATCAGCCCCTCTTCCTCCAAAGCGGCCATGTCGAGGATTTGATCGCCAATCGCCACGCCACAGCGCGCTTCCAGCCGATTGGTCGTGAAAACACCGTAGGGCAGATTGTTGAGGGGGAAATCGGTATCGGCGCTGTTGGCGCTTTCCACCCAAGAGGTCATCAGGGTCATGTCGGTCCTTTCAGGGGGCAGGCGGGCTTACTTCTTGCCAGGTGTGCCGTCGAATTTCTTCTCAAGGCTCTCCCAGCAGTCGATGTAATCGTCCTGCAGGGGTGCTTCTTTGGCGGCGAATTCGGTCAGATGCTGCGGGAAGCGGGTCTCGAACATGAAGGACATTGTGTTGTCGAGCTTATGCGGCGCAAGCTCGGCGTTTGACGCCCCTTCGAACGCATTCCGGTCCGGCCCATGCGGTAACATCATGTTGTGCAGGGACATCCCGCCGGGGATGAACCCCTTGGGCTTGGCGTCATATTGACCGTGAATATTGCCCATCAGCTCAGACATGATGTTTTTATGATACCACGGCGGGCGGAAGGTATCTTCGGCCACCATCCAACGGTCGCGGAACAGCACGAAGTCGATGTTGGCGGTGCCTTCGACGCCCGAGGGCGCGGTCAGCACGGTAAAGATTGACGGGTCGGGATGGTCAAAGAGCACCGCGCCCACGGGGCAATAGGTGTTCAGGTCGTATTTCACCGGGGCGTAGTTGCCGTGCCAAGCCACCACGTCGAGCGGCGAATGCCCGATCTTGGTCTCATGGAACTGGCCGCACCATTTGATCGTCACGGTCGAGGGCGCCTCGCGGTCTTCAAAGGCGGCCACGGGCGTCTTGAAATCGCGCGGGTTCGCCATGCAGTTCGCGCCAATCGGGCCGCGTGCTGGCAGGTGGAACTTCTGGCCATAGTTCTCACAGACAAACCCCCGCGCCGGCCCCTCCAGCACTTCGACACGGTAGACCAGCCCACGCGGGATGATGGCGATCTCTTGGGGGGCGATGTCCATCACGCCCAACTCGGTGCAAAAGCGCAGCGTGCCTTCCTGCGGGACGATCAGCAGCTCGCTGTCGGCGGAATAAAAATAGCTGTCCACCATACTGTCGGTGACCAGATAGATATGGCTCGCCATGCCGATCTGCGTGTTCACATCTCCCGCCGTGGTCATGGTGCGCATGCCGGTAAGCCACGTCAGCGGCGCGTCGGAATGCGGCACCGGATCCCAGCGGTATTGGCCAAGGCTGGTCACATCCTGCGGCTGATGCGGGGCGGATTTCCAATAGGGCAGATCGATCCGCTCATACCGCGACGAGTGTTTGACCGAGGGCCGGATGCGGTAGCACCACGTGCGCTCGTTCTGATGAGACGGCGCGGTAAAAGCGGTGCCCGAAAGCTGTTCGCCATAGAGGCCGTAGTTGCATTTCTGCGGGGAGTTCATGCCCTGCGGCAGCGCGCCGGGCAGGGCCTCCGTCTCAAAATCATTGCCAAAACCGGGCATGTAGCCCGGATGCGTGCCCGAAGTGGTGGCCGCGCTGGTCATCGTCGTTGGCTTTGAATGGCTGGTCATCTGTGCCCCCTTGCAGAATCTGTTGCGACTGTAATAGTTGGATTTGTAACTAACAAGCGGTGTAGCATGGCGGACGACGACTTTCAGCTTCAGTATTTTCTGCCCTACCTGTTGAACCAAGCGGCAGAGGCCTCTTCGCTTGAGTTTCAGCAGATCTACAAAAGCCGCTATGGGATGCTGCGCACCGAATGGCGGGTGCTGTTCCACCTCGGGCTCTACGGGCAACTCACGGCGAGTGAGATCGGCCAGCGCGCGCGGATGCATAAGACCAAGATCAGCCGCGCCGTGCACCGCCTGACGGAACGGCGCTTTGTCACCCGCACCCGCGACGATGGGGATCGCCGGGTAGAGCATCTGTCGCTGACCCGGCAGGGCCAAGCGGCCTATGACGATCTGCGCGCGGTGGCGCAGCGCTATAATGCCGCGCTCATGGACACGCTCGACCCTGCCGAGGCGGCGGTGCTGCGGCGGGCGCTGCTCAAGCTTTCGGATGTGGCGCAGGGGGGCTTTACTTAGGCTGCGGAAATCGCCACCGATGGCGCATGACTGATCAAACCAAAGGCCTCCTGCTCACCTTTCTCGGGGTGATGTGCATCGTTCCCGAAGCGCTTTTCGTGCGCGTCATCGACGCGCCGATGCTGACGCTGGCGTTCTGGAAAGTGACCCTCGTGGGATTGGCGATTGGCACAGGGTTGCTACTGGCCCAAGGCACCGCGCCCTTCCGCGCCCTGCGCCGCGCGGGGTGGGCCAGCGCGATTTACGTCGGCGGCGTGGCCTGCGCCGGGGTCGGCTTTGTGCTGGCGGTGCGCCTGACTTCGGTGGCGAATGTGGTCTTCATCCTCGCCTCACTGCCGGTCTTCGCGGCGATCTACAGCAAGGTTTTTCTGGGTGAGCCGATCAGCCGACGCATGTTCTTTACCATCGCGGCGGTGCTGGCGGGGCTTGCCGTGATTGCCATTGGCTCGGGCGAGACCGAAAATGCCTCGCGCGCGGGGGACCTGTTGGCGCTGTCGATCTCGGCGATCTTTGCCGGTGCGCTGACTGCGGCGCGCCACGCGCGCGCGGTGTCGATGGTGCCCGCGGTCGCGCTGGCCTATCTGCTGGCCGGAGCGGTGCTGCTGCCCGTGGCGCAGCCCCTGCAAATGCCCGCCGCAGAACTGCCGCAGATGCTGCTCTACGCGGTCTTTATGGCCGCCAGCGCGGGGCTCATCGCGCTCGGGCCGCGCTATATCTCAAGCGCGGAAGTCGGTCTGCTGGTCTTGTTGGAATCCGTGCTTGCCCCGCTGCTGGTCTGGGCGGTGCTGGGCGAAGATCCGGGCATCTACGGGCTGATCGGCGGCGGCATCGTCGTGGGCGCGCTGTTCCTGTCGAACCTCATTGCCCTGTCACGCCGCCGCCGTGTCGTGCCGCCGCTGCCTCATCACTAACTTCAAAAGTCGGGGGTGACGCCCGGCAGGTCCAACGCCTTGATCAATTCGCGCAGTTCCTGCCGCGCAGCGATGTTGGAGATATTGAGCTGTTTCACCCCGATATCTTTGAGGTCCAGCAGCGTTAGGCCGCGCGGAAAAAGCTCCCGAAAGATCACCCGCTCATTGAACCCCGGTGCGGTGCGAAAGCCGATCCGCTTGCTGAGATTGCCAATCGCCCGCTCCATCTTTTCTTTGTTCACCATCCGCTGCGCACCCAGACGGTTGCGCACCACGACCCAGTCAATCGCCGAAAGCCCGGCCTGCGCGCGCAGCTGCCGCGCATTCCAAACCATCTCGGAATAGACCGATGGCCCGGTGATCTTTTCCCCATTGGCATCGATATGGGCCAGCAGGTCAAAGTCGATGAAACTGTCGTTAAGCGGGGTGATCAGCGTGTCCGCCAGCGAATGCGCGACCTGGCTCAACCGGGTATGAGAGCCGGGACAGTCGATCAGAATGAAATCATTGTCCGGCTCTAACTCCGCCACAGCCGCGCTGATACGGTGGTCATACATGTTCTCGCCGGGGCGCAGGCTGCTGGCCTCCACATCCGGCAATTCGCAAAGCGTCGGACTGGCAAGCGTCAGACCGAACTCGCGCATGAAATCGCGGCGGTTCTCAATATAGCGGCCAAAGGTCCGCTGCCGCAAGTCGAGGTCCAGCCCGCTGACCTTATGGCCAAGGCGCGCCAAGGCCGTCGCCACATGCATGGAAACGGTCGATTTGCCCGCGCCGCCTTTTTCGTTACCGACGACGATTATATGCGCCATACTGCTGTCCCTTCGCGCCTGCCCTTCAAAGCAGGATATTGTTGAGCCGCACTATATGTAGGGTTCTCCGCTTTGGAAAGTGGCGAGGCGGCTTGTTCAGCCCGACCGTGGCAGCGCTGCCGCGTTTGCACAACAGAGGGATTTGCCCTATTTTCACCATCTAAGGCGCAGTGTAACACCGCGCCTTACCGCCCTGACTGGTGGTCCAAGTAACCGTTCAATCAAGGCCCCCTTATGGCAGATCACAACCCCGGCACATCCAGCAGTTCAAAACCGACGACCGCGCGCGGCGTGCTGCCGTCTTTGGGCGCAGTGATCGCGGAATTCGCGCTTGTCTGCCTGCTGGTGGCTCTGGTGCCGATCACGGTTTACCTTGATACAGCCGTTCTGGGCGATGGCGTCTCCGAAGACTCGCTGACAGAACATCTGCACAATACTTTCCTCGCTATTGCGGCTGCCATCTTCATGCTGGGCGCTTACAAACATGTGGGCATGCGGGGGTACCTCACACTGGTGGCCACGCTCTTCGCCTGCATGTTCCTGCGCGAATATGACGCCGCGCTCGACCGTATCCAGCACGGGTTCTGGATTTACCCCGCCCTCGTGACACTGGCCGTGGGCAGCTTCATCGCATGGCGCAATCGCGGGACAACGCTCCTGCCGATGCTGCACCATCTGCAAACCCGCTCTGCCACCTTTGTCTATATCGGCGTGGTGCTGCTGCTCTTTTTCTCGCGGACCTTCGGCACCGGCGCTTTGTGGGAGGCCGTCATGGGCGCCGCCTATGACCCCCAAGTCAAAACCACCGTCCAAGAGGGCACCGAACTGCTCGCCTACCTGCTGATCGCCTACGGCGCGGTGCTCTCGCACCTGCACGGCTACGGCGCCCAAGCCGCCCTACAAGAGCGCCGCCTCTAACCCCGGCCTCCTCCACGCCGTTCTCCACCGACGCGCAGCCCTCCCTCCTTTCATCCTTTTAAAAATACCGCCGCACCGCCTGCCACATACGCCCGGTCCCGGCCCCATACCCCGAAACGCAAAAGGCGCGACCCATAGGGGCCGCGCCTTTGCATTCACAATGTAGGGTAGGCTTAGAAGCCCAGACCTGCATATTTGTTCTTGAACTTCGACACGCGGCCGCCGGTGTCCATGATGCGGCCAGTGCCGCCGGTCCACGCGGGGTGCACGGAAGGGTCGATGTCGAGCGACAGCTGGTCGCCTTCTTTGCCCCATGTCGATTTCATTTCCACAACAGTGCCGTCGGTCATTTTGACGTTGATGATGTGGTATTCGGGATGTGTATCGGTTTTCATCGACCAGTCCTTTATGCGTTCGCGCGGGGCTTGTAGTGAGCGTTTTCGACGATCCGTGCGGATTTGCCGCGACGGCTGCGCAGGTAGTACAGCTTGGCGCGACGCACGCGGCCACGGCGTACAACGGTGATGCTGTCGATGTTGGTCGAATGCAGGGGGAACACACGTTCCACGCCTTCGCCAAAGGAAATCTTGCGCACGGTGAAAGACCCGGCGATGCCGTGACCGTTCTTGCGCGAAATGCAGACGCCTTCGTAGTTCTGCACACGGGTGCGGGTGCCTTCGGTGACTTTAAAGCCAACGCGAACGGTATCACCAGCACGGAAGTCGGGGATCTCTTTCCCCAGTTCGGCGACTTGTTCCGCCTCGATCTCTGCGATCAGGTTCATCTGACCTATCTCCTATGATGTTCGCGGTATTCCACGAAATTATGTCGCGACCCAGAGCTTCGGGTTCTATCGGGCAGCGCCGGGATCATTCTCGATCACAAGGGCCCCCGCCGGAGGTATCATCGTCATTGCTTTATTCGCTTGCGCCTAAACGCAAAGCACCGGAGCCGCCAAAGCGATTCCGGATGCGCGGGGTATAGGGGGCAATCGCTAAAGGATCAAGGGGGCTCTCGCCGCCTTGATCCCCAGTTTTGTAGCTCAGCGCGTCAGGCCAGCGCAATCACGCCCAAGACAACGAGCAGGAAAAGCACCAGCACGATGCCGATCAGCACTTTTGCCCCGGTCATCGCAGCCCCCGACACGCGACCAAAGCCCAAGAGAGCCGCCACAGCGGCGACGATCAGCAGAATGAGAATCAGTTCAAGCATTTGGTTTCTCCCTCCAATATGGGGGATCAACGCGCCGCGCGGGGGCGGGTTCCCTAGGGGCCGCTTGCTTAGTCTTTGCCCTCAAACGCGGCCCACATGTCGGGGCGGCGTTTGCGGGTCAGGTCTTCGGCCTGCGCTTGCCGCCATTTTGCGATCTCGCCATGGTTGCCCGACATCAGCACAGGGGGGATTTCGCGCCCCTCCCATGTGGTGGGGCGGGTGTATTGCGGGTGTTCCAGAAGTCCCGAGGCATGGCTTTCCTCTTCGATGCTGTCGGCATTGCCTAGTACGCCGGGCAGCAGGCGCACGGTGGCGTCGATCATCGCTTGGGCTGCCAGTTCGCCGCCCGTCATGACGAAATCGCCCAAGCTGACCTCGGTAATGCCGAAATGCTCAATCACCCGCTCATCGACCCCTTCAAACCGCCCGCAGAGCATCGTCACCCCTGCGCAGCTTGCCAAATCGCGCGCAATGGCCTGATCGAACCGCCGCCCGCGCGGCGACATGTAAAGGATCGGCCAGCGCCCATGAGCGTGGCTTTGCGCGCGGGCCAGAGCCGGGCCGACAACATCGGCGCGCATCACCATGCCCGCCCCGCCGCCCGCGGGGGTGTCGTCGACGTTGCGGTGTTTGCCGATGCCAAAATCGCGCAGGTCGTGGGTGTGCAGCTGCCAGCGGCCTTCGTGCAAGGCCTTGCCGGTCAGGCTGGCCCCCAGCACGCCGGGGAAGAGATCGGGAAATAGGGTCACGATCCGGGCTTGCCAGACATCGGCGTAATCGGGCGCGTCTTGCATCAATGCGCGGGGTTTCAGGCTGGGCCGTGCGCTTTGGCGTCCGTGAGAGCGGGTGGGTTTCATGCGGTTCCTGCCTGTGTCAGTAGGGCGGTCTTGGCGCGGCGGCGCGCCTGTGGGTCATCGGCGTGTTGGCGGTTGGCGTCAAGCAGAGCCTGCAAGAGTTCCGCAGGCAAGCGTCGGTTCTCGGGCGGTGGCAGCGTTAGCTCTGCCATCACCTCAGGCGGCAGCTCGCACAGATCAAGCAGCGGGGTTGCCGGGCCAAGCGGCAGGTCGCGGCACGTCTCTAGCCGCGCGTGATGCACCGGGCAGGGCAGGCGGCGGGTGATTGTCTCGACCACCGTGTCCAAGTCTGCCGCAGGGGCGTAGCGGGCGGTGAACTCGGCAAGGTCCAACGTCATCGACGAGGCTTTGACATGTTCCCAATAGGCCGAAGCGATCCACTCCGCCGGGTCACGGGTCGAGAGGTAGACCATGATCTCTGCCCGAGGAAAGCGCTGGCGCAGGCTGCGGGTGAAGCTGTCCAACAACTCGGGCGCGGCGCTGTAATCGGCCAGATCGCCCCGGCCCGGCAAATGGCCCGCCAGTTCCTCAGCCGAGAGGATAAGCGTCCGGCGTGGCATCCGGGGCAGGGCGTCGAGCAAGGCGTCGAAGCGGTGTTCGGCCTTGAGCAGCGTAAGCGGATCGCGCCATGTGGAATAGCCGCGCGTGGCATGCAGCAGGTCTTTCATCTGCCAACGCAGGCGCAGCGCGACATGGGGTCTCAGCACGCTGCGGTTCGCGCGCAATGTGGCCTGAAGGGAACTGGTCCCGGTCTTGTGAAAGCCGGGATGCAGGATGATCCGGCGGGGCATCATCCGGCTCCGGTCTCAGCCATCCTTGCCATCCGGCAGCACGCCCAAGGGCGGGTCGGCGACGATCCGGCCCGAGGCAAGATCGACGGTCGGCACGGCGGCCTTGGTGAAGGGCAGGAAGGTGGTGGCCGAGGTGCCCGCCAATTGCAGTTCCAACAGATCGTCCGCCCCGTGGTTCTGCACCGTTTTCACGCGGCCCAGCAGCGCGCCGCCAGTGTCATAGACCTCATGCCCGATGAGGTCGGCGTGGTAGAACTCATCATCCGGCAGACCGGGAAGTTGGTCGCGCGCGGCAAAGAGCGAGACACCGCGCATATCGTCGGCCTCTTCCTTGGTGGTGATCTCGGCGATGCGGGCGGCAAAGCCGTTCTTGACCGGGTGCAGCAGAGCAAGGGTGAAGGTCCGGCTGCCATCCTCGGTGCTCAGCGGGCGGTAGCCCTCGATGTCTGCGGGCACGGCGCAGTAGCTTTTCACGCGCACTTCGCCGCGCACGCCGTAGGCGCCCGCGATGGCACCGACACAGATCAGGTCTTGGTCACTCATTGCAACAACTCCGAATTCACGCAGATCGTCCCGGTCCATTCTCCGGCCCCGGCTTTGCATTCGTCCTGCATTAACTGCCGATCGTAGCGGATGCCAAGGACAAAGCCGAGCACGAGCACGGACAGAAGGAACAGTAGCTTTTTCATTAACGGGCCTCGACCTTCAGGTGCGGGGCGCGCACCTCCCACCCCTTGGTTTCCAGTTCCGGCGTCAGGCTGTTGTCCTCGGGCCAGCCCATACAAAGATAGGCCACCAGCGACCAGTCCTTTGGAACGGCAAGATCACGGTTCAGCCGCGCAGGGTCAAGCACGGAAACCCAGCCCAGCCCAAGGCCATGGGCGCGGGCGGTGAGCCACAAATAGTTGATCCCACCCACCACGGAATAGCGGCGCATCTCGGGCATTGTCCCGGCACCAAGGCCGCTGCCTTTGTCGGTGCTTTCATCACAGTAAATCGCCAATTGCTCCGGCGCGTCGCTCATGCCCGAAAGCTTGAGCCCGGCATAGAGCGCGGCCTTGTCACCGTCATATCCGGCAAGGGCGCGGGCATTGGCTGTTTCGAAATTCTCAAGCGCGGCTTGGCGCGCGGTGTCAGATTGCACGCGGATGATCCGCCATGGTTCCGACAGGCCCACAGAAGGGGCGAAAGTAAAGCTGTCGAGGCAGGTTTGCACCAGTGCCTCGTCCAGCGGGTCTGTGCGAAAGCGGCGCACATCGCGCCGCCACCGCATCAGGTCGTGCAGCCCGGCACGGAAGTCTTCAGTGAATTCATCCATGCCGGGCGCTCGCAGCTTATTCTGCGGAAGCTTCTTCGGCAGGTGCGTTGGCGGCTTCAGCAGCGGCAGCGGCTTTGTCAGCCTTCTCTTGAACGCGCTCTTGGGCTTTCTTGCCCGGTGTGCCCTTCTTGGGGTTGTTACGCTCGGTCTTTTCGCGGACGCCAGCGGCTTCCAGCATGCGTGTCACACGCTCGGTCGGCTGGGCACCTTTGGCGATCCATGCTTCGATCTTTTCAACGTCCATCTTTACGCGCTCTTCGCTGTCTTTCGGCAGCAGCGGGTTGTATGTGCCCAGCTTCTCGATGAAGCGGCCATCGCGTGGCATGCGGCTGTCGGCTGCAACGATACGGTAGAAGGGGCGCTTTTTGGAGCCGCCGCGGGCGAGACGAATTTTCATGGCCATGATGAGTAGTCCTTTGAGTTGGTGTGCAGGGTGGGGGTGACCCCCGCCTTACGTTTGGTGGCTTTTATGGTGCTGAATGACTTCAGCGATGATGAAGTTCAGGAACTTCTTGGCGAATTCGGGGTCGAGGTCGGCCTCTTTCGCCAAATCTTCGAGCCGTGCGATCTGGGCCGCTTCGCGGGCTGGATCGGACGGGGGAAGGTCGTGTGTGGCCTTGAGTTTCCCCACGGCCTGTGTGTGTTTGAACCGCTCGCCCAAGGTATAGACGAGGATCGCGTCGAGCCGGTCGATCGAGGCGCGATGCCCCTTCAACAGCTCGGCGGCGCGGCTGGCGGTATCTGTGGTGGTGTCGGTCATTTCTTCTTCCCGAAACCGCTGAGGCCGCCGGGCAGGCCCATGCCGCCGCCGCCCATGCCGCCCAGACCGCCGGGCAGCTTGCCGCCCATCTGCTTGGCCGCCGCTTCCAGCGCCTTGGGGTCCATCTGGCTTGGGTCCATGCCGCCGGGCATACCGCCTTTGCCCATCATGCCTTTCATGGCCTGCTTGAGCATGCCGCCTTTGCCCATTTTGCCCATCTTTTTCATCATGTCGGACATCTGGCGGTGCATCTTCATCAGCTTGTTGAGGTCAGAGACCTCCATGCCGGCACCGCGTGCGATGCGCTTTTTGCGGCTGGCTTGCAGCAGGGCAGGGTTGGCACGCTCTTTCTTGGTCATCGACTGAATGAGGGCGATCTGCTGCTTGAGGATCTTATCGTCGAAACCGGCGTCTTCGACCTGTTTCGCCATTTTCCCCATGCCGGGCATCATGCCCATCATGCCCTGCATGCCGCCCATCTTGATCATCTGTTCAAGCTGCATCTTCAGGTCGTTCATATTGAACTGACCCTTCGCCATGCGCTTCATCATCTTCTCGGCCTGTTCGGCCTCGATGGTTTCTTGGGCCTTCTCGACCAGCGCGACGATGTCGCCCATGCCGAGGATGCGGCCTGCGATGCGCTCAGGCTCGAAAGTTTCGAGCGCGTCCATCTTTTCGCCCAGACCGACGAATTTGATCGGCTTGCCCGTCACGGCACGCATCGAGAGCGCCGCACCGCCACGGCCATCGCCGTCCATCCGGGTCAGGACGACACCGGTGATGCCGATACGCTCGTCAAAGTTCTCGGCCGTGTGTACGGCGTCTTGGCCGGTCAGGCCGTCGACGACCAGCAATGTTTCACGTGGATTGGCCACGTCGCGCACGGCTTTGACCTGCTGCATCAACTCTTCGTCGATGGACAGACGGCCTGCGGTGTCGAGCATATAGACGTCATAGCCGCCCAAACCCGCCTGCGTCTTGGCGCGTTTGGCGATTTGGACGGGGCTTTCGCCTTTGACGATCGGCAGCGTGTCGACGCCGATCTGCGTGCCGAGGATGGCAAGCTGCTCCATCGCCGCGGGGCGGTTCACGTCGAGCGAGGCCATCAGCACGCGCTTGCCGTCACGCTCCTTCAAGCGTTTGGCGAGCTTCGCGGTGGAGGTGGTTTTACCGCCGCCCTGCAGACCGACCATCAGGATCGGGGCGGGCGGGCTGTCGATTTTCAGCGCGCCGGGCTCGCCTTCGCCTTTCAGCACGTCGATCAGCGCGTCATGGACGATCTTGACGACCTGCTGGCCGGGCGTGACCGATTTGGTCACCGCTTGGCCGGTCGCCTTGTCCTGTACCGCTTTGACAAAATCACGCGCCACCGGCAGCGAAACGTCAGCCTCCAGCAGGGCGACGCGCACTTCACGCAGGGCGGTTTTGACATCTTCGTCGCTGAGCGCGCCTTGTTTGGTCAGGCGGTCAAAGACACCAGAGAGCCGTTCGCTGAGATTTTCAAACATGGGCACAGGGCCTTTCGGGTCGGTTGCACTTGCCCCTACTTAAAGGACGCGCGCGAAAATGCACAAATGCCCCAGTGGGCGCAACGCGCTGACTGGGGGCGATCCCGACGCCATGCCGGGACCGGAAGGCAATGCTTCCGGAGATTGAGGGGCGTTTACGCGCTGGCGCGGCGCGAGTCAAGCCGGGCAGGGCGGGCGGCAAAGTACCGCCATGCAAAAGCCGCGCCCCGGTGATGGGACGCGGCTGTTTCTGAGCGCGAGGCTGCTTAGGCCGCGTCGCGCAGCGCGTCGATCTGGGCGTTGGCGCGGGCGATGGTGCCTTCGGCGTCAACGGCCAATTGGTCCGCTGCGACGAAGGTCACATCGGTGATGCCCAAGAAACCCAGCACGAAGCGCAGATAGCCGCTGGCGAAATCGGCGGCGGAATCGATGCCGGTGCCACCAGAGGCGAAGGCGACGATCACGCGCTTGTTTTCCAGCAAGCCGACGGGGCCTTCTGCCGTGTAGTTAAAGGTCACGCCGACGCGGGCGATCAGGTCAATCCACGCTTTTAAAGACGCGGGGATGGTGAAGTTGTAGATCGGGGCGCTGATGACGATGGTGTCGGCGGCTTGGACTTCGGCAACCAATGTGTCGGAGAGGGCGAGGGCTTCTTGATCCAAGGTGCTGCGCTCGTCGGCGGGTTTCACGCGGGCGCTGGCCCATGTGGAATCGATCAACGGCAGGGGCTCAGTGGCGATATCGCGGGTAACAACGTCACTGTCGCCGAGGGTGGAGATGATGCGGTCTGTCAGCTTACGGGTGACAGAGTTTTCGCGGTTCACGGAGGTTTCGATGCGCAGGGTGGCCATTTGGCGGCTCCTTGTTCCAAGGGTCAATCTGATGACATGGAATTGGGCATTGTGCTCCCGAACGCAACTGCCAGAATGAGCGTGACCATGTTCGTAAATGCACAAGTCAGGAAGGCAGGGTGAACCATGGACAATTGGGATGAGATCAGGACGGCCTATCAGGTCGCGCAGCTTGGCACCGTCAGCGGCGCGGCAGAGGTGTTGGGCGTGCATCATGCCACCGTTATCCGACATATCGATGCCCTGGAGGGGCGGCTTGGCGTGAAGTTGTTCCAGCGTCACGCGCGCGGTTATACGGCGACCGAGGCGGGCGAGGATCTGCTGCGGGTGGCGCGGGCCACGGATGATCAGTTCAGCCAATTGGCCGGGCGGATCAAGGGGCGCGGCAGTGACGTGTCAGGCGAATTGGTGATCACGTCGCTTGATTTCCTTGCCCCGCAACTGGCGCCATTGCTAAGCGAATTTCAGCGCCAGAACCCTGAGTTGGTCGTGCGTTACCTAATCGGGGATCGCCTGTTCCGGCTGGAGTATGGTGAGGCGCATGTCGCCATCCGCGCCGGGGCCGCGCCGGACCAGCCCGACAATGTGGTGCAGCCCTACGCCCAACTGGCGGTCGGGGCCTATGCGAGCCGGGATTACGTGGCGCAATTCGGCATTCCGCAGGGGCCGGAGGACTACCACAAGCACCGCTTCATCGCAGCCGATAACCGGGACAGCCGCGCGCCCTATCACAAGTGGCTCTGGGCCACGGTGCCAGAGGAAAGCGTGACGTGGCGCAGCACCAGCGGCGCGGCGATGGAGGCGGCGCTGCGGGCCGGGGCAGGAATCGGCGGCCTGCCCGCTGCCATGGGGCGCAATGATCCGCAGTTGGTCGAGATTCACGCCCCGCGCCCGGATTGGAGCAGTGCCCTGTGGTTGGTCACCCATGTTGATCTGCACCGGACCAGTAAGGTGCAGGCGGTGCTGCGGTTCCTGAAGGAACATGCCGAGGATGCGGTCACATGTCCCGAATAAGCGCTTCGGCGCAGGGGCATCTGGCGATGCTCTGTTTCTCGGCGCTGGTGGCGGGGTCATTCTCGCTCGGGGCGCAGGTGGCGAATGAGATCACGCCCACGGCCCTTAATGCCGTTCGGTTCGCCTTGGCCACTGTATTGGTCGGAGCCTTGGCGTGGGGGCGGGGCGATATCAAGCGGGCAGGCTTTGCAGCACCTTGGCGCTATTTCGTGTTGGCGGGGCTCTTTACGCTCTATTTCGTGTTGATGTTCGAAGGGCTGAAGACCGCGCCGCCGGTGGCTGCGGCGGCGGTCTTTACCCTTGTCCCGGTCATGGCGGCGGGCTTTGCTTGGGTTTTGATGCGGCAGATCATGACGCCGCGCATGGCGCTGGCTTTGGCGATCGGCGGGGCCGGGGCGCTGTGGGTGATCTTTCGCGGCGACCTCGCGGCGTTGTTGGCGTTCGACATCGGCCGGGGGGAGGCGATTTATTTCATCGGCTGCATCAGTCACGCGCTCTATACGCCCATGGTGCGGCGGCTGAACCGAGGCGAGAGCGCGGTGATGTTCACCTTTGGCACCTTGCTGGCGGGAACGGTGCTGTTGGGGCTGTACGGCTGGCAGGATATCCGCGCGACGGACTGGGGTGCGCTTCGGCCCTTGGTCTGGATCACTATCCTATACGTTGCGGTCTTTGCCACGGCGGCCACGGTGGTTCTGTTGCAATTCGCGGCGCTGCGGCTGCCCTCGGCGAAAGTGATGGCCTATACCTATCTTACGCCAAGCTGGGTGATCCTGTGGGAGTTGGGTTTTGGCAATGCCCTGCCGGGCGGGCTGATTTGGGGTGGCGTCCTACTGACCATTCTGGCGCTTTACCTGCTGCTCCGCGACGACAGCGCGGAAAAATCACAAAAATTCAAAAAGATGCAGATTTGATGGAACCGGACCGCGTGATCCCGCGTTGGGGCGTGAAATCAAAGTGAAGGACACAACCATGCGTAGTATTATTTACCTGATCGGGTTGATCGTAGTGGTATTGGCTATTTTGCGTTTTGCATTCGGCGTCATCTGACCGTCGATTGATCCTCCCCTTGTCTTATTTACCTCGTGGCAAGGGGGGATCACTCTCTCTCTACTCAGACCCTGAGCGCGTCACGCCTTCCGCAGTCTCAGGCAGTTCGATTTCCAAAAATCGCTCGAAGGCATCAAGGTTCACCGGCTCAAACTGCCCGAACCCCTGCATCCAGACCGACGCATTCCGCAAGGCATCCGGTTCCAGTTTGCACCACTTCACACGCCCCCGCTTTTCCTGACTGATCAGCCCCGCCGCCGTCAGCACGCCCAGATGTTTCGAGATCGCGGCCAGCGACATCTCAAACGGCTCGGCCACGTCGGTCACGGCCATATCATCCTCCAGCAGCATCGCGAGGATGGCGCGGCGGGTGGGGTCCGCAAGGGCGGCAAACACCTGATCTAGGTCTTGGGTCATGTGCCTGCATAGCGCGGGGCGCGGGGGTGGGAAAGCGGCCATTGCGGCTAACTTAACCACCGGGTTGAATAAGCATCCGGCGCGGTTTCGCTGGGATTTGCTTGCGCTGTTTCAAGGGTGCCACCGTCTCGCTCCGGCTAACCTGCTGTAAAGGCGCGAAAACCTGCTACGCGCAAGGTTGTTGACTCTAACCCGCCCTGACAGTAGCACCGCAGCAGATATTCCTAAGGGGATTTTGGTGTGACCAGCCCGGACCAACGGCAGCAGATGGAGCAGCTTGAGGCCAAACTGGCGGCTGCGAAACAACGCGGCGCACCCAAGCCCCGAGCGGATGAGCATTATTCTCAGGCCAATATGGCATGGCGGATGGTGATCGAACTTGTGGCCGGTCTTGGGATCGGTTTCGGCATCGGATACGGGCTTGATGTGCTTTTTGGCACGCTGCCCATTTTCATGGTGCTATTTGTAATGCTGGGCCTTGCGGCGGGGGTGAAGACGATGCTCCGCACCGCTGAGGAAATCCAGAGCAAACAACAGGCCGAACCGGCCGAACAGGATACGCCCCATTCGGGCAAGGACGAGGGAGCCTGAGATGGCAACAGAGATAGACGGTGCCGCAGCAGGCGGTCTGGAATTCCACCCGATGGACCAGTTCATCGTATCGCCGCTTTTCAGCGACGATGCTTCCGTTGCTTGGTACACCATCACCAACGCCACCTTCTGGATGGCGCTGGCGGTTCTGGCCACTTTCGCGATGCTCGTTCTGGGCAGCGCGCGCCGCTCGGTCGTTCCGGGCCGGATGCAATCGGTTGCAGAACTGGCTTACGGCTTCATCCACAAGATGGTCGAAGACATCTGCGGCAAAGAAGGGCTGAAGTTCTTCCCCTATATCATGACCCTGTTCATGTTCATCGTCATGGCGAACTTCCTTGGTCTGATCCCGACAGCCTTTACCCCCACCGCGCATTTCTCGGTGACCGTGGTGCTGGCGCTGGCCGTGTTCATCACCGTGACCGTCGTGGGCTTCGTCAAGAACGGCGCGGCTTTCCTGAGCCTCTTCTGGGTGTCCTCGGCCCCTCTGGCGCTGCGCCCGGTGCTGGCAATTATCGAATTGATCAGCTACTTCGTGCGCCCGGTTAGCCACTCCATTCGTCTGGCGGGTAACGTCATGGCGGGCCACGCGGTTATCAAAGTTTTCGCCGGTTTTGCTGCCATCGCAGTGATCTCTCCGGTGTCGGTACTCGCGATCACCGCGATGTACGGTCTCGAAGTGCTGGTGGCCTTTATCCAGGCCTATGTCTTTACCATCCTGACATGCGTGTACCTCAAGGACGCGCTGCACCCCGCACACTAACAACCCCAACAACGGCGGGGCTTCCCGTCAAAGTTTTAACTTCCAATCGTAAGGAGATACCCCAATGGAAGGTCAACTCGCACATATCGGCGCAGGCATCGCAGGTCTCGGCACAGGCATCGCAGCCCTGGGTGTCGGCAACGTTGCCGCCAACTTCCTGTCCGGCGCACTGCGCAACCCATCGGCAGCCGCAAGCCAGACAGCGACCCTGTTCATCGGCATCGCGTTTGCAGAAGCTCTGGGGATCTTCTCGTTCCTCGTCGCTCTGCTGCTGATGTTCGCTGTCTAAGCTCTCGGAACTGTAATCCTTACGAGCGGGCAGGCGCGCATCGCCGTGTCTGCCCGGCTGTAACGGCAAAGTTTCCAAGGAGAAGCCACGATGGCAACTGTAACAACCAGCGACGGGCTGGCCGACGCGACCGGCATTGCGACCCATGCTGCCGAAACGCCGGGCATGCCGCAGCTGAACTTCGATCACTGGGGCAACCAGATTTTCTGGCTGATCCTCGCGCTGATCGCCACCTACCTGATCCTGTCGCGCGTGGCTCTGCCTCGCATCGGTGCGGTTTTGGCTGAACGCCAAGGGACCATCACCAATGACATCGCGGCTGCCGAAGACCTTAAAGTCAAGGCACAGGAAGCCGAAGCCGCCTATGACAAGGCCCTGATCGACGCCCGTGCCGAGGCACAGCAGATCGTGGCCCAAGCCAAAGCGGACATGCAGGCTGATTTGGATGCCGAAATGGCCAAGGCCGATGCCGAGATTTCCGCGCAAGTGGCGGAATCGGAAAAAGCCATCGCCGAAATTCGCGCGGGCGCCATGGACAACGTACAAGCCGTTGCCAAGGACACCGCAGAAGCGCTCGTCGCTGCCCTTGGTGGCACGGCAGATGCTGCAACCGTTGATGCCGCCGTCGACGCGCGGATGAAAGGATAAGCCATGACCAAATCCATGCGCCTGACACTTTCGACCCTGCTCGCCGGTCTTGCGGCTTCGCCAGCGCTTGCCGCCACGGGGCCTTTCTTTTCGCTGCGCAACACCGATTTCATCGTGTTGCTGGCGTTCCTGCTGTTCCTCGGGATCCTGATCTACTTCAAGGTTCCGACGCTGCTGATCGGCATGCTCGATAAACGTGCCGATGGCATCAAGACCGAGCTGGAAGAAGCCCGCGCCCTGCGTGAAGAAGCGCAAACTTTGCTCGCCTCCTATGAGCGCAAGCAGAAAGAGGTGCAGGATCAAGCGGACCGCATCGTGTCTTCCGCCAAGGAAGATGCCCGTCTTGCTGCCGAACAGGCACGGGCGGATATGGCCAAATCGCTTGACCGTCGCATGGCCGCCGCGAAGGACCAGATCAGCTCGGCCGAGGCCGCCGCTGTGAAGGAAGTCCGCGACCAAGCCGTGACGATCGCTGTGGCCGCTGCGCGCGATGTGATCGCCAAACAGATGACCGCTGCACAGGGTAACAAGCTGATCGACGATGGCATCGCCCAAGTCGAAGCCAAGCTGCACTAAGCCAGCGCCCCATCGAATTTTGAAAGCCCCGGTTTCGCCGGGGCTTTTTCTTTTGCGTTAGGCTTTTATTAACCCAACCGCGACAGGCTCAAACCATGCGTTTGCTTCTTATCATTGCGGTGGTGATCGGCCTTGCGGCTTGTACCGCGCCTAGTCGGGACTTCAGGGGCCTTCCGGCCCAACGCATCACCGTGGAGGGTTCGGTGTTCGATGTGCGCATTCGGGGGGAGCGGGCGGAAGCGGTGCGGGTGAACACCCAATACGCGCCGCGCTTTGGCCCCATCCGCGGGCGGGCGGGGCGTGCGATGGCACAGGCGAGCGGCTGCGAGGTGAAAGAGGTCTTGGGCGATCAGGCGCTGGCCGTTGGCGTGTTGGATTGCGACTAGAGGGCGCTTGCTGTGGCTGAGGCGGAACACCGGGCTGTGACTTGGACGGCGTCAGAATGACGACACGCGCCGATCCGGCGGGGCTGGCGGAGGCCAGTCTCGGAAATGGCCGAGAGACGACAATATCTTGTGGATAACCGCCGACCGCCCCCTGTCCCTTGGGGCTTTTGATTGACTCGGACCCGTGCCAAACGGCAAGTTCGCCGCTCAGGCAAGAATCAATCACGGCAGGGCAAACTTGCGTTTTTCCAAACTCAGATTAACCGGCTTCAAAAGCTTCGTGGACCCGACGGACCTCGTCATTTCAGACGGGCTGACCGGGGTCGTGGGGCCGAACGGCTGTGGCAAATCCAACCTGCTCGAAGCCTTGCGGTGGGTCATGGGCGAAAACCGCCCGACCGCCATGCGGGGCGGCGGCATGGAAGACGTGATCTTTGCCGGGGCCGCCTCGCGCCCGGCGCGTAACTTTGCCGAAGTGGCGCTGCATCTCGACAACAGCGACCGGCTGGCGCCTGCGGGCTTTAACGAACAAGACGCGCTTGAGATCGTGCGCCGCATCACCCGCGATGTCGGCAGCGCCTACAAGGTGAACGGCAAGGATGTCCGGGCGCGGGATGTGCAGATGCTCTTCGCCGATGCCTCCACCGGGGCGCATAGCCCGGCGCTGGTCCGGCAAGGGCAGATTGCAGAGCTGATCAACGCCAAGCCGAAAAGTCGCCGCCGCATTCTGGAAGAGGCCGCTGGGATCTCGGGGCTCTACCAGCGCCGCCATGAGGCCGAATTGAAACTTAACGGGGCCGAACAGAACCTCGCCCGTGTTGATGATGTGGTTGAACAATTGGCCGCTCAATTGGCCACGCTGGCCCGGCAAGCGCGGCAGGCCGCGAAGTACCGCGAGATTGGCGAAGCACTGCGCCGCGCCGAGGGCTTGTTGCTCTACCGCCGCTGGCGCGAAGCAGACGAGGCGCGCGGCAAGGCCGAGGATGACCTGCGCGCCCGTGTTGCCGCAACGGCAGAGGCCGAAGCGCAGGTGCGGCGCGTGGCCGAAGGGCGTGAGGAGGCCGAGGCCGCCTTGCCCGGCTTGCGCGAGGAAGAGGCGATTGCGACCGCGATTCTGCAACGTCTGACCACGCAGCGCGACACGCTGGCCGATCAAGAAACCCGTGCCGCGTCATTGATCGACACCCTGACCAGCCGCATCACCCAGTTGACCCGCGATATCGAGCGGGAAGGCGGGCTGAACCGCGACGCGGAAGAAACGATCGAGCGCCTCGAAAGGGAAGCGTCCGAGCTTGCCACAGCCGATGAGGGGCACGACAGCGCCCTTGAGGCGGCGGCAGAGGCCGCGCGCGAGGCGGCGGAAGTCTTGCAGACCCGCGAGGCGGACCTTTCCCAGCAGACCGAAGATGTCGCCCGTCTGGCGGCGCGGCACAGCTCGGCCGAACGTCTGCTTCAGGACAGCCGCAAAACGCTGGAGAAGTCGGAAGCCGAAGCCCGCAAGGCCCGCGATGCAGTCGCTCAGAGCCAAGCGACCCTCGACAAAGCTGGTGTGGATTTCGCAGCGGCCCAGCAGGCCGAGGCGAGCGCCGTTAGTGCCTCAGCCGCGGCAGATGCGGCTCTTTTGGCTGCGGAAGAAACCCGCGCCGACACGCAGTCGCGCGAAGCCGATGCCCGTGCAGAGCGGTCCGAGGCCGAGGGCGAGGCCAATGCGCTGCGCGCAGAGGTTGGCGCGCTGGCAAAGCTGGTCGAACGCGACACGGCGGAAGGCGGGCAGCTCCTCGACCGGTTGCAGGTCGAACATGGGTTTGAAAAGGCGCTCGGCGCGGCTTTGGCCGATGACCTGCGCGCGCCAGAAGTTGCTACCGATCGGCCCTCCGGCTGGTCGATCTTGCCGGGCTACCCAGAGGCGCAGCCGTTGCCCGAAGGGACGACGCCGCTGACGCAGCATGTCACGGTTCCGAAGGTGCTGGAACGCCGCATGAGCCAGATCGGGCTGGTTGATCCTGAGGCGGGCACGCAGCTTCAGGCGCAGTTGCTGCCCGGGCAACGGCTGGTCTCGGCAGAGGGTGATCTTTGGCGGTGGGACGGGTTCCGAGCCATGGCCGAGGATGCGCCATCGGCTGCGGCCCTGCGCCTGCAGCAGTTGAACCGGTTGGAAGTTCTGAAACAGGCGCTGGAACAGGTGAGCGAACGTGCCGATGCGGCACGGGCCGCGCATGAAACCCTGCAGCAGCAGTTGGCCGAGCAGGCCGAGGCCGACAAACGTGCCCGCGAAGCGCGGCGCGACGCGGATCGACAGGTGGCCGAAGCGGGGCGCGCCCTGAGCCGGGCGGAGGCGGATCGCAACCTTGTTCAAAGCCGTCTGGAATCCCTTGGCCTTGCCGTGAAGCGCCATGAGGAGGCCGCGATTACCGCGCGGGCCGAGGTGATGGACGCCGAACGTACCTTGGCGGGCTTGGACGATCTTGCCGCTGCCCGTGCGACCGTCGACGATATCCGCATGACGGTCGAAGCGTCCCGGATCACGATGATGTCGCGCCGGTCGGCCCATGACGAATTGCGCCGCGAGGGCGAAGCCCGCAGACGCCGGGTGCAAGAGGTCTCGAAAGAGGTCAGCGGCTGGCGGCACCGGTTGGAGACAGCGGGCAAGCGCACCGCCGAATTGGTCGAGCGCAAAGCCGCCTCCGAGGCGGAGTTGGCCGAGGCGGGTGCCGTGCCGGCGGAAATCGCGGCGAAGCGGGAAGAATTGTCAGGTGCGATCACTGCCGCCGAAACGCGACGCACCCATGCGACCGACACGCTGGCCGCCGCCGAAGCTGCGCTGAAGGCGGCGACGGATGCCGAACGCGACGCGGAACGGCAGGCCTCGGACGCGCGGGAAGCCCGCGCCCGGGCCGAGGCGCGCAGCGATGCCGCGCGTGAGACGGTGACCCATGCGGCGGACCGTATTCAGGACGAACGGCAAGTCACGCCCGAGGCCCTGCGCGATGCGCTGGACATCGAGGCGGATCAGACCCCGCCGGTGGACGCGCTGGAAGAGGACGTAAATCGTTACAAAAGGCAGCGGGATTCCTTGGGCGCGGTGAACCTGCGCGCCGAGGATGACGCCAAAGAGATACGCGAAGAGCACGGCGCGCTGCTGACCGAGAAGGCCGATTTGGAAGAGGCAATCAAGACCCTGCGCAGCGGGATCGCGGGCCTCAACCGCGAGGGGCGGGAGCGGCTGCTGACGGCCTTTGAACAGGTGAACGCGAACTTCTCTATGCTGTTTACCCACCTCTTTGGTGGCGGCGAGGCGAACCTCGTGATGGTCGAAAGCGATGATCCATTGGAAGCCGGGTTGGAGATCCTGTGCCAACCGCCGGGCAAGAAGCTGAGCACCCTGAGCCTGCTGTCGGGCGGGGAGCAGACCTTGACCGCGATGGCGCTGATCTTTGCCGTGTTCTTGGCCAATCCGGCGCCGATCTGTGTGCTGGACGAGGTCGACGCGCCGCTTGATGACGCAAATGTGACTAGGTTCTGCGATCTGTTGGATGAGATGTGCCGTCAGACCGATACGCGGTTCCTGATCATCACGCACCATGCGGTGACGATGGCTCGGATGGACCGGCTCTTTGGGGTGACCATGGCGGAGCAGGGGGTCAGCCAGTTGGTCTCTGTCGATCTTAAGAAAGCGGAAACCCTGGTCGCGTAAAGGTGGGAGACGCCGGTTGCGAGGACCGGCCCTTAAAGCGTGCGCGCATCAGGTTGCCGCGGGGTTGCGTGCTGCCGTGAAGCTGTTGCAAGCCGCGTGGCCGAGGCCGTAGTTAGCGTGGACAGAGAGCCGCGATCAGCTTTTGCGCGACACCGTGACGCCAGAGACGTCCTCAATAAACGTTAGAATTCGGGCCTTTACCGCATCGTCCTTGATGGAGCCGATGGCATTCACGATCTCAAGGGAGGGGTCATTGCTGTTCTCGGGGTGGTCGTCATCCAGCCCTTCGAAGAAATAGCCGGGGGTCACATTCAGTATCCGGGCAAGCTCATGCAGGCGGCTGGCGGCAATCCGGTTGGAGCCGATTTCATACTTTTGGATCTGCTGAAACGACAGTTTGAGTTCACGCGCCACATCGGTCTGGGATTGCCTTCGCAGGGTGCGGGCCTGCTTGAGTCGGCGACCGACGTGAACGTCTACAGGGTGGGACATAGTTCAATACCTCAGGTTGAGTACAATACATTCACTACCCGCAATGTGTTGAGGATCAATTGCCTAGATATGGCCCCTTTGGGTTAACCGATTTACCTTGGCTGGATGGATTATGTTGCGTTACCGGATGATTCATGTACCATCCATTGCCTATGAACCAACATATGTCCGATATTGAGCCGGTCGCACCCGTGCCCCCGACCCCGCAAAAGGACCCTGCGCCGGCCCTTTTGTTCGAGATGATACGCTCATTCGTGACCTTGGCGCAAACGCTGAACCTCAGCCATGCGGTCGCTCAACTGGCAAGCACGCGGCAAACGGTTCGGCGGCATATCCAGCAATTGGAAGAGGCGATGGGCGCGCCGCTGTTCACCATTGAGAACCGGCGCTATTCCCTGACTAAGGCTGGCGTGGAGGCCTTGCCCGAAGCGCGCGATATCATTGACCGGGGCAAGCTGTGGCTGGATGGCAAGACGCGCCACGCCGACGGGATGCTGCGCCTTTCGCACGAAGAGCCGAACGGATGGAGTTTTCACCAGCAGCAGCAGCCCTTGTCACTGATCTGGGATGGGGGCTCAGCGATGATGCAGGCCGCGCTTCAGGCGTGGTGCATGAGCCGGGGAGAGTTGGAGAGCGAAGCCTTTCGCGCCATGCGCCCCTATGTGCTGGTGTATCGCGACTCGCCCAATGGATGGATCTGTACCGAAGTGGGGGAGAAATCGTTCTACACGCAGTGGTGGGGCTGGACCAACGCGCGCAGCAGCATCGGACGGCCACTGAAGCTGTTTCCGGGCGGGCCCGAGTTTGAGAATATGCTGAACTTCCCCTTTCGAGAGGTGGAGGCGACCTGTGGCGTTCGGTTGGACGAGGTGGTTACCCAAATCCCACGCGAAGAGGGTGGCGAGCCGGTGCCCTTGGCCTACAAACGCCTGCTGATGGCCGGGCGGTATCCGGACAAAAGCTTTGCCCTGATCGCGGCGGTGGACCGGTCGACCTCAGTGAATATCGCCGGTGTTGATGACAGCTTCCTGCGCGAGATGCCTTTGGACGCAAAGGTAACATTCGCAGGCTGACGAACATTGAGGGCAAGATGCAAAAAGGGCCGCCCATCAAGGCGGCCCTTTCTGTTTTGGATGCTAACGCAAAGGCTTAGCTGATCGCTGCGGCTTTCACATCGTCGTCGATATAGGGCAGGTATTGTTCAAAGTTGTCCGAGAACATCTTGACCAGTTTGGCCGCCTGACGGTCATAGGATTCCGGATCGTCCCATGTGCGGCGCGGGTCGAGCAGGATGTCGGCGACGCCGTTGACCGAAACCGGAACGTCGAAGCCAAAGTTCGGGTCTTTGCGGTATTCAGCCTCTGCCAGACGCCCCTCAAGCGCGGCACTCAGCAAAGCGCGGGTGGCTTTGATCGGCATCCGCGAGCCGGTGCCGTAGGCGCCGCCGGTCCAGCCGGTGTTGACCAGCCAGCAGGTGGCACCATGCTGGGCGATCTTCTCGCGCAGGAGGTTGCCGTAGACCTCGGGGCGGCGCGGCATGAAGGGCGCGCCGAAACAGGTGGAGAATGTGGGCTCAGGCTCGGTCACGCCACGCTCGGTGCCCGCCACCTTGGAGGTGAAGCCCGACAGGAAGTGGTACATCGCCTGCGCCGGGCTGAGCCGCGCAATCGGAGGCAGCACACCGAAGGCGTCGCAGGTCAGCATGATGATGTTCTTGGGGTGGCCCCCGACGGCCTTCTCGCTGGCGTTGGAGATATAGTGCAGCGGGTAGGCGGCGCGCATGTTGGCCGTGAGCGAGTCGTCGTCGAAGTCCAGTTCGAAGGTGTCGGGATCGAAGACCATATTCTCGATCACCGTGCCGAACTTGGAGGTCGTCGCGTAGATTTCCGGCTCTGCCTCGGGGTTGAGGTTGATGGTCTTGGCATAGCAGCCGCCTTCGAAGTTGAAGGTGCCGTTGTCGGACCAGCCGTGCTCATCGTCGCCGATCAACGTGCGCTCAGGGTCAGCCGAGAGGGTGGTTTTGCCGGTGCCCGACAGACCAAAGAAAACGGCCGTATCAACGGGATTTCCGGTGGCATGGTTGGCCGAGCAGTGCATCGGCATGATGCCCTTTTCCGGCAGCAGGTAGTTCAGCAGGGTGAAGACCGACTTCTTGTTTTCGCCCGCGTATTCGGTGCCGCCGATGAGGATCATCTTGCGGTCGAAGTTCATCGCGATCACGGTCTCGCTGCGGCAGTTGTGCTTGGCCGGATCGGCCTGGAAGCTGGGGCAGTTGATCACGGTGAAATCGGCGGTGAAGTCCTGCAGCGCTTCGGCATCGGGGCGGCGCAGCATGGTGCGGATAAAGAGGCCGTGCCATGCCAGTTCCGTCACCATCCGCACGTTGATCGCGTGCTTGGGGTCGGCCCCGCCAACGAGGTCTTGGACGAAGTAGTCATTGCCTTGCATGTGAGCGATCATGTCTTGATAGAGCGCGTCAAACCCTTCGGGCGACATCTCGGCGTTGTTTTCCCACCAGATGCTGTCGGCCACGCTGTCGGTTTTGACCACATGTTTATCTTTGGGCGACCGGCCTGTGAACTTGCCGGTGGTCACCAGAAAGGCACCGCCTTTGCCGAGGCTGCCTTCGCCCCGTTTCAATGCCGCCTCGACCAGCGCAGGCTCGGTCAGGTTGTAATAGACATCGCCGAGCCCGCTGATCTGTTGATCTTCGAGGCTGAACTGCGGGTTTACCCGTCCAAATGTCATATGATGTCTCCTGTGGTAGCGCGTGAGCAGCGCAGTACGTGTCCGAGCGGGCGCAATTGCCCTGGGCATCGGGGGCCTTGAGAGCCTCTTAACACGGGCGTTTTCAGGTTGAACAGGCAGCTTTGTCACAGTTAGCGCCATCATGTAAAACTTTGTTTCGAAGCGCTTAGATCCCGGCCCAAAGCGATGCGCACCGCCCTAGTCTTATCTTGGGTAAGAGTAATTAAAGTGCGGCAATTTAGCCATTCCTAACCAAATTATGACCGAATTGGTGCATCTCAAAGGCACGATTCGCACTTAAGGATTGATTCGATCTGTAATATTGGAGATCACTGACTCCAAAAATAAGAACGAATTGAGCAGCATAAGGAAGCAGGCAATGTCAAAGATTGCATTGGTAGACGATGACAGGAACATCCTGACATCTGTTTCGATGACTCTTGAAGCTGAAGGCTTCGAAGTGGAGACCTACAACGATGGCCAAGCCGCGTTGGACGCCTTCAACAAGAAACTGCCGGATATGGCAGTGCTGGACATCAAGATGCCCCGCATGGACGGCATGGATCTGCTGCAACGTTTGCGTCAGAAAACCGCGATGCCGGTGATCTTTTTGACCTCCAAGGATGATGAGATCGACGAGGTGCTGGGTCTGCGCATGGGGGCCGATGACTACGTCAAAAAGCCGTTCAGCCAGCGCCTGCTGGTCGAGCGTATTCGCGCCCTTCTGCGCCGCCAGGACGCGGTAGAGACGAATGAGGTGGGCGATACCGAAGAGACCAAAGTGATGGAACGTGGCGATCTGCGGATGGACCCGTTACGCCACGCGGTCAGCTGGAAGGGCAAGGACGTGTCTCTGACCGTGACCGAATTCCTGCTGTTGCAGGCTCTCGCGCAGCGCCCCGGTTTCGTGAAGTCGCGCGACCAACTGATGGACGTGGCCTATGACGACCAAGTCTATGTGGATGACCGGACGATCGATAGCCACATCAAGCGCCTGCGCAAAAAGATGCGCAGCGCGGATGATGAATTCTCGGCGATCGAGACGCTTTACGGCATCGGCTATAGATATAACGAAGAGTAAACCCGGCGCTTAACGCGGGTCGAAAGGAAGCTTGTGCGGGACATGACTGCTGGCAGGGACGGTGATGTTGTACTGGGGGACGATTGGGTCACTCCTGACAGTGCCGCGCCGGATGAAATTCGGGTCAAGCGCGAACGGCGGGGGCTGTTCTCGCTCCGCTCCTCGCCGCTGACACGCAAGATCATTACCTTTAATCTCATCGCGCTCAGCGTTCTGGTGGCGGGGATCCTCTACCTCAATTCCTCGCGCGACAGTCTGGCGCTACAACGCGCCGCGGCGCTGGTGTCCGAGACTGAGCTGATCGCCGATGTGATCGAAGCGCAGCTTCCCGCAGGCGCACCTGTGAACCTGACCACCGGCGACGGTGTCGACGTGGCCGCCACGCTTGAGGGGCTGGACCTGCGCGGCGGCATCGAAGTTTTCGTCTATGACCCGGCGGAAACGCTGGTGGCCCGCACCGCTGGCAGCCTGACCGTTGCCGAAGCCCTCGCCGCTTCCGAGGCGGGCGAGCGGACACTGTTGAACGACGGGTTAAACTGGCTTTGGGAGCGGGTCTCGGCCCCCTTCGACACGGATGAGGTCACCGCCTCCCCACCGCTTGAAGAACAGCTGCGCGGCATGGTCGGCACCAGCGTGACTGGCGGCACCCGGCTGGAAGGCACGCTTGCCATCGAAGGAGGCACGCTGTTCAGCGTTGTGACCCCCATCATGCAGGGCGACACCCCCGTCGGCGTGGTCGCCGTGGCCAGCGCGGCGGGAGAGATCGACCGTCTTGTGCGCAGCGAACGTGAGCGCGTTTTGCAGATGTTCGTCATCGCCACACTGGTCTCTATCGGGCTCAGCCTCGTGCTGGCCTCGACCATTGCCAACCCGCTGGCCGAACTGTCCACTGCCGCCGAACTTGGCCGCGACAAGGATGCGCGCAAGATGAACCCCGGCCGCATTCGCATCCCCGACCTGACCGCGCGCCCCGACGAGATCGGCCGCCTGTCAGGCGCACTGCGCGGGATGGTCTCGGCGCTTTACAACAGGATCGACGGTAACGAACAATTCGCCGCCGATGTGGCCCATGAGATCAAGAACCCGCTCGCCTCTCTGCGGTCTGCTGTCGGCACCCTGCGCATGGTCAAACGCGACGACCAACGCGAGAAGCTGCTGGATGTGATTGAGCATGACGTGCGCCGCCTCGACCGGCTGGTCAGCGACATCTCCAACGCCTCGCGGCTTGATTCCGAACTGGTCAAGGAAGAAGAAGAGCCCTTCGACCTGCTGCAAATGCTGGGCAATCTGGGCCAATATCTGGGCGAGGATGCGAAATCCAAGGGCATTGACTTTATCACCGATCTGCCCGCCGCGCCGATCACCGTACATGGGCTTGAGGCCCGTTTGGCGCAGGTTTTTGTGAACCTCATCACAAACGCGATCTCCTTTTGCGAAGATGGCGATGCGATCCGGGTCTGGGCGCGCAAGCGTGCCAACCGCGTGCTGATCGTGGTCGAGGACACCGGCCCCGGCATTCCCGAACAGGCGCTTGGCAAGATTTTCAAACGCTTCTATTCGCAGCGCCCGGAAGAGCATTTCGGCAATAACTCAGGTCTCGGCCTCGCGATTTCGAAACAGATCGTCGAAGCCCACGGCGGCGTGATCTGGGCCGAGAATATTCGCCCAACCGAAGCCGACATCACCTCCGAACCGCTCGGCGCGCGTTTTGTCGTGGGGCTGCCTACATAAAGCACAGGCGCGGGGCCTGATATGACAGTCGAGCGCGAAAACCTCCACGCCAGCTGCGTGGCGATCAACGGGCGTGGGGTGCTGATCCTCGGCCCCTCCGGCGCGGGCAAATCGGCCCTTGCCTTGCAATTGATGGCCCTCGGCGCCACGCTGGTGGCAGATGACCGAACCGATGTCACCCGCCATGGCGAGCAGGTGATCGCCAGCGTTCCTGACACGATCCGCGGCCTGATCGAGGCGCGTTACGTGGGCATCTTGCGGGTCGAAGATCACGGCCCCGTGCCCTTGGGCCTTGTCGTCGATCTGGCCCATACCGAACACCAGCGCCTTCCTGAGCGCCACAGCCATCTGATACAGGGTGTCACGTTGCCCTGTTTTCACAAATGCGATAGCGCTCATTTTGCGGCAGCAATTCATCTGTATATAGCAGGTGTGAAAGAACCGAATTGATCAGTCAGACCTCATCAACAGACCCCGCCACTCGGCGGTTGGTCCTTGTCACCGGCCCTTCGGGCGCCGGACGCTCCTCTGCGCTTAACGTGCTGGAGGATGCGGGCTTTGAGGCGATCGACAATCTGCCGCTGCGTTTGCTGCCCGCGCTGCTTGACCGTCCCGGCGATGCGCAGTCGGTGGCCTTGGGCATCGACGCGCGCAACCGCGACTTCTCAACCGAAGGTGTGTTGGAACTGATGGGCCGCCTGTCGGCCGAGCAGGGGTGGAGCGCGGAACTACTCTATCTCGACTGTGCACCCGATGTGCTGTTGCAGCGATTTTCCGAAACCCGCCGCCGCCACCCGCTGGCCCCCGCCGACCGCCCCGTTGACGGCATCACCCGCGAGCAAGAGCTGCTACACCCGATCCGCGCCCGCGCCGATGTGTTGATCGACACGACCACGCTCAACGTCCACGAGCTGCGCGCCGAGGTGGAGCAGTGGTTCGCCCCCGGCGGCCAGCGCCACCTCACGGTCTCGGTGCAGAGCTTTTCCTACAAACGCGGCCTGCCGCGCGGCGTCGATGTGGTGCATGACTGCCGTTTCCTTAGAAACCCCTATTGGGTGCCCGAATTGCGCAGTGGCGACGGGCGGGATGCAGCTGTCGCGGCCCATGTGGCAGGCGATAAACGCTACACAGATTTCGCCGACAAGGTGCTCGACCTTAGCCTGCTTTTACTGCCCGCCTACCGCGAAGAGGGCAAATCGCATATCTCCATCGCATTTGGCTGCACGGGCGGGCAACACCGCTCCGTCGCCATGGCGGAAGATCACGCTTTGCGCCTTGCAGAGCAGGGCTGGCAGGTGTCAATTAGGCACCGTGAGCTGGACCGTCAGCATCGTGAGGAAAATAAGCCGTGATCGGGATCGTCATCGTCGCACATGGGGGGCTGGCGCAAGAGTATCTTGCCGCCATCGAACATGTCGTGGGATCCCAATTCGGCGTCCGCGCGATCGCGATCGAGGCCGACCACGACCGCGCCGATAAAGAGCGCGAAATCTGCACCGCTGCCGATGCGGTGGACCAAGGCGCGGGTGTCGTGGTCGTCACCGATCTTTTCGGCGGATCACCCTCAAACCTCAGCCTCTTGGCGTGCCGCCCGGAAAACCGCCGAATCATCTACGGCGCGAACCTGCCAATGCTGATCAAACTCGCCAAATCGCGGCATATGGATGTGCCCGATGCCGTGCGTGCCGCACTCGAAGCTGGTAAGAAGTATATCGACAGCCAGAATGTCAGCGCAGGTTAGAAGGCCCCAGTACGTCATGCCCGAATTTTCTTTAAAGATCGTAAACGAAAAAGGCCTGCACGCGCGCGCCTCCGCCAAATTGGTAGAAGTGGTCGAGGCTTTCGATGCCCGCGCCGAAGTCAGCAAGGATGGCATGTCGGCCTCAGGCGACAGTATCATGGGGCTGTTGATGCTCGGCGCCTCCCGCGGCACCTCGATTGATGTCCAAACTTCCGGCCCCGATGCCGATGCCTTGGCCGACGCTTTGACCGCCCTCGTAGCGGATAAGTTCGGCGAAGGGTACTAAGCCCGCCGGGCGGGAAAAAGGATCCTCCGACCCCATGGATGACGCGCAAAAGCAGGCGGCCAAATCGGCCCAGACAGGTAACGGTACGGTGACCTTCACCAAATACGACCGCCGCAGCCTGTCTTATGCCTCGACCTTCGATGACCCATGGAAGGCGCGTGTGATCTCCGCGATGGAGCTTTTCACAGGCAAGCTCAAAATCCTGCGCCTGATCCGCAAGTTTGAGCAACGCGGCACCCCCTCGGGCCAAGCCTTCTGGCGCGCCGCACTCGACACGATGGGCATTGATCTCACCACCCCGCAAGAGCAGCTTGACCGCATCCCTAAAGAAGGGCCGGTCGTGGTCGTGGCGAACCACCCCCACGGCATGGTCGACGGCATGATTTTCGCCGATCTCATTGGCCGTGTGCGCCCCGACTACCGTATCCTCACCCGGTCGCTGCTCACGTCGATCGACGAAGTGGCCGGCAGCTACATGATCCCGGTGCCTTTCCCGCACGACCCGGATGCGCAGCGTAAAGGCGTTGAAATGCGCGCCAAGGCCATGGCCCACCTCAAAGACGGCGGCGTTGTGGCGCTTTTCCCCTCCGGCGTCGTTGCCGCGTCGGAAAGGTGGTGGGGCCCGGCGGTCGAGGCGGAATGGAACGTCTTCACCGCCAAGATGATCCGCCGCTCCGGTGCGCAGGTTGTCCCGATGCGTTTTCCCGGCCAGAATAGTCGCGCCTATCAGATTGCGAACAAGCTCAGCCCGATGCTGCGCCAAGGGTTGTTGCTGCATGAAATCGCCCACGCCTGCGACAAACCCCAAGGCCCCATCGTCGGCCATCCGCTTGCCCAAGAACAGGTCGACCGCTGGGCAGACGACCCGCGCGGCTTCATGGCTTGGCTCCGCGCCCACACTCTGGCGCTGACCAACTGATCTTCATCCTTTTAAAAATACCCGCGGGGGAATCGCGCCTTTGGCGCGAGGGGGGCAGGGCCCCCAGCACCCTTACGGCTTAGCGCGTCGGAACCGGTTTCTCGCCCCGGTAGTCATAGAACCCGCGCTGCGTTTTGCGGCCCAGCCACCCGGCTTCGACATATTTGGTCAGCAGCGGGCAGGGGCGGTATTTCGTATCGGCCAGCCCATCATGCAGCACGTTCATGATCGCCAGACAGGTGTCCAGACCGATGAAATCCGCCAGTTCCAGAGGGCCCATCGGATGGTTGGCCCCCAGCTTCATCGAACTGTCGATCAACTCGACGTTGCCGACCCCTTCATAAAGCGTATAGACCGCCTCGTTGATCATCGGCATCAGGATGCGGTTCACGATAAAGGCTGGGAAATCCTCGGCCGAGGCGGCGGTCTTGCCCAAGCGGTCCACCACGGCTTTGCAGGCGTCATAGGTCTCCTTATCCGTGGCAATGCCGCGGATCAGTTCGACCAATTGCATCACCGGCACGGGGTTCATGAAATGAAAGCCCATGAATTTCTCGGGGCGGTCGGTGCGGCTGGCCAGACGGGTGATCGAGATCGAAGAGGTGTTCGAGGTCAGGATCGTCGTCGGTTTCAGATGCGGGATCAGATCTTCGAAAATCGCCTGTTTCACCGTTTCCCGTTCCGTGGCGGCTTCGATCACCAGATCGCTCTGGCCCAGATCGCTCAGCGTCTGGGTCGTGGTGATGCGCGCCATGGCGGCATCGCGCTCGGCGGCGGTGATCTTTTCGCGGCTGACTTGACGGTCCATATTGCCGGTCACGGTTTTCGTCGCTTTGGCCAGCGCATCGGCGCTGACATCGTTCAGCAGCACGTCGTAGCCCGCCAGCGCCATGACATGGGCGATCCCGTTGCCCATCTGCCCTGCTCCCACGATACCGATTTTCTGGATGTCCATGGCCTGTCCTTTGCTTGAGTTCGGCGCACAATAGGGCGCGTGGCGGGGGTGCCGCAAGGGCAGCTGTTTACGAAAACTCACGGCAAATTCGCCCGTTAACAGAATCGCAGCCCCTACCGTGCAATCTGGCTTTGGGTGAACAACAAAGGTGGGTTCAATGACCTATGACACAGTGGGGCCAGCGCCTCTGGACTATTTGCCATGCCGCTATGGTACCTCAAAGCTGATGTTTCGCGGCCCCCGCCGCAGGCTGGAGGCGCCCTATATCGCCTTTCTCGGCGGGACGGAGACCTATGGCAAATTCATTGAGGAGCCGTTTCCCGCGCGGGTCGAAGCCGAGATCGGCAAAACTTGTGTGAATTTCGGTTTTCCCAACGCGGGGATCGACGCCTTTGCGCATGATCCTTTCGTCGCGCAGGCCGCTTCGCAGGCGGATGTGACGGTGGTTCAGGTCATGGGCGCGCAGAACATGACCAACCGTTTCTATTCGGTCCACCGGCGCCGGAACGACCGGTTTGTCGGGGCTTCCGCGCTGTTGCAGACGATCTACCGCGAGGTCGATTTTTCCCAGTTCCACTTCAACCGCCACATGCTGACCCACCTCATGCAAGTCTCGCCCGAGCGGTTTGAGGCGGTGCGCGCAGAGCTTCAGCAAGCCTGGCTGGCGCGCATGCGTTTGATGCTGGGGCAGATACAGGGGCGCACGCTTTTGCTTTGGTTGGCCGACCGCCCGCCGGTCGCGGAGGCAGAGCAGCCGGTCGGGGAGTTGGGCCATGATCCGCTGTTCGTGACCCGCGAAATGTTGGACGCGGTGGCCCTACATGCCACGGCCAAGATCGAGGTCGTCTCTCCCAAAGACCCCTTTGCCGGGCCGACCGCTGGCATGGTGGTCAGCGAATTCGAGGCGCAGGCCGCGTCGGAAATGCTGGGCCCGATGGCCCATGCCAATGCCGCCGCCGCCCTGACCGATGCGCTGCAAAGCATGTCCTGACGCTCCCGGTACAGGCGCATGCAACGAAAAAGGCCCGCCGAGAACGGCGGGCCTTTGGTGTTTCACGTGAAGAGCTTTACAGCTTTTCGATAAGTTCCGGCACGGCGTCGAAAAGGTCCGCCACAAGGCCATAGTCGGCAACTTGGAAGATCGGCGATTCTTCGTCTTTGTTGATCGCGACGATGATCTTGGAGTCCTTCATCCCCGCAAGGTGCTGGATCGCACCGGAGATGCCGACCGCAATATAGAGGTCAGGAGCCACAACTTTACCAGTCTGGCCCACCTGCCAATCGTTCGGGGCATAGCCCGAATCAACTGCCGCGCGCGAGGCGCCAACAGCCGCGCCAAGTTTGTCGGCCAGTTTTTCGATCAGGGCGAAGTCCTCTTCGGAGCCGACGCCACGACCACCGGAAACCACCACGCCTGCGCTTGTCAGCTCGGGGCGGTCCGATTCGGCGACCTTGTCTTCGACCCATGTGGACAGGCCGGGGTTGTCGGCAGCCGAGATGGTCTCGACCGAAGCAGAGCCGCCTTCACCCGCGGCATCGAAGGTCGATGTGCGGAAGGTGATGACTTTCTTGGCGTCGTTCGACTTCACGGTCTGCACCGCGTTGCCCGCATAGATCGGGCGCTCGAATGTGTCGGCGTCGACAACGCCCGAAGCATCCGAAATCACCATGACATCAAGCAGGGCCGCGACGCGGGGCATGATGTTCTTGGCATCCGTGGTGGCGGGCGCGACGATGTGGTCGTAGTCACCAGCCAGCGACACGATCAGTGCTGCGGTGGCTTCGGCCAGACGGTGGCCCAGCATCTCGTCTTCGGCGACCAGCACCTTGGAGACGCCATCGATCTTGGCCGCCGCTTCGCCTGCCGCCGCGGCAGAGCTGCCCGCCGCCAGAATGGTCACGTCGCCCAGTTTCTTGGCCGCTGATACCGCCTTGGCGGTTGCGTCCATCGACAGTTCGCCGTCGGAAATCTCTGCAATCAGAAGAACAGCCATTACACAGCCCCCGCTTCTTTGAGTTTCGCCACAAGCTCGTCAACCGAACCGACCTTGATGCCAGCGGCACGTTCGGCAGGCTCAACGGTTTTAACGATTTCCAAGCGGTTGGAGACATCGACGCCGTAGTCTTCGGCGGTCTTTTCATCCAGCGGCTTTTTCTTGGCCTTCATGATGTTCGGCAGCGAGGCATAGCGCGGCTCGTTCAGGCGCAGGTCCACGGTGACGACTGTGGGCATGGAGACTTCGATGGTCTGCAAGCCGCCGTCGACTTCGCGGGTGACTTTTGCCTTGTCGCCTTCGATGGCGATTTCCGAGGCGAATGTTGCCTGCGACCAGCCCATCAACGCCGAGAGCATCTGCCCGGTGGCGTTCATGTCATTGTCGATCGCCTGTTTGCCGCAGAGCACGAGGCCCGGCTGTTCTTCGTCGACGATGGCTTTGAGGATCTTTGCCACGGCCAGCGGCTCGATGTCCTTGTGCACATCGTCCGACGCGACCACGAGGATCGCGCGATCCGCACCCATGGCGAGCGCGGTACGCAGCGTTTCCTGCGCTTGCTTCACACCGATGGAGACAGCGACGACCTCTTCAGCCTGACCGGCTTCTTTCAGACGAATCGCTTGTTCAACGGCGATTTCGTCGAAGGGGTTCATCGACATTTTCACATTGGCAAGATCAACACCCGATCCGTCCGCTTTGACACGAACTTTCACGTTATAGTCGATCACGCGTTTGACAGGCACCAATACCTTCATGAGCGGTCTCTCTCCTCAGTTTGCGACGCGGGCTGGTGGCCCGGTCTCCCTAATTCTCCACACGGGTGTAACGAAGCGGATCGGATCAAAACAGGCCAAAATCGGCAGGTCGGCAGTTTTGAACGCGGCGTTTTCCCCGATTTTTGTCTGTTAGCGCTATTTTATGCGCGGTTCGCGCCCGGCACCCAGAGCACGTCTTCCTTGCCCGCGTTATTGGCCATACGCGCGGCGACGAAGAACCAGTCGCTGAGACGGTTCAGATAGGTGACACAGGCCGGGTTGATCGCCGTTTGCTCTGACAGCAGAACCGCCAGCCGTTCGGCGCGGCGCGCCACGGTGCGGCAAACATGCAGATGTGCGGCCAGCGCGCGGCCACCGGGTAGGATGAAGCTCCGTAGCGGCTCCAACTCGGTGTTCATCACGTCGATCTCGCGTTCAAGCCGGTCGACCTGTTCTTGCGTGACCCGCAGGGGCGGGTATTCTGCATCGCGGTCGGCCTCCATATCGGGGCGGCAAAGGTCGGCGCCGAGATCAAAAAGGTCGTTCTGGATGCGGGCCAGTGCTTCGTCCGTGGCGCCGGTGGCTTCAAGCCGGGCAACGCCGACAAAGCAGTTCAACTCATCCGAGGTGCCATAGGCCTCGACCCGCGCGTCATGTTTGGCGACACGTTCGCCATTGCCAAGCGCGGTCGTGCCCTTGTCCCCGGTGCGGGTGTAAATCTTGTTCAGTACAACCATCAGATCGTGCCCCCTCGGAAATAGACATAGGCGAGGATCAGCAGCACGGCGATGAACTGCGCGATGATCCGCCAGCGCATCAGTTTGTTGGCGTTGCGTTTGTTGAATTTTCCCCCCGTGGCAAAGCCGCCCAGCCCCATCAGGAGCACAACGGCGACCGCCACGACGGAAAGCAGGACGATCACGAAAAACGGATCATTTGGCATGGGCTGTCCTTTCGTTGCCCCGAGATGTAGCGGCGCAGGGCAGTCGCGCAACCAAAATCAGCGGCTGGTGACCCAGTCCAGCGCCCGCGTCGGCAGGATACGCCGCAAAACACCGGCGATATGGGTTGGGGTTGTGACGAAATAGCGCGGGAGGGGCCGGGGGGATTCGACGGCATGGGCCAGTTTCTCGACCACGGCCTCAGCCGGAAGTTCGAAACGGTCCTTTTTGCCGCTGTCGTCATAGAGCCGGGGGCGCATGGTGGCCTCATACTCCGCCGCGCGGGGGCTGTTTTTCCAGTCGATCCAACGCTCGAAGCGCGGGATCGCCTTGGTCCGCAGCTTTGAGGTGACGGGGCCGGGTTCGATCAGGATCAACTCAACCCCCGTGCCGCGCATTTCAAGCCGCAGGGTGTCGGTCAGCCCCTCCAGCGCGAATTTCGTGGAGTTATACGCCCCGCGCCATGGCATCGCCACCATGCCAAGCACCGAAGAACATTGCACGATCCGCCCATGCCCTTGATTGCGCATCACCGGGATCACCGCGCGGGTCAGGCTGTGCCAGCCAAAGAAATTCGCCTCGAATATCTCGCGCAGGGCATCGGTGGGAAGGTCTTCGACCAGTCCGGGCGTGGCGTGGGCGCCGTTGTTAAAGACAGCATCCAAGGTGCCGCCGGTTTGCTCTAGCACTTGGGCGATTGCCGATTGGATGCTGGCCTCATCGGTATAATCGAGACGGGGCGCGTCGAACCCTTCGGCGCTCAGCCGGTCGCAATCCGCTTGTTGGCGGCAGGCGGCAAAGACGCGCCAGCCGCGGGCGCGCATGCCATGGGCGGCGGCATAGCCGATGCCGCTGGAACAACCGGTGATGAGGATGGAACGGGTCGCAGACATGCAAAGGGCCCTTCATTTGAAAGGCCCTTCATCGCGCGATGCTGTAAGATTGGCAAGTTAGCCGTTGTTGAGCAGGAAGTCGGCCATCCAACCGGATGCCGTGCCGTCGACGCTGCGAAAGCGCACCCAACCGGCACCGTTGTCTTCGACCACCTCTACGGCGTCACCTTTGCCCAGTTTCCCGACCACACCGAAATTGGTGCCCGGCCCACCGCGGACATTGACGCGGGTGCCATTCACTTTGCGAATGTCGGCCTGCGTCGTGCTGACATAGGTGGTGCCGTTGTCGGTGGCGTTGATCAGGCTTGGAATGACGACTGGCGCATTGGCGCTTGTGGTCGAATAGGCGGCCTTTTCTACTTTGGGGGTGCTGGTGCTGACAGCTTTGACGACTTTCGCGCCAGCGCGGTCCGCGGGGGTGGCCACGGCCTTTTGCACCATCGCGTCAGTGGCCTGCGGCAAGTCGCTGAGGGTCGTAAGGTTCAGCGCCACGCGGGTCGCAGTCACATCCCGTGCCGGTGCGCGCTCGGCGAAGGGGGTGATGGGGCTTTCGGCCTTGCGGGCTGCATTTGCCGCGGCGGCGGTGACAAGGGTGGACGAGGTCGTGCCGGCTTCTGCGCTGGCGATCAGCGCCGATGCTGCCGTCTCAGAGCTGGCCATCTGCGGGCCTGCTGGCACGAAATCCGCCCCGCCGCTCATCTCGTAGAATGCCCAGCCCATGAAACCAAATGTCAAAAAGATGAACCGTTTCATTTTGCTGTTCCTTGTCCCGTGTCAAAACCATGTTGCTGTTGAGAGACCAACGCGAAACTTCGCGAATGGTTCAATTCCGATTGGCAAGAATTCGCATATCCGGAAAGTATTGCTTTTTTCTCACTTGAAACCGTGTTGGCGATCTTTTTCCCGAGTTGACTGCGGGCAAAGGGCGGGCAATCTGTCGCTTGCCCGCTCTGCCGTGCTTGGCTAAAAGACCCGTCATGTCAGACATAAGCACACCCCCAGAACTCGACCCGAATGACCTGTCCGAGCCGCTGCGCCGCGCCTTGGGAGAGCGGTATCTGACCTATGCCTTGAGCACGATCATGCACCGGGCGCTGCCGGATGCGCGCGATGGGTTGAAACCGGTGCACCGCCGCATCCTTTATGCCATGCGCGAGTTGCGGCTGTCCTCGACGGGCGGCTTCCGTAAATCGGCGAAGATTTCGGGCGACGTGATGGGGAACTATCACCCGCATGGCGATGCCGCGATCTATGACGCGATGGCGCGTCTGGCGCAGGATTTCAACGTGCGCTATCCGCTGGTCGACGGGCAGGGCAACTTTGGCAACATCGACGGCGATAACCCTGCGGCCTCGCGCTATACCGAGGCGCGGATGACCGCCGTGGCCGAAGCCATGCTGGAAGGGCTGAACGAGAACGCGGTTGATTTCCGTGAGAATTACGATGGCACGCTGACCGAACCGGTGGTGCTGCCCGCGCAGTTTCCGAATCTGCTGGCCAATGGCTCTTCGGGCATCGCCGTGGGCATGGCCACGAACATTCCGCCGCATAACATTGCCGAGCTGTGTGACGCCTGTATTCACCTGATCAAGACGCCCGACGCCCGCGACGAGACGTTGTTGAACTACGTCCCCGGCCCGGATTTCCCCACCGGTGGCGTGATCGTCGAGCCGCCTGAGAATATCGCCAATGCCTACCGCACGGGCCGCGGCTCTTTCCGGCTGCGTTGTCGTTGGGAAGTTGAGGACCTTGGCCGGGGCGCTTGGCAGATTGTCGTTACCGAAATTCCCTATCAGGTTCAGAAATCCAAGCTGATCGAAAAGATCGCCGAACTGATCCAGACCAAGAAGATCCCGATTCTTGCCGATGTCCGCGACGAATCCGCCGAAGACATCCGCATGATTATCGAGCCGCGCTCGAAGAACGTCGATCCGAACGTGCTGATGGGGATGCTGTTCCGCAACTCGGACCTTGAGGTGCGCTTCTCGCTCAACATGAACGTGTTGATCGATGGCCAAACGCCCAAGGTCTGCTCGCTCAAGGAAGTGTTGCGCGCTTTCCTTGACCACCGGCGCGAGGTGCTGCAACGCCGCTCGCGGCACCGGATGGACAAGATCGACCACCGGCTTGAGGTGCTGCAGGGCCTGATCACGGCCTTTCTGAACCTTGACCGGGTGATCGAGATCATCCGCTACGACGACGATCCCAAAGCCGCCTTGATGTACGAGGATTGGAGCCGCGCGCATCAGGATACGCTGAGCCGCGCGATGGACGAATCCGCCTATGTCTCGCCCTTGGCGGGGGTCGATGTGTCGAAACTGGCGGTCATCGCGGATGCCGAGGCCGAAGCCACCGGCGTGCTGACTGAGAGCGGTGACACCCGCGCCATCCCGCACAGCTATGCAGGCCGCGAGAATGGCCTGTCGGATGTGCAGGCCGAGGCGATCCTCAACATGCGCCTGCGGTCCTTGCGGCGTTTGGAAGAAGACGCGCTGGTGAAAGAGCGTGACACGCTGATGACCGAACGCGCGGGTCTCGAAGATCTGCTGGAAAGCGACGACCTGCAATGGTCCACCATCGCTGACCAGCTGCGCGCGACGAAAAAGCAGTTCGGCAAGGACTGGGTGATCGACGGCGTCAAACGCGGCCAGCGCCTGACCGAATTCGACACCGCCGGAGAGGTTGAGGATGTCCCGATTGAGGCGATGATCGACCGTGAGCCGATCACCGTGGTCTGCAGCCAGATGGGCTGGATCCGCGCCATGACCGGCCATATCGACCTGAACCGCGAGTTGAAGTTCAAAGACGGCGACGGCCCGCGCTTTATCTTCCATGCCGAAACGACGGACCGGTTGCTGGTCTTCGGCTCGAACGGGCGTTTCTACACCGTCTCCGCCGCCAACCTGCCCGGCGGGCGGGGCATGGGCGAGCCTTTGCGTCTGATGGTTGATCTGCCCAACGAAGTGCAGATCGTGTCACTCTTTATCCACCAGCCGGGGCGCAAGCTGTTGGTTGCCTCAACGGCAGGCGACGGTTTCGTGGTGCCCGAGGATGACGTCGTGGCCCAGACCCGCAGCGGCAAACAGGTGCTCAACGTGCGTGGCGAAGGCGTCTCGGCGCTGGTCTGTCATCCGGTGTCGGGTGATAGCGTCGCCACCGTGGGCGAGAACCGCAAAGTGCTGGTCTTTGGCCTTGATGAATTGCCCGAGATGGGCCGGGGCAAGGGCGTGCGCCTGCAGAAGTACAAGGATGGCGGCCTGTCGGACGCCACGACCTTCACGCGGGAAGCGGGCCTCAGCTGGCAAGACCCGGCGGGCCGGACACGTACCGAGGCCGATCTGGCAGAATGGACCGGCAAGCGCGCAAGCTCGGGCCGGATGGCGCCGCGCGGCTTCCCGCGCGACAACAAGTTCACGTGAAACAGCCGCGCCTTTCGGGGCGCGGTCAGTCCAGCGGCTCGGCGGTCATCCAGACGCCGCCCTCGGGGCGCAGGGTCAGGATCATCACCGGCTCCGGGTCCTTTCCCGGCACAGGCGTGAACTTGAACCGCCCCAGCAGGGTGGCGAGGATGATCACCGCCTCCTGCAACGCAAAGCTCGCCCCGATGCAGATGCGCGGTCCGTCCCCGAAGGGCAGATAGGCATAGCGGTCAATCGCCTTGCGGTCGGCGAAACGTTCAGGCCGGAAAGCATCGGGATCGTCCCAAAGCAGTTCATTGCGGCCTAGCGCGTAGATCGGGATCATCACCGTGTCGCCGGGGCGGATTTCGCGGTCGCAGAGCCTGTCGTGCTTTTGCGCCGTGCGCGAAATGATCCCGGCGGCGGGGTAGAGCCGCAGCGCCTCGTCGATGATCATCCGCACCAAGGGCAGCTTGTCCACATCGTCGCCGGTGCAGGCACCGCCTTGCAGCACATCGCGCACCTCTGCGCGGGCGCGCGCCTGCATCTCGGGGTCGAACCCCATGAGGTACATCGACCAAGCCAGCGTCAGCGCCGTTGTCTCATGCCCCGCGACGATAAAGGTCAAAAGGTTATCGCGCAACTCTCCGGTGTTCATCTGGCGCTTGGTCTTGGGGTCTTCGCCCTCCAGCAGCAGGTCCAGCAGATCGGGCGTGCCGTCATGGCCGCGCGCCACCCGCGCTTCGATCGCCTGATCGGCCATCGCCTTCATTTGCTTCAGCGCCTGACCGGACATCATCCGCCCCGGACGTGGCAGCCAATCGGGCAGGCCGAGGATATCGAAGAGGCTGATCTTACCCGCCTCGGCGATATAGTCGTCGATGGCGCCATGCACCTTGTCGCGGTCAAAGGTGCCATCGCCTGAGAAGGTCACGTCGCCGATCACCTCGAAAGTCGTCGTCACCATCTCATCGAGCATGTTGACCGCGCGCGGCCCAGCAGCGGCGATCCGCTTGGCCGAGCGGTCAGCGGCGGCGCTCATCACCGGGGCAAGGTTGCGCACGTTGCGCTGCGAAAAGACAGGGGCCGCCGCCCGGCGCTGCCAGCGCCAATGCGCCCCTTCTGCGATAAAGAGCGATTCCCCGATGGCCGGGCGCAGCAGGTTCTTGGTGACATCGGACTTCGGGTAGTCCTCCAGCCGGTCGAGCAGGATTTCCCGGATAGCACCCGAATCCATCACCATATGCCAGCGCTTGCCGGTCTTGCCCGAAACCATGGGCTGGGTGGTGGCGATCTTGGGGATGATGCTCAGCACGTTGCGCCGCGCCATCTGCAAACTGCCGAGCATTCCCACAGGCTCGGTCACCAGCGGTACGCGCACGGGCAGGGGGGATGGTTGGGTCATGATGCTGTCCTCACTCATATCCAAGATAGACCGGACCGGCAGGCGCGCAACTGCGGCAAATGATTGCGCCCCTCCCGGCCATCGGCTACCCCTTTTCGAAATCTTAACGCCCCCGAAGGATTGCCCATGTTCCGAGTTCTTGCCCTGTTGACCTTCGTCGCGACGCTGGCCGCCTGCAACGGGGCCTCCGACCTCGACAAAGCGCCGACCCCGCTGGGGGACTTCAACCTGCACCACAATATCGTCGTGGCGCCCAAAGCGCAGAAGGGGCCGCTGAGCCGCGAGGTCAGCAAAGAAGAATTGGCCGAGGCCGTGCGCGCCGCCACCGCCGAACGCTTCGACCGCTACGATGGGGAGCGTCTCTATCACTTCGGCATCAGCGTCGAAGGCTACGTGCTGGCACAGCCGGGCATCCCACTGGTCTTTGCCCCGAAGTCGATCCTGATCCTTAACCTCACGGTCTGGGATGACGCGAAGAACATGAAGCTGAACCCCGAGCCGCATCAGATCACTGTCTTCGAATCCCTCGATCAGGGCCCGGTTGTTGGCTCGGGCTATACCAAATCCGCCGAAGAGCAGCTCAAGAACCTCAGCCAGAACGCGGCCAAGTCGATCGAGACCTATCTGGTCAAGCAAAACCGCGAAGAGGGTTGGTTCAGCGGTGGTGTGGCATCGTCGCCTGCCGGGGAGCCGGAGGATAAATAACCCCCGTCGGGGCGCGCCGAACCGCTGCCGCATGGGCCCGATGGGCTTTAAGTGGCCCCAAGACGCAAGTCACGCTTGATTTTACCGCCCGAACCCAATACATCGCCCGCCAGATAGGGTTCGGGTCCCCGTTGGGGCCCCTCAATTAAAAGGGCGCCACCATGGCAAAGGCAAAGTTTGAACGTAACAAGCCACACGTCAACATCGGCACAATCGGCCACGTTGACCACGGTAAAACCACGCTGACCGCGGCGATCACCAAATACTTTGGTGACTTCCAAGCGTATGACCAGATCGACGGCGCGCCCGAAGAGAAGGCCCGCGGCATCACCATCTCGACCGCACACGTCGAGTATGAGACCGAAGCACGTCACTACGCCCACGTCGACTGCCCCGGCCACGCTGACTATGTGAAGAACATGATCACCGGTGCCGCTCAGATGGACGGCGCTATCTTGGTGGTGAACGCGGCCGACGGCCCGATGCCCCAGACCCGCGAGCACATCCTGCTCGGCCGTCAGGTTGGCATCCCCGCCATGGTCGTCTTCATGAACAAAGTTGACCAGGTTGACGACGAAGAGCTGCTTGAGCTGGTCGAGATGGAAATCCGCGAGCTGCTGTCTTCCTACGACTACCCCGGCGACGACATCCCCGTTGTGCCCGGTTCCGCTCTGGCGGCGATGGAAGGCCGTGACGAAAACATCGGCGAGAACGCGATCCGCAAGCTGATGGAAGAAGTCGACAACTACATCCCGACACCTGAGCGTGCTGTTGACCAGCCGTTCCTGATGCCCGTCGAAGACGTGTTCTCGATCTCTGGTCGTGGTACCGTTGTGACCGGCCGTGTTGAGCGTGGCGTGATCAACGTTGGCGACGAAATCGAAATCGTCGGCATCCGCGACACCAAGAAAACCACCTGCACCGGTGTGGAAATGTTCCGCAAGCTGCTGGACCGTGGTGAAGCTGGCGACAACATCGGCGCGCTGCTGCGTGGCGTTGAGCGTGACGGCGTTGAGCGCGGTCAGGTTCTCTGCAAGCCCGGTTCCGTGAACCCGCACACCAAGTTCGAAGCCGAAGCCTACATCCTCACCAAAGAGGAAGGTGGCCGTCACACGCCGTTCTTCGCGAACTACCGTCCGCAGTTCTACTTCCGTACAACTGACGTGACCGGCACCGTTCAGCTGGCAGAAGGCACCGAGATGGTCATGCCCGGCGACAACGTGTCCTTCGGCGTTGAGCTGATTGCACCGATCGCCATGGAAAACGGCCTGCGCTTCGCGATCCGCGAAGGTGGCCGTACGGTTGGCGCCGGCGTTGTTTCCAAAATCACTGAGTGATTTTGGGCGGGGCCTTCGGGCCTGACGTCTGAGAGATTTGAAAGGCCGCAGCGTTTGCTGCGGCCTTTTGCTTTTGTGGGGGAGGGGGCACCTACGGCCCTTGAAACGAAAAAAGGCCAACTCCTGAAGGAGCCAGCCTTTCCCGTTCATATCTATCGCACTTACGCGGCGTCTGCGTTCACACCGCCCTTGGTCGCGATCTCTGTCATGCGGCGGTCGCCGTCATAGGTGTGGTCAAGCTGCTCTTGCAGCTGCGCGCCGTCTTCGTCCTCGCCCAAGCGATTGGCGAAGGCCACAACGCAGCCGTATCCGGCCAATGCGTAATGCACCATGCGCTGATACTGTGTGATGATCATCGCATCGCGGGCATCGTTGTCGCCAAAGTCTTCTTCCAGCACATGTTTATGCGCCTCTTTCACAAGGCCCTCCATGCCGTGGCAGTGCTCTGCGTCGGGGTCGAGGTCATGTTTCGCGCAGATGGACTTCAGCACATCCATCCCCTTGGCGATTCCGTTGCTGCCATCGATCAGCGCTTCCGACAGTTCTTTGTCCTCCGCCGCACGACCCAGTGCGTTGGTCGCTTCAAGCGACTGCTTGCAGGCAGAGTAGAGGTCTTGCAGTTGGTCGGTGTAGACGTCTTTGAGATTGTTCATAGTCATCGGTCGTCCTCCAATTTCGGGCTTGGTTCGACGAGAAAACGTAAGCTGGCCGTGCAATGTTCCCCAAAGAAGAGAATATCGCCGGAAAGGTCAGATCTGCTCTTGATCCGCCGCCCGTTTGCGACTACCCAAACCCCCGGCATAGGGGTTTAGCTCAGTTGGTAGAGCATCGGTCTCCAAAACCGAGGGTCGTGGGTTCGAGTCCCTCAGCCCCTGCCACATCTCTTCAAATCTGTAATGGTGACCCGCGTTTCTAGCGGGGCGGTTGATTTGTTTTCGCCGCTTGGTGTCTCATCGGCGTGGGATTTGCCGCCTGAAGGGCTGTCGTGAGTCGCCGCATCGCTTCCGCTTCAGAACTGTACCCCTTCCGTTCGAACGGTATCGCCAAGCTGGGACTCGCAGTGACACCCCGATTCACAGGGAATCCGACTCCGACCTTCCTGGGATTAGGGGCGATTCACTCCACCTCAGCCGCAACAGGTCTCAAATACCCCAGCTTCGGGCCTTCCGATGAGCCTGTTTACTGTTTTAAAGTCCCGAAATAGTTCGAGATTTCAGCAACTTGCCCAAAGGCTCTTCAAAACCTTCACTTTTCTCAACTTTCCGCTTGCGGGTTTCTGTCACTCGCCTTAGAACCCCCTCTACCGGCGGCGCAGAGATGCAGCGGCGGGGCGCCAGACGGGGCGGACGGGAGCGGAGACGCTGAGTTCGGTTCGGAAGGTGGATAAAAATTCGAGGTATTAGGGCGGGGCGCGCCAAGAAGTTAGGGCGCATCTCAGTTTCTTTTGTCTCAACGCTGTTTGAAAATTTGATATCTGAAGAGATATGTGGGCGGTTTGGTTCATTCGATGGATCAACGTCTGTATATCGCGCTCTTAGGGTTTAGGCCCGATGATAGAGTGTCAGCTTCACTGTTTGGACGGCTTTCGACTACTTTGTAGTCTCAAGCACAACAAACAGAGAATGGCTTGTATCTTTCAGTAAGGGATACAGGTCGATGTGCAGAGGTTCGACGTCAAGGATAAGCTAGCAATAGCTTTTCAACTTGAGAGTTTGATCCTGGCTCAGAACGAACGCTGGCGGCAGGCCTAACACATGCAAGTCGAGCGAGACCTTCGGGTCTAGCGGCGGACGGGTTAGTAACGCGTGGGAACGTGCCCTTCTCTGCGGAATAGCCACTGGAAACGGTGAGTAATACCGCATACGCCCTTCGGGGGAAAGATTTATCGGAGAAGGATCGGCCCGCGTTAGATTAGATAGTTGGTGGGGTAATGGCCTACCAAGTCTACGATCTATAGCTGGTTTTAGAGGATGATCAGCAACACTGGGACTGAGACACGGCCCAGACTCCTACGGGAGGCAGCAGTGGGGAATCTTAGACAATGGGCGCAAGCCTGATCTAGCCATGCCGCGTGTGTGATGAAGGTCTTAGGATCGTAAAGCACTTTCGCCAGGGATGATAATGACAGTACCTGGTAAAGAAACCCCGGCTAACTCCGTGCCAGCAGCCGCGGTAATACGGAGGGGGTTAGCGTTGTTCGGAATTACTGGGCGTAAAGCGTACGTAGGCGGATCAGAAAGTAAGGGGTGAAATCCCAGGGCTCAACCCTGGAACTGCCTCTTAAACTCCTGGTCTTGAGTTCGAGAGAGGTGAGTGGAATTCCAAGTGTAGAGGTGAAATTCGTAGATATTTGGAGGAACACCAGTGGCGAAGGCGGCTCACTGGCTCGATACTGACGCTGAGGTACGAAAGTGTGGGGAGCAAACAGGATTAGATACCCTGGTAGTCCACACCGTAAACGATGAATGCCAGTCGTCGGGCAGTATACTGTTCGGTGACACACCTAACGGATTAAGCATTCCGCCTGGGGAGTACGGTCGCAAGATTAAAACTCAAAGGAATTGACGGGGGCCCGCACAAGCGGTGGAGCATGTGGTTTAATTCGAAGCAACGCGCAGAACCTTACCAACCCTTGACATCCTGTGCTAACCCGAGAGATCGGGCGTTCACTTCGGTGACGCAGTGACAGGTGCTGCATGGCTGTCGTCAGCTCGTGTCGTGAGATGTTCGGTTAAGTCCGGCAACGAGCGCAACCCACATCCTTAGTTGCCAGCAGTTCGGCTGGGCACTCTAAGGAAACTGCCCGTGATAAGCGGGAGGAAGGTGTGGATGACGTCAAGTCCTCATGGCCCTTACGGGTTGGGCTACACACGTGCTACAATGGCAGTGACAATGGGTTAATCCCCAAAAGCTGTCTCAGTTCGGATTGGGGTCTGCAACTCGACCCCATGAAGTCGGAATCGCTAGTAATCGTGGAACAGCATGCCACGGTGAATACGTTCCCGGGCCTTGTACACACCGCCCGTCACACCATGGGAGTTGGTTCTACCCGACGGCCGTGCGCCAACCTTTCGAGGAGGCAGCGGACCACGGTAGGATCAGCGACTGGGGTGAAGTCGTAACAAGGTAGCCGTAGGGGAACCTGCGGCTGGATCACCTCCTTTCTAAGGATGTTCCTAGCAGCGAGACTTGTCTCACTCGTGGAACACTTAGCAAGTCGGCAAACAAAGCCGACTATATTAGAACCGAGCCGTCCTCATATCTCTTCAGAAATAGGTCCTGCGCTGACGGCGTAGGTCTCAAAAGTTTGGGGCCTTAGCTCAGCTGGGAGAGCGCCTGATTTGCATTCAGGAGGTCAGGAGTTCGATCCTCCTAGGCTCCACCAAGCCTTTTGCAGAGCAAAAGGCGTCGCCCTGGCAGTCGTTGCGCAGCAACGATGAGAAGGGCAGCGTATAAGGCCCTTATTACCTCAACCACTAAGGGCTGGTTCCTCTCGGGCCCTTCCTTCGGAATGCCCTTCCGGAACGACGAGTTTTGCCTTAGGCAAAATCTCTTGCACAACTCGCACATTGCTTCGCAATATGCTGTTTGTGCGACGTGCGCGCCTCCGGCGCACACTGGGTCGGTAGCTCAGGTGGTTAGAGCGCACGCCTGATAAGCGTGAGGTCGGAGGTTCAAGTCCTCCTCGACCCACCATCTTCCCTAAGGTGGTACACGGAACATACCTTCAAGCACATACAGTGTGTTTGAACGTCTGTTCCCGGATGAAGCATCGCTTCGTCCTTCAGACGAATTGACATCGTAAAGAGAGATACTAACAACATGTTTGATCGCCCCGCGTTAGGGGATGATCTCGGTTGCTGCCCTTCGGGGCCGGTGTTTGACGGGCTGTTTCCTCGGCCTTTCTGACATATCGCGATCGAAACGAATATGTTGTCCAAGTCAAGTACACTAACCAGAGCGATGACGCGGACCTCCTGCACGGACGGTTCGCTATCTGCATCGCTCATTGTCCAGACGATAGTCTGGGCGGGTAAAAGTATGCTTTTGATACAGGATAAAGAGGATCAGTTTCTTACCAGCTTCTGATCTTCGCGCGAGACGCTAAGTCTTGCTTTTTCTGGATCAAATCAAGCGCGAAAAGGGCGTTTGGTGAATGCCTTGGCAGTAAGAGGCGATGAAAGACGTGATACTCTGCGATAAGCCATGGGGAGCTGAGAATAAGCTTTGATCCATGGATTTCTGAATGGGGCAACCCACCTGATACTTTGTTATTACTGCACTTCGGTGCAGCTAATAACTTGGTAAACCAGGTATTTTTAGGCTGAATATATAGGCTTAAAAAGGCAAACCCGGGGAACTGAAACATCTAAGTACCCGGAGGAAAGGAAATCAATATGATACTCCCCTAGTAGCGGCGAGCGAACGGGGACCAGCCGAGCCATGAGTGTGGTTAGAATGCGTTGGAATGCGCAACCAAAGTGGGTGATAGTCCCGTATAAGAAGCATGATTGGACGTATTAAGTAGGGCGGAACACGTGAAATTCTGTCTGAAGATCGGAGGACCACCTTCGAAGGCTAAGTACTCCTTACTGACCGATAGTGAACCAGTACCGTGAGGGAAAGGTGAAAAGCACCCCGACGAGGGGAGTGAAACAGTACCTGAAACCGAACGCCTACAAACAGTTGGAGGGACCTTGCGTCCTGACAGCGTACCTTTTGTATAATGGGTCATCGACTTGGTCTCACGAGCAAGCTTAAGCCGTTAGGTGTAGGCGTAGCGAAAGCAAGTCTTAATAGGGCGTTGAGTTCGTGGGATCAGACCCGAAACCGAGTGATCTAGGCATGGCCAGGTTGAAGATAAGGTAACACTTATTGGAGGACCGAACCCACATCTGTTGAAAAAGATCGGGATGAGCTGTGCCTAGGGGTGAAAGGCCAATCAAACTCGGAGATAGCTGGTTCTCTGCGAAATCTATTTAGGTAGAGCGTCGACCGAATACCCTCGGGGGTAGAGCACTGGATGGGTAATGGGGCCCCACAGGCTTACTGATCCTAACCAAACTCCGAATACCGAGGAGTACTAGTCGGCAGACACACGGCGAATGCTAACGTCCGTCGTGAAGAGGGAAACAACCCTAACCTCCAGCTAAGGCCCCTAATTCATGGCTAAGTGGGAAAGCAGGTGAGACGACCAAAACAACCAGGAGGTTGGCTTAGAAGCAGCCATCCTTTAAAGATAGCGTAACAGCTCACTGGTCTAAATAAGTTGTCTTGCGGCGAAGATGTAACGGGGCTCAAGCCATGAGCCGAAGCTGAGGATGCATTTATTGCATGGTAGCAGAGCGTAGTGTGACATAGTTCCATGTGTCCTTACCTACACTTGTTCGTTTGGTTTACCCCAACCGGACCGTAGGATTGGACACAAGGAGCTTTCTGTGAAGCTGGCGCGTGAGCGATCCGGTGGAGAGATCACTAGTGAGAATGATGACATGAGTAGCGACAAAGAGTGTGAGAGACACTCTCGCCGAAAGTCCAAGGGTTCCTGCTTAAAGCTAATCTGAGCAGGGTAAGCCGACCCCTAAGGCGAGGCCGAAAGGCGTAGTCGATGGGAACCAGGTTAATATTCCTGGGCCAGATGGAAGTGACGGATCTCGAGGGTAGTTCATCCTTATCGGATTGAATGGGCTGCTTAGAGGTCCCTGGAAATAGCTCCATCGCTAGATCGTACCCTAAACCGACACAGGTGGACAGGTAGAGAATACCAAGGCGCTTGAGAGAACTATGTTGAAGGAACTCGGCAAAATACCTCCGTAAGTTCGCGAGAAGGAGGCCCGGTTTCTAGGCAACTAGAGGCTGGGGGCACAAACCAGGGGGTGGCGACTGTTTATTAAAAACACAGGGCTCTGCGAAGTCGCAAGACGACGTATAGGGTCTGACGCCTGCCCGGTGCCTGAAGGTTAAAAGGAGGGGTGAGAGCTCTGAATTGAAGCCCAGGTAAACGGCGGCCGTAACTATAACGGTCCTAAGGTAGCGAAATTCCTTGTCGGGTAAGTTCCGACCTGCACGAATGGCGTAACGACTTCCCCGCTGTCTCCAACATAGACTCAGCGAAATTGAATTACCGGTCAAGATGCCGGTTACCCGCGGTTAGACGGAAAGACCCCGTGCACCTTTACTACAGCTTCACACTGGCATTAGGCCGAACATGTGCAGGATAGGTGGTGGGCTTTGAAACCGAGACGCCAGTCTCGGTGGAGCCTCCCTTGAGATACCACCCTTGTTCTGCTTGATGTCTAACCGCGGACCGTTATCCGGTTCCGGGACCCTGTGTGGCGGGTAGTTTGACTGGGGCGGTCGCCTCCTAAATCGTAACGGAGGCGCGCGAAGGTTGGCTCAGAGCGGTCGGAAATCGCTCGTTGAGTGCAATGGCAGAAGCCAGCCTGACTGCGAGACTGACAAGTCGAGCAGAGTCGAAAGACGGCCATAGTGATCCGGTGGTCCCAAGTGGGAGGGCCATCGCTCAACGGATAAAAGGTACGCCGGGGATAACAGGCTGATACTGCCCAAGAGTCCATATCGACGGCAGTGTTTGGCACCTCGATGTCGGCTCATCTCATCCTGGGGCTGGAGCAGGTCCCAAGGGTACGGCTGTTCGCCGTTTAAAGAGGTACGTGAGCTGGGTTTAGAACGTCGTGAGACAGTTCGGTCCCTATCTTCCGTGGGTGTAGGATACTTGAGAGGAGTTGCCCCTAGTACGAGAGGACCGGGGTGAACGATCCACTGGTGGACCAGTTGTTATGCCAATAGCAGTGCTGGGTAGCTATGATCGGACAGGATAACCGCTGAAGGCATCTAAGCGGGAAGCCCCCCTCAAAACAAGGTATCCCTGAGAGCCGAGGTAGACCACCTCGTCGATAGGCCAGAGATGTAAGCGTGGTAACACGTTCAGTTGACTGGTACTAATTGCTCGATAGGCTTGATTTGATCCAGTAGAAGCAAGACTGCTTAACTGGTCAAAAGCATACACATACAATCAGTTGTACATGACTTGGAACACGCTCTGCGTCGCAACGCGCAGAGCGCTTTATCAGGAATTTATTTGGTTTGGTGATCATAGCGCGAGCAAAACACCTGGTCCCATCCCGAACCCAGCCGTTAAGTGCCGTAGCGCCGATGGTACTGCGTCTTAAGACGTGGGAGAGTAGGTCATCGCCAAACCTAATAAGTTCCTGATAAAAAAAGTATCTCTCAACGATGAGAAAAATAACAAAACCGCCGCAGCTATAAAGCTGCGGCGGTTTTGTCTTTGGGG